>NZ_JBITDP010000004.1:145684-345625 GCF_044454405.1 Streptomyces sp. NPDC051555 | reverse complement strand
GCCGGGGGGGGCTTGGCGGGGGGCACCCCCCCCCCAAAAAGTTTCTCGCCCGGCGGGCCCGGGGGGGGGGGGGCGGGGGCGGGGGCCCCCCCGGGGGGGGGGCCCCCCCTCTCGCGTACCCCGGCGATGTCCTCAGGCGCCGGACGGGCTGGAACGGCCCCGGGCCGGGGCGGAACGTCTCCGACGAGGGGACCGGTTTCAGCCCGTCCGGCGCCTGAGGACGCACCCGGGCGGCCGGGCCCCACGGACTCCGACACCGGAACCGGATCAGCCCGTCCGGCGATCGAGGACCCGCCGGAGGCAGCCGTCGCTACGCGTACGTGCCCAGGTCGCCGATGACGGAGAAGCCGAGCCCGTAGGCGCTCATCCCGCGGCCGTAGGCGCCCAGGTGGATGCCGTCACGGGTGGAGCCGGCCAGCACCCAGCCGAACTCCGACTCGCGGTAGTGGAAGGGCGTCGGCTCCCCGTCGACCGGCAGGGAGAGCGTGGACCAGTCCTCGCCGCCGAGGTCGTCGGCCAGCTCCCAGGCGGCCTCGGTCTGCTGGTCGAGCCAGTCGCTGCGCAGGGTGTGGTCCATCTGGCCGGGCCAGCTGAAGGCCAGCAGCCCGGAGCCGGCCAGCCAGGCCGCGGAGGAGACCGAGGTGGCCTCCAGGACGCCGGTGCCGTCGGCGCTGCGGCGCAACGGGTTGCTCGCGACGGTGACGACCACCGCGAAGCGCTCCTTCTCGCCGGTGGCGATCTCGCCGCGGGCCGAGGGCTCGTCGCCGTGGCCGGTGGAGCCGTGCTCGACGGTTCCGTCGGCGGCCGTGCCCACCTGCATGAGCCAACGGGGGCCGGTGAAGGCCGCGTCCAGCCCGTACCAGGGGAAGGAGGCCCGCAGGTAGCCCTCGGCGGCCCGGCGGGCGCTGGGGACGGGCGTGGGGGGTGCGGGGGCGGCCTCGGCCTGCGGGGCCTGGGCGGCCGCCTCGGCGGCGGCTTCCGGGGCGGCCGGGGCGGGCGCGGTGTGCGCCTCGGCGGGCTGCGCCCCTACCCGACTACTGCTCGTCGTCTCCATCGGTGCGGCCTCTCGTTCCGTGGGACCCGGAACGACCCTCCCCCCTGCTGTGCTGGGGGGACCCCCTCCCTGGGGCGTCGGCGTCCGGACAGATGGAGAGGATAGCCATCCGACCCCGCGCCGCCCGGCAGGCCGAGGTGTCAGGCGGGTCAGGTGGCGTCGGCGTCGAAGGGGGCGCGCTGCTCCGGCGCGGGCGGCGCGGCCCGCTTCACCAGGTCGGGCCCGCCCGGTGCGGGCGCGGCGCCGGCGGCCGGCGCGGCCGGGGCGTCACCGGGGACGGGGTCCGCTTCCTTGCTGTTGACGGCGTCGGTGACGTCGTTGAGCTCCTTGCGCAGGTCGAAGCTGCTCCGGATCTCCTTGAGGTCCTCGTTCTCGGTGAGCTGCTTGCGGATGAAGGTCTTCGGATTCAGGTCCTCGAACTCGAAGTCCTTGAATTCCGGGCCCAGTTCGGAGCGGATGTCCTGCTTGGCACTGTCCGAGAACGCACGGATCTTGCGGATCACCCCGGACACGTCCTGGATCACCTTCGGGAGCTTCTCCGGACCGAAGATGAGGATGGCCAGCACCACGATGGTGACCAGTTCGAGTGCGCCTATGTCGTTGAACACGTTGCCGCTCCTCGGCTGTCATCCTGCGGGCCTGGACAACGGTACCCGGCCGGCTCCACGGGCCGACACCTCGCTCCCCGTTTCCCCTGCCGGTCATCCACTGTTCGCCGAACCCAGTACGAGTTCCAGCGTGCGCTCCTTGCCACCGCGCAGCACGGTGAGGCCGAGCGGATCACCCGGCCGGTGGGCCCGCACCTTGATGATCAGCTCGTCCCCGCCGTGCACGCGCTGGCCGTCCACCTTGATGATCACGTCACCGGACAGGATCCCTGCGCGGGCGGCGGGGCTGCCCGCCGGGACGGCCGGCTTGCCGTCGGCCGCCTTGTCCCCGACCCGGGCACCATCACCGGTGTACTTCATGTCGAGCGTGACGCCGATGACCGGGTGGGTCGCCCGGCCGGTGCGGATGATCTCCTCGGCCACCCGCTTCGCCTGGTTGACCGGGATGGCGAAGCCGAGACCGATGCTGCCGCTCTGGCGCGCCGGGTCCTTCTCGCTCGCGTCCTGGTCCGCGCCGCGGATCGCGCTGTTGATGCCGATGACCCGGCCCAGGGAGTCGAGCAGCGGGCCGCCGGAGTTGCCGGGGTTGATGGGCGCGTCGGTCTGCAGGGCGTCGACGTAGCTGACGTCGCTGCCGTCCCCCTTGTCCCCGCCCGCGGTGATGGGCCGCCCGGTGGCGCTGATGATGCCCGCGGTGACCGTGTTGGACAGGTCGAAGGGTGCGCCGATGGCCACCACCGGGTCGCCGACCTTGACGTTCTCCGAATTGCCGAGGGCCAGGGGCCGCAGGCCGCGGACCCCGTCGACCTTGACCACGGCGAGGTCGTAGCCGCCGTCCCGGCCGACCACCTCGGCGCCCACGCTCTCGCCGGTGCTGAAGGTGACCGTTATCCGCTGGGCGTCCGCGACGACGTGGTTGTTGGTGAGGATGTGGCCCTGCCCGTCCAGCACGAAGCCGGTGCCGGTCCCGTTGCCCGCGCCGCCCGCGACGTGCAGGGTGACCACGCCGGGCAGGGCGGTCGCGGCGATGCCGGCAACGCTCTCGGGGGCCCGGCCCTTGGGCTCCACCCCGGCCTGGGGCAGCTCCAACCGGGTGCTGCTCTGCCGTTCGGCCAGGACGCCGAGCCAGGCGCCGACGCCTCCGGCGAGCAGGGCGCTGCACACCGCCAGGGCCACCAGGTGCCGCACCCGGATCCCCGGACCCTCGTGGCCCGCGTCCGGCAGCTGGAACGGGGCGGTGCTCCAGGGGTCGTAGCGGGGCACGGGCGCGGCGGCGGTGACGTCCTCGGGGGCGGCCCCCGCTGCCGCGAGGGGCGCCGCCACGGTGTCCCGCGGCTCCTCGCCGCCGGTCCGGGGCCCCGGTACGCGGTGCTCCTGCGCGCCGGTCCCGTCGGGGCGGCTCCACCACCGAGGGGCCGGCCGCGATGGAGCCGGATCGGTCGGAGGGTGGGTGTCGGACATGAGCGCTCCCCGCGTGCCTCGCGCGCGCCCCGCCGGGCGCACCTGGCGAGGATTCAACCAGGTCGCCCCGCGGGACGGCAGAGGCGGGCGGGGGTGTCACCCCCGCGCGCGCCACCTCCTAGCGGGTGAGCGACACCGGGCGCGGTGACAGGCTCGGCGCCACGGGCGGCAACGGCGTCGCACGCGGCGCCGGGGGGTCCAGCACCGACGTCAGCCGGGGGCCGAGGGTCGCGCTCGCGCCCGGGGGCCGGGGGCGGTCCCTGATGACCGCGTCGACCACGGACAGGGCGCCGCCGGTGGCACCCGGCTGGGTGGCCGGGGTGACACTGGCACCGCCCTCACCACGGGCGTTGGGCTCGAACTGGTCCAGCGGCAGTGCGCCGCCGAGCGCGAGGGCGGCCAGCGAGACGGCTCCCGCGGCGACGAAGGCGAACCGGCGGCGGGGGCGGCCCACCTCGTGGATCCGGAAGCCCTCTTGCGGGCGGGGCGCCTGGAAGGCGTACCCGAAGGTGGCGAAGGGATCGGTGGCGCCGGCACGGGTGGTCGGGGCGGGCGGACCGGGCGGGGCGGCGGGACCGTCGGATCCACCTCCCGGCAGGCCCTGGAGCCGGGCGAGCAGCCCGGCGGAGAGCGGCGGCGGCGCGCTCTCGACGAAGAGGGTCTTCAGCCGACGGTGGGCGTCGGCCTCGGCCTTGCACCTGGCACAGGTCGCCAGATGGGCGAGGACGCGCTCGCGCACGTCGTGGCTCAGCTCCCCGTCCACCAGGGCGGCGAGCCGGTCGCCCAGGTGGTGTTCCGCTGCGGACGGACTGACTCCGCTCACTCCACTCCGCCCTCTCCCCCCACGAACGGGGCGCCCACGGCCACACCCGCCAGCGCACGCTGCTCCGCCCGGGCCTCGGGGGAACGGTGCTTGAGCGCCTTGCGCAGGTGCGAGCGGCCACGGTGGATCCGGCTGCGGACGGTGCCGAGCTTCACGCCGAGGGTGGCGGCGATCTCCTCGTACGACAGACCTTCGATGTCGCACAGCACCACGGCGGCGCGGAACTCCGGCGCGAGGGTGTCCAGCGCCTGCTGGACGTCCGCGTCGAAGTGCGTGTCGTGGAGCACCTGCTGCGGGTTGGGCTCGCGGCTGGGCAGTCGCTCGGCGGCGTCGTCGGCGAGCGCGTCGAAGCGGATGCGCTGCTTGCGGCGCACCATGTCCAGGAAGAGGTTCGTGGTGATCCGGTGCAGCCAGCCCTCGAAGGTGCCGGGCGTGTACGTCGACAGCGAACGGAAGACGCGGACGAAGACCTCTTGGGTGAGGTCCTCGGCATCGTGCTGGTTGCCCGTCAGGCGGTACGCCAGCCGGTAGACCCGCGCACTGTGCGTGCTGACGATCTCCTCCCAGGAGGGAGGGGTCCACGCCTGGGAGCCCGCATCGGCGGCAAAGGTTGCGGTGGTTGCGGTGGCAGCGGTGTGGATACGGTCAGCAGTGTTGATCACGGATTTCGGCTCACCCGCCGACCAGAAGAGACGTCTGATGACGCCGCCACGATCCACAGGCGCAGCCGCACCTCCCCTGTCGGCTCTGGTGGTGTCCAGTGGAGCCCCTACCATAGCCACCCCTCCCGTCAGCTCTGGATAAGCATTTTTGCAGTAACTTTGCACGGGTCCGAGGTCCTTGACCGGCGATCTGCCCGGCGCCGTCCCCTCTATCCCGCCTCTTCCCCTCACAACGCCCGGTCCCATCTGCGGGTTCCCGACGTCAGCGGATACAGTCACCGTTGCGCCAACTATGGGGACAGGAGAGGGTCATTAGCGGCAACCGGCAGACGAGCTGGGCGTTCGCCGACGCGTTTGTCGCCGAGGACGACGCTCTGCGGTGGGCCCGCGACCGGGCGAGGGAAGCGGGCTTGCGCTCGGTCTCCCCCGGCACCGGGGCCGCGCTGCGCCTGCTGGCCGCCACCGCGGACGCCAAGGCGGTCGCGGAGATCGGCACCGGCACCGGTGTCTCCGGCATCCACCTGCTCCACGGACTGCGCCCCGACGGGGTGCTGACGACCGTGGACCCCGAGCCGGACCGGCAGGCCTTCGCCCGCCAGGCCTTCCGCGCCGCGGGCTTCGCGGGCAACCGCGCGCGCTTCATCCCCGGCCGGGCCCTGGACGTCCTGCCGCGGCTCGCCGACGGCGGCTACGACCTGGTCTTCTGCGACGGCGACCCGGCCGAGTCCCTCGACTACCTCGCTGAATCGTTGCGTCTGCTGCGACCGGGTGGGCTGGTGTGCTTCGAGGGAGTCTTCTCGGACGGCCGTACGGTCGACTCCTCGGCCCAGCCGGTGGAGGTGCTGCGGGTGCGCGAGCTGCTGCGCACGGTCCGCGAGAGCCCCGCGCTGGAGTCCGCGCTGCTGCCGGTGGGCGACGGCCTGCTGTGCGCCGTACGCCGCTGAGCGGACCGCGGTCCAGGGAGCCGAGCGGACCCGGGCGCACCGGCCGCGCACGCGCCGCAGCCCATGCACGGCCGGGTCCGGACATGCCGCTGCCCCGCCCGTGGTGACCACGGGCGGGGCAGCGGTGAAGATCAGGAACCGGAACCCTGATATCTCAGATAACGCGGGCGCGTCAGCCGACGACCTTCTTCAGGGCGTCACCGAGGGCGCCGGCCTCGTCCGGGGTCAGCTCGACGACAAGCCGACCGCCGCCTTCAAGCGGAACGCGCATGACAATGCCCCGCCCCTCCTTGGTGACCTCGAGCGGGCCGTCGCCCGTCCGCGGCTTCATGGCCGCCATGCTCGTTCCCCTTCCTGAATCCAGCTCATCGTCAGCCGACGGCCCCATTCAGGCGCCTAATACCCGGCATCGAACACATTGCTTCCCGCCATTATCCCGCATGTCAGGACCCGATGACCAACATCAGCCGGGAACGCTTGTGCAACGCGCTCGACCAAAACCACTCATTTCGGCGATCCGCCTGCGATACTTCGCCCTCGCCCGGCCCACGGAGCACCCGGTTTGTTTGACCTACATCACATACCCGGTGGCCCGTACGGTCCGCCATGCTGGGACTTCTGCCCGCGACGAAGGGGGATCCCCACCATGTCCGACAGCGTGCTCTACGAAGTGACCGACGGACTCGCGACGATCACGATCAACCGCCCCGACGCGATGAACGCGATGAACACCGAGGCCAAGGTCGCGCTGCGGGACTCCGTCCTCGCCGCCGCGGAGGACTCCGGGGTACGGGCCGTCCTGCTGACGGCGGCGGGCGGCCGGGCGTTCTGCGTCGGCCAGGACCTCAAGGAGCACGTCGGCTTCCTGGCGGCGGACCGCGAGAAGGGCTCCTCGCTCACGATGAGCACCGTCTCGGAGCACTACAACCCGATCGTGCGGGCGCTCACCACCATGGCGAAGCCCGTGGTGGCCGGGGTGAACGGGGTGGCCGCCGGGGCGGGCTTCGGCTTCGCGCTGGCCGCGGACTTCCGGGTGGTGGCCGACACCGCCTCCTTCAACACCTCCTTCGCCGGGGTCGCGCTGACCGCCGACTCCGGGGTCTCCTGGACCCTGCCGCGGCTGATCGGCCAGTCGCGCGCCGCCGACCTGCTGCTGTTCCCCCGGTCGGTGCCGGCGCAGGAGGCGTACGAGCTCGGCATCGCGAACCGGATCGTGCCCGCCGAGTCGCTGGCCGCGGAGGCCGCCGCGGTGGCGCGGGCGCTGGCCTCGGGGCCGACGGTGGCCTACGCGGCGCTGAAGGAGTCCCTGGCGTACGGGGCCTCGCACGGGCTGGCCGAGGCCCTGGAGAAGGAGGACGAGCTCCAGAGCCGGGCCGGGGCGTCCGCCGATCACGGGATCGCCGTCGCCGCGTTCCTGGCGAAGCGGGCCCCGGAGTACCTGGGCCGCTGACGCGGGCCCGCTTCCAGCCCCACCGGCATCGGGGGCGCCCCCGATGCCGGTGGGCGCGCCACTCCAGCCTCGCCGGCGAGGCTGGATTCGGCGGGCCGGAACCCCCATCGGGTCCGGCGGGGCTGGATTCGGCGGGCCCAAGTGGGCGGCCGCGGGGGCAGCCCCGGGGGCAGCCCCGGGGGCAGCCCCGGGCCGCCAGGGGCGTCAGGGGTTGCGGGAGACGCAGGTGGCCAGGTGGTCGTTGACCAGGCCGCAGGCCTGCATCAGGGCGTAGGCCGTGGTCGGGCCGACGAAGCGGATGCCCGCCTTCTTCAGGGCCTTCGCCAGGGCCACGGACTCCGGGGTGACCGCCGGGACCTGGGTGGTGCTCCGGGGGGCCGCCGCGGGGCGCTCCGGGGCGTGGGACCAGATCAGCTCGTCCAGCTCCCCCGCACCCCACCCGGCCAGGACCTTCGCATTGGCCAGGGTCGCCGCGATCTTCGCCCGGTTCCGGATGATGCCCGGGTCGGCCAGCAGCCGCTCCGCGTCCGCCTCCCCGAACTCCGCGACCTTGGCGATCTCGAAGTCCGCGAAGGCCTTCCGGAACCCCTCCCGGCGCCGCAGGATCGTCAGCCAGGACAGCCCGGACTGGAAGGCCTCCAGGCAGAGCCGCTCGTACAGCGCGTCGTCCCCGTGGACCGGCCGCCCCCACTCCGTGTCGTGGTAGGCGACGTAGTCCTCGGTCGACAGCGCCCACGGGCAGCGCAGCCCGCCGTCCGGCCCCGCGACGGCGGCACCCGGCGCCGGGGTCACCGGTCGCCCTTGGTCAGGTCGGGCCCGGCCGCGGCCGCCGGGGCCACCCGCGCCGCCTCCAGCTCCGCGATCCGCGCGTCCCGCTCGGCCAGTTCCGCGCCCAGGCGCGTCAGTACGTCGTCCACCTCGGCCATCCGGTACCCGCGGGGCGCCACCGGCAGCCGCAGCGCGTCGATGTCCTCCCGCACCACCGGTCGGGTCTCCGGCAGGCCGTCGGCGACGATCTCCGGATCCACCTCGGGCAGCACCGCTTCGCCGCCGCCGCCGATCACCGCGAGGGTGACTCCGGCGACGACCACGACCAGCGCGATCAGCAAGAACCAGAACACGAGCAACTCCCCTGAGAGACTGCGGCCACGGAGTCGATCGTGCCATGCGCCGGCCGCGTCCATGCGCGCGCGGCGGTTAAGGTCGCTGGCGGGGCGGCGAGGGCCGCCGAAGGAGGAAACACGGGATGCTGCGACTGGGCAGGCGCGAGTTCGACACCCACGAGCCCGTGATCATGGCGATCGTGAACCGGACCCCGGACTCGTTCTACGACCAGGGCGCCACCTTCCAGGACCGGCCCGCGCTCGACCGCGTCGAGCGGGCCGTGGCCGAGGGCGCGGCGATCATCGACATCGGCGGGGTCAAGGCGGGCCCCGGCGAGCACGTGGACGCGGCCGAGGAGGCCCGCCGCACAGTGGGCTTCGTGGCCGAGGTCCGGCGCCGCCACCCGGATGTGGTGATCAGCGTGGACACCTGGCGGCACGAGGTCGGCGAAGCCGTCTGCGAGGCCGGCGCGGACCTGCTGAACGACGCGTGGGGCGGGGTGGACCCGAAGCTCGCGGAGGTTGCGGCCCGCTACGGCGCGGGGCTGGTCTGCACGCACGCGGGCGGCGTGGAGCCGCGGACCCGGCCGCACCGGACCTCCTACGAGGACGTGATGGCGGACATCCTGCGCGTGACGGTCGGGCTCGCGGAGCGGGCCGTCGCACTGGGCGTACCGCGCGAGTCGATCATGATCGACCCGGGCCACGACTTCGGCAAGAACACCCGCCACTCGCTGGAGGCCACGCGGCGCCTCGGGGAGATGGCGCGGACCGGCTGGCCGGTGCTGGTGTCGCTGTCCAACAAGGACTTCGTGGGCGAGACCCTGGACAGGCCGGTCAAGGAGCGGCTGCTGGGCACCCTCGCCACGACGGCCGTCTCGGCCTGGCTGGGCGCGCAGGTCTACCGGGTCCACGAGGTCGCGGAGACCCGGCAGGTCCTGGAGATGGTGGCGTCGATCCAGGGCCACCGCCCGCCCGCCGTCGCCCGCCGGGGCCTCGCGTAGGACCGGAGGCGCCTCGCGAGCGACCGGTCGCCGCCTCGGCCGGGACCGGTCGCCGCGGGGCCCGGACGACCTCGGTGGCCGGGCCCCGCGCGCCGGTCGCTACTTCCCGACTTCCTTCGTCACCAGGGCGATCGCCTCGTCCACGTCGTCCGTGACGTGGAAGAGGTACAGGTCCTTCTCCGAGGCCTTGCCCTGCGCGACCACCGTGTTCTTCAGCCAGTCGACCAGCCCGCTCCAGTAGGCCGTGCCGAACAGCACGATCGGGAAGCGGGTGATCTTCTGCGTCTGGACCAGCGTCAGCGCCTCGAACAGCTCGTCGAGCGTGCCCAGGCCGCCCGGCAGGACCACGAAGCCCTGGCTGTACTTGACGAACATCGTCTTGCGGACGAAGAAGTACCGGAAGTTCAGGCCGAGGTCGACGTGCTGGTTGAGCCCCTGCTCGAAGGGCAGCTCGATGCCGAGCCCGACCGAGATCCCGTTGCCCTCGCGGGCGCCCTTGTTCGCGGCTTCCATCGCGCCCGGGCCGCCGCCGGTGATGACCGCGAAGCCCGCGTCGACGAGGGCCCGGCCGATGGCCACGCCCGCCTCGTAGTCCGGCGAGTCCGCCGGGGTACGGGCCGAGCCGAACACGCTGATCGCCGGCGGCAGCTCCGCCAGGGTGCCGAAGCCCTCGATGAACTCCGACTGGATGCGCAGGACCCGCCAGGGGTCGGTGTGCACCCACTCGGAGGGTCCCGCGGAGTCCAGCAGCCGCTGGTCGGTCGTACTCCCCGCCTGGACCTGGTCGCGCCGTCGCAGTACGGGACCCAGCTGTTGCTCCGCCGGCTTGCCCCGGCCGCCCTCAGGGTTGCCCATGATGTGCTCCCTCCTGCTGATCGTTCGGATCAGGGTAGGCGCACAAAGGTGACGAGAAGCGGAATTCAGGAGGTCAGCCAGGCGCGGAGTCGCTCCTCGCAGTGCGCGATCGCCTTCGTCTCGACCCGTTCGTCGACCTTGTGGGCCAGCAGCGCGTCTCCCGGGCCGTAGTTGACGGCCGGGACGCCCAACGCGCTGAAGCGCGACACGTCCGTCCAACCGAACTTCGGCATGGCCCGGCCGCCGACCGCCGCCATGAACGCGGCCGCCGCCGGATGCGACAGACCGGGCAGCGCCCCGCCGGAGCTGTCGTCCACCACGAACTCCGCGATCTCGCAGTCGGCGAAGACCTCGCGGACGTGCGCGAGGGCCTCGGCCTCGCTGCGGTCGGGGGCGTAGCGGAAGTTGACCGTCACCGCGGCGGTGTCGGGGATCACGTTGTTGGCGACGCCGCCTTCGATCCGTACGGCGTTGAGGCCCTCGTGGAACTCCAGGCCGTCGATGACCGGGCGGCGCGGCTCGTACGCCGCCAACTTCGCGAGGATCGGCCCGACCGCGTGGATCGCGTTGGACCCCATCCAACTGCGCGCGGAGTGGGCGCGCTCGCCGGCCGTGTGCAGGATCACCCGCAGGGTGCCCTGGCAGCCGCCCTCGACCTCCGCGTCGGAAGGCTCCAGGAGGACCGCGAAGTCGCCGGTCAGCCAGTCCGGGTGGGCCTCGGCGACCTTGCCCAGGCCGTTGAGGTGGGCGGCGACCTCCTCCTGGTCGTAGAAGACGAAGGTGAGGTCCCGGTTCGGCTCGGGCACGGTGGCCGCGATGCGCAGTTGGACGGCGACCCCGGACTTCATGTCGGTGGTGCCGCAGCCCCACAGGACGCCGTCCTCGTCCAGCCGGGAGGGGACGTTGTCGGCGATCGGCACGGTGTCGAGGTGCCCGGCGAGCACCACGCGCTCCGCGCGGCCGAGGTGCGTGCGGGCCACGACGTTGTTGCCGAAGCGGTCGACGGTGAGGTGCGGCAGGCGTCGCAGGGCCAGCTCCACGAGGTCCGCGAGGACCTTCTCGTCGCCGCTCACGGAAGGGATGTCGACGAGCCGGGCGGTCAGCTCGGCAGCGTCCAGGGTGAGGTCCAGCTCGGATTCGGACATGGCTCCGACCCTAATGCCCCACCTCGACCGGAAGGCCGGACCGTCCGGCCGATGGACGAGTCGAACGGCTCAAGTACGGTGGGCCGCGTGTCCGAGACTCATCAGACGGCTCCCCGACCGCGCCGACGCCGCCGCCCGTACAGGCTGGCCGCGGCGCTGCTCGTGCTGCTCGGGCTCGCCGGTTACTACCTCGTCCAGAACGAATCGACGGGCGGCGACGGCGCCCCGCACTGCACCGTGGTGGCCGCCGGGCCGGGCGGCGGGGAGACGGGCGGTTCGTACTCCATGAACCTCGAACAGGCCCGGTACGCGGCGACGATCGCGGCGGTCGGCTCGGCCAGGAAGATGCCGGAGCGGGCGGTGACGATCGCGATGGCAACGGCCATGCAGGAGTCCGCGCTGCGCAACCTCGACCACGGGGACCGGGATTCGCTGGGCCTCTTCCAGCAGCGGCCCTCGCAGGGGTGGGGCGCCCCGGCGCAGATCATGGACCCGGTCTACTCGGCCGGGATCTTCTACGACCGCCTCAAGGAGGACGTGCCCGACTACGCGGACCTCCCGCTCACGGTGGCCGCGCAGAAGGTGCAGCGCAGCGGTTTCCCGGACGCGTACGCGAAGCACGAGCCGGACGCCGCCCTGCTCGCGGCGGCCTTCACCGGACGCGCCCCGGGGGCCCTGAGCTGCTCCGGGCCGCTCCCGCAGGACACGGGGAACGCGACGCGGGTCAAGGCGGAGCTGGTGAAGGTGTTCGGGGACGCGCTGGCACCGAAGGCGGGCCCGCCCGCCTCCCGGGTCGCCGCGCAGCGGGCGCCCGCCGACGACTCCGAGGTCACCATGTCCGTCTCGGGGAAGGACTACCAGGGCCCGGCCGACCAGCGGCGCGGCTGGGAGCTCGCGAACTGGACGGTGGCGCACGCCGCCGAACTCGGCGTGCAACGGGTCTCGTACGGCGACAAGGCGTGGATCGCGGGCAAGAACAAGGGGCGGTGGATCGACAAGCCGCCGGGCAAGTCCGGTGACGGCGACCCGCGCAACGCGGGCCCGGACGACGTGCGGATCTTCGTCGCCCCGCTGAACCGCTGACCCGCTGAACCACTGATGTCGCGAACCGGCCACCGGCCGGGCTGTTGCCGGCCGATCCGCGCACCCGGTCAGCCGTGCGGGACGTCACCCGCACGGGGCCGGTACGCAGCAGCGCACGCCGGTGCGCGGCGGGGGCAGAAGGCCAGCTCATCGCACATCTGATGGGCTTGTCACCGAAGCCGATAAAACGACGCGTTGCCAAGCCTTTACCCACCTGCTCCGCAACTCAGGGCGCCCCCGAGGGAGTTGTGCACGGCGTACTCAGCCCGCACGACGACGCTTAGGAGCACCATGTCCCTCCCCCTGACCCGCCGGATCGCCCGTGCCGCACTGCTGCTCGCAGCCGGAGCGGCGCCCGTGGTCGGCGCGGCCGGCTCGGCGAGCGCCGTGGGCCTGGAGTCCGCACCCCAGCTGGGTTCGCTGACCGCCCTGGACTCGGCGGGCCTCGGGCACGCCGTGGCCGGCGCCACCGGCAAGAGCGGCCTGCCGACGGACGCGGTCACCGGCAAGCTGATGGGCGGCCTGCCCACCGACGCCGCCCCGGCCGCCGCGCCCGCGCCCGCCGCACCCGCCGCCGACGCGCCCGCCGCGCCGCTGCCGGCGCCCGTCCCCGCCCTGCCGACCGACGGGCTGCCCGGGGCGGCCGCCCTCGCCCCCGTCCAGTCGCTGCCGCTGGGCGGCCTTCCGCTGGGTGGTCTGCCGCTCGGCGGCTGACGCCCGTACGCGGGACGCGGGAACGCCGAAGGGGCCGGGAGCACGAACTCCCGGCCCCTTCGGGCCGTACCGAATGCGGTGGTCACCGGCAGCGGCCTCAGCCGAGGCGCTTGACCGCCGCCGCCACCCGCTCGTCCGTCGCCGTGAACGCGACGCGCACGAAGTTCGCGCCCGCCTCACCGTAGAAGTCGCCGGGGCAGACCAGCACGCCGAGTCCGGCGAGGTAGGCGACCGTCTCCCAGCAGGGCTCGTCGCGGGTCGCCCACAGGTAGAGGCTGGCCTCGCTGTGCTCGATCCGGAAGCCGTGCGCCTCCAGGGCCGCGCGCAGCGCCTCGCGGCGGGCCGCGTAGCGCTCGCGCTGCTCCCGCACGTGCGCGTCGTCGCCCAGCGCCACCGCGGCCGCGGCCTGCACCGGGGTGGGCGTCATCATCCCGCCGTGCTTGCGGATCTCCAGCAGCTCGGCGAGGACGGCGGCGTCACCGGCGATGAAGGCCGCCCGGTAGCCGGCCAGGTTGGAGCGCTTGGAGAGGGAGTGGACGGCCACCAGGCCGTCGTAGGAGCCGCCGCTCACCTCGTCGTCCAGCACGGAGACGGGCTCGGCGTCCCAGCCCAGCTCCAGGTAGCACTCGTCGCTGAAGATCAGGATCCCGTGCTCGCGGGCCCAGGCCACGATCCGGATCAGCTCCTCCTTGGCGAGGACCTTCCCGGTCGGGTTGGACGGCGAGTTCAGCCACAGCAGCTTCAGCCCGGTCGGGTCGAGCTCGGTCGGGTCGTCGTAGACCACCGGCTCGGCGCCGCACAGCCGCGCGCCGACCTCGTACGTCGGGTACGCGAGCCGCGGGTAGGCGACCTTGTCGCCCGCGCCCAGGCCCAGCTGGGTCGGCAGCCAGGCCACCAGCTCCTTGGAGCCGACCACCGGCAGCACGTTGCGGTGCCCGGCGTTGCTCGCGCCGAGGCGGCCCCGCACCCAGTCCGTGATCGCGTCGCGGTACGCGGCCGTGCCCCACACGGTCGGGTAGCCCGGGGAGTCGGCGGCCGCGACCAGGGCGCGCTGGACCAGGTCCGGAACCGGGTCCACGGGGGTACCGACGGACAGGTCGACGATGCCGTCCGCGTGCGCGGAGGCGGTTGCCTTGTACGGCTCCAGCTTGTCCCAGGGGAAAGCGGGAAGGCGAGCGGATACTGCGGCCACGGTGGTCTCTGCTCTCTCTCTGCGTGCTCTGCGTACCGGTGCGTGCGCGAACGCGCCCTGCGCACCGGATTCGGAAAACACCTCGGTCCCGTGCGGCGCATTCGCCGTACGGGACCGAGGGACGCGCCCGCCTAAGACGGTCAGTGCTCGCCGTTCATGGGCGGCAGCGCGGCGATGAAGGAGTGGTCGCGCTCGATCAGGCCGAGCTTGGAGGCACCACCGGGCGAGCCGAGCTCGTCGAAGAACTCGACGTTCGCCTTGTAGTAGTCCTTCCACTCTTCCGGAGTGTCGTCCTCGTAGAAGATGGCCTCGACCGGGCAGACCGGCTCACACGCACCACAGTCGACGCATTCGTCCGGGTGGATGTACAAGGACCGCTGGCCCTCGTAGATGCAGTCGACGGGGCACTCTTCGATGCATGCCTTGTCCTTGACGTCGACACAAGGCTCCGCGATGACGTAGGTCACGCTCTCGTTCCTCCTCGGTAGGGCTTCCATATCGCGCGGGAGCGCGGCGTCGTCGATGCCCGCATCTAGTATCTCCGTTCCCGGGCACGATCCGAACAGGAGGGGCGGAGACAGCTGTGGAAATCACTGCCGGCGCACTGATGGAAATCCGTATCACCCAGGCTGACGTGGGCAAACGGGTCTCTGTACGACGGGTGGAGACCGCATCGGGAGGGTCTGTCACGTTCACGGACACCCTGGGTGTGCTCACATCGTGGACCGGTGGTGTGCTGCTGATCACACAAAAGAACGGCAAGAGCGTCCGTATCGCGGAATCCTTGCTGGTGGCGGGCAAGGTCGTGCCTCCCGCCCCGGCCCGCCGCAAGGGTCCTTCGGCCACTTTCGAGGAGCTGTCCCGCTCCGCCGCGCGGGCCTGGCAGCCGTTGGAGAGCGAGGCGCTGGGCGGGTGGACGCTGCGGGCGGCCGCCGGGTTCACCCGGCGGGCCAACTCGGTTCTCCCGCTGGGTGACCCGGGAATGCCGGTCGAGGAAGCACTCGCGCGGGTGACGGCCTGGTACGCGCGGCGCGGACTTCCCGCCTACGTCCAGGCCGCGACGGGCGCCCTCGGCACCCAGGAGCTGCTCTGCGCGGAGCTGGAACGGCTGGGCTGGGTCCGCGAGGTCTCCGCCCAGGTGCGGATCGCGGCTCTCGCGCCGATCGGCGACCTGGACGCGGACGTCTTGGGCGTGGAGTTGACCCGCGCGTGCGACGAGGAGTGGCTGGGCCGGTACGGGCGTACGGGCGCCCTCGCGCCGGTCGCGCGGCAGGTGCTGTCGGCGGGCCCCTCGGTGTGGTTCGCGAAGGTCCCGGGGCGGGCGATCGGGCGGTGCGTGGTGGACGGCCGCTGGGCCTCCTTCGCGGCGGTGGAGGTCGATCCCGCGCACCGGCGGGAAGGGCTGGCCACCGCGGTGATGACGGCGCTGGCCCGGCGCGCGCTGGACGAGGGCGCGTCGGCGGCGTGGCTCCAGGTGGAGGACGACAACGCCGGGGCGCTCGCGCTGTACGACCGCCTCGGCTTCGCGGCGCACCACTCCTACCACCACTTCCGGGCGGTGTGATGGGGTTCCGCGAGGAGTTCGCGGCGGAGGCCCGGGCGGAGCGGCCCGACCTCGCGCTGCTGTGCCTCTACCTGGCCGCCGAGGCGGACCCCGCGCTGGACCAGCGGGCCGTCGACGAGGCGCAGATCGAGTTGGACCGGCTGGCCGGGCTGCTGCCCTACGGGCTGCGCGGGGCGCGGGCCTGGGCTTCGGCGGTGACGGAGCTGCTGGGCGGGCGGATGGCGTTCCACGGGACCCCGGCCGATTACGACCGGCTGTCGTCCTCGCTGCTGCACGAGGTGCTGCGGCGGCGGCGCGGGCTGCCGATCCTGTTGTCGGTGGTGTGGCTGGAGGTGGCCCGGCGGGCCGGTGCGCCGGTGTACGGGCTGGCCCTGCCGGGGCACTTCGTGGTCGGCTTCGGGGATCCCGAGGAAGGCGTCACGGCGGACCCCTTCGCGAGCGGGGCCGCGCTGGGGGCCGGGCCGGCGGAGCTGGCGCAGGGGCCTCGGCTGGCGGCCCGGACGCTGGACATCGTGCTGCGGATCCTGAACAACATCCGGGCCTGGGCCTCGACCCGGCCCGAGCACTCCGGGGTGGCGCTGTGGGCGCTGGACCTGGCGCTGCTGCTGCCTTCGCATCCGGCGGCGCTGCGGTACGAGCGGGCGCGGCTGTTGGTGGAGCGGGGCTCCTACACGGAGGGTGCGGTGGAGTTGGAGGGGTACGCGGTGGTCGTGGACGCGATAGACAAGGAGGCCGCGGCCCGCATCCGAGCCGAAGCCGTGGCTGCGCGAGCCCGCCTGAACTGACCGGGGCCCGGTGGCCCCTCGCGGGGCTCCGCCCCGCACCCCGCGCCTCAAACGCCGGCGGGGCTGGGGTAGATCCAGCCCCGCCGGCGTTTGAGGCGCCGCCGGAGGCACATCCGGCCCGCTGGGGGTTCCGGTTACAGCCAGCCCTTCGTGCGGGCGATGCTCACCGCTTCCTGGCGGTTGCGGGCCGCCAGTTTTTGGATGGCCGTCGAGAGATAGTTGCGCACAGTGCCCTGGGACAGGTGCAACCGGCCCGCCAGTTCGGCGTTCGTCGCCCCATCCTCCGCCGCCCGCAGGACCTCCCGCTCGCGGTCCGTCAGCGGGTTCGCCCCTTCCGCCAGGGCCGCCGCCGCGAGCGTGGGGTCGATGACCCGGTCCCCCGCGAGCACCTTCCGTACCGCTTCGGCCAGTTGCGCGGCCGGCGCGTCCTTGACCAGGAACGCCGAGGCCCCCGCCTCCATGGCCCCGCGCAGGTACCCCGGCCGACCGAAGGTCGTCAGGATCACGATCTTGAGCCCCGGCACCCCGTCCCGCAGCAGCGCCGCCGCCTCGATGCCGGTCAACCCCGGCATCTCGATGTCCAGCAGGGCCACGTTCACGTCGTGCGCCTTCGCCGCGGCCAGCACCTGGTCCCCGCGGGCGACTTGGGCGACGACCTCGATGTCCGGCTCCAGGCCGAGCAGCGCCGCGAGCGCCTCGCGCACCATCGACTGGTCTTCGGCGAGCAGGATCCGGATCGGCGCTGAGGTCATGACGGCGATCCTAGAGGGACCTGCGCGGCCAACCGGAAGCCGCGGTGGGCGGTCGTGGACACCGGGCCCGCGGTCAGCGTGCCGCCCGCCGCCACCAGCCGTTCCGTCAGGCCGGTCAGGCCGTTGCCGGGCGCGCCGGGTTCGCACTTGCCGTCGTCGGTGACCGTCAGCTCCATCACGGGTCCGGCCAGCGTCTGGCGCACGGTCAGTCTGATGGTGCACCGCGCGGCCCCGCTGTGCCGCACCACGTTGGTGACCGCTTCGCGCAGCGCGTAGGCCAGCGCCGACTCGGCCTCCTCGGGCAGTTCCGCCTCGGGTTCGGCGGCCGGCAGGTCGGCGGCCACGCCGGCCGCCGTCAGCGCGGTCCGGGCCCCGGCGAGTTCGCCGGGCAGGGTGGGCCGCCGGTAGCCGCTGACCGCTTCCCGCACGTCGGTCAGCGCCTGCCGGCTGACCTGCTCGATGTCGGCGATCTGCTGTGCGGCCCGGTCGGGGTGCTCCGGGAGCATCCGCCCGGCCAGTTCGCTCTTGAGCGTGATCAGGGAGAGCGAGTGCCCGAGCAGGTCGTGCAGGTCGCGCGCCATCCGCAGGCGCTCCTCGTTGGCCGCGAGCTGCGCCACCGTGGCCCGCGCCTGGCGCAGTTCGACGGTGGTGGCGATCATCTGCCGGATGCCGACCATCGCGAAGCCGCCCAGGAAGGCGGGCACGAGCAGCCCCGCCAGGAAGTCCCGGCCCGCGGGCACGGCCAGCGAGGTCAGCGTCAGGAGTACGGTCGCGGCGGGCACGGCCCAGCGGGAGAGCCGGCCGGGCAGCGCGGCCCCGGAGGAGACCGAGACGTACACGAAGAGGACCAGCCACTCCCGGCCCAGGCACAGGGACAGGACGACCGCCTGCGCGGACATGACCGCGAGCGAGATCAACACCCGGCGCTGGGCGAACTGTCGGACCGTGCGGAAGACCAGGGTCAGGTACCAGCCGACGAAGGCGGCCAGGCCCAGGGAGCCGAGCAGCACCGCGTACCAGCTGTGGCCGCCGCTGACCAGGTCGGTCACCGGGGCGCTGAGGTAGAAGAGCCAGATGCCGACCCAGAGGGACTTCACGACCATCTGGCGGCGGTTCTCGGGGGGCTGCCCAATGCGGTCGAGACCGTCGCTCTCCAGTGGAGCGACGGCCGGTCCCTTCTTCGTTCGGGTCATGCTCACGCCTTCAGTGTGTCCTTGCGGTAGAGCCAGGCGGCACCGCCCGCGAAGAGTACGAAGTACACGGCGAGGATCGCCACGTCCTTGAGGTGCGGCGCGCCGCCCAGTTCGATGGCCTGGCCGAGTCCGGCGTAGGCGCGGGTGGGGAGCCACTGGGTGATGTTCTGGAGCCACTGCGGGTAGACCGTGGTGGGCATCCACAGGCCGCCCAGGATGGACAGGCCGAAGTAGACGATCATCACGATGGGGCGGGCGCTGTCGCCGCTGACCAGGTAGCCGATGGCCACGCCGAGCGCGGCGAAGACGAGGCTGCCGGCCCAGATGGCCGCGGTGAGCGCGGCCCACTGCCAGGCGTCGAACCGCACGCCCTTGACGATCGCGGCGACCAGGAAGACGACCACGATCGCGGGCAGCGAGAGGATCGCGGCACTGGAGATCTTGCCGAGGACGTAGCCGTGCCCGGGGAGGGCGGTCAGCCGCAGCTGGCGGACCCAGCCCTTCTCGCGCTCCTTGGCGATCATCTCGCTCTGGCCCACCAGGACGGCGGTCAGGGCGCCGAAGGAGGCCATCGCCACCATGTAGAAGGCGGCCATCGTCAGGTCGGTGCCGTAGACCTTGACGGTGCCGCTCTGGGTCCCGCCGATCATCAGGAAGAGCGCCGCGGGGTAGATCACGGTGAAGAACAGGTACTTCTTGTTGCGCAGGGCCCGGATGATTTCGAGCTTGACGAGGGTCTTCATGATGCGGTGGCCTCCTCGGCCTCGGTGAGGGCGATGAATGCCTGCTCCAGGCCCAGCCCGGCGACTTCGAGGTTGCGCGGGTAGAGGCCCAGGCCGTAGACGGCGTGCACGGTGGCGTCGGCGTCGCGCGACTGGAGCTTGACGGTCGAGCCGTGGACGTCGAGCCGGGTCAGGAACGGCAGCTCGCGCAGCCGCTCCTCCTCGAAGGGCTCGGTGAGGTCGAAGGAGACCTTGCGCGCGCCCGCCTTGGCCTTGATCTCGGCGGCGGAGCCGTCGGCGAGGATCCGGCCGCGGTGCAGGACGATGACGCGGTCGGCGATCGCGTCGGCCTCTTCCAGGTAGTGCGTGGCGAAGAGGACCGTACGTCCCTGGTCGGCCTGTTCGCGCATGGTGGCCCAGAAGGACTGGCGGGCGGTGACGTCCATGCCGGTCGTCGGCTCGTCCAGGACGATCAGGTCGTTGGCACCGGCCGTGGCGAGGGCGAAGCGGACCCGCTGCTCCTGGCCGCCGGAGAGCTTGTTGACCTTGCGGTCGGCGATCGCGGTGATGCCGGCCCGGGTCAGCACCTCCTCGACCGGGTGGGCCCGGGGGTGCAGCGCGCAGCCGAGGGTGACCAGCTCGCGGACGGTGACCTCCTCCATCAGGCCGCCGCTCTGGAGCATCGCGCCCACCCGGCCGGCCGCGATGGCCTGCCCGGGGGTGCCGCCGAAGACCGTGACCGAGCCGGTGTCCGCCGGGCGCAGGCCCAGGAGGAGGTCGAGGGTGGAGGACTTGCCCGCCCCGTTCGGGCCCAGCAGTGCGACGGTCTCGCCCGGGTACAGCTCCAGCGAGAGGCCGTCGACCGCGCGGACCGCGCCGTAGCTCTTGGTCACGTTCTCGAAGCTCACCACGGTGGTCCCGGTGGTCTTCGCAGTGTTCGCAGTGGTCGAGGTCATGGGGCAAGACTCCCCCGGGCGGGGGCGCCGGCGGCAGTGTCCGCCGTCGTGCGTCCGGACTGACAAATGTCATGCACAAGGCATGACAGTGCAGGTCAGGGGCGGCGCGATCGCGGACGGAGCGGGTCATGGACGGCGCGGGCCGGGAACGGCGCAGGCCCTGCCCGGAGCTCCGGGCAGGGCCTGCGACCCGCTGTTCCCGCCGCGGGGCGCGGCGATCAGCTGGGGTTGGTGTCGATCGTGACGGTCCGCTCGGCGGCGGTCTTGCCGCGCAGTCCCTTGCGCAGGGCGCCGACGATGTCCTGCGGGGTGACGGCGGTCTTGTCGCCGTTGCCGCGGGCGATCAGGACCCCGTCGAACTGGGTCCCGGTCAGTTCCTTGATCGCTTCGAGGTCGTACTTGTCGACCAGCTTGCCGTCGATCACCGTCATGCTCAGGATCTTGGGCAGCGACCGGGCGGGGCCGTAGGGGACGGATTTGTCGCCCGCCTTGACGGTGACGTTGCCCGACATCGCGGGTTCGGCGAACTCCTTCATCGCCCGGTCCAGCTCCGCCTGGTTGACGACGGGCGCCCGCTTGGCGGTCGGCAGCTCGACCGGAGCGGCCTTGCCGGTGCCGACCTGGTCGCGGTAGGCCGCCACCACCTTGGTGATGGAGGCGTCCACGTCCAGGGAGGTGCCCTCCTTGCCCGGGACCGCCACGACCTTGTTCGGCTCGAACTTGATCGTGCCCTCGGAGGCGGACCC
Organism: Streptomyces sp. NPDC051555; assembly: GCF_044454405.1. Classification (NCBI taxonomy): domain Bacteria; kingdom Bacillati; phylum Actinomycetota; class Actinomycetes; order Kitasatosporales; family Streptomycetaceae; genus Streptomyces; species Streptomyces sp. NPDC051555. The sequence continues at coordinate 324,809 of NZ_JBITDP010000004.1, read as the reverse complement.
CGCGGTGCCGGCCAGCTCCTCCAGGGCGACCTGGAGCTTCTCCTCGTCGACGGGCATGACCGGCTCGGCCACCCGCTTCTGTCCCAGCAGCGAGCCGATGACGGTGACGGGGTTGTAGTCGCTGCCGGCGGCGTTGCGCACGGTGGTCTGGGCGTCGAGGGTCAGCCCGGCCTTGTCGGGCTTCAGCTCGACCTGCTTGCCGCCGACGGTGAGCTTGACCGGGGCGTTGCTGCGGGGGCCGAAGGTGCTCTGGAGCTTGGCCACCGCCTCGTCGCGGGTACCGGTGATGTCCACGCCGAAGACGGTGGTGCCCTTGGGCACATCGGAGTGGTTGAGCAGCAGACCGGCGCCGTAGGCGATGCCGACCACGGCGAAGAGGGCGCCGCCGAGCAGGACCACCTTGGAGCGGCCCTTCTTGGCCTTCTTGGCGGAAGCCGCCGGGGCGGCGGACCCGGCGGGCCGGGCCGCGGCCTTGCCCTTCTTGCCCTTCTTGCCGTTCTTGCCCTGCGGGTCCGCGGCAGCGGGCGCCGGGGGCGGCGGCGTGAAACCGGCCGGGGGCGGCGGGTCGGCCACCGGGAAGGCACTGGTGGCCGCGCCACCGGTGCCGTTCAGCTCGGGGCCGGGCCAGCGCGGCGCGGCGAAGTTGGCCGTGTCGTCGTCGAGCCGCGGCGGGCCCCCGACGGGCCCGGTGCCGTGGACGGGACCACTGGTCGGGCCGGCCGGGGCCGCGGCGGGACCCGTGCCGTAGCCGGGCGCCGGGGGCGGGGCCGGGACGCCGCCGGGCGCGCCGCCCTGGTAGCCGCCGCCGAAGCCGTCGACCGGCGGGGCGGGCGGGCCCGCCGGGTACTGGGCGCCGTAGCCGGCGGGCGCCTGCGCACCGGGCGCGCCGGGCGGGAAGCCGGCGCCGGGGCCGCTCGTACGGGCCACCGGGCCGGGCCGTGCGGGCAGCCCGGGGCGGCCCTGGCCGGGCCCCTGGGCCGGGCCGGGACCCTGACCGGCGGCCGGACCCTGACCGGGCTCCGGGGCGTCGCCCGGACCGGCCTTGCGCGGGGCGAACCAGTTGCTCGGCGGTTCCGCGCCGGATTCGGGCGCGGCGGGGGCCGGCGGCGGCCCCTGCGGCGACGGCGCGGGCGCCCCGGCCGCGCGGCCGAAGGGCGCACCGGAACCGGCGGACGGACCGGCGGGCGCGGCCGGCGCCGCGGGCGCCTGCGGGCGCTGCTCCGGCTCACCGGCGCCGGCGCCGACCGGCTTGCGGACGACCACGGGCGGGATCGGCCGCGAACCCGGGATGTTGATCCGGATCCGCGTCGTCAGCGTCGTCTCGGTCTTGGGTCCGTCGGAGTCCGCGGCAGGCGTGGACGGCTTCGAGGTCACAGGCTTCTCCTCCGGGGCGTTACCCGCGGCGTCCGTGGACGGGTACTGGCCGGTTCCATACGGCGGTGTACCCGACGGGTAGGCGGCTCCACCGAGGCCCTGGGGCCCGGAGGACGAACGGTCGGTTTCACGAGTCAAGGCAGGATCTCCCGGTTGGCTCCGCCGCCCGCGTGCCGTGCGCGAGCAGCTCGGCGGCCCGTCCACCATACTGGCCGCCGCCGGCGCGCAACTGACCACCGGGGGCAATGGCATTCCCCGGGGGGACCGGCGCATGGGGCAAAGGGGGCGTGCCGGGCGCTTTCACAACCCCGGGCGCACATCGCGGTGTAGCACCCAACGGCACGTCACCTGCCGGGCCTCCCGGCCGAAACCGGTTGCTCGACCGGGCCGCGCAGGGTGGCGCACATCACAGCGATCACGATGCCCCCGAGGAGGTAGGCATACATCCCGATTCCGGTGGAACTGAGCAGGAAGTCCCCTTCGGGCCGCGGGGCGCCCAGCAACACATAGGCGAGGAACCAGCCGATGACGGGTACGCCCACGCCGATCCCGTTGCCGATGACCAGACGACCCGCCAGGAAGAGCCCGAGCAGGGCCAGCAGGGCCAGTACGAGGCCGCCGGGGAACCAGAGGTCGACGACGAGCCAGCCCGCCGCGCCGGCCAGCGCCCCGAGCACCAGCAGGCCGAACAGCGCGACGACCCGGGCCGGGGTCCAGGTGGTGGTCACGCGCCCGCTCCCGCCACGTCGGTGACGCCCGCGAAGAGGTCGCTCTCGCGCTCCCCCGCCGGGGCGCCGGAGCGGCCGGCCACCAACTCGTAGTACTCCCGCACGAACAAAGGCTGGGCCAGGTCGTTGGAGAGCGCGAAGACGGCCCCGTCGACGGCGACCTGGGTGGCGTGGGCGCGCATCGCGGCCGCCTTGGCCGCCGCGTACGCATCGCCGTCCGCGGCGCCGATCTCGGCGGTGACGCGCTCGTCGGCGACCACGCCGGGTACGTCGTCGGGCACGGCGATGCCGGGGAAGGGCGCGCGATCCCTGGCGCGCAGCCGCGCGAAGCCCTCCTCGACGACCGAGCGCGGCACCCGGTTCCAGTAGACCTTCGCGATCGCGTGGGGCGCGCCGAGGTGGTCCCCGTACGCCGGGTCCGCGGCGAGTTCGGCGGCGCGGGTGGCGACCCGGTGGGCCTGGATGTGGTCGGGGTGGCCGTAGCCGCCGTCGGGGTCGTAGGTGACGAGCACCTGGGGCCGGACGCGGCGGATCACCTCGACCAGGAAGCCGGCGGCCTCGTCCACGTCGGCGGACCAGAAGGCGCCGGGGCGGTCGTTCTGCTCGGCGCCCATCATCCCGGAGTCCCGGAACCGGCCGGGGCCGCCCAGGAATCCGTGGTCGGTGACGCCCAGCTCGCGCATGGCGGCGGCCAGCTCGTCGATCCGGTGCGCCCCGAGGGCGTCCTCCCGGTCGGCGGCCAGGTGGGCGAGGCCGGGCGGGATGACCTCGCCCTCCTCGCCCAGCGTGCAGGTCACCAGCGCGACGTGGGCGCCCTCGGCCGCGTACTTGGCCATGGTGACGCCGTTGTTGATCGACTCGTCGTCCGGGTGCGCGTGCACGAGGAGGAGACGACGGGCGGGAAGACCGTTCATGGGGTCAGCCTACGAGGCGGCCCTACAACTTGAGGCCACCGATCATGCCCGCGACGTTCGTGGTCAGCTGGCTCAGGGTAGGAGCGATCGAGGAACTGGACAGGTAGAAGCCCAGCAACACGCACACGACCGCGTGCCCCGCCTTCAGTCCGGACTTCCGGACCAGCAGGAAGACGACGATCCCCAGTAGCACCACGGCCGAGATCGAGAGTGCCACGGCGGTTCACCTCCACGTCGAGCGGACATCGAATCGATTCGCGTGCTCGGCGGACACATACCCACCGTGCGCTACTGATCATAACTATCCGTACCAGCGCATCGATCGAGAACCGGCAGCACGAGGGGCGCACACCGCGCATACGGAGGAGCACCGGCACCACGTGCGACCGTCCGGCGGGGCTCTCACCCCGCCGGACGGTTGACGGCACCCGCACGGACCGTACGGCGATCAGGTTCCCCCGCCCGGATCTCGTCGCCGAGACGGTCAAGTTGCCTCCATGTTAAGCCGGTTGCCGGCCCCGTGCGATCTTCTTCGGCGCGTCGCGCACTACGCTTCGGGCGGATCCGGAGGTCCTGGTTCCGGGGGTGTCGCGGGCCGGGTCGACGGCTTCTCCGACGCGAAGTGACAGGCCGACGGATGGGCCGCGGGTCCCCCCGCGGCGCGCAGCTCCAGCGGGACCGCCAGCAGCGGCACTTCCTGGGCGCACCGGTTCTCCGCCTTCCAGCAGCGGGTGCGGAAGGGGCAGCCCGACGGCGGATCGGCCGGGGAGGGCACGTCCCCGGAGAGGATGATCCGCTCGCGGTGCTTGCGCGCCTCCGGGTCCGGGACGGGCACGGCGGAGAGCAGGGCCTGCGTGTACGGGTGCGTCGGGTGGTCGTAGATCTGGGTGTCGGTGCCGATCTCGACGACCCGGCCGAGGTACATCACGCCCACGCGGTCCGAGATGTGCCGGACGATCGAGAGGTCGTGGGCGATGAACACGTACGACAGGTCGAACTCGTCCTGGAGCCGCTCCAGCAGGTTGACCACCTGCGCCTGCACCGAGACGTCCAGCGCGGACACCGGTTCGTCCGCGACGATGATCTCGGGGCGCAGGGCCAGGCCGCGGGCGATGCCGATGCGCTGGCGCTGACCGCCGGAGAACTGGTGCGGGTAGCGGTTGATGTACTCCGGGTTCAGGCCGACCACGTCGAGCAGGTCCTGGACCTTGCGGCGCCGGTCGCCCTTGGGAGCCACCTCGGGGTGGATCTCGTACGGCTCGCCGATGATGTCGCCGACCGTCATGCGCGGGTTCAGCGAGGTGTACGGGTCCTGGAACACCATCTGGATGTTGCGGCGGACGGCCCTGAGGGCCTTCCCCGACAGCTTCGTGAGGTCCTCGCCCTTGTAGGAGATCGCGCCCGCCGTGGGCCGTTCCAGATTGACCAGCATCCTGGCGACCGTGGACTTGCCGCAGCCGGACTCGCCGACGATGCCGAGCGTCTCGCCCTGGGTCAGGGAGAAGGACACCCCGTCGACCGCCTTGACCGCGCCGACCTGCTTCCTGAAGAGGATGCCCTGGGTCAGCGGGTAGTGCTTGACCAGGTCGGTGACTTCGAGGATCGCTTCAGGCACCGAGGCACTCCTTCCAGAAGAAGCACGCGCTGGTGCGGTCCTCGGCCACCTGCGCCAGCGGCGGTACGTCGCCCCGGCAGACGGCCTGCGCCATCGGGCAGCGCGGGTTGAAGGCGCAGCCGGGCGGGATGGCCAGCAGGTTGGGCGGCAGACCCTTGATGGCGTACAGCTCCTGGCCCTTCTGGTCCAGGCGCGGGATGGAGTCGAGCAGGCCGCGGGTGTAGGGGTGCGCCGGGTTGCGGTAGATCTCGTGCACCGGGGCGGCCTCGACGATCCGGCCCGCGTACATCACGGCGATCTTGTCGGCGACGTCCGCGACCACGCCCAGGTCGTGGGTGATCAGGATCAGGCCCATGTTGAGCTCGCGCTGGAGCTCCGCGAGCAGGTCCATGACCTGGGCCTGGACGGTGACGTCCAGGGCGGTGGTCGGCTCGTCCGCGATGATCAGCGAGGGTTCCAGGGCCATCGCCATCGCGATCATGATGCGCTGGCGCATGCCGCCGGAGAACTGGTGCGGGTAGTCCCCCACCCGCTGCTTCGCGGCCGGGATCTTGACCCGGTCCATGAGCTCGACCGCCTTGGCGCGGCCGTCCTTGCGGGACATCCCGCGGTGCACCTCGTACATCTCGCCCAGTTGGGCGCCGACGCTGAGCACCGGGTTCAGCGAGGACAGCGCGTCCTGGAAGATCATCGCCATCTCGGCGCCACGGATCTTGCGGCGGGCCTCCTCCTTCATGGTCAGCAGGTCCTGGCCCTTGAAGAGGATCTCGCCGCCCGCGATCCGGCCCGGGGGCATGTCCAGGATGCCCATGACGGCCTGCGCGGTGACGGACTTGCCGGAGCCGGACTCGCCGAGCACGGCGAGGGTCTCGCCCTCCGCCACCGAGTAGGTGACGCCGTTGACCGCCTTGGCGACCCCGTCCCGGGTACGGAACTCCACGTGGAGGTCGCGGACTTCGAGCAGCATGGTGCCCACTCCTCAGCGCAGCTTGGGGTCGAGGGCGTCGCGCACCGCGTCGCCGAGCATGATGAAGGCGAGCACGGTCAGGCTCAGCGCGCCCGCCGGGTAGAGCAGCATGTGCGGGGCGTTGCGGATCTGCGAGGCGGCGTTGGAGATGTCGATGCCCCAGGAGACCGTGGGCGGGCGCAGCCCGACGCCGAGGAAGGACAGGGTCGCTTCCAGGGCGATGTAGGTGCCGAGCGCGATCGTCGCGACGACGATGACCGGCGCGACGGCGTTGGGCGCCACGTGGCGCAGCATCATCCGGCTGTTGCTCGCGCCGAGCGCGCGGGCGGCCTGGACGTAGTCGTTCTGCTTGGCGGTGATGACGGAGCCGCGGGCGATGCGGGCGATCTGCGGCCAGCCCAGGAGCACGATGAAGCCGACCACCGGCCAGACCGTGGTGCTGGTGACCACCGAGAGGAAGACCAGGCCGCCGAGGACGACCGGGATGCCGAAGAAGATGTCGGCGACCCGGGAGAGCAGCGCGTCGCCCCAGCCGCCGAAGAATCCGGCCAGGCCGCCGAGGAAGGAGCCGAGGAGGGCCGCGCCGACGGTGGCGCAGACGCCGACGGTGATGGAGGCGCGGGCGCCGTACACCGTCCGCGTGTAGACGTCGCAGCCCTGGGTGTCGAAGCCGAAGGGGTGGCCGGAGGCCGGGCCCTGCTGGGACTTGGACAGGTCGCACCGCAGCGGGTCCCCGCCGGCGATCAGCTGCGGCCAGATCGCGATGACGACGAGGAAGGCGATGAGGAGGGCGGAGAGGATGAAGACCGGGTTGCGGCGCAGCTGCTGCCAGGCGTCGGACCACAGCGAACGCGCCTTCTCCTGGGGCCCGGTGGCTCCGGGGCCGCCGGGCCCCAGGGGCTTCTCCAGGCTCTCGGCCTCCTCCAGGGCCAGATCCATGGCTCCGCCCTGTCCGGTGGGGGCGATCGCCTCCCCCTTGCCGGGTCGCAGCGGGTCGTAACGCTCGGGCTCAGGCATAACGGATCCTCGGGTCCAGGACCGCGTAGAGCAGGTCGACGAGCAGGTTCGCCAGCAGGAAGACGATGACGAGGATGGTCACGAAGCCGACGACCGTGGGGGCGTTGTTGCGCAGGATGCCCTGGTAGAGCTGGTAGCCGACGCCGTGGATGTTGAAGATGCGCTCGGTGACGATCGCGCCGCCCATCAGGGCGCCGATGTCGGTGCCGATGAAGGTGACCACGGGGATGAGCGAGTTGCGCAGCAGGTGGCGGGTGATCACCCGGCCGCGCGGCAGGCCCTTGGCCACCGCGGTGCGGACGTAGTCGGCCTTGACGTTCTCGGCGATGGAGGTGCGCGAGAGCCGGGTGACGTAGGCGAGGGAGACCAGGGCGAGCACGATGCCGGGCAGGATCAGCTCGTTGAAGGGCGCGTCCGGGGAGACGGTGGGCCGGACCCAGCCCCACTTCACGCCGAGCAGGAACTGGAGCAGGTACCCGGTCACGAAGGTCGGCACCGAGATGACGACCAGGGTGAGCACCAGCAGCGTGGTGTCGATGGCCTTGCCGCGGCGCAGCCCGCTGACCACACCGAGGGTGATGCCGACCACGACCTCGATGACGATGGCCACGATGGTCAGGCGCAGGGTGACCGGGAAGGCCGTGGACATCAGGGAGGTGACCTTCTGCCCGTTGAAGGCGGTGCCGAAGTCGCCCTTGAAGATCTGGCCCATGTAGTGGAGGTACTGCTTCCACAGGGGTTGGTCGAGGAAGAGGTCCTTGCGGATGCGCGCGGCGGTGGCCGGGTCGGGGGCCTTGTCGCCGAAGAGCGCCGCCACGGGGTCGCCGAGCGCGTAGACCATGAAGAAGATCAGGAACGTGCTGCCGATGAACACCGGGATCATCTGGAGCAGCCGCCGGATCACGTACCGTCCCATGGAGGCCTCCAGGGTGTCGGCGGGACTGCCGCCACCGGTTCACTGATGGTGACGGTGGTGGCGGCAGGCCCGGTCTCTGGTGGGGACGGGTCAGCTGACCTTGATCTGGTCGTACACGGGCACGCTGAACTGGTTGAGCGCGACGCCCGAGAGGCGCTCCGAGAAGCCCGCGCTGCCGTTCTGGTACCAGAGCGGGATGGACGGCATCTGTTCGGCGAGGATCTTCTCCGCGTCCTGGAACTTGGCCGTCGCCTTGGCCGTGTCGCTCTCCTGGTTCGCCTCGTCGACGAGCTTGTCGAAGTCCTTGTTGTTGAACTTCCCGTAGTTGGAGGAGGCGCCCGTGTAGTACAGCGGCTCCAGGAAGTTCTGGATCAGCGGGTAGTCGGCCTGCCAACCGGAGCGGAAGGGGCCGGTCAGCTTGAAGGCGCTCTGCTGGTTGCGGAAGTCCGCGAAGGTGCCGATCGGGTTGACCGTGCAGACCGCGCCCTTGCCCAGGGCGTTGTTGATGCTGTTGCAGACGGCGTCCATCCACTCGCGGTGCGAGCCGGTGTCCACGTTCGAGGTCAGCGTGACCTTCCCGCCGGGCAGCCCGCCGCCCTCCTCGATCAGCTTCTTCGCCTGCGCGGGGTCGAACTTGCAGCCGTCGCCGCACGCGGTGGCGGAGTAGCCGCCCTTGTCGCCGAGCGCCGCGGAGGTCCAGTCCTTGGCGGGGGTGCGGGTGCCCTGGAAGATCTGCTTGGTGATCTCGTCGCGGTTGATGGCCATCGAGATGCCGCGGCGGACCTTCTCCATGCCCGGCTTGCCCCAGGCGGCGTCGTACAGCGGGAAGGTCAGCGTCTGGATGATCAGTGCGGGCTGGTTGATGTACCGGTCGCCCAGGTCCTTCTTGACGTTCTTCAGCTGCTGCGCCGGGACGTCGTCGACGAGGTCGAGGTTGCCGGAGATCAGGTCGGTGTAGGCGGTGTTGTTGTCGGTGTAGACCTTGAGGTCCACGCCGCCGTTCTGCGCCTTGTCCGGGCCCGTGTACCCCTCCCACGTGCGCATCTTGATCGCCGTGCCCTTGGTGTAGGAGTCCACCGTGTAGGGGCCGTTGCCGACGGGCTTGCTCAGCCAGCCCGCGTGGTCGGTGAAGAAGCCCTTGGGCAGCGGGGAGAACGCCTGGTAGCCGAGGGTGTCGGGCCAGGTGGAGAACTTCTCCTTGAGGGCGACCGTGAAGGTCTTGGCGTCCTTGACCACCAGGCCCGACATCGTCTTGCCCTTGGGGTCGCCGGATTCCGGGTGCAGGTCGGCGTAGCCGACGATGTCCGCGAAGAAGGGCGAGTTGTTCTGCTTGTTGCGCACGTCCGCCGCGTAGTTCCAGGCGTCGACGAAGGACTGGGCGGTGACCGGCTCGTCGTTGCTGAACTTCCAGCCGTCCTTCAGCGTGATCGTGAAGTTCTGGCTGTCGGTCGTCTCGATCTTGTCGGCGACCATGTTCTTGGCCTCGCCGGTCTTCGGGTCGTAGCGCTTGAGCCCCCGGAAGAGCATGTCGAGGACCTTGCCGCCCTGCACCTCGTTGGTGTTGGCCGGCTCCAACGGGTTCTGCGGGTCGCCCCAGGAGGAACTGATGATGCCGGCGCCACCGCCGCCGCTGTCGCTTCCGCCGCCGCAGGCCGTCGCCGTGAGGGCGACGGCGACCGCACAAGCGGCCCACTTGGCGTGGGTGGCTCCGCGCATGGAGTGCCTCCTTGGGCTCCCGAGACTCGCTGGAGACCCAATGTCACCCGACCGATGTGCCCGCGCACTCCAAGCGCGCCCGATTGGGCACGCCCGGGGGACCTCTGTCACTCCTGCGAGTGGACGGACGGTCAGGGAAGGGGCAGCTCCCAGGTGTCCACGGCGAAGTGCACGCCCATGCCGTGGCGCTCGTACAGGCCCAGCGCCCCGGTCTCGTTCTCCGTGTCGACGCCCAGGCCGAGCGTGGTGCGCCCGCGCGCCGCGTAGACGGCGAAGGCGTGGCGCAGCAGGTGGCCGCCGATCCCGCGGCCGCGCTGGTCGGACCGTACGCCGATGTGGCTGACCCAGCCCATGGCCGTGCGGTCGTCCCGCGTCAGCAGCACGCCCACGTCCCCCCGCGCCGGCAGGCTCGCGATCCACACCAGGGACCAGTCCAGCTCGCGCGCGTCGAGGTAGTCCAGCCAGGCCTCGTACGGGCGGTCCACGTGGCCGAAGTGCGCCGCGAAGGTGTCCTCGATCAGGGCGTGGGCCCGCCGGGGGTCGGCCGGGTCGGCGGCGCAGTCGCGCAGCACCAGGTCGCCGAGGCCCGCGGGGGGCGCCGGCTCCGGGCGCGGGTCCGCGGTGAGGTCGAGGGTCATCACCTGGTAGTGGCGCACGGTGCTCCAGCCGTACCCGGCGATGAGGCCGAGGTCCAGGGTCGGCCGTACGTTGAGCTGGAGCCGCAGCCGGGCTCCGGGGGCTCCGGCGGCCATCTCCCGGGCCCGCGCCTCCATCAGCTCCAGCAGCTTCGCGCCCGCGGCCTGCCGGTCGGGCAGGACGTAGTGGTCGGAGTCGATGCGGCCCGGCCCGGAGTCCGCCCAGACCATGGCGTAGGCGACGAGCCGCCCGTCGTCGAAGGCGAGCCAGGAGTCGGTGGCGAGGTCCACCTCGGGGTGGTTGAGGTCGGCCTCGACCGTGTGCAGATCGGTCTCCGGCCTGCCGATCTCGATGCGGTCGACGGCGTTCAGCAGGGCGCAGATGTCACCGGCGTCACCGGGCCCTGCGGGGCGTACGGTCAGCATCGCCCCACTCTCGGTGGGGCGGCCCCGCGGACGCAACGGGATTTTCCCCTATCAGGGGGAGCGGGATCGGATCCGTGCGGGAACGCGCGAGCGCCCGGTACCGGAAGGAACTTCCGGTACCGGGCGCTCGTCGCACCGGGGTCAGACGGCCAGAACGGCCTTCTCCTCGGCGAAGTGGCACGCGGACTCGTGCGCGGCCAAGGACTCCTGGCCCTTGAAGCGCTCCGGGATCGCGAGCAGCGGCTCCTCCGCGGAGCACTTGTCCTCGGCCTTCCAGCAGCGGGTGCGGAAGCGGCAGCCCGACGGCGGGTTGGCCGGCGAGGGGATCTCGCCCGACAGGATGATCCGGTCCCGGCCCTCGCGGGCGGACGGGTCCGGCACCGGCACCGCGGAGAGCAGTGCCTGCGTGTACGGGTGCGTCGGGTGGTCGTAGATCTGCTTGTCGGTGCCGATCTCCGCCATCTTGCCGAGGTACATCACGCCCACGCGGTCCGAGATGTGCCGGACGATCGAGAGGTCGTGCGCGATGAAGATGTAGGAGAGGTTGAACTCGTCCTGCAGCTTCGCCATCAGGTTGATGACCTGCGCCTGCACCGACACGTCGAGCGCCGAGACGGGCTCGTCGCAGATGATGATCTCCGGGTTGAGCGCGAGGCCGCGGGCGATGCCGATGCGCTGGCGCTGACCGCCGGAGAACTGGTGCGGGTAGCGGTTGATGTACTCCGGGTTCAGGCCCACGACGTCCAGGAGCTCCTGGACCTTGCGGCGCCGGTCGCCCTTGGGAGCCACCTCGGGGTGGATCTCGTACGGCTCGCCGATGATGTCGCCGACCGTCATGCGCGGGTTCAGCGAGGTGTACGGGTCCTGGAACACCATCTGGATGTTGCGGCGGACGACCTTGAGGGCCTTCCCCGACAGCTTGGTGATGTCCGTGCCCTTGTAGAACACCTCGCCGGACGTGGCCGTCTCCAGCAGCATCAGCAGCTTGGCGACGGTCGACTTGCCGCAGCCCGACTCGCCGACGATGCCGAGGGTCTCGCCCTGGTGCAGGTCGAAGGAGATCCCGTCGACCGCGCGGACCGCGCCGATCTGCTTCTTGAAGAGGATGCCCTGGGTCAGCGGGAAGTGCTTGACCAGGTTGCGCACCTGCAGGATCGGCTCGCCGCGGTCCACGGGGGCCGCGATGGCCTCCAGGGCCGCTTCCTCGGACGCCACGTCGACGGTCTCGACCTCGGCCAGGCTCGGGGTGGCATCGTCCACGGCGTTGTCCTTCTTGCTCAGCTCAGCCATGGATCTGCTCCTCCCAGAAGTGGCAGGCGCTGCCGCGACCGACCAGTTCGACGCCGTCGCGCTCGGTCACCGGCAGCAGGGCCGGGACCTCGGTGCGGCAGATGTCCTGCGCCTTGGGGCAGCGCGGGTTGAAGGCGCAGCCCGTCGGGATCTTGAGCAGGTTGGGCGGCAGCCCCTTGATCGCGTAGAGCTCTTCGCCCTTTTGGTCCAGACGCGGGATCGAGTCCAGCAGACCGCGCGTGTACGGGTGCGCGGGGCGCCCGTACAGCTCGTGGACCGGAGCCTGCTCGACGATGCGGCCCGCGTACATCACGGCGATCTTGTCCGCGACGTCGGCGACGACGCCGAGGTCGTGGGTGATCAGGATCAGACCCATGTTGTACTCGCGCTGCAGGTCCGCCAGCAGGTCCATGACCTGGGCCTGGACCGTCACGTCGAGAGCCGTGGTGGGCTCGTCCGCGATGATCAGGTCGGGCTCCAGGGCGAGCGCCATCGCGATCATGATGCGCTGGCGCATGCCGCCGGAGAACTGGTGCGGGTAGTCGTTGACACGGCTGCGGGCAGCCGGGATCTTCACCCGCTCCATCAGGTCGATGGCCTTGGCCTTGGCGTCCTTCTTCGACATGCCCTGGTGGACGCGGAACATCTCGCCCAGCTGGTTGCCGACGGAGTAGACCGGGTTCAGCGCGGAGAGCGCGTCCTGGAAGATCATCGCCATCTTCGGGCCGCGCAGCTTGCGCCGCTCGCTCTCCGGGAGCTTCAGGATGTCCTGGCCCTTGAAGAGGATCTCGCCCTGGGAGACCCGCCCGGGGGGCGAGTCGAGGATGCCCATGATGGCCTGCGCGGTCACGGACTTGCCGGAACCGGACTCGCCGAGAACCGCCAGCGTCTCACCTGAGGAGACGCTGTAGTTCACGCCGTTGACGGCCTTGACCACGCCTTCGCGGGTCTTGAACTCGACGTGCAGGTCGCGCACTTCGAGCACGGGTGCCTCGGCACCCGCTGCCCTCTGGTGGGGCACTTCTGCGGTGACGCTTGAAGTAGTCATAAGTGGTGCCGCCCTTCTAGCGCAGCTTCGGGTCGAGGGCGTCGCGGAGCCCGTCGCCGACGAAAACGAAGCCGAGGACCGTCAGCACGATCGCGATGCTGGGGTACGTCCACAGGTAGTCCTTGACGCCCATGAAGTCCTTGGCACCGGCGAGCATGTTGCCCCACTCGGGAATCTCCGGGCTCACGCCGACGCCCAGGAAGGACAGCGAGGCCTCGGCCACGATGGCTCCGCCGACGCTGAAGGCGGCGTAGGCCATCACGGCGGCGATGGAGTTGGGCAGGATGTGCCGGATGATGATCCGCCGGGTGTCCGCGCCGAGGGCGCGCGCGGCCAGCACGTAGTCGGCCTCGCGGACCGACAGGATCGAGCTGCGCAGCAGACGGGCGACCGTCGGCCAGGAGAAGATGGCCAGCGAGATGATCACCGGGGTGACACCACGGCCCATCGCGATGATGATCACGATCGCGCCGATGAGCAGCGGGAAGGCGAAGAACACGTCGGCGATGCGCATCAGGACGGAGTCCGTCGCGCGGCCGAAGTAGCCGGCGACGGCGCCGATGACGATGCCGATCGCGCAGGCCAGGAAGATCGACGCGAGACCGACGATGACCGCGATGCGGCTGCCGTAGATGATGCGCGAGAACTGGTCGCGGCCGAGCGCGTCCGTACCGAGGAAGTGCGCACCACCCGGGGTCTGCAGGGTGTTGGTCAGATCCTGCGCGTACGGGTCGTGCGGCGCGATCAGCGGTGCGAACAGCGCGACCGCGAACAGCCCGACGACGAGCGCGAGGCCGACGACGGCCAGCTTGTTGGCGAGGAAGCGGTGGCGGATCTCGCCCCACTGGGTGACGCGGGCGATGGCGGGTTCGGCCTCTGAGGGCTTCGCGCCCCCTGCCACGGCGGTCGCGTCCCCCGCCACCGATGTGCTCTTGGTGAGCTCGGTCATGGGTATGACTCCTAGAACGGGCTGCCTGGGGTCAGGCGAGACGGATGCGGGGGTCGAGGACCGCGTACAAGAGGTCGACGATCAGGTTGAGCAGGACGAACACGGCGACGCCGAAGGTCACCACGCCGATGATGATCGGGTTGTTCTGCTGCTGAACCGCCTGCACCAGGGCGAGCCCGATGCCGTCCCAGTTGAAGATCGCCTCGGTGATGAGTGCGCCACCGAGCAGCGAGCCGAAGGAGATACCCAGGTACGTGACGACCGGGATGATCGAGTTCCGCATGACGTGCTTGACGAGCACCGTGCGTCGGGGCAGACCCTTGGCGACGGCCGTCTTGACGTAGTCGGCCCGCAGGACCTCCAGCATCGTGCCGCGCATGAGCCTCGCCACAAGCGCCGCGTCGAGGATCGCGAGCACGAAGGCCGGCAGGATCATCGACTTGAAGGTGCCGTCCGAGATCAGCGGGACCCATTCCAGCTGGATCACGAAGACCTTCTGGAAGACCATGCCGATCACGAAGGATGGGAAGCCGACGGCCATGGTCGTCAAGAGCGTGATCAGCACGTCCCAGAAGGAGTATCTGAACAGCGCGGCGATCAGGCCGGCGAACAGGCCGATCGCGATGTCGAGGACGATCGCCAGCAGCGCGAGCTCGGCGGTGTTCACGAGCTTCGGCTGGAGCACCTCGGTGACGGGGCGCCGCTGGGTGAAGTCCTCACCGAGGTCGCCCTGCACGAGGTTCTTGACGAAGTTGCCGTACTGGACCGGCAGCGGGTCGTTGAGTCCGTAGCGCTCGCGGAGCGCTTCGATGACCGCCGGGTCGCGGGCCTTGTCGCCACCGAGCGAACCCACCGGGTCGGACGGAAGCACGAAGAGACAGCCAAAGAGAACAATCGTCGCACCGAAGAGGACGACCACCATCTGTCCGAGCCGCCGGATCACATATCTGCCCACGATGCCTCCTTCACATACTGAGCGTGGGGGTTGGCGGCATCATCCGATCGGGAGATTGGCCGCATCCGGGCGCGGAACGGGAGAGATGAGGGGTGCGCCCGGGACTGAGCGAAGGCCGTGGGGACCGAAGAAGTTACTCCGGCCCCCACAGCCTTCGCCTACCTACTGGTGAAGAAGTACGACTACTTGGCGGTGATTTCCGCGAGGTTCGGGTCCTCGAAGAAGTCCATCGCCATGTTGCTGAACTTGTCCGTGTTCGCGAGACGGTACTGCGAGCGCTTCCAGGTCGGGATCAGCGCCTGGTCGTCCTCGACAGCGATCTTCTCGGCCTCCTTGTAGACCGCGGCGCGAGCGGCCGGGTCCTTGGTGGCGCGAGCCTTGGTGATCAGCTCGTCGAACTTCGGGTTGTTGTACCGACCGCGGTTGTCACCCTGGGCCTTGCCGGTGGCCGGGTCCTCGTTGATCGAACCCGAGTCGAGCAGCGGGAACAGGAAGTTGTCCGGGGTCGGGTAGTCCGCGCCCCAGGCCGAACGCCAGATACCGGCGGTCGCCTTGTCCTGCTGCTGCGCCAGGGCCTCCTTGAACGGCTTGCCGTTCAGCTTGACCTCGAGGCCGAGGACGTCCTTCAGCTGCTGCGCGATGGCCTGGACCCACTCTTCGTGGCCGCCACCGGTGTTGTAGCCGAAGTCCAGGACGGTGCCCGGCTTCAGGCCGCCCTTGGCCGCGAGCTCCTTGGCCTTGGCCGGGTCCTGCTTGATGCAGGAGGTGCAGAGGTTGTTGGTGTACGTGTCCGCGAACGAGGGCGGGAGCACGGACGTGGCGGGCTTCTGCATGCCCTGGAAGACGCCCTTGGCGATGGCCTCGCGGTCGATCGCGTAGGAGATCGCCTTGCGCGCGTCGACGTTGTTCATCGGCGCGTTCTGGTTGAAGACGACCAGGTAGTTGATACCCGAGGTGTCGGCTTCGATCCACTGCTTCTTGGCCGAGTACTTGGCCTTGGCGACCGGCAGCTGCGGCGTGGGCATACGGGCCCAGTCGAAGCTACCCGCCTGGTAGCCCTGGTACTCGAGGGTGGCGGCGTTGGCCGAGTTGAGGATCGAGATCTCAACCTTGGCGAGCTTCGCCTTCTCCAGGCCGTAGTCGTCGTTACGGACCATGGTGATGGACTTGTTGTGCTGCCACGAACCCTCCATCTTGAAGGGGCCGTTGCCGATGGGAGCGTCGTTGTACGCCTTGTTGCTGGCGGCGCCGGCGACCTTCGGAACGGGGCTGAAGACCGTGTGGACGGTCTTCTTGTCGAACTCGAAGTCGGCCGCGGACAGCTCGACCTTCAGCGTGTTGGCGTCCGGAGCGGACAGACCGGCGAACTTGTCGCTGGTGCCGCCGTTCAGCTCCTTGTAGCCGACGATTCCGTCCATCGGGTACGCGACGTCGGAGGCCGAGGCCTTCGAGACGGTGCGGGTCCAGCCGCGGATGAACGACTCCGCGTCGACCGCTTCACCGTTGGAGAACTTGGTGCCGGCCTTGATCTTGAAGGTCCAGGTCTTGCCGTCGTCGCTCGTGGTGAACGACTCGGCCAGAGCCGGCTTCAGCTTGCCGTCCGGCGTCGCGCTGTACAGGCCGGTGAAGAGGTTGTGCGCGACCAGGGCGCCCTCAGACTCCTGCGTGTTGTACGGGTCGATCGCCACCGGCTCGGTGATACCGAGGCGGAAGGTGCCGCCAGCGGGACCCGCTGCCTTCTTCTCCCCGCCGCCACCACAGGCAGTCGCGGCGAGGGCAATGATTGCCGCGCCCGCGACCCACTTGGCGCTCTGAGCACCACGCATGGGTTTCCTCCTCATGAGTCCACTTGTCACTACAAGACGGGGTACTCGATCGCACGCTGACACCCCTGACAGCGATGACGCGATGAGTTACCCACAGTGTGCTCGTGAGTCGACACTCCCCACAGTGTGTGACCCATTGACCCGAGCTTGGTGCCAACTATTAAGTACGGCCGACCCGTAAACCACACTTAAAGGGTCTCGTTTTGACAACATCACTACAGGTCAGTAGCCCGAAATACGGACAAACTGAGCCTAGACAGACACACGCGAAACGGACGGTTAGTACACCTTCCGGAGTGTGACGCCCGATATGCGGACACATGAACGAGACAATCCGCTTGACAAATGCGAACGACCCCTCCACCACGGAGCCCGTGGGGAAGGGGTCGAGTCACGAAAAGTGACGTTCGCGGCAATTACCGCTTGGCGCGCGAAGACGAGCGGCCGCGCTCCTTCTGGTCCAGAACGACCTTGCGGATGCGGACGGCCTCCGGGGTCACCTCGACGCACTCGTCGTCGCGGCAGAACTCCAGGGACTGCTCCAGCGACAGCCTGCGCGGGGGCACCACGTTCTCCGTGTTGTCCGCGGAAGCCGCACGCATGTTCGTGAGCTTCTTCTCCTTGGTGATGTTCACGTCCATGTCGTCGGCGCGCGAGTTCTCGCCGATGATCATGCCCTCGTACACCTCGGTGCCGGGCTCGGTGAACAGGACGCCGCGCTCCTGCAGGTTGATCATCGCGAACGGCGTGACCGAACCGGAGCGGTCCGCGACCAGCGAACCGTTGTTACGGGTCTTCAGCTCGCCGAACCACGGCTCCAGGCCCTCGTGGATCGAGTGGGCGATGCCCGTACCACGGGTGTTGGTGAGGAACTCCGTGCGGAAGCCGATGAGGCCGCGGGACGGGACGACGAACTCCATGCGGACCCAGCCGGAGCCGTGGTTCGACATGTTGTCCATGCGGCCCTTGCGGACGCCCATGAGCTGCGTGACCGCGCCCATGTGCTCCTCGGGGACGTCGATGGTCATGCGCTCGACCGGCTCGTGCACCTTGCCGTCGACGAGCTGCGTGACGACCTGCGGCTTGCCGATGGTCAGCTCGAAGCCCTCGCGGCGCATCTGCTCGACCAGGATGGCCAGCGCCAGCTCACCGCGGCCCTGCACCTCCCAGGCGTCGGGGCGCTCGGTGTCCAGGACGCGCAGCGAGACGTTACCGATCAGCTCGCGGTCCAGACGGTCCTTGACCTGGCGGGCGGTGACCTTGCGGTCCTTGACCGCGGACTTGGCGTCCGCGCCCTTGCCGCTGCCGCCGCGGCCGACCATCGGGGAGGTGTTCGTACCGATGGTCATGGAGATCGCGGGCTCGTCGACCGTGATCAGCGGGAGCGCGATCGGGTTCTCGGTGTCGGCCAGGGTCTCGCCGATCATGATGTCGGGGAAACCGGCGACCGCGCAGATGTCACCCGGGCCCGCCACCTCGGCGGGCTTGCGGGTGAGCGCCTCGGTCATGAGCAGCTCGGTGATGCGGACGTTCGACTGCGAACCGTCGCGCTTGATCCAGGTGACCGTCTGGCCCTTGCGCAGCTCGCCCTGCTCGACGCGGACGAGAGCGATGCGGCCGAGGAAGTTGTCGGCGTCCAGGTTGGTGACGTGGGCCTGGAGCGGGGCGGCCTCGTCGTACTCGGGAGCCGGCACGTGGGCCAGGATCGTCGAGAAGAACGGCTCAAGGTTCTCGCTGTCGGCCGGGACGGTGCCGTCCTCCGGCTTGGTCAGCGAGGCGACGCCGTCACGGGCGCAGGCGTAGACGATCGGGAACTCGATCTGCTCCTCGTCCGCGTCCAGGTCGAGGAAGAGGTCGTACGTCTCGTTGACGACCTCGTCGATCCGCGAGTCGGGGCGGTCGGTCTTGTTGATGCAGAGGATGACGGGCATCTTCGCCTGCAGCGCCTTGCGGAGCACGAAGCGCGTCTGCGGCAGCGGGCCCTCGGAGGCGTCGACGAGGAGGACGACGGCGTCGACCATGGACAGGCCGCGCTCGACCTCACCACCGAAGTCGGCGTGACCCGGGGTGTCGATGATGTTGATCGTGATCGGCGCGCCACCCTCCTTCGGGTGGTACTTGACCGCGGTGTTCTTCGCGAGAATGGTGATGCCCTTCTCGCGCTCCAGGTCGTTCGAGTCCATCATTCGGTCGTCGAGGTGCTGGTGGGCGGCGAAGGCACCTGCCTGCTTCAGCATGGCGTCGACGAGGGTCGTCTTGCCATGGTCGACGTGGGCGACGATGGCTACATTACGAATGTCGTGGCGCGTGGTCATACTGGCGGCGCTTCTCCCGGAATCGTGGATGGCGTCGCGTACGGTCCGGCACGCGCGCCCGCCGGGCGGAAAAACCTGCCACGGCCTTACCCCATCGTACGTTGCGTGGCGGGAACCGCACGCCGGGGGGTCTGTCAAGAGGCCGGAGGGCTGACCGCGACGGGGTCGCGGATGGTGCTGGGCCGGGGTTGGGGTGGGGGGTCCCGGCCGGTGTTCCTGCGGGTCAATGGCTACGTACGACCTTGCCCGCCGAGGTGAGCGGCGGGCAAGGGACTTGAGTCACTTCTGAGCTTGTTCACCCGCCCTTGGGTGTCAGGTCAGCTCCTCTTCGCGGCCTTTTCCGATCCGGACCCCGCCGCGCCGGCGGGCTTGACCCAGCCGATGTCCTGGAAGCGGGGCACCCCCAGGCCGAAGGCGCCCGCGTTGACCAGGCCGGGCTTGGCCGCCACCAGCTCGGGGCGCTGGAAGAGCGGGATGGAGCCGGCAGCGGCCCAGATCCGGGCGTCCGCCTTGCGCACCAGGTCGCGGGACTGCTCCTCGTCCAGCTCGCCGAGCGCCTGGTCGAAGAGCTGGTCGATCCGGTCGGTGCCGACGCGGGTGTAGTTCTGCTCGACGAGCAGCGAGCCGTCGGCGGCGGGCGCGGGCTTGGCGAAGATCGGTCGGGCGTCCGTCGCCGGGAAGGCGGTCGCGGGCCACGAGTACAGGGCCAGGTCGTACTGGCCCGAGGCGATGTGGTCCTTGAAGAAGCTGTCGTCGGCGACCTTGACCAGCTCGGTGCTGACGCCGATCTTCTGGAGCATCTGGGAGATCCGCTCGCCGACCGTGCGCAGCGCCTCGGAACCGGGACCCGAGGGGAGCACGAAGCGCAGCGTGAGCGGCTTGCCGTCCTTGGCGAGCATCGCGCCGGAAGTGCGGACGGCGTGCTTGGCGGGCGCGGGCGCCGGACTGGCCTTGGCCGCGCCCTGCTCCTCGGCCGGGGCCGCCTCGGCGTCCAGGGACGGGTTGCGCTTGCCGTCGTCGACCGCGGCGGCCTGGGCGAGGAGCGCGGCCTCCTGCTGTTCGGCGAGCGGTACGGCCGCCAGCACCGGGGAGGGCTGGTGCGCCCCGGAGGCGAAGCGGTCGGCGTCGACGACCTCCCCGTCGGGGGCGTAGCGGCTGTCGCCCTCGGGGAGTCCGCCCGCCTGCGGCTCGACCGGGCCCTCGGGCCGGCGGACGGCTTCGTCCTCCTGGCGGGCCGGCCGGTCGCCGGGGCGCAGGCCCGGGAGGGGGGCCGGGCGCAGCGGCGGGTTCAGGGCCGCGGGCGGGCGGGCGCCGTTGCGGTCGTCCTGGCCCACGATGTACAGGCCGTCGTTGCCGGTGCCGTCCCCGTCGGCGGGGGCGCCGGGGGCGCGGCGGCCGAGGGTCTTCCCGTCGTCCTTCTTCTCGCTCTCGGAGCCGGCCTTGGCGCCGGCGGGGTCGGAGAGCTTCCCGCCCTTGCGCCAGCCCGCGTCGGCGAGGAGGGCCTGGGCGGCCTGGGTGTCCTGGCCGCCGAGCGCGTCGCTGTTGTCGGCGTACGCGCGCTGCCCGGCCAGGGCCACGTGGCTGCCGACCGGCTTCGAGGGCAGGCCGAGGGGCCGCAGCACGATGTCGGTGAGGCCCTGGCGGTCCAGCGCCCGGGCCACCGCCCGGCGCACCCGCTCGTCGGCCAGCGGTCCGGAGGCGCCGTTGAGCGCGAGCTGGGTGTAGGCGGGCTCCAGGGACTTGCGCACGGTGAAGGAGCGCAGGGCCTTCTGCTGGGCGGCGTAGGCGGCGGCGGCCTCGGCGTTCTTCTTGCGGCTCTCCTGCTCGTCCCTGGCCTTGCCCTCGTCGGCGCCGAAGGCGACCGCCCAGGAGAGCGTGGCCTGGGCGGCGGTCACCGCGGCGCCGGGGCCGTGGGCGGGGGCGCCCTGGTGGGCGGCGTCCCGGTGGGCGAGCGCGATGCGCTCCGCGCCGCCGCGGTCGATCTCGGCCAGGTCCAGCTTCCCGGCGGCGAGCGCGGCGGCGCGCTCGGCGCGGGGGACGGCGGTCAGCACGAGGGAGTCGAGCTTGGCGGGGCGGCCCCACCAGCGCGGGTTGCGCGAGAGCGCCGCGGTGCCGGTCTTCTTGTCGATGGCGCCGAGGTTGAAGGGGCCCGCCGTCACCTTGAGGGTGCCGCGCGCGCCCTCGTTGAAGGCTTCGGGGCTGCCGGTGACCTGCTTGGGGTAGAGCGGGCTGAACAGGGAGCGCCAGTCGGTGTAGGGCTTGGCGAAGGTGACCTTGACTTCGAGGTCGTTGGCGCCGCGCTCGATCTTCTCGATCCGGTCGTAGCCCGCGTTGCGGGCCGTCCAGTACGCCGAGTCCTTGCCGTTCAGGGCCCGCCACTGCGCGACGAAGTCGGGTGCGCCGACCTCGCGGCCGTCGCTCCACACCGCCTGCTGGTTGAGCTTGTAGAGCACGACCTGCTTGGGTTCGCGCTCGATGACCTCGGCCTTCTCCAGGAAGTCGGGGTTGGCGACGGGCCGTCCCTTGGCGTCCATGACGAAGAGCTGCGGCAGGACGGCTCCGGCGATCCGCCCGGTGGTGGCGTCGGCGTCCGCCTGGAAGGCGTTGAGGGTCTCGGGCAGCGCGTCGACGGCCCAGCGCACCGACCCGCCGTCCGCGACCAGCTCGCGGGTGGTGGACGAGATGTCCTGACCGGCGGCGGCCGGGCCGCCCTCGTCTTCGCCGCCGCCGCAGCCCGTCAGCAGCGGCAGTGCGAGGACTCCCGAGGTCAGCAGCGCCAAGGACCTGCGCCTTCTCTGGGACATGGGTGGTACCTCCGGAGCGGGGCCGAGCGGGGCGGGACTCGGTGGGGTGGCTTGATCACGTTTGGCGGTATATGGAGCTGATCACACTGGTGATGAACCCACTGAAATCGACCGCCTCGCGCACCCTCCGCAGCCGACCCGCGCCACGCCGCGAACCCCACCCGTGCGGACCAATCCCGGGTACGCGGCGGGCGGGCACTGACCCGTTCGGGGGATCCGGGGCGGCGGACCGGGGGCGCACGGTTCCGGCCTGCGCGCCCGCAATACCGTCACGTCCCTTCACAACCGGCGCCCTCAGGCGCGACACTCGCAGGCGCACATGAGCGTTGCCACCGCAACCTGCGGAAGTGAGGGCAAGTCATGTCCCTGCAGGACGATTTGACCGCCGTACGACGCAATCTGAACGAGCTGGTCCGCTCGGTCGAGCGACTGGAGCGGGACGTCGCGCGCCAGGCGCCCGCGGCCGCGGGACCCCCGGGCGGGGAGGAGACGGTCTTCGTCCCGGACACCCCGTACGACAGCACGCTGTGGACGGATTCCGACGACGAGGGCCTCGGCGCCCGCGACCGCCGGGCGCCCTGAGCCGTACGGCACCGCACGCGCACGGCCCGCATCACACGGCCCGCATCACACGCCACACAGCACACGGAGCACGGAGCACGACACACGGCACGCGACGGCCGGTTTCGCCCGGCACTCCCCATCAGGCCCCGCCGCCACCCGGCGGCCGGGCCTCCTGGGCCACCCCTCCACTCCTCCCGGAGTCCCCTTTGGCCACAGGCACGGAACCACCCCGACCCCTGACCGGCGTGCACGGCGCCTCCCGCGCCGCGATCGCCGCCCGGCACCTGCGCACCGACCGGTGGTGGCTGGCCCCCGCCGGCACCGCGGCCGGGCTGCTCGCCTTCATCGTCTATTCGACCTGGCGGGCCTTCTCCAACGCCGACTACTACGCGGCCCCCTACGTCTCGCCCTTCTACTCCCCGTGCCTCGCGGAGAACTGCCGGGAGATGCGCGACGGGCCCAACTGGGACCTCTTCGGCAGCTGGTGGGGCCTGTCCCCCGCGCTGCTGGTGCTGGTCTTCCCGCTCGGCTTCCGGCTCACCTGCTACTACTACCGCAAGGCCTACTACCGGGGCTTCTGGGCCTCGCCCCCGGCCTGCGCGGTCGCCGAGCCGCACGCGAAGTACTCCGGCGAGACCCGCTTCCCGCTGGTCTTCCAGAACATGCACCGCTACTTCTTCTACGCGGCGCTGCCGGTCGCGGGCATCCTCACCTACGACACCGTGCTGACCTTCCGCGACGCGCACTACGCCTGGGGCCACATGGGCCTCGGCTCGCTGCTGTTCCTCGTCAACATCGCGCTGATCTGGGCCTACACGCTGTCCTGCCACTCCTGCCGCCACATCATGGGCGGCAAGCTCAAGCACTTCTCCAAGCACCCGGTGCGCTACCGGCTGTGGGGCTGGGTGAGCAGGCTCAACTCCCGTCACATGCAGCTGGCCTGGGCCTCCTTGATCAGCGTCGCGCTCTGCGACTTCTACGTGTACCTGCTGGCCAGCGGTGCGCTCGACGACCCGAGGATCTTCTGACATGGCTCAAGTCGACCGGCAGCAGTGGGACGTGGTCGTGGTCGGCGCGGGCGGCGCCGGGCTGCGGGCCGCGATCGAGGCCCGCGAGCGGGGCGCCCGTACCGCCGTGATCTGCAAGTCCCTCTTCGGCAAGGCCCACACCGTGATGGCCGAGGGCGGCATCGCCGCCTCCATGGGCAACGTCAACGGGGGCGACAACTGGCAGGTGCACTTCCGCGACACGATGCGCGGCGGGAAGTTCCTGAACCAGTGGCGGATGGCGGAGCTGCACGCCAAGGAGGCCCCCGACCGGGTCTGGGAGCTGGAGACCTGGGGGGCGCTCTTCGACCGGACGCCCGACGGGCGGATCTCCCAGCGCAACTTCGGCGGCCACGAGTACCCGCGCCTCGCACACGTGGGCGACCGGACCGGACTGGAGCTGATCCGGACCCTCCAGCAGAAGATCGTCCAGCTCCAGCAGGAGGACTTCAAGGAGTACGGCGACCACGAGGCCCGGCTCAAGGTCTTCCAGGAGTGCACCGTCACCCGCGTCCTGAAGGACCACGGCCGGGGCGACGGCGGGCGGGTCGCGGGGGTCTTCTGCTACGAGCGCGAGTCCGGCCGCTTCTTCGTCCTGGAGGCTCCCGCGGTGGTGCTGGCCACGGGCGGGATCGGGAAGTCCTTCAAGACCACCTCGAACTCCTGGGAGTACACCGGAGACGGCCACGCGCTGGCCCTGCTGGCCGGGGCGCCGCTGCTGAACATGGAGTTCGTGCAGTTCCACCCGACCGGCATGGTCTGGCCGCCCTCGGTCAAGGGCATCCTCGTCACCGAATCGGTGCGCGGTGACGGCGGGGTGCTGCGCAACAGCGAGGGCAAGCGGTTCATGTTCGACTACGTCCCGGACGTCTTCAAGGAGAAGTACGCCGAGTCGGAGGCGGAGGGCGACCGCTGGTACGAGGACCCGGACCACAACCGGCGCCCGCCCGAGCTCCTCCCCCGCGACGAGGTGGCCCGCGCGATCAACTCCGAGGTGAAGGCGGGCCGCGGCTCCCCGCACGGCGGGGTCTTCCTGGACGTGTCCACCCGGATGCCCGCCGAGCGGATCCGGCGGCGACTGCCGTCGATGTACCACCAGTTCAAGGAGCTGGCGGACGTGGACATCACGGCGGAGCCGATGGAGGTAGGCCCGACCTGCCACTACGTGATGGGCGGGATCGCGGTCGACTCGGAGACGGCGGCGACCCTCGGGGTGCCCGGGCTCTTCGCGGCGGGCGAGGTCGCGGGCGGGATGCACGGTTCGAACCGGCTGGGCGGGAACTCCCTGTCCGACCTGCTGGTCTTCGGCCGCAGGGCGGGACTGCACGCGGCCGAGCACGCCGCGGGTCTGACCGCCGCCCCGCCCGTCGCCCCGCAGCGGGAGGTCGACGCGGCGGCCGAGGAGGCGCTGGCCCCCTTCCACGCCGAGGAGGGCGCGGAGAACCCGTACACCCTCCACCAGGAGCTCCAGCAGGCGATGAACGACCTGGTCGGCATCATCCGGCGCGCGGGCGAGATGGCCGAGGCGCTGGAGCGGCTGGCGGGGCTGCGCGCACGGGCCGCCCGCGCCGGGGTGGAGGGGCACCGCCAGTTCAACCCGGGCTGGCACCTGGCCCTGGACCTGCGCAACATGCTGCTGGTCAGCGAGTGCGTGGCCCGGGCCGCCCTGGAGCGCACCGAGAGCCGCGGCGGCCACACCCGGGAGGACTACCCGGCCATGGAACGGGCCTGGCGCCCGGTGAACCTGCTCTGCCGGCCGGTGCCCGTGGACCCGGCGGACCCCGCCGGCCCGGCGGCCGACCGGATCGCCCTGGAACACACCCGGACCGAGCCCGTCCGCCCGGACCTGCTCGCGCTCTTCGAGAAGGAAGAGCTGGTCAAGTACCTCGCCGAAGAGGAGCTCTACGAGTGAGTAGCTACGACGCCGCGTTCCGGATCTGGCGGGGCGACGCCGAGGGCGGTGAGCTGCGGGACTTCACCGTCGAGGTGAACGAGGGCGAGGTGGTCCTCGACATCGTCCACCGACTCCAGGCCACCCAGGCCGGCGACCTCGCGGTCCGTTGGAACTGCAAGGCGGGCAAGTGCGGCTCGTGCAGCGCGGAGGTCAACGGGCGGCCGCGGCTGATGTGCATGACCCGCATGTCGACCTTCTCCCGCGAGGAGACGATCACGGTCACCCCGCTGCGGGCGTTCCCGGTGGTCCGGGACCTGGTGACGGACGTGTCCTTCAACTACGCGAAGGCGCGGGAGGTCCCGGCCTTCGTACCGCCCGAGGGGGTGGCGCCGGGCGAGTACCGGATGCAGCAGGTGGACGTGGAGCGCTCGCAGGAGTTCCGCAAGTGCATCGAGTGCTTCCTGTGCCAGGACACCTGTCACGTGGTGCGCGACCACGAGGAGAACAAGGCCGCCTTCGCGGGGCCGCGGTTCCTGATGCGGGTGGCGGAGCTGGACATGCACCCGCTGGACGCGGCCGCCGAGCAGGGCCTGGACCGCAAGCGGACGGCCCAGGAAGAGCACGGGCTGGGCTACTGCAACATCACCAAGTGCTGTTCGGAGGTCTGCCCCGAGGGCATCAAGATCACCGACAACGCCCTGATCCCGCTGAAGGAGCGGGTGGTCGACCGCACGTACGACCCGTTGGTCTGGCTGGGCTCGAAGATCGGCCGCCGCAAGGACTGACCTCGGGGGGCGGGTGCTCGGGGTGCGGGGGCGCGAAACCCCCCATAACCTCCCAAATGTGATCCCGCCGAGAAGCAGGACGAAGCCGAGCGCCACCTCCCGGATATCCCTGCGGGCCGCGCTCGCCCTGGCCGCCGCGCTGCTCGCGCTCGGCGGCCAGGGCGCGGCCGGGGCCCCGCCGGCCCGGGCCGACGATCCCGTCACCCTGTCGCAGCAGGGGCAGATCACCGACCGGGTGGGCGCCCTGGGCGACCGCGAGCCCGCCGTGGCCGCCGCCCTCGACAAGCTGTACACCGACCAGCGCGTCCAGCTGTTCGTGGCGTACGTCCGCGACTTCTCCGGACGTTCCGCCCAGAGCTGGGCCGATGCCACCGCGCAGCGCAGCGGCCTCGGGCAGAACGACGTCCTGCTCGCCGTCGCGACCGGGGCCCGGCAGTACGCCTACTCGGCCGACGTCGACTCCGGCTTCACCAAGGAACAGCTGGCGTCCGTCGCCCGTACCGCCATCGAGCCCGCTCTGAAGGAGAACGACTGGGCGGGCGCGGCGATCGGGGCGGCGGACGGCTACGACGCCGTGCTCGCGGGACGGCCGGTACCGGTGCCCGCGATCACCCCGGGCGTGGCCGATCCCGGTGGGGACCGGGCGGGCGGCGAGAGCGGGGCCGGTGACCTCGTCCTCCCCGTGATCGCGGTCGGCGCCGCGGGCGCGCTCGGCGCCTACGCCTACAACCGCCGCAAGCGCAAGGGCCCGACCGACCGCGGTACGACGGC
Source organism: Streptomyces sp. NPDC051555 (assembly GCF_044454405.1). NCBI lineage: Bacteria > Bacillati > Actinomycetota > Actinomycetes > Kitasatosporales > Streptomycetaceae > Streptomyces > Streptomyces sp. NPDC051555. Next base: position 298,254 of record NZ_JBITDP010000004.1, on the reverse strand, counting down.
CCGCTCGGGCTGGGGCGAGCAGGGCCCGCCCCGGCTCCCGCTCGCCGAACTCGACGCCGAGGCCAAGTCGCTGCTGGTGGAGACCGACGACGCGGTCCGCACCAGCACCGAGGAACTCGGTTTCGCCTCGGCCCAGTTCGGCGAGGCGGCGGTGGGGCCCTTCACCGCGGCCGTGGCCTACGCCAAGGACGAGCTGACGCACGCCTTCCGGCTGCGCCAGCAGCTCGACGACGCCTATCCCGAGGACGACGCGACCCGGCGCCGGATGCTGGACGAGATCGTGGCGCGCTGCACCGAGGCCAGCCGGCGCCTCGACGCCGAATCGGCCGACTTCGACCGGCTGCGCGCCCTGGAGAAGAACGCCCCGCAGGCGCTGGAGACCGTACAGGCGCACTTCCGCGCGCTGACCGGCCGGACCTCGACGGCCGAGGCGACCTTGACCGCCCTGGCCCGGCGGTACGCCGATGCCGCGTCCGCCCCCGTGGCCTCCAACGCCGAACAGGCCAAGGACCGGCTGCTGTTCGCCACCACGAGCCTCGGCGAGGCGCGCGCCGCGGTCGACGGCGGGGACAACGGCAAGGCGGCCGTGCACGTGCGGGCGGCCGAGGGCGCCGTCGACCAGGCGGCCACCCTGGTGGACGCGGTGGAGCGGCGCGCGCAGGAGCTGGCCGAGGCGGCCGGCAAACTGACCGGCGCCCTGAACGAGACCGAGACCGACCTCGCGGACGCCCGCGGGCTGCTGACGGGAACCGCCGAGGGCGTCTCCACGGCGGACCTGCGGGGCCGGATCGGCCGGGCGGAGTCCGTACTGGCCGACGTACGGGCGGAGCAGGGCGCGGGCCGGTACGACCCGATCGACGCCCTGCGCCGGATCGAGGAGGCCGACGCGGCCCTGGACGAGGCGCTCGCCGGAGCCCGGGAGCGCGAGTCGGGCCGCGGGCGGGCCGCGGCCCTGCTGGACCAGGCCCTGCTGTCGGCCCGCAGCGCGATCGGTGCGGCCACGGACTACGTCACCACCAGCCGCGGAGCCGTCGGCAGTCAGGCCCGCACCCGGCTGGCGGAGGCCCAGCGGCACCTGGAGCGCTCGCTCGCGGTGACGGGCTCGGACCCGGCGGCCGCGCTGGCGGAGGCGCAGCAGGCGGACTCGCTCGCCCGGCAGGCGCAGCAGCTGGCGGAGGCGGACGTGCGGGCGTACCAGGACCCGTACGGCGGCCGCCGCTCGCAGCAGGGCGGCATGGGCGGCGCGGTGCTGGGCGGGATCATCCTCGGCGAGATCCTCGGCGGCGGCGGCCGCGGCGGCCGCGGGGGCGGGTACGGCGGCTTCGGCGGCGGTGGCGGTGGCGGCTTCGGGGGTGGCGGCCGCGGTCCGGGCTCCTTCGGCGGCGGGGGCACCCGCGGCCGGATGGGCGGTGGCGGCCGCTTCTGACGTCACCGACACCCCTTCACACCAGGAGTAGGCACCCATGAGCAAGCAGACCATCCTCGGCCGCGTCACCCAGCTCGCGAAGGCCAACATCAACGCGCTGCTGGACCAGGCGGAAGACCCGCAGAAGATGCTGGACCAGCTGATCCGGGACTACACGAACAACATCTCCGAGGCGGAGCAGGCCGTCGCCACCACGATCGGCAACCTGCGGATGCTGGAGGCGGACCACGCGGAGGACGTGAACGCGGCGGCCGAGTGGGGCGCCAAGGCCCTGGCGGCCAGCCGCAGGGCCGACGAGCTGCGGACGGCGGGAACCCCGGGCACGCCGACGGACGCGGACAAGTTCGACAACCTGGCGAAGGTCGCGCTGGGCCGACAGCTCCAGTCGGAGAAGGAGGCGAAGACGGCGGAGCCGACGATCGCGGCGCAGACGGAGGTCGTCGAGAAGCTCAAGACCGGGCTGAACTCGATGAAGACCAAGCTGACCGAGCTCCAGGCGAAGCGCGACGAGCTGGTGGCGCGCGCGAAGACGGCGCAGGCGCAGAACACGATGATGGACGCGGTGAAGAACATCGACGTGATGGACCCGACGAGCGACCTGAACCGCTTCGAGGACAAGGTCCGCCGCGAGGAGGCGATGGCCCTCGGCAAGCAAGAACTGGCCGCCTCCACCCTGGACGCCCAGTTCGAGGCCCTGGACGACCTCGACAAGAACGCGGAGGTCGAAGCCCGCTTGGCGGCCCTGAAGGCAGGCTGACCCACCCACCCCGATCCAGCCCCGATCCAGCCCCGCCCGGCCCCATCCAGCCTCGCCCGGGGGCACCTCCCAGCGGTAGCTGGGGGAGTTTGAGGCGCGGGGTCCGGGGCGGAGCCCCGGGAGCGGTCCGCACGGACCCACCCGCCTCCGCCCCGGAACACCCGACCCCCGGAACTACCCGTACATGCTGAGCAGTTGCTCCGCCGACAGCTCGGCGACCGCCTCCCCCGCCACCCCCGGCAACGGCAGCTCGAACCACACCGTCTTCCCCCGGTGCGTGCGCCGCGTGCCCCACCCGGCCGACAGCAGCCCGACCAGTTGCAGCCCGCGCCCGCCCTCGTCCGTGTCCCGGGCCCGCCGCCGCCGGGGCTGCACCAGGTTCCCGTCCCACACCTCGCACACCAGGGTCCGGTCCAACAGCAGCCGCAGCCTGATCTCGCCCTCCCCGTACCGCAGCGCGTTCGTCACCAGCTCGCTCACCAGCAGTTCCGTCGTGTCGAGCAGCCCCTCCAGGCCCCACGCGGGCAGCTTCGCCCGGGCCAGCTCCCGCGCCCGGCCCACCGACCGGGCCTCGCGCGGCAGTTGCCAGTCGCCGACCGCGTCGATCGGCAGCCCCTGGACCCGGGCCAGCAGCAGGGCGATGTCGTCCTCGCCGTGCCGGGTGTGCAGCGAGCTCAGGACGTGGTCGCAGACGTCCTCCAGCGGCCGCACCGGATCGGCCAGGGCCTCCCGCAGCCCGCGCAGGCCCTCCTCCAGCGGGTGGTCGCGGGATTCGACGAGCCCGTCGGTGTACAGGGCGAGCAGCGCGCCTTCGGGAAGGTCCACCTCGACCTCCTCGAAGGGTTCGCCGCCGACCCCGAGCGGCATGCCGGGCGGCACCTCCAGCAGCAGCGCGGGCCGGGGCGGGCCCCCGGGTTCGGCGGGTTCGACCAGCACGGGCGGCATGTGGCCCGCGTTGGCTATGGTGCAGCGCCTGGTCACCGGGTCGTAGACGGCGTAGACACAGGTCGCGAGGTAGACCTCCGACAGGTCGTTCCGGTCGGCGTCGCGGGACTGCAGGGCCGCCCGCGAGGCCTGCTGCGAACCGCCGGGGGTGCCGAGGCCCCGGGCCACCTCGTCCAGGGCCGTCAGCACTTCGGCCGGTTCGAGGTCGAGCAGGGCCAGGGTCCTCACGGCCGTACGCAGTTCACCCATGGCGACGGCGGCCCGCAGGCCGCGGCCCATCACGTCACCGACGACGAGCGCGGTGCGGTGCCCGGGCAGCTCGATGACGTCGAACCAGTCGCCGCCGACCTCGGTCGCCGCGTTGCCGGGCAGGTAGCGGCAGGCGATGTCGAGGCCCGCCGCGGCCGGATCGCCGGGGGGCAGCAGGCTGCGCTGGAGTATCAGCGCGCGTTCGTGTTCGCGCCGGTAGAGCCGCGCGTTGTCGATGCACACGGCGGCCCGCGCGGCGAGCTCGACGGCGACGGCCCGGTCCCGCTCGCCGAAGGGCTCGCTGCCCTTCGTGCGGGAGAACTGGGCCAGGCCGACCACCGTGTCGTGCGCGACGAGCGGGACGACGAGGGTGGACTGGATCAGGTCCTCGGGCGCGGCGCCCTCCAGCAGCCGCGTCCGGGCGGTGCGCAGGGCCAGGGTGCCGGGCGAGCCCGGCGGGTAGCGGTGGACCTCGCCCACGGCGACCAGCGCGCCGGGCCCGGGCCCGGACAGCGGTGCGTCGGAGACGGCGGAGGCGAAGGCGACCCGGCGCAGCGGTGCGGAGGGCGCGCGCCCGGGACCGCCCCCGGGGAGCGAGGGGACCCCGGGTCCGTGCGGCCGGGCGGGGCGGTCGCGGTCGTCGTCGCCGAGGAGGAGCCCTTGGTAGAGGTCCACGGCGGCCAGGTCACAGAAGCCGGGGACGGTGACGTCGAGGAGTTCGCGGGCGGTGGTCTCCAGGTCGAGGGAGTTCCCGATCCGGTGGCCCGCTTCGTTGAGGAGGGCGAGGTTGCGGCGCACGCCCGCGGCTTCGCGGGCGGCGAGGTGGCGGCGGGTGACATCGGTGCCCAGGCCCGCGACGCCGATGGGCAGGCCGTTGCCGCCGTGCACCCGGTAGAGGTTGATGGACCAGTGCCGGTTGTCGCGGCTGCCGGGGGCCGCGCCGGTGATGCGCAGGTCGGTGACCGAATCGCCGGTTTCCAGGACGCGGCGCAGTGCCTCGGCCATCCGGTCGGCCTCGTGCGGGGGCAGGTAGTCGTGGACGGTGCGACCCCGATGCTCCTCCACCCCGCCCCCGAAGACGGTGACGAAGCGGCGGTTGGCGCGCTGCACGGTGAGGTCCGTACCAAAGAGCAGGAAGCCGAAGGGAGATTGACCGAATATCGCCTGAGAGGCCGCCAGGTCGGACTCGATCCGGCGCAGCGCGCGTACGTCGACCACGACGCAGAGCGCGGCCCGCTCGGCGGTCTCGGTCTGGGTGGGCATCACGTAGATCTCGGCCACGCCGTGTTCGCCGTCCCCGTCGGGGATGCGGAACGGGATCAAGCCGGTCCACTCCTTGCCGTCGAGGATCTCGGCGACCCTGCGGTGCGCGCCGGGGCGGAGTTCCGGGGGCATGAAGGCATCGACCGGATCGCGGCCCACCGCTTCGGCGGCGCTCAGCCCGAAGAGTTCCTCGGCGCGCAGGCTCCACTGGTCGATGAGGCCATCGGGCCCGATCGAGAAGGATGCGACCTTTATGTAGTCATATATCGAGCCAGGCGGGCTGCTGTGCCACAAGGAGTCGTTCCACGCCTCCCCTGACACATGGGCCTGATGTGCCTGCGCAGGTATTTCGCTCACGCGACCGTCCCCTCCAGCTCACCGCAACCGGACCGGCCATGACCGCAGTATTCAGCACCACGGGCACGCTCGGCACGGCGTTCACGATCACAGCACGGTCTCGTTCATTTCGAGCCACACCCGATGATCGTCAGAGACCCTTCTCCTTGTTACTCACCAGGTAGGGCCAATTCGAACCACACTGTCTTGCCCGACTTCCCGTGCCGGGTCCCCCATCGTTGCGCCGAAACCGCCACCAGGTGCAGCCCGCGACCGCCCTCGTCGTCGGGTGCGGCGACCCGCTCGCGCGGCGGATCCGGAAGCGGATCAGAGACCTCCACGAGGAGGGCGGGACCCGCGGCGGGTTGGGCGGTGGCGGAATCGCGCCGTACCAATCGGACCCCGATCGGGCCGGAGGCGTACCGCAGCGAGTTGGTGACCAGCTCGCTGACCAGCAGGACGGTGACGTCGCACACCGCCTCCAGACCCCAGGCGCGGAGCTTGCCGCGCACGGCGTGGCGGGCGGTGCGGACGGCGCCGGGCTCGGCAGGGAAGTCCCATTCGGCACATTCACCATCTGTGTCGATCACGCCGATCACTTCCCGGGCCAGCAGCGGACCCCAGTCCGGTTCGTCAGCGACGAGGAGGGACGAGATAGGGACTAATAGCGACATACCCGATATTCGCGGCGTCGTACCATCCGACCCCCCAGGCACCGGCGCACAGTGGTGCACCTGGCCTACACCGTGAGCCGTACGCGCCCCCGCGCCCCTCCGCCGCCCCTGCTCCAGCTGCCGCGCCCCGGTGACGCGCCGTTGACCCCGGCGCGCGCCGACCGACCACCACCACCGGGGCGACACGATCCGAAGGAGACGAACTACTGCGCGCGCAGCCGCCGACCGGCTTCGGCGACGGCGGGGCGGTCCTGGTCGAGCCAGTCCACGGAGTCCAACTCGTCCGGCCCGAGCCAGCGCAGCTCGTCGTGGTCCTCCAGCGGCGCGGGCTCGCCGGAGACCAGGCGCGCGGTCCACACGTGCAGCACCAGGCCGGGCTTGAGGGGCCACTCCCCCGGGATCCGCTCCAGGGCTTCGCTCTCCACGCCCAGCTCTTCACGCAGTTCCCGCACGAGGGCCTCGGGGACGGATTCACCCGGTTCGGCCTTCCCGCCCGGCAGCTCCCAACGGCCGGCCAGCTCGGGCGGGGCGCTGCGTCGGGCGGCCAGCAGGCGCCCGTCACGGCAAAGGGCTCCGCCCACGACCACGCGTTCAGTCATGGGCGGAGCCTATGTCACACCGGCGCGTGGTCAGTTGGCGGTGGTGGCGCCCTGCCCGAGCCGCTCGACCCAGTAGAGCTGCTTGTGCCCGCGGTCATCGAGGCTGTCGACGACCTTCTGGGCCTCGGCGCGCGTCGGGTAACGGCCCACGCGGTAGCGGTTGCCGTTGTCGTCCTGCCGTATGACCAGCCATGGGAGCAGAGCACCGCTGTCGCTCATCGCGCCCCACCCTCCGCCGATGTACCTGCCCAGGAAACCGCATTACGCATATGCCCGAGCTTACGCCCGACCTTTACTCAGCGGATACGGTTTTTCACGAAGAGGTACCTCCCAGGCGTACTCATCCGGCCATGAGTGCGAAAGGGTCGCGCACGCCGGTTCAGAGCCGGCGCACCGTCGGCAGCGGCAGGACGACCGCTCCTCCCCCGGCGCCCTCCCCGGCGCCCTTGCGGCAGACGTCGCCGCAGGTGGCGTTGAGCGAACAGCACAGCGAGCAGATCGGCCCGGCCTGGACGGGGCAGTCGGCGATGTCCGGGAGCTCGTACGCGCTCTCGCAGACCCCGCAGGTGTGGGTCGCGGTGACGTCCGCGACCTCCACGCCCGGGCCGGTCAGCGTGTTCGGTCGGGCCAGGTAGTACTTCCCCCCGGTCGCCCAGGCGATCAGGGGGCACAGGACGAGCGCGAGGAAGGCCGCGATGAAGGTCGAGAAGGCTTCCGCGTACGTCCCGAAGGCCCCGGCGAAGGCCAGGATCGACACGGTGGACGCGATCACCATCGCCCCGAAGCCGGCCGGGTTCACGGCGTACAGGTAGGCGCGCTTGAACTCGATGTACGGCGGGCTCAGCCCGAGCCGCTTGTTGATGACCAGATCGGCGGCGACCGCCGCGATCCAGGCGATGCCGACGTTGGAGTAGAAGCCCAGCAGTTTGCCGAGCATCGCGAACATGTCGAGTTCCATCAGCGTCAGCGCGATGGCCAGGTTGAGGAAGATGTACCAGACCCGGCCCGGGTGCCGGTGGGTGATCCGGGAGAAGAAGTTCGACCAGGACAGCGAGCCGCTGTAGGCGTTGGTGACGTTGATCTTCACCTGGGACACGATGACGAAGAGCGCGGCGGCGGGCAGCGCGAGGCCGCCGAGCCAGGGGCGCAGCGCCTCGATCTGCGGGGCGATCGGCTCCAGGGCCCGGGTCTCGCCCACCGCTTCGAGCGCGACGAAGGCGAGGAAGGCGCCGCCGAGCTGCTTGGCCGCGCCGATGACCACCCACCCGGGTCCGGCGGCGAGCACGGCGAGCTTCCAGCGGCGGCTGGTGGCCGGGGTCCGGGCGGGCATGAACCGCAGGTAATCGGCCTGTTCGCCGATCTGCGCGATGAGGGACAGGGCGATGCCGGTGCCGAAGCCGAAGCCGATCCAGGAGAAGCCGGCCCCCGCGCCCCGCACCCCGCCGAAGTGCGCGAACGCGCCGAAGGCCGCCGGATGCTCGAAGCCGAGCACGAGGAACGGCAGCACCAGGCCGACCAGCCACAGGGGCTGGGTCCACGCCTGCACCTTGGCGAGCGCGCCCATACCGCGGAAGACGATGGGGATGACGATCAGGGTGGTGAGCAGGTACCCGATCTCCAGCGGCAGTCCGACGGCCTGGTGCATGGCCTGGGCCATGATCGAGCCTTCGAGGGCGAAGAAGATGAAGGTGAACGAGGCGTAGATGAGCGACGTGAGGGTCGAGCCGAAGTAGCCGAAGCCCGCGCCCCGGGTGACCAGGTCCATGTCCAGGCCGTACGTCGCGCACGCCCGGGCGATCGGGATGCCGGTGAGGAAGATGACCACGGCCGCGGTCAGGATCGCGGCGAGCCCGCTGGTGAAGCCGTAGGCGAAGACGATGGAGGCGCCGATCGCGAAGTCGGCGAGGTAGGCGATCCCGCCGAGTGCCGTACCGGCGACCGTGGCGGGACCCCAGCGGCGGTAGGAGTGCGGCGCGTACCGCAGGGAGAAGTCCTCACGGCTCTCGTCCGCGGCGAGCCGGGCGTAGCGGCGGGCCGGCTCCGGGGCGCCGCGCGTGGCGGCGGGGCCGGCGGCAGGGGTGGTGGTGGCGTCCGTCATGCGCGCCGAGGCTAGGCCCCGCGCGTGACGGCCCGTCACCTCACCGCATTGCCCCGGGGTTACACCCGGGGCCCGCGCATGACCGGGGCGTTACACCGCACCCGACCGGGCCGGGGCCGGGGTCGCGGACTAGCGGACCGGCAGGTGGTAGGCGAGGCGGTAGCGGTCGGCCGGGACCACCACGTCCGCCGTCTCCACGGCGCGGCCGGAGGCGAAGTACGTCCGCCCGATCACCAGCACCACGTGCCCCGGCACTCCGCCCAGCGCCAGGATCTCCTCGGCCAGCCCGGGCCGGGCGCCGACCTCCTCCACCACGTTGTCCACGACGACGTCGATGGCGGCCATCCGCTCCACCACGCCGCTCCCGCCGAGCGGGCCCTCCTCCGGCAGCATCACCGGCGTGCGACCGGTCACGGACAGGGGCTCCCACGAGGTGGAGAGCATCATCGCCTCGCCCGCGTCACGGAAGACGTAGCGCGTGCGCATCACCCGCTCCCCCGGCTCGATGCCCAGCCGTGCGGCGACCTCGGTCGGCGCCTCGGTCTGTTCACTGTTGGATTCCCAGGTGCCGCGGCTGCCCGAGTCCGCCTGCTCCTGCCGGAAGGGGGTGGACGCCCCCGTCGTGCGGTACCCGGCGCGGGCCACCCGGCGCGGCACCGGCTGCTCCCGCACGTAGGTCCCCGAACCGGAGCGGCCCTCGACGAGCCCCTCCGCCATGAGGACCTTGCGGGCCTCCAGGGCGACGGTGTCGGAGACCCCGTACTCCTCGCGGATGCGGGCCTGCGAAGGGAGCCGCGCATGCGGGGGCAGGGACCCGTCGACGATCTTCCGTCGCAGGTCACCGGCGACGCGAAGATAGGCCGGCTGCTCACCGAAAGTCACTAGCCACTCCCATCAGGTTGACAGACAGCTACAGCCTGGCAACCTACGGTTGTGCACCGCAAGCAAGGGCCAAAGTTTCACTCGAAGTGATGAAGCCAGGTCACCGAAACCCGTTACCCTGCGTTACAGCCGCGCCGATGATCTCGGTGACGTTCACGGTGACGGCCGGGGTGACGGTCTCGGTCATGGTCCTGGTCCTGGTCCCGGCTAGACCGACTGCGACCCGGCACCCTCGCCGTCGAGCCAGCCCGTGTCCGAACCGTCCGAATCCTCCAGCCACGACGGCACCTTCGTCGCCAGCCCGAGCGCCCCGCGCAGCGTGCGCTCCGTCTCGACCGACGTCGCGTCCACCGCCCGGCTCCACGCCGCGCGGAAGTCCTCCGGCCGCTGCGCGTCCGCCGCCGCCCGCCACTGCACGCGGGCCGCCTCGACCTCCTTGAGCAGCGCGTCGGCCGGCGCGCCGGCCTTGGACTCGCGCAGCACGGCGGCCTCGGCCGCCATCGCCGGTTCCACCTTGGCCGCCCACGCCCGGTACTGGGGCAGCGAGACCTTGAGGTCGGTCACCGGGGCGGCCGTCAGCGCGGAGTCCAGCCGGTTCGCGGCGCCCAGGAAGGACGCCTGCCCGGCCGTCAACATCGTCGCGTCGCGCTTCAGGCTCCCGCGCTGCTCGCCCTCCGTGGTGCCGAGCACGCACAGCACGCTGCGCCTGCCCTGCTCCCACTCGTCCTCGCTCGGCGCGAAGAAGTACATCTCCGCGAACTCCGGCAGCGCCCACGTGTCCATGGCGTAGGTGTCCTGCGCCAGCCAGCAGCGCTCCTCGGCCCGCGCCGCGAGGGCCTCCTCGCCCGGGAAGGCGCCCGGGTCCGCGAGGAAGGACGCGGTGATCTCGCCGTGGTGCGGGCGGGTGCACGCCACCTTGAAGACCAGGGGCGCCTCGGCGAGCAGGTCCGCGCCCGGCACGTTGAAGCAGTCCCCGGCCCGTACCTGCTCCAGGTCCGCCGGATCCCCCTCCACGTCACGGGCGGCGCTCCCCGTGCCGCCCGTACCGGCCGTGCCGCGATCGGCCGCCCGGGCCAGCCGCTCGCCGACCGGACCCACCAGTTCCACAGCGACGAGCGCCAGCGCGCCCGACATCAGCACGGAGACCGCGAGCCCGGTGACCGCCAAGCCCCTGCCCCGCTCCCCGCGCGCGGCGATCTGGACCAGCGCCACGATCCCGAAGACCACTCCGAGCGGCGGGAAACAGAGCAGCCCGACCAGCAGCGCGGCCAGGGCGAAGCCGTTGAGCGGCGGCCTGCCGCCCGGAGCCGGAGCGCCGGGGTGGCCGGAGCCGTACGGGGCCCCGTACGGCGGGGCGGCCCACGGATCGCGGGGCGGAGGCGGCGGCGGGGGAGGGGGCTGCGGCGGGGTACTCACGGCGTGAGCTGCTCCATCATGCGGGGGTGTGGGGGGTGCGGCGTTGCGCGAACGACTGCGCGAATAGTACGCAGGGGCAACGGTCGGCCGGCCGCTCGCCCCCACGCCCCCCGCCCGGCGAACACCCCCCGCGTACGATCCGTCACGGAGACGGGCCACCCCCGAACCCTGCACGAGTCCACGACGGAGCCCGGGACCGGGCCCGTGGAAGACCCGACGGAGCGGAGCCGTTCGCGCATGACGCACGCACTTCCCGATTACATCTGCCCCGACGACGGCGCCCGCGCCGACGTCCGCACCGCGCCCTGGCGCTGCCCCGTCTGCGCGGGCCCCTGGGACCTGGACTTCGCGCCGCAGCCGCCGAAGGCCGTCGAGCTGGACTCCGGGCCGAACTCGCTGTGGCGCTACGGGTCCGCGCTGCCGCTGCCGGGGGCGCCCGCGGTGACCCTCGGCGAGGGGCGCACCCCGCTGGTCCCGCTGACCGGGCGGATCTCCGCCAAACTCGACTTCCTGATGCCGACCCTGTCCTTCAAGGACCGGGGCGCGGTGATGCTCGCCGAGCTGGCCCGACGGCTCGGTCCGCAGCACGTGGTCGCGGACAGCAGTGGCAACGCCGGCACCTCCGTCGCGGCCTACAGCGCGCGGGCGGGCCTCCCCTGCGAGGTCTTCGTGCCCGAGGGCACCTCGGAGAAGAAGACCGAGCAGATGCGGGCGCACGGGGCGCGGGTCCGGGTGGTGCCGGGCGGGCGCGAGGCGGCGGCCCGCGCCGCGCGGGCGGCGGCCGACGAGCCGGGCGTCTTCTACGCGAGCCACGTCTTCAACCCCTACTTCCTGCACGGCACGAAGACGTACGTGTACGAGCTGTGGGAGGAGCTGGGCGGCGAGCTGCCCGAGGCCCTGGTGGTGCCCGTGGGCAACGGCACGCTGCTGCTCGGCGCGGCGCTGGCGGCCCGGGAGCTGGCGCGCGCGGGCGTACGGGCCCCCGCGCTGATCGCCGTCCAGGCGAAGGCCATGGCTCCGCTCGCGCGGGCCTTCGCCGCCGGCGAGCGCGAACCGACGGCCCCGGTCCCGGACCCCGTACCGACGCTGGCCGAGGGGATCGCGATCCCGGCCCCGCCGCGGGCCCGGCAGATCCTGGCGGCCGTGCGGGAGTCGGGGGGCACCTTCCTGACGGTGTCCGAGGAGCAGATCCGTGCGGCCCAGCGGGACCTGGCGGCGCGGGGGCTCTTCGTCGAGCCGACGGGCGTGGCGTGCTGGGCCGCGGTCGGCCCGGGCGCGCCCGGTGACCCGCTCGCGGGCCGCTCGGCGGTCGTCCCGCTCTGCGGCGCCGGCGCCAAGACGGGCCTGGCCCCCTGACCGCGGCCATGCGGCCATGCCTCCCGGGCCCCATGGGGCCCGGGAGGCATGGCTCCGGTCCACGCAGATGTCCGGTTTTCGCCAGCCCCGGGCCGCCCCCTTCTGATGAAATGCCCGCATGACTAAGTCCGTTGACCTCTCCCGCGTCCGCGCCTTCCACGCCCTGCACACCCCCGCCGCCCCGCTCGCCCTCGCCAACGCCTGGGACGTCGCGAGCGCCCGCCTGGTCGAGGCCGCCGGGTCCCCCGCCGTCGCCACCACCAGCGCCGGTGTCGCCTGGTCCCTCGGCTCCCCCGACGGGGACCTGCTGGCCCGGGACCGCGCCCTGGACCTGATCGCCCGCGTGGTCGGCGCCGTCGACGTACCGGTGACCGCCGACATCGAGGGCGGCTTCGGCGCCGACGCCGACGGGGTCGGACAGACCGTCGCCGGGGTGCTGGCCGCCGGAGCCGTCGGGGTCAACATCGAGGACCGCTTCCGGGACCCCGCCGAGCAGGTCGAGCGCCTCGCCGCCGCCCGCGCGGCCGCGGACGCCCTCGACGTCCCGCTCTACATCAACGCCCGCGTGGACACCTACCTCCTCGGCCTCGGCGAGCCCGGCCCGGCCCGGGTGGAGGAGACCCTGGCCCGCGCCGCCGCCTACCTGGAGGCGGGGGCCAGCGGCATCTTCGTGCCCGGCGTGTACGACCCGGCGACCGTGACCGAGCTGGCCCGCGGCATCGACGCCCCGCTGAACGTGCTGGTCGGCCCCGACGCGCCGAGCGTCGCCGCGCTGGGCGAGCTGGGCGTGGCCCGGGTCAGCCTCGGCTCGTGGGTCGCGGAGGCCGCGTACGCCGTGGTCCGGCGCGCCACCGAGGAGCTGCTCTCGGGCGGCACCTACGGCGCGCTCTCCGGGTCCCTCTCCTACGGCGAGGTGAACTCCCTGTTCAAGGGCTGATCCTCGCGGGCACGGGGCGGTGTCCCCGCGCCCGCCCGGGGCGGGCCCGGGGCGAGCTGACACAGGCGGGTGCCGCCCGTACGAGGGTCCGCCGGTCCGATCGTAGGATCCCGGGGTGACGACCCTCATCGACTCCCCCCGGCCCCGGGCGGCCTCCGGCGCCGTCTGGGCCGCCCTCGCCCTCGTCTACGTCGTGTGGGGCTCGACCTACCTCGGCATCCGCGTCGTCGTGGAGACGATGCCGCCCTTCCTCTCCGCCGGGGCCCGCTTCCTCTCGGCCGGCGTGCTGCTGACCGCCCTGGTCGCCTGGCGGTCCGGCCCGGCCGCGCTCCGGGTGACCCGGGCGCAGCTGGGTTCGGCCGTGCTGGTGGGCCTGATGCTGGTCCTCGGCGGGAACGGCCTGGTGGTGCTGGCCGAGACCGCCGTGCCGTCCGGTCTGGCCGCGCTGCTGGTCGCCGGGGTGCCGATGTGGGTGGTGCTGCTCCGCCTGACCGGGGGCGACCGGCCGCCGGTGCGCACGCTGGGCGGCGTGCTCGTGGGCCTCGCGGGGCTGACCGTGCTGACCAGCCCGGGGCTCAGCGGCGAGGTGGAGCTGTGGGGCGTGCTGACGATCCTGGCCGGGTCGCTGCTGTGGTCGCTGGGCTCGTACTCCTCGAACCGGCTGCCGATGCCGGCCGACCCCTTCGCCGCCAGCGCCTACGAGATGCTCGCGGGCGGCGCCGCCGCCCTCCTGGTGGGCCTGGCTCGGGGCGAGCAGCACGGTCTCGACCCGGCCGATTTCTCCACCCGCTCGTGGCTGGCGCTGGGCTACCTGATCCTCGTGGGCTCGCTGGTCGGCTTCACGGCGTACGTATGGCTGCTCCAGTCGGCGCCGCTCTCGCTCGTGTCGACCTACGCCTACGTCAATCCGGTCGTCGCGGTCACCCTCGGCGCGCTGGTCCTGGGCGAGGAGCTGACCTGGCCGATCCTGGTCGGCGGCGGGATCGTGGTGGCGGCGGTGTGCGTGATCGTGAGCACCGAGCGCCGCACGTAGCGTCGACCGACCGGGGCCGCCGCCGGGCGGGGCCGGGGGGCCGGGCGGCACAGGGCCGGGCCGCGGGTCCGGTCAGCCGCGGGCGGCCCGCTCGTACAGGGCCTTCGCGCGCCCGTCGAAGAGCGCGGCCGTGGAGTCCACGTCCGTGTCGCCGCCGCTCAGCACCGCGATGATGCGGCCGGGCGAGCCGGGGCCGCCCCGGTCGGCGATCCAGGGGCTGCCGCTGGTGCCCGTCCAGAAGCCCGCACAGCTGATGTGGAGCATGTTCGGGTCCTCGGTGTCGTGCGCGGTCTGGGTGGTGCAGGAGACCGGCCGGTTCTTCGGGTTGAAGGCCGAGTCCGGGTAGCCGACCACGGTGACGTCGCGCTCGTAGCCCGAGGCCCAGTCGGGGGTCGGCGCCTCGCCGTCGCCGACCGCCTGCTGGAGGGTGCGGCCGCTCTTGTCGGGCTCCACGGTCAGGAAGGCGAAGTCGGCGGTGTCGTCACCCCACTTCGTCCAGCGGTCGTCCACGTGGATCGCGCTGACCTTCCAGCGCCCGAGGGGCTGCGAGCCCTTGCCCTCGCCGGAGAAGGCCGGGGCGAAGGACAGCTCGCCGATGGCGAGGCCGTCGTGGGCCACCTCGCCGGGCGAGCCGTCCTCACCCGCCGGGGCCACGCAGTGCGCGGCGGTGGCGACGACGTTGCCCTTGGGGCTGTCGACCACGCTCGCCGTGCACCAGTGCTCCCCGTTGGCCATCAGCACGCCGACGGTGGGGAAGGGCATCGCCTCGGGCTTCTCGGCACCGGCCGAGTCGAAGCCCACGACGGCGACGACCGCCACGAGCCCGGCGGCCGCGGCGGACGCGCCCATCACCACCGGCTTGCTCATCGCGCGGCGGAAACGGGAGCCAGGGCCGTGGCCGGGGCCGCGGGGGTCGTGGCGGGAGCCGTCGCGGGGCCCGTCCCAGGACCCGTGCTCGCGCTCGGTCCGGGGGTCGGGGGCAGCAGTACTTTGCTGATCCACTCCAGCGAACCCTCCCTCATGCCACGGACGTACGACTTCCCATTGTGCTCACCATCCTGGATGACCTGCAGGCGGGTGTGCACCGGGCCCTTCGTGTAGTCCCGCATGAACTTCTCGGCCTTGTCCCGGCCGCTCTCCTTGGTGCCGATCTGGAAGTTGATGTAGACGTCCGGACCGCCCGCCTTGATCAGCTTCTCGGCCAGCTTCTCCGGGTTGTTCTCGTCCATCGCCTTGACGTCGCCCTTCCACAGCGGGGAATCGGGCACGAAGTCGACACCGCTGGCGATGACCGCCTTGAACCGGTCCGGGTACTTCAGGACGTGCTTGAAGGCGCCGAACCCGCCGGAGGAGGAACCCATGAAGGCCCAGCCGTCGCGGGAGGTGAAGGTACGGAAATTGGCCTTCACGAAATCCGGCACGTCATCGGCCATCCAGGTGCCCATCCTGGGCTCCCCCGGGATGTCCGAGCCGTCGAAGTGGTGCTTCGTGTCGGCGTTGATCACCGGCATGACGAGCAGGAAGGGCAGGCTCTTGCCCGACTTCACCCCGTCGATCACGGCCTGCTGGAGGCCGAGGCCGGGGCCGGTGCCCCAGTAGTTGGTGGGGTAGCCGCGGCCGCCGGGCAGGGCGATCAGCACCGGGAAGGCGCTCTTGTCGTAGCGCGGATCGTTGTACTCCTTCGGCGCCCACACCCACACGTCGCCCGTGAAGCCCGACTTCTTCCCGACCAGGGTGGTCTTCCCGATCTCGGTGCCGTCGGGGAGCCGGCTGGAGCGCTCGAAGGCGGCCCGGGGGCCGGTGGGCATGCGTACGCCGTTCACCGCACCCGCACCCGTACCCGTATCCGCGTGGGCGTCGGTGACGTCGCTCGCGGTCTCCTGGACCCGGCCGAAGGACATCGGGTCGCCTATGTCGGAGAAGAGCCCGAACCCGTACGCCGCCGCGCCGCCCCCGGCGGTCAGGGCCAGGGCCAGCGCGCCGCCGATCAGGCGGCGGCGGGGGTGCTTGCGACGGCCGCCCCCGGTCGAGGGGCCGCCCTGCGACTGCGGGTCCGACTGCGGGTCCGACTGCGGGTGGTCGAGCTGCTGGTCTTGCTGCACGGAAGTGTCCCGTTTCCTTTCCGGCGCCCGCTACGAGGGCGGGCAGGACCGTTTGGTCCCCCTTACACCCCTATGAGAGGGACTATCGGCGGGTCGGGTTGCCTGGGACGACCGTGACGTGCATCTAACGCGCCGTGCGCCGGGGCGCACGGGGGCACGGGGGCACGGGGCACAGGGGCACGGGCGCACGGGGCCGGGGCGCGGCCGGGGTCAGCCTTCGGCGGGCTTGGGGCCCTTCATCGCCTTGCTGATCCACTCCAGCGAGCCTTCCTTCATGCCGCGCACGTAGTGCCAGCCGTTGTGCTCGCCGTTCTGGATGTCCCGGATGGTGACCTTGACCGGGCCCTTGCCGAACTCCGCCTGGAACTTCTCCATCCGGGCCCGGTCCTTCTCCTTGGTCCCGAGCTGGAAGTTGACGTAGACCTCGGGGCCCTTGGTGTCGATGAGCTTCTGGGCGAGCTTGCGCGGGTTGTTCTCGTCCATCAGCTGGGTGTCCCCCTTCCACAGCGGGGAATCGGGGACTATCTCGCCACCGCTCGCGATCACGGCCTTGAACCGGTCCGGATGCTGGAGCACCTGCTTGAGCCCGACGAAGGCGCCGGAGGAGGAGCCCATGAAGGCCCAGCCGTCGCGCGACTTGTAGGTGCGGAAATTGGCCCGGGCGAAGTCCGGGATGTCATCGGCGATCCAGGTGCCCATCTTGGGCTGGCCCGGGATGTCGGAGCCGTCGTAGTAGTTCTTCTCGTCCGGGTTCAGCACCGGCATGATCAGCACGAACGGCAGGCTGGTGCCCGCCTGGACGCCGTCGCTGATGGCCTTCTGGAGGCCGAGGCTGCGGTCGGACCAGTAGTTGCTGGGGAAGCCGTTGCCGCCGGGGAGCGCGATCATCACCGGGAAGGCGCTCTTCGCGTACTTCGGCTCGTCGTACTCCTTCGGCGCCCACACCCACACGTCGCCCGTGAAGCCGGACTTCGCCCCGGTCAGCCGGGTCTTGGCTATCTTCGTGCCGTCGTCGAGGCTGCCGGTCTGCTTGAAGTCCGCCTTCGGCCCCGTCGGCAGCTGCACGTCCGGGTCGCCGCTGGGCTTCGCCGACCGGCCTCCGCCCGGAGTACTGGCGTCCGCGGCCGGGGGCGGGGTCTTGCCGAAGCTCACCGGGTCGCCGTCGCCGGAGAACCAGCCCGCCTTCCAGGCCCCGAAGCCGCCGCCCGCCAGCAGCACGACGGCGAGGGCCGCGCTGATCCACACCGCGCGCCGGGACCGCTTGGGCCGCGGGGTCCGGCCGCCGCGCCGACCGGAGCCGCCCGCCCCGTACTCACCGCCGTGCGGCTGGGCGCCGTACGGCTGGTCCTGGTAGGGCTGGGCGCCGTACGGCTGGTCCTGGTAGGGCTGGGCGCCGTACGGCTGGTCCTGGTGGGGCTGGGCCCCGTACGGCTCGTACGGCCGGCCCCCGGACGGCTGGTCATCGGGCCGCTGGCGCTGCGGGTACTGGTGCACTGACATCGCTCCGAACGGTCATGACTGCCCTCGCGGGACAGAACGGCGGGGCATCCCCTCTACTCCTGATGGCCGAATCCGGCCCGAGGTTTCAAATCCAGGCAAATAAATGACCTGCATCTCACCAAATGACCACCGGAACCCAGATCGATCCGAACGTGCCCCACCGCCGGGGAGGCTGCGCTTTTGGCCCTGGTCGGCCGGACCGGGCCTCCCTACCTTCGGGGGATCGGGCACCCGCCTGAGCACGTACGACAGGACACACGACACGGAGGCGTCACATGCCCACTGCCACTGCCACTGCCACCGCGCGGATCGCGGAGCTCGACGAGTTCCTCGACGCGGGTCCGCTGCTCGTCGACGACGAGACGATCGCGTTCGAGGACGACGACCGCGGCGACCGCGAGCACACCGCCTGTCTCGCCGACCCGTGGGTGACCGCCACCACCCGCTTCGCCTGCGAGAACAACTCCTAGCGGTGACCGGGTCCGTCGCCGGCGCGGCCGGCTGGTCCGACGACACGTGGTCGTACCTGAACGACCCGCGGATGCCGGCGATGGACCACGGCTGGAAGCTGCACGTGTCGGCCCGCCCGGGCGCGCTCGCCGAGGTGTGCGCCCTCGTCCTGCCCGTCCTGCGCCGGCACGTGTGCCACGCGAAGTTCGCCAAGGACCGACAGACGCTGCGCACCATCAATTCCGGGGCGTCCGGCCCCGGCCTCGTGGGCAAGGCGATCACCGTCTATCCCGGCCCCGGCGCCGTCGTCGCCCTGGCCGCGGAGCTGGTCGACGTACTGCGCGGCCGCGAGGGGCCACGGGTCGTCAGCGACCGGCAGGTCGATCCGCACGCACCCGTCTACTACCGCTACGGGCCCTTCACCGGCGACTACCGGACCGGCCGCAGCGGGCGGCTCGAATCGGTCATGGCCGGACCGGACGGCCAGCTCTTCGACGGGCTGGCGAGCAACGCGTACCGCTGCCCGCCCTGGGCCGAGGACCCCTTCGCGCCGGCCCCCGCGGCGCCGCCCGCGGCGACTCCGGAGGCGGCGGCCGGACCGGGACCGGGACCCGGCGCCGGCTCCGGCTCCGGCTTCGGCTTCGGCTTCGGCTTCGGCTTCGGCTTCGGCTTCGGCTTCGGCGTGGGCGGCCGCTACGCGGTCACGGCCGGGATCGTCCGCAAGCCCCAGGGGAACGTCTACCGCGCCCTGGACCGGGCCACCGGACGCCCCGTGGTGATCAAGCAGGCGCGGGCCTTCGTGTCCGAGGACGCCGCCGGTACGGACACCCGCGACCGGCTGCGCAACGAACGCCGGATCCTCGCCGCGCTCGACTCCGTCCCGGGCGTGCCGCGCGGCCTGGACTACTTCCTGCACGCGCCGGACGAGTACCTGGTGCTGACCGACTGCGGCGACCGGGACCTGCGCCGGGACGTCCAGGAGAACGGCCCCTACGGGGTGCTCACCCTCACCCACCTCGCCACCCGCCTGCTGCGGACCCTCGACGAGGTCCACGCCCGGGGCGTCGTGGTCCGCGACCTCAAGCCCGACAACGTGGTCCTCGACGGGGCGGGCCGGTGCCACCTGATCGACTTCGGGATCAGCGAGCGGGACGGCGCCGGCCCGGGCGGCGCGACCCCCGGCTACGGCGGGCCGGTCCTCCCCGCGACCGGGCCGGCCGCCTCCGCCGACGACTACTACGCCCTGGGCGCGACCCTGTGCTTCGCCGCCACCGGCCTGGACCCCGTGATCGTCGACGCCGACGCCGCGGTCAACCGGGACCGGACCCTCGACGCCCTGGCCTGGGCCCTGCCCGGCCCGGCCCACCAGGGGATCCGGTCGGCGATCACCGGCCTGATGAGCCTGACCCCGACCGTACGGACCGCCACCGCGGCCCGGCTCCGCGGCGACCCGTCCGGCACGAGCGGCGGCAGCGGCAGCAACGGTCCGGGCCCCTCGCACCGACCACACCGAGGGGACCGGCTCGACGCCGACCGGCTGACGGACATCATCGAGCACACCACGGCCTTCTGCGTCGAGGAGGCACTGCGGATCGTGGACCCGGTGCGCGCCGCCCGCCTGCACGTCCCGACACCGATCGACGTCTACGGCGGCACCTCCGGGCTCGGCCTGGAACTCCTCCACCACCGGAACCGGCCGGGCGTGCGCGACGCCGTGGCCGCACTGGCGCGGTGGACCGCGGCGCAGCCGAGGTCCAAGAGCATGTCGCCGGGCTTCTACTCGGGCCACACCGGCGTGGAGCTCTTCCTCACGTCGGCGGGTGCACCGCGCCCGTCCCTCCCGCCCGTCCCCCTCCTCCCCACCCGCACTCCGGACGGCGGGCCGCCGGAAGCCGACCTGATCGAGGGCGCCGCCGGGATCGGCCTGGGGCACCTCCTCCTGGCCCGACACCCCGGCGCTGCGGGCGACCACCTCGCCCTCGCCGCCGAGTGCGCCCGGATGCTCGCGTCCGGGGAGGCCCGGCTGTCGACCACGGGCCCGGGCACGCCCGGCGGCGCCGCACTGGGCGAGGGCATCGCGCACGGCACGGCGGGGGTCGCGCACTTCCTGCTGGAGTACGGCGCCGCCACGGGCGACCCCGCCGCGATCGACCGGGCCCGGCGGGCGTGCGCGCAGCTCGCCGCGCGCACCCCGGACGTCATCGCGGCGGCGGGCGCACCGGGCGCGACGCGCCGCTACGGCTCGTGGTGCCGCGGCCTCGCCGGGATCGGCACGGTCCTCGCCCGGGCCGCCGCCCTCCTCGACGAACCCGGCTACCTGACCCTGGCCGAGCGCAGCGCCCGCACCTGCGCGGCGCTCGCCCCGCGCATGCCCCTGGTCGGCCAGTGCTGCGGCCTGTCGGGCGTCGGCGAGCTCCTGCTGGACGTCGCGCACGCCCGCGACGCCGAGGAATTCCTGGACGCCGCCGAGAAGGTCGCGCTGATCATCCTGAGCCGCAGCGGCGGCCCGAGCTCCCGCCCCACGTTCCCGGACAGCACCCTGACCACCTCCACCGCCACCTGGTCCGCAGGCTCAGCAGGCGTCCTCGCCTTCCTCCGCCGCCTGGATTCCCGCGGAGCCGGGCCCCCGGGACGGCGGCAGCCGCTACCGTGAAGCCATGACCGCACTGCCCGACTGGATGCGCCCGCCGCGCGCGGAAGGCTGGTTCGCGGAGGACCTGGACCGCCTCCCGGAAGCACCGCGCCACACCGAACTGATCGACGGAGCCCTCGTCTTCATGATGTCGCCCCAACGCTGGTGGCACGGAGAGATCGTCACCGACCTCACGCTGGCCCTCAGGGCTCAGGCCCCAGTGGGACACAGGGTCGGCCGCGAAATGACCATCAAGCTCGACCCGCGCAACCGTCCCGAACCGGACCTGCTGGTGACGACGGCCGATTTCGACGGCGACCGCACCTGGTTCGCACCGGAGGACGTCCAGCTCGTCATCGAGGTCGTCTCCCCGGAATCGGCCCACCGCGATCGCACGGTGAAACTCCGCAAGTACGCCGAGGCCGGCATCCCGCACTACTGGTGCATCGAGGACGAGGACGGCGCTCCTGTGGTCCACGCCTACGAGCTCGACGAGCCCACGGGCGCCTACGCCCCCGCGGGCATCTTCCGGAACACCCTCCACCGCCCGGTGCCCTTCGAGATCACCCTTGACCTCGACAAGCTCACCCCACCGCGCAACAACTGAAAGCTGATCACCAGCACCATCCCAGCACCGGCGATCAGTAGTGGTAGCGGGCAGCGAGGACGACGATCTCCTTGTCCGTCACCAGGTAGACGAGGCGGTGCTCGTCGTCGATCCGCCGCGACCACGCCCCGGGCAGGTGATACTTCAGCGGCTCCGGCTTACCGATGCCCGTGAACGGGTCACGCCTGACGTCCTCGATGAGCTTGTTGATCCGGGCGAGCATCTTGCGGTCGTTCTTGAGCCAGGACGTGTAGTCCTCCCAGCCCTGATCCTCGAAGACGAGCCTCACGCGGCACCCGCACCAGCGTCCGCCGAGTCCGGATCGATCAGCTGCCGCTCCGACACATTGACGTGGGCCAGGGCGTTCTCGTACGCCTTGAGCAGCCGACGCGCGTTCGCCGGCGAGCGCAGCAGGTACGAGCCCTCGCGCAGCGCCGCATAGTCCTCGGCCGAGATGAGCACGGCGTTGCCGTGCTTCGAGACGATCTCGATGGCCTCGTGGTTCTCGTTGACCTTCTTGATCAGCGGAAAGAGTTCCTTGCGGGCTTCGCTCGCAGTGATGGACATGACCTGACCCTTCCCTCAAGTGGTACCTAATAACGTACCACTCCCGCACCACTCGGGAGGGGGGCTTATGGGCGGTCGGCCATCGCGGGACCACGCGGTCCGCAGTGCCCACGGTCATCACCCGTCGCGGCAAGCAGGTCGCCGCCGTCGCCTCCATCGAGGTGTTGCGCAAGTACCAGGAGTGGGAAGAGCGCGAGATCAACCGGATCGTCGACGAGCGCATGGCCAATCCGGCCCCCGGTATCCCGATCGAGGACGTCATGAGGGAGACGCTGGCACGCGGTGAGTGAGTACCGGACCGTCTTCCGCCCCGAGGCGCAGGCCGAGCTCCGGAAGGTTCCCCGCGACATGGCGCTGCGCATCCTGGCCAAGCTGACCGAGCTGGAGAGCGACCCACTCGGCTGCAACACCACCGCACTCGTGTCACAGCCGGAACGGCGCCGTCTGCGCGTCGGTGACTACCGCGTCGTCTACACGATCGACAACGGAGAGCTGGCGGTCTGGGCCGTTCACATGGGACACCGGTCCACCGTTACGAGACCTGATTGCCGCAGTACGGCCACGACGAAGGGGGCCGACCCCGGGAGGATCCGACCCCTTCCGACCTGCACGCCGATTACACGTTGAAGCGGAATGTCTGCGGACCGATCCGGGCACTTTCGGGTGCTCTGCGGACTGCCTGCGAACCGGCTTCCTCCGGCGAGGCGCCGAGCACCACTCGCGGCCACTCTCACCCAACAATTTACTGCCACTGGCAGGATCGGCATCATGAGTAGTAGCAGGAAGTATTCGATCAGCCTGCCCGAGGACCTCGCCGAGGCCGTGCGCGCCCACGTCGGCCCTGGCGGCTTCTCCGCCTACGTCGCAGAGGCCCTCGAACAACGGGTCGCCATGGACAAGCTCCGGCAGATCGTCGCCGACTTCGAGACCGACAATGACGAGCTCACCCGCGAAGAGGTCGAGGCGGCCCGCGCTCTGCTGCGCCATGACCACCCTTGAGGCCGACTACGAGCGCATCCACCCCGCCCGCATCAAGTGGGTCCTCTCCCGCATCGACGTTCGCGACGTCACCAAGGAGGTCACCGACCAGGCCGCCGCCCTCCTTCGCACCCACCATCTCCATGGCCACACGTACGCCATCGACGCCGCCTTCGCCGTCATCGCCCGCGCCGCGCCCCAGCCGGTCACCGTCCTCACCTCCGACCCCGAGGACCTGACACTGCTCTGCGACCCCGCAGTAGAAGTCGTCAAGGCGTGAAACGCCCGGTGCGCCCGAGCCGGCCGGGCTGCCGCAGGACGTCGAATCTGTGGGCCTCGTCCAGCACGGTCGAAATGACCCGCTCGATGCCGGACCCCGGCACTGCAGCACGGTGCGCGCTCATCCAGCACATCCAGCACGCGCGCGTCGAGGCGACCTGCCCAGCACCACGGTAGCCCTTGTGTACACATGGGACATTCGGTACCCTTGAGCGCATGACGCAGCCACTGCCCATAGAGTCCATCCGCGACGTGCGTGCGCACTTGGCGGAGGTCGTGGAGCGCGCCGACCGCGACGACGTACCCACCGTGATCACGCGCCGAGGCAAGGAAGTCGCCGCCGTGGTCTCCATCGAGGTGCTGCGCAAGTACCAGGAGTGGGAAGAGCGCGAGATCAACCGGATCATCGACGAGCGCATGGCCAACCCAGCACCCGGCATCCCGATCGAGGACATCATGAGGGAGACGCTGGCGCGCGGTGAGTGAGCACCGAACCGTCTTCCGCCCCGAGGCGCAGGCCGAGCTTCGGAAGATCCCCCGCGACATGGCGCTGCGCATCCTGGCCAAGCTGACCGAGCTGGAGACCGATCCCCTCGGCTTCAACACCACCGCACTCGTGTCACAGCCGGAACGACGGCGCCTTCGCATAGGCGACTACCGCATCGTCTACACGATCGACAACGGCGAGCTGGTGATCTGGGTCGTTCACGTGGGACACCGGTCCACCGTTTACGAGACCTGATTACCCGCTGACCCCACGTCAGAATATCCAGCACCCATCCAGCACGGTGACGACGAAGGGGTCGGACTCCACAGAGTCCGACCCCTTCTGAGCTGCACACTTGACCAATCACATCACGTGCAGCAAGTGCACGACTACACGTTGAAGCGGAACTCCACCACGTCGCCGTCCTGCATGAGGTAGTCCTTGCCCTCCATGCGGGCCTTGCCCTTGGCGCGGGCTTCGGCGACCGAGCCGCATTCGACCAGGTCCGCGAAGGAGATGACCTCGGCCTTGATGAAGCCGCGCTGGAAGTCCGTGTGGATCACGCCGGCCGCCTCGGGGGCCGTGGCGCCCTGCTTGATGGTCCAGGCGCGGGTTTCCTTCGGGCCGGCCGTCAGGTAGGTCTGGAGGCCGAGGGTCGCGAAGCCGACGCGGCCCAGGGTGGCCATGCCCGGCTCTTCCTGGCCGACGGACTGGAGGAGTTCGAGGGCCTCCTCGTCGTCCAGCTCGATCAGCTCCGCCTCCAGCTTGGCGTTCAGGAAGATCGCCTCGGCCGGGGCCACGAGGGCGCTCTGCTCCGCCTTGAAGGCGTCGTCGGTGAGCTCGTCCTCGTCCACGTTGAAGACGTAGAGGAACGGCTTGACGGTCAGCAGGTGCAGTTCGTGCAGGAGGTCGCCCTGCTCGGTGCCCTTGGTGATGCCGTGCGAGAAGAGGGTGTCGCCCGCTTCGAGGATCTTCTGGGCCTTCTCGACCGCCCCGAGGACCGCGACCTTCTCCTTCTGGAGGCGGGACTCCTTCGTCAGGCGCGGCACCGCCTTCTCGATCGACTGGAGGTCCGCGAGGATCAGCTCGGTGTTGATCGTCTCGATGTCGTCCTTCGGCGAGACCTTGCCGTCGACGTGGACGACGTTCTCGTCGGCGAAGGCGCGGATGACCTGGCAGATCGCGTCGGACTCGCGGATGTTCGCGAGGAACTTGTTGCCGAGGCCCTCGCCCTCCGAGGCGCCGCGGACGATGCCCGCGATGTCGACGAAGTCGACGGTCGCCGGGAGGACCTTCTGGGAGCCGAAGATGCCCGCGAGGACGGCGAGGCGGGTGTCCGGTACGCCGACGACGCCGACGTTCGGCTCGATGGTGGCGAACGGGTAGTTGGCCGCCAGCACGTCGTTCTTGGTCAGGGCGTTGAAAAGGGTCGACTTGCCGACATTCGGCAGGCCGACGATTCCGATCGTGAGCGACACGTTGGCGACTTCCCGTAGCTGGAGGGGGCTGACCCGGGTACGGGCCATCGGACAGTTTACTTTCCGATGGCCGGCGGTGGATGTACGCGTGTCCAGGCACCCATACGGGGTCCGTGCCGCCTAGCTTGGTCCAGTGGAGCGAGACAGGATGCGATCGGCATATCACCCGCAGCGACAGCCGGAGGCGGCCCGCCGGCCCGCCGTACCCCCGCAGGGCGGTGGCAACCGGCCCAGGCCCCGGCCCGCCGTGGCCCGCAGGCTGCCCCGGCCCAAGCTGACCGGGCTCGGGGGCGGGCTGTTCGCCTGCGCCGCGATGGTGCTGGCCGCCGGGATCGACTGGTTGATCTTCGACGCGTCGCTGCTCGGGTACGGGCTCCTCTTCATGCCGGTCGCCGCGGCGACCGCGCTCTGGGTGCGCCCGGCCGACCTGATCACCGCGCCGATCGCCGCCCCCATCGCCTTCACCGCCGGAGTGTGGCCCATCGCGGGCGGCTCCGGCGGCTTCGGCGGCCAGTTGATGGGCGTGGTCACGGCGCTGTCCCTGCACGCCGGCTGGCTGTACGCGGGGACCCTGATCGCCGGTCTGATCGCGGTGGTGCGCAAGGCCGTGCTGATCGGGCGGCGGCGCACCATGCCCCGCCGCGTCGCCTGAGCGGACTCGCTCAGGGGCCCGGAGGGCTTCAGGAGGCCGGGCGCGCCGCCATCGCCGCGCCCACGATGCCCGCGTTGTTGCGCAGCGTCGCGGGGACGATCTCGGCGCGGATGCCCTCGATCAGCGGCAGGAACTTCTCCGGCTTGCGGCTCACCCCGCCGCCGAGGATGAAGAGGTCCGGGGAGAACAGCATCTCCACGTGGGCCAGGTACCTCTGCAGCCGGTGCGCCCAGCGCTCCCAACTGAGGTCGCCGTCCTCCTTGGCCTTCACCGAGGCCCGGGTCTCCGCGTCGTGACCGCGCAGTTCCAGGTGGCCCAGCTCGCTGTTGGCGACCAGGTGTCCGTCCGTGAAGAGGGCACTGCCGATGCCGGTGCCGAGGGTCAGCAGGATGACCGTACCGCCGCGGCCGCGGCCGGCCCCGTACGTCATCTCCGCGACGCCCGCCGCGTCCGCGTCGTTCAGGACCGTGACCGGGAGGCCGCCGAGGCGCTCCGAGAGGAGGCCGGCCGCGTCCAGGCCGACCCATCCCTTGTCGACGTTCGCGGCCGAGCGGGTGATGCCGCCGGTCACGACCCCGGGGAAGGTGACGCCGACCGGGCCCTTCCAGTCGAAGTTGCGTACGACCTCCGCAACGCAGTCGGCCACCCCGTCGGGGGTGGCCGGATGCGGTGTCAGTACTTTGTGGCGCTCCTGCGCCAGGTCGCCGCGGTCAAGGTCCACGGGAGCGCCCTTGATCCCGGAACCGCCGATGTCCACACCGAAGATCTGCATGGACTCACCGTACGAAAAGACCCCGGGACGAGCGGGACGACCCGGCTACTTCCCGGCGAGCAGGTTCGCGGCCTCGGTGCGCAGGTCGCGGCGCAGTTCCTTGGGCAGTGAGAAGACGATCGACTCCTCGGCCGTCTTGACGATCTCCACGTCGGCGTAGCCGCGCTGGGCCAGCCACTCCAGCACTTCCTCGACCAGGACCTCCGGGACCGAGGCGCCCGAGGTCAGACCGACCGTGGTGACGCCCTCCAGCCAGGCCTCGTCGATCTCGCTCGCGAAGTCCACGAGGTGCGCGGCGGCCGCGCCGGCGTCCAGGGCGACCTCGACCAGCCGGATCGAGTTCGAGGAGTTCTTCGAGCCGACGACGATGACGAGGTCGGAGTCGGCGCCCATCACCTTGACGGCGGCCTGCCGGTTCGAGGTGGCGTAGCAGATGTCGTCGCTGGGAGGCGAGACGAGCAGCGGGAACTTGGTCTTCAGCGCGTCGACCGTCTCCATCGTCTCGTCGACCGAGAGCGTGGTCTGCGACAGCCAGACGACCTTGGACTCGTCGCGGACGGTGACCTTGGCGACGTCCTCGGGACCGTCGACGATGGTGATGTGGTCCGGGGCCTCGCCGGAGGTGCCGATGACCTCCTCGTGGCCCTCGTGGCCGATGAGGAGGATGTCGAAGTCCTCGTTGGCGTAGCGGACGGCTTCCTTGTGCACCTTGGTGACCAGCGGGCAGGTCGCGTCGATCGTGGCGAGCTTGCGCTCGGCGGCCTCGTCGTGGACGACGGGGGCGACGCCGTGCGCCGAGAACATCACGATGGAGCCCTCGGGGACCTCGGCCGTCCGTTCGACGAAGATGGCCCCCTTCTTCTCCAACGTCTGGACGACGTACTTGTTGTGGACGATCTCGTGGCGGACGTAGACCGGCGCACCGTACTGCTCAAGGGCCTTCTCGACGGCGATCACGGCTCGGTCGACGCCCGCGCAGTACCCGCGGGGGGCGGCGAGCAGGACACGGCGGGAAGCGGAAGCAGTCATGACGTCCATCGTACGGGGGTGTCCAACAGGCCGGACGTCCCCCGTTCGACACAGACTGGACCGAAAGCGTGTCCACTGCATCACTCGGAGGGCGGATGGTGTCCGATACGGATCCCGGCACGGAGGCCGGGCCGTCACCCGGTGCCGCCCCCGAGGGGCGGCTGCGGCGCAGTCTCGGCTTCCGTGACCTGGTCGTCTACGGGCTGCTCTTCATCGCGCCGATGGCTCCGGTCGGCATCTTCGGCACCCTCGACGCGAAGTCGCACGGCGCCGTGGCCCTGGTCTACCTCGCCGCCACCGTGGCGATGGCCTTCACGGCCTTCTCCTACGCGCAGATGGTCCGGGTCGCGCCGCAGGCCGGTTCGGTCTTCACCTACGCCCGCAAGGGCCTCGGCGAGGGGCCCGGGCTGATCGCCGGCTGGATGGCGATGCTCGACTACCTGCTGATCCCGGCGGTGGCGTACCTCTTCTCCGGCATCGCGATGCACGCGCTGGTGCCGGAGGTGTCGCGCTGGGTGTGGACGGCGCTGGCCGTGGTGGTCACCACCGCGCTGAACCTGTGGGGCGTACGGGCGGCGGCCCGCGTGGGCTTCGCCGTGCTGGCCCTGGAGGTGGTGGTCCTGCTGGTGTTCCTGGTCGCCGCCGTGAGCGCGCTGGTCCAAGGCGGCGCCCGGCGCGGCTGGCTGTCCCCGCTGACCGGGGACGGATCCCTCGGCTTCTCGACGGGCGCGGTGCTCGGAGCGGTGTCGGTGGCGGTCCTGTCGTACCTGGGGTTCGACGCGATCGCCTCCTTCGCCGAGGAGGTGACCGGGGGCAGCGCGAAGGTGGCGCGGGCGGTGCTCTTCTGCCTGGCGCTGACCGGGGTGCTCTTCATCGCCCAGACCTATCTGGCGGCGCTGCTGACCCCGCTCTCCGCCGCCGAGCTGGCGGCCGATCCGGGGCTCCAGGGGCCGGCCTTCTACACCACCGTCGAGTCCGCCGTCGGGCCCTGGCTGCACGACCTGGTCGCGGCCAGCAAGGCGATCGGGGCGGCCTTCGCGGCGCTCGCCGGGCAGGCCGCGGCCGGTCGGCTGCTGTTCGCGATGGCCCGGGAGGGGCGGCTGCCGAAGGCGCTCGCGCGGACCTCGGGCGGCACCCCGCGCCCGGCGCTGCTGGTCGCGGCGACGGTGACGCTGGTCGCGGCCGTCTGGGCGGCCCGGCGCGACGACGGGCTGGACCACCTGGTCTCCGTCGTCGACATCGGGGCGCTGGTGGCCTTCACCCTGCTGCACGCCTCCGTGGTCGGGTGGTTCGTCGTACGCCGCTCCGCGGGCCCCCCGAACTGGTGGAAGCACCTGGTGGTGCCGGTCCTGGGCGCGGCCGTGACCCTCGCGGTGATCGTCGAGGCCTCGCACACGGCCCAGTGGGTCGGCGCGCTCTGGCTGGCCGTGGGGCTGGCGGTGCTGGTGGCGCAACGGGGGCGGCGCGCGGGCCGGGGACCGGGCGGACCTGGCGACGCTGTCGGTCCCGGCCGTTAGCCTGCCTGCATGGGTCTGAATTCATCGCCGGAGACGCCACTGCCCGTCGGTCAGGTGTCCCGGCTGATCGGGGGGTGGATCGACCGCCTCGGCCAGGTGTGGGTGGAGGGGCAGATCACCCAGCTCTCGCGACGACCGGGGGCCGGGGTGGTGTTCTTGACCCTGCGCGATCCGTCGCACGACATCTCGGTGGCGGTGACCTGCTTCCGGCAGGTCTTCGACGAGGTCGCGGACTCCGTGTCGGAGGGGGCGCGCGTCCTCGTCCTCGCCAAGCCCGAGTGGTACGCGCCGCGCGGCCAGCTGTCCCTGCGGGCCACCGAGATACGGCCCGTGGGCATCGGCGAGCTGCTGGCGCGGCTGGAGAAGCTCAAGCGGTCGCTGGCCTCGGAGGGCCTGTTCGCGCTGGACCGCAAGAAGCCGCTGCCGTTCCTGCCGCAACTGATCGGGCTGGTGGTCGGGCGGGCCTCGGCGGCCGAGCGGGACGTGCTGGAGAACGCGCGCCGCCGCTGGCCGGCGGTCCGCTTCGAGGTGCGCAACGTCGCCGTGCAGGGCGTCCACGCGGTGCCCCAGGTGATCGAGGCGGTCAGGGAGCTGGACGCGCTGCCCGAGGTCGACGTGATCATCGTGGCGCGCGGCGGCGGCAGCGTGGAGGACCTGCTGCCCTTCTCCGACGAGGAGGTCGTGCGCACGGTGGCCGCGGCCCGCACCCCGGTGGTCTCGGCCATCGGGCACGAGCCCGACTCCCCGCTGCTGGACCTGGTCGCCGACGTACGGGCGTCCACGCCCACCGACGCGGCGAAGAAGGTGGTCCCGGACGTCGGCGAGGAGCTGGAGCGGGTGCGCCAGTTGCAGGGCCGGGGACTGCGCGCGGTGCGCGGCCTGCTGGACCGGGAGGAGCGCGGGCTCGCGCACGCCCTCGCGCGGCCGGTGTTCGTGCACCCGCAGCGGATGGTGGAGACCCGGGAGGCCGAGCTGGACGCGACGCTCGCGCGGGCCCGGCGGACCGTGGGCCACCTGCTGGACCGGGCCGAGTCGGAGCTGGCGCACACCCGCGCCCGGGTCGTGGCGCTGTCCCCCGCGGCGACGCTGGAGCGCGGGTACGCGGTGCTCCAGCGGGCGGACGGGCACGTGGTGCGCTCCCCCGCGGAGCTGGGGGCGGACGAGGTGCTGCGGGCACGGGTCGCGGAGGGCGAGTTCACCGTCCGCGTCACCGATGCCGGCTGACCACGGGTGGCTGCCGACCACCGGTGCCCGCGGGACGGCAGGCGGCCACGGGACCGCGGGGGGCTCCGGAAGCCGCCATGTTCCCGAAACAATTTCCTTGTGACACGAAGAATACGATCGGAGCGGGAATGACTGAGGCCGGTACGGCGCTGGGGTACGAGCAGGCTCGGGACGAGCTGATCGAGGTCGTCCGCAAGCTGGAGGCGGGCGGCACCTCGCTGGAGGAGTCGCTGGCCCTCTGGGAGCGCGGCGAGGAGCTGGCGAAGGTCTGCCGGAACTGGCTGGAGGGCGCCCGGGCCCGGCTGGACTCGGCCCTGGCGGGGCGAGACGGAGCGGGCGCGCCCGACGGGGACGCCGACTAGACGGCCCGGCCCCCGGGGGCGTCGCGGTGTGAGGCCGCCCACCCCGTCGGGCTATTAGTTGAAATTTCAATTTCTTTGGCGTAGTGTCAGGGCATCGCTTCACCCCGGTTTTCGTATGGAAGAAGGCTTTCCGATGTCCCTCGTTCTTGACTCCGCCGCTCAGGACCTGCTGTTCCGCGAGGCCCGTACCGCCAACTCGTTCTCGGACGAGCCGGTGACCGAGGAGCAGGTCCAGGCGATCTACGACCTCGTCAAGTTCGGCCCGACGGCCTTCAACCAGACGCCCCTGCGCATCACGCTGGTCCGCTCCGCCGAGGCCCGCGAGCGCCTCGTGAAGCACATGGCCGCGGGCAACCAGCCCAAGACCCAGGCCGCCCCGCTGGTCGCGATCCTCTCCGCGGACAACGAGTTCCACGAGGAGCTGCCGGCCCTGCTCCCGAGCTTCCCGCAGGCCAAGGACCTCTTCTTCGGCGAGCGTCCGGTCCGCGAGCAGTCCGCCCTGGTGAACTCGGCCCTGCAGGCCGCCTACTTCATCGTCGGCATCCGCGCCGCCGGTCTGGCCGCGGGTCCGATGACGGGCCTGGACTTCGCCGGTGTCCAGAAGGAGTTCCTGGACGACGACCACACCCCGCTGATGGTCATCAACATCGGCAAGCCGGGCGAGAACGCCTGGTACCCGCGCTCCCCGCGCCTGGACTTCGACCAGGTCGTCACGACCGTCTGAGCCCGAGCGAACCCGAAAAGGCCGCCCGCCCCGGTTTCCCCGGGGCGGGCGGCCTTTTCGCACAGTCGCTCGACGGCTCAGCCGCCCTGCTTGAACTCCAGCGCGCCGGCCAGTTCCGCCAGCTCCCCGAAGGCGCCGGTGCCGGTGACCACGGTCGCGTGCCCCTGCTCCCGGCGCACCAGGGCGCGGTACTTCGGGCCCTCCCAGCGCTCCCAGGACAGGTCGCCGACCTGCTGCGTCTGTCCGGTGGCCTTGGCCTTCTGGGTGACCTTGTCCAGGTACTTGGCCGAGGTGTCGCTCGACTGCTCCACCGCCACGTACTCGCTGCGCGGGTCGAGGAAGCCCAGGTGCCAGGCGTTCGCGTCCTTGCGGTCGTAGGTCACCGAGGTCGCGCGCCACTCCTTGGCGAGCCCGACGGGCGAACCCACCGGGTACGGCGCCGCGCGGCGGGCCGTGAGGGTCTCGATGCGGTAGTCGACGACGTGCGTCGGGTCGGCCTTGTCGTCGTGCGGGACGGCCAGGTAGATCCCTCCCGCGACCACGCCGATGATCGCCAGCGACCGGACCATGTCCCAGATCGTCTGCTTGCCTTTCATGCCTGCCACGGGACCATCGTCCCGCATCGCGGTACGCGATCATCACCAGGGTCGCCCCGGCGGGGCCACATGGGGCGCGGCGGCGGACCCGATCCGTCCGCTCAGGCCAATACGCTGACCGATATACCGCTCATACGTGCCCCGCCCTGCTCAATTTATCGACGTACCGATAGAGTTCCAGCACCCTCACTTCCGGCCGTCGCCGTACAGAAAGGTGCGCTCCGATGACCGAGCACAACCTGCCGCCCCAGCTCGAAGTCTCTCCGGAGGCGCCCGACCGCAACCTCGCCCTGGAGCTCGTCCGGGTCACCGAGGCCGCCGCCATGGCCGCGGGCCGTTGGGTCGGGCGCGGCGACAAGCTCGGCGCCGACGGCGCCGCGGTCAATGCCATGCGCACCCTGATCTCCACCGTTTCGATGAACGGCGTCGTCGTCATCGGCGAGGGGGAGAAGGACGAAGCCCCCATGCTCTTCAACGGCGAGCGGGTCGGCGACGGCACCGGCGCCGAGGTCGACATCGCCGTCGACCCGATCGACGGCACCACCCTGAACGCCAAGGGCATGCCGAACGCGATCGCCGTCCTGGCCGCCGCCGACCGCGGCACCATGTTCGACCCGTCCGCGGTGTTCTACATGGAGAAGCTGGTCACCGGCCCCGAGGCCGCCGACTTCGTCGACATCAACGCCCCCGCCTCGGTGAACATCCGCCGGGTCGCCAAGGCCAAGGGCATGGCCGTGGAGGACGTCACCGTCGTCATCCTGGACCGCCCCCGCCACGAGGGCATCGTCAAGGAGATCCGCGAGACCGGCGCCCGCATCAAGTTCATCTCGGACGGCGACGTCGCGGGCTCGGTCATGGCGGTCCGCGAGGGGACCGGCGTGGACCTGCTCCTCGGCATCGGCGGCACCCCCGAGGGCATCATCTCGGCCTGCGCCATCAAGTGCCTCGGCGGCACCATCCAGGGCAAGCTGTGGCCGAAGGACGAGGCCGAGCGCCAGAAGGCCATCGACGCGGGCCACGACCTGGACCGGGTCCTGCACACCGACGACCTGGTCTCCGGCGACAACGTCTTCTTCGTCGCGACCGGCATCACGGACGGCGAGCTGCTGCGCGGCGTCCACTACCGCTCCGCGACCGCGACCACGTCCTCGCTGGTCATGCGGTCGAAGTCGGGCACGATCCGGCAGATCGACTCCACCCACCGCCTGTCGAAGCTGCGGGCGTACAGCGCGATCGACTTCGACCGCGCGCAGTAGGCCTGCGGCCGGCACGACTGGAGGGGCGGCCACCGCGTGCGGCGGTGACCGCCCCTCCAGCACACCCAGGGGACCCCGCGGGCCACTTCCGGCCCCGGCGGCAGGCCGGATCAGCCCGCGGCGGCGATCGGCTCGGAGCCCGGACCCTGGCGCAGCTCGGCCGCCCGGCGCCGGCGGCGGGCCAGCACCACGCGGCGCTCGGCGGCGGTGAGCCCGCCCCACACGCCGTAGGGCTCGGGCTGGAGCAGTGCGTGCTCCCGGCAGGCGACCATCACGGGGCAGCGGGCACAGACGCGCTTGGCCGCCTCCTCGCGGGCCAGCCGGGCCGCGGTGGGCTCCTTGGAGGGGGCGAAGAAGAGGCCCGCCTCATCCCGGCGGCACACCGCCTCCGCGTGCCATGGGCCGTCCTCTTCCCTCGCGGGCGTCCGTGGGCCCGGGATACCCCGAACGCTCTGCACGGTGGCTACCTGCAGGGACTGATGCGGCGGATGCTGCACGGTCTACTCCTGACGACGTATTCGCGAGCGAGAGACGATGCACCTGTCCCTACCCGCTGTACGCCCCCCTATGCACTCTGTGCCACCCGGGGGAAGTTCGACCGGAATCCGCTGCATCCGGAAGCCAAACGGAACCATTCGGCCGTGATCCGGACGAGACGGCTCAGCCCTCCAGTCGCTTGCGGAACCTCTCCGCGAGGTCGACGAGGCGGGAACCCATTTTGCGACGGGCCTCGATGTTGCCGAGCACGGTGAAGCCGCGGACGATCACGACGGGCGCCTGCGGGTCGGCGACGGACTCCCCCTCGCCGTGCACCTCGAAGTTGCCGAGGACCCCGCTGCCGTACCCCCGCAGGGTGACGTTCTCCGGGACCTTGACCTCGACGTTGCCGAGGACGCAGGTCACGTTGATCTCGGTGACCTGCTGCTCGAAGACGGCCTCGGTGAGGTCGATGGTGATGTCCCCGAGGACCGAGACGGCCCGGGTGTGGGACGCCGGGCGCCAGCGGCCCTTGCGGGTGGAGCTGCTGAACACCGCCACCACGTTCTCGACGTAACCGCCACCGGGCGGTCCGGAAACCGGCCAGGCCGGACCGGAAGCGGGCGCGGCGACGGCGTAGGCGGCTCCCGGAGCGGCCGGGAGGTCCCGGACCAGCACCTCCAGCTCGCCGACGGTCTTGACGGCGTAGAGGGCGTCGAGGCGCTCCGAGTGCTCCTCCGCGGTCAGCCGGCCCTCGGCGAGGGCGTCACCGATGATCTGCGCGATGCGGTCACGGTCGGCGTCGGAAGCGCGCAGCGCGACGGGCGCGGATTCGGCTGCGGGCGCGGGCGCGGCGGGGTGCTTTTCGAGGTCCACGCCCCCAGCATAGCGAGACACGATAGATCGCGATACTGCTGAGTGAGCCTTACCTCACAGACGGAGCCGGGGAAAGAGGTCCTACGCTGGAGGACTGCGCTGCCAATTGGGCGCCAGCGCTGTCTGCCGAGTGAGGATTGGCCACACGATGCCGGAGTTCGCGTACACCGACCTGCTGCCCCTGGGCGAGGACACCACCCCCTACCGGTTGGTGACCGCGGAGGGCGTCTCCACCTTCGAGGCCGACGGCCGTACGTTCCTCAAGGTCGAGCCCGAGGCGCTGCGCGCGCTCGCCGAAGAGGCCATCCACGACATCCAGCACTTCCTGCGCCCCGCGCACCTCGCGCAGCTGCGCCGCATCATCGACGACCCCGAGGCCAGCGCGAACGACAAGTTCGTGGCGCTGGACCTGCTCAAGAACGCGAACATCGCCGCGGCGGGCGTGCTGCCGATGTGCCAGGACACCGGCACCGCGATCGTGATGGGCAAGCGCGGCCAGAACGTGCTGACGGAGGGCGCCGACGAAGCGGCCCTGTCCCGCGGCATCTACGACGCCTACACCCGCCTCAACCTGCGCTACTCGCAGATGGCTCCGATCACCATGTGGGAGGAGAAGAACACCGGCTCGAACCTGCCCGCGCAGATCGAGCTGTACGCGACCGACGGCGGCGCCTACAAGTTCCTCTTCATGGCCAAGGGCGGCGGCTCGGCGAACAAGTCCTTCCTCTACCAGGAGACCAAGGCGGTCCTCAACGAGGGCTCCATGATGAAGTTCCTGGAGGAGAAGATCCGTTCGCTGGGCACGGCGGCCTGCCCGCCCTACCACCTGGCGATCGTGGTCGGCGGCACCTCGGCGGAGCACGCGCTCAAGACCGCGAAGTACGCCTCGGCGCACTACCTGGACGAGCTGCCGACCGAGGGTTCGGCGCTGGGCCACGGCTTCCGCGACGAGGCCCTGGAACAGCAGGTCTTCGAGCTGACCCAGAAGATCGGCATCGGCGCCCAGTTCGGCGGCAAGTACTTCTGCCACGACGTCCGCGTGGTCCGCCTCCCCCGCCACGGCGCGTCCCTCCCGGTCGCCATCGCGGTCTCCTGCTCGGCGGACCGCCAGGCCACCGCGAAGATCACCGCGGAGGGCGTCTTCCTGGAGCAGCTGGAGCGGGACCCGGCGCGCTTCCTGCCGGAGACCACCGACGAGCACCTGGACGACTCGGCGGACGTGGTCTCCATCGACCTCAACCGGCCGATGGACGAGATCCTGGCGACCCTGACCGAGCACCCGGTCAAGACCCGCCTGTCCCTGACCGGCCCGCTGGTCGTGGCGCGCGACATCGCGCACGCCAAGATCAAGGAGCTGCTGGACTCGGGCGCGCCGATGCCGCAGTACCTCAAGGACCACCCGGTCTACTACGCGGGCCCGGCGAAGACCCCCGAGGGCTACGCGTCCGGCTCCTTCGGCCCGACCACGGCCGGCCGGATGGACTCCTACGTCGAGCAGTTCCAGGCGGCGGGCGGCTCCAAGGTGATGCTGGCCAAGGGCAACCGCTCGCAGCAGGTCACGGACGCCTGCGGGACGCACGGCGGCTTCTACCTCGGCTCGATCGGCGGCCCGGCGGCCCGCCTCGCGCAGGACTGCATCAAGAAGGTCGAGGTCCTGGAGTACGAGGAGCTCGGCATGGAGGCGGTCTGGAAGATCGAGGTCGAGAACTTCCCGGCCTTCATCGTGGTCGACGACAAGGGCAACGACTTCTTCCAGAACCCGGCCCCGGAGCCCACCTTCACCCACATCCCGGTCCGCGGCCCGGGCCTGGCCTGACCCCACCGCCGGGGCGCGGCGTCCGCGCCCGCCCCGGCGACCGGTGGTCCGCCCGAGGGCGCCGGGTCACTCGTTCACCGCCCGTGCGGCCTCGTCCTCGACGGCGGCCAGTGCGTCCATGGCGGGCCGGAAACCCGGATGGTCCTTGCCCGACACCCTCAGGGGCCGACCATCGGCCGCGCCCGTCCGCCACCGGGTCGTGCCGGCCCGGCGTCTTCGCTTCGTCCACCCGGGGTGGACCGGGGGCGGACACAAGGAGGGAACTTCGCGTTCACCCTGGTTTGCCAGGGTTTGCCGTATGACTCAGGCGTCCCACCTCCCCGCTTCCGCATCCGCCGCCCGCGCGACGCGGGTCATCGCCCATCGCGGGGCTTCCGAGCAGTACCCGGAGCACACCATCGCCGCCTACCGGCAGGCCCTGGTCGACGGGGCCGACGCGCTGGAGTGCGACGTCCGGCTCACGGCGGACGGGCGGCTGGTGTGCGTCCACGACCGCCGGGTCGACCGGACCTCCGACGGGCGCGGGGCCGTGTCCGCGATGACCTACGAGCAGCTGGCCGGGCTCGACTTCGGCAGTTGGAAGGGGCCCCGGCACGATGGGGCCCGGGTCCTGTACTTCGAGGAGCTGCTCCAGGAGGTGCTGGCCGCGCCGCGGCCCGTGGGGCTGGCCGTGGAGACCAAGCACCCGACCCGGGCGGGCGGCAGGGTGGAGGCCGAACTGGTGCGGGTGCTCGGCGAGTACGGTCTCGCGGACGGGCCCGGCGAGGGCGGCCACCGGGTCGAGGTGATGAGCTTCTCCCGCGGCGCGCTGGCCCGTACGCACCGGCTGGCGCCCGCGCTGGAGACCGTACAGCTGCTGGAGCGGCGCGGCCCGCTGCGGCTGCCGCACACCGTCGGGCACGCCGGTCCCGGGATCGAGTTGGTCCGCCGGGATCCGCGGCTGGTGGACCGGCTCAGGGCGGCGGGGCTCGGCGTACGGGTGTGGACGGTCGACGAGCCCGAGGACGTGGACCTGTGCCTGCGCCTCGGCGTGGACGCGATCATCACCAACCGTCCGCGGCAGGTGCGGGACCAGCTCGACGCCTGCTGAGGGAACGGGAACACCCGGCCGGGGTGCGCCGGCCGGGTGGGGGGTGTGGGCGTGTCGGCGGTGCGGGGTGCCGGCGATTCGGGTGTTACGCGAAGCGCTGGTTCGTCGCGCCGGTGCAGGTCTGCAGGCGCACGGCTTCGTGGGCGGCGCCCACGGTGAGGCACATGCCGGGGGCGGCCTGCGGGCGGATGGTGGCGCCGTTGCGGACGAACTGCTGGTTCGCGCCGCCGTGGCAGTTCCAGATGATCAGGCCGGTGCCCGCGCCGTAGTTGGCGCCGGGGGCGTCCAGGCAGCGGTCCTGGGTCAGTTCGACGTGCAGCGACTTGCGGGGCGCGTCGTACCACCAGCCCTGGTTGCGGCCGCCGTGGCAGTCCCAGCCGAGGAGCCCGGTGCCGTTGGCGCTGGAGCCGCCGTTGGCGTCGACGCAGGTGCCGTTGGCCTCGTTCTTGAGCGGCTTGTACAGGTCGTCCCAGGCCCCGGCCTGCAGGACGGGGGTGCCGGTGCTCGCCGGGTCGGCGCAGGAGGCCTCGCGCAGGCCGGAGTCGTAGAGCTGGGTCAGACAGGACGCGAAGGCGCCGTGGCCGCGGTAGTTCGGGTGGAAGGACTGCCGGGCGGTGTTCTCGTCCCACGGGAAGTGGTCGCCCAGGTCCAGGTAGAGGCCGCGGGCCCAGGTGTCCTCCATGCAGACCTCGTGGCCGTTGAAGAGCCGCGAGTTGTCGAGGTAGTAGGCGCCGGAGGCGAGGGCGGCGGCGCGCATGCCCTTCTCGAAGGTGGGCACCGCGTAGTTGCGGCCCCACGCGGCGTCCGAGTCGTAGCCCGCGCAGCCTCCGGGGAGCTTGCCGGGGAAGTTCGGGTTGTCGTAGAAGTCGGGGCCGATCGGGCTCGGGTAGCCCATCACGACCAGCTTGTAGTCGGTGTCGGCGTAACCGGCGTCCCGCATGACGGTCCTGAGGTCGGCGACCGTCGACTCGACCTTGGGCCGCAGGCCGTCCACCCGGGCCTGCCAGCCCGGCCCGTACTTGGGCTCGCAGGTGCCCTGGCTGAGCACCCAACGGGTCACGCAGTCGGTCATGACGGGGCCGAACTGGAGGTCGTCATTGGCCCCGGCGACCAGCAGCACCATCTTGATGCGGGTGTTGCGGGCCTTGATGGCGAGGTTGTCGCTCTGGACCAGCTCGTCGGCGTACTGCTTGCTGCCGCCGATCCGGATGTTGCCGGTGTAGCCGCCGGAACAGGCCACGTTGAAGGTGAGGTCGGCGGGGATGCCGGTGCGGTGGATGGCCGAGTCCGGCGAGCGGTGGCACTGGTTGGACGAGGTGTTGGTCGCGGGGTCGTAGTTGCCGACGCCCTCGCCCGAGATCTCGCTGTCGCCCAGTGAGATCAGCCCGGTCCTGCGGTCGGCCGGCGGACGGATCGCGGGATCGCCGTAGATCTTGGTGGCCTCCGCGGCGCGGATCGCCTCCAGTTCGGGCGACAGGGCGCTCGCCGCGGCGGTGGCCGCCTGGGCCATGGGGGTGATGGCGGTGACGCCGCCGAGGGCGGCCGCGATCGCCGCGACCGCGGCGAAGGTAGATCTGAGCCTGGGTGTGGTGCGGGCCATGGATGTCTCCCCGGTGTCAGTGTTACCCCCGGTATTTACTGGCCGGTAGGGGAGTTGGGAACACTTCGAACAAGACAATTGCTCAACTTTTTGAGGAGGCCACGAACATGACCGAAGACCAGCAGGCCACAGGGCTGCGCGTAGAACACGATTCGATGGGCGAGGTGTTGGTCCCCGCCGATGCCAAGTGGCGGGCCCAGACCCAGCGCGCCGTGGAGAACTTCCCCATCTCGGGGCAGCGCCTGGAGCGGGCGCACATCGCCGCCCTCGCCCGGATCAAGTCCGCGGCCGCGAAGGTCAACGCGGAGTTGGGCGTCCTCGACCCGGAGGTCGCCGACGCCATCCGGTCGGCCGCCGCCGAGGTGGCCGAGGGACGCTGGGACGCGCACTTCCCCGTGGACGTCTTCCAGACGGGGTCCGGCACCTCGTCCAACATGAACGCCAACGAGGTGATCGCGACCCTGGCCACCGAGCGGCTGGGTCGCGAGGTGCACCCCAACGACCACGTCAACGCCTCGCAGAGTTCCAACGACGTCTTCCCGTCGTCGATCCACATCGCCGCCACCGGCGCCGTCACCGGCGAGCTGATCCCGGCCCTGGAGCACCTCGCGGCCGCCCTGGAGCGCAAGTCCGACGAGTTCGCCGGGGTGGTCAAGGCGGGACGCACCCATTTGATGGACGCCACCCCGGTGACGCTGGGACAGGAGTTCGGCGGCTACGCGGCCCAGGTGCGCTACGGCGTCGAGCGGCTCCGGGCGGCGCTCCCCCGGCTCGCCGAACTGCCGCTGGGCGGCACCGCGGTCGGCACCGGGATCAACACCCCGCCCGGATTCTCCGCCGCGGTCATCGCCGAAGTGGCCGCCGAGACCGGGCTGCCGCTCACCGAGGCCCGCAACCACTTCGAGGCCCAGGGCGCGCGGGACGCGCTGGTGGAGACCTCGGGCATGCTCCGCACCGTCGCGGTCTCACTCACGAAGATCGCCAACGATCTGCGCTGGATGGCCTCGGGACCGCGCACCGGATTGGCCGAAATCAATCTCCCGGATCTCCAGCCAGGCTCTTCGATCATGCCCGGAAAGGTCAATCCGGTCGTCGCCGAGGCCGTCCTGATGGTGGCCGCCCAAGTGACCGGAAACGACACCACGGTCGCCGTGGCCGGCGCGGCGGGCAACTTCGAGCTGAACGTGATGCTCCCGGTGATGGCCCGCAACCTCCTGGAGTCGATCCGACTGCTGGGCAGCGCGAGCCGGCTGCTGGCCGACCGCACGGTGGACGGGATCACCGCCAACGCGGCCCGGGCCAGGGAGTACGCGGAGTCCTCGCCCTCCGTGGTGACCCCACTGAACCGCTACATCGGCTACGAGGAAGCGGCCAAGGTCGCCAAAAAGGCGCTCGCGGAACGCAGGACGATCCGGGAGGTCGTGCTGGAGTCCGGCTACATCGAAGGCGGCTCGCTCACCCTGGAGCAGCTCGACGAGGCCCTTGACGTGCTGCGGATGACCCACCCCTGACCCACCCACGGCCCCCTCGGGCGAGGGCTGGATTTCGGTCGAATGCCGCCCCCGAACCCCTCCGTGACCTGCACCGCAGCGGGCGCGGGGGGCCCAGCCCTAAGATCTGTGCATGACAGGTACCGGAGGCCGCGGGGGCGGCGGGGCGCGCGGTGACGCCCGAGGGGGCGCCCGCGGCGATGCGAGCGGCCGCCCGTACGGCGACGCGCACCAGGGCGCGTACGAGGCCGCCACGGGCCCGCGCTGGGCGCCCGGGGAGCACGTCCTGTGGCGCTACCGCGACCACGCCCCGGGCCCGGACGGGCCGGTCCACATCTGCCGTCCGGTGACGGTCGTCCAGGACACGCCCGAGCTGCTGGCCGTGTGGATGGCCCCGGACACCGAGCTCGTCAAGCCGGTGCTGGCCGACGGGACCTCGGTGCACGACGAGCCGCTCGCCACCCGCTACACCGCCCCGCGCACCACCGCCCGCTCGCGGTGGTTCGGCGCCGGCGTGCTGAAGCTGGCCCGGCCCGGCGATCCGTGGTCGGTCTGGCTGTTCTGGGACCATGGCTGGCGTTTCCGGAGCTGGTACGTGAACCTTGAGGAGCCCAGGACCCGATGGTCCGGCGGCATCGACTCCGTGGACCACTTCCTCGACATCTCCGTCTACCCCGACCGCACCTGGACGTGGCGGGACGAGGACGAGTTCGCGCAGGCGCTGCGCTGCGGGTTGATCGACGAGGGGACGGCCGAGCGGGTGCGGGAAGCCGGGCGGGCGGCGGTGCGACTGATCGAGGAGTGGGGGGCGCCGTTCTCCGCCGGCTGGGAGAACTGGCGGCCCGATCCGGGCTGGAACGTTCCGGTACTGCCCGAGGACTGGGACCGCACCCCGGCGCATATGACCTCATGAGACCCTTGATGCGCCCCAGGGTGCCAAACGTAGGATCAGCCTCCGCAAGCGTGCAGACAGGGCTTCATGCGAGGGTGTACACCCGTAATTGACGTGTTGTGCGCGGGACTTGACCGGAGGTCAACGCAGACCGAGAGGTAACGAGAAGCGGGGGTCCCCCCGACGAAGTGTGGGGGAGGTGCCGCGGGCGACGGTGCCCCCGCCGCTGAGCGGGTATACCGCGACTGACCGAGTTGAGTGCAGCGCACATCCAGCGCAAACGGACGGAATGCCACGCGTGACGGAGTACCCCACCTCTTACGAGGGCCCGCAGCCTGCCGCGGCCGCCGCGACACCGGCGCCGGGCGGCTCCGACCTGCCCGGGCCCCGCCCGGCACGGCGGGGTGCGGAAGCTTCCGGTGCGACCGCTTCCGGCGTGGGCGGCGGATCCGGTCCCCGCTCCGACGACCGGGGCGACATCCGCGGCCACGACAGCGGCCACGACAGCGGCCACGATCAGGGTCACGACCCGGGCCACGGCAAGACCCCGGCCCCGGCCGCCCAGGACACCCGGCCCGGCCCGCCCGACACCGGCTCCGCCGGTTGCGGCGCCTCCGACTCCAGTTCCTCTTCCTCCGGTTCCGGCTCCGGCTCCGCTTCGGGTTCCGGTGCTGATTGCGATGCCGGTTCCGACACCGACCGGCCCGCCCCGATCCCGGCCGCCCGCCGCGGCGGGACCACGCCCTCCCGGGACACCGCCGCCGCCCACAACGCCGCCGCGGCGGGAGCAGCGCCGGAGCGCCCCGACGCCACCGGTCCGGCCGCCGCGCCGGAGACCGCCGCGGACACCTGGCCCGCGCCCGCCGCGGGCGGCCCGGCGGACGCGTCCGCAGTGGGTTCCGCTTCCGGTCCCGGCTGGGGTGCCGGGGGCGCCGCCACAGGTGAGCCCGGCGGCATACCCGGTGTCCCGGACCCGGGGGCCGCCCGTCGTGAGGGCGACCGGCTCCGCTTCGTCGGCGCCGCCACCCGCCGGATCGCCCGCGGCATCGACCTCGACGAGATCGTCCTCGGTCTGTGCCGGGCCACCGTGCCCACCTTCTCCGACGCGATCCTCGTGTACCTGCGCGATCCGCTGCCCGTCGGCGACGAGCGCCCCATCGGCCCGGTCGTCCTGAGGCTGCGCCGGACCGACCGGCTGCGGCCGATCGACGACCTCACCGACGCCCTGCGCGGCGGCGGCGACACC
Source organism: Streptomyces sp. NPDC051555 (assembly GCF_044454405.1). NCBI lineage: Bacteria > Bacillati > Actinomycetota > Actinomycetes > Kitasatosporales > Streptomycetaceae > Streptomyces > Streptomyces sp. NPDC051555. The sequence continues at coordinate 255,584 of NZ_JBITDP010000004.1, read as the reverse complement.
ATCGGCGCCGGACTGGACCTCTCCGCGGTCACCGGGGCCGGGGGCGAGCTGGACTTCAGCCAGCTGGCGCTCGTCGGCCCGCAGGGCGACCTGCCCGCGGCCGAGCTGTGCGAGATCCGCTCCGGCGGAGCCCTCGCCGAGGTGCTGCGCGGGGTGCGGCCCGTCTTCGGGTCCTCCGCCGCGGCGCGCGCCGCGCTGCCCGAGCTGCTGGGCGCGGACCACCCCGTACCGCGCGGCCAGCGGGCGATCCTGGCCCCGCTGCGGGGCCGGCGCCGCGTCATCGGCGCCGCCGTCTTCCTGCGCACGCCGGACCGGCCCGCCTTCGAGCAGAACGACCTGCTCGTCGCCGCGCAGCTGGCCACCCACACGGCGCTCGGCATCGACAAGGCCGTCCTGTACGGCCGCGAGGCCTACATCGCCGACGAGCTCCAGCGCACCATGCTCCCGGACAGCCTGCCGCAGCCCACCGGGGTCCGCCTCGCCAGCCGCTACCTCCCGGCCGCCGAGACGGCCCGGGTCGGCGGGGACTGGTACGACGCGATACCGCTGCCCGGCAGCCGGGTCGCCCTGGTCGTCGGCGACGTCATGGGGCACTCGATGACCTCCGCCGCGATCATGGGCCAGCTGCGGACCACCGCGCAGACCCTCGCGCAGCTGGACCTGCCGCCCGCCGAGGTGCTGCACCACCTGGACGAGCAGGCCCAGCGGCTCGGCTCGGACCGGATGGCGACCTGCCTGTACGCGGTCTACGACCCCGTCTCGCACCGGATCACCATCGCCAACGCCGGCCACCCGCCGCCCGTCCTGCTGCACCTGGGCGGCCGCGCCGAGGTGCTCCGGGTGCCGCCCGGCGCCCCCATCGGCGTCGGCGGCGTCGACTTCGAGGCCGTCGAGCTGGACGCGCCGGCCGGGGCCACCCTGCTGCTGTACACGGACGGGCTGGTCGAGTCCCGGCTGCGCGACGTGTGGACCGGCATCGAGCAGCTGCGCGAGCGCCTCGCCACGACGGCGCAGCTCACCGGCCTGGACCACCCGCCGCCGCTGGAAGCGCTCTGCGACGACGTACTGGACATGCTCGGGCCGGGCGACCGGGACGACGACATCGCGCTGCTCGCGGCCCGCTTCGACGGGATCGCCCCGAGCGACGTCGCGTACTGGTTCCTGGACCCGGAGGAGACCGCTCCGGGCCGCGCCCGGCGCTTCGCCCGCCGCGCCCTGACCCGTTGGGGCCTGGAGGAGCTGAGCGACTCCCTGGAGCTGCTGGTGAGCGAGGTGGTCACCAACGCCGTCCGCTACGCCGAGCGGCCCGTGACGCTGCGCCTGCTGCGTACGGACGTACTGCGCTGCGAGGTCGGGGACGACTCCCCGCAGCTGCCGCGCCAGCGCCGGGCCCGGGACACCGACGAGGGCGGCCGCGGGCTGTTCCTCGTCAACCGGATGGCGAAGCGCTGGGGCGCCACCCGGCTGAGCAGCGGAAAGGTCGTGTGGTTCGAGCTGGCACTGCCGGGGGCGGCGCCCGACCGGCAGTGACCGGGCGCGCGCCCCGCCAAGGCGCCCCGTGAAGGCGAACGCACGAAGACCGCCGCCCGGCAGCATTCCTGCTGCCGGGCGGCGGTCTTCGTGCGTTCCCGCGGGCGCCTACGGGAAGGGCGGGAAGCCCTGGCTACGGGTCGGGCCCGGCGAGGAGTGCCCCGGGTCCGGCGACGAGTGCCCCGGATCCGGCGACGAGTGGCCGGGGTCAGGGCTGGAGCTGCGCGAGCTCGAACTGCTCGGGTTCGGGCTGCTCGACCCGGACGAGGAGCGGCTGGTGCTCGGCGACGGGGTGCGGCTGGTCGAGGCCGAGGTGGACGGGGTGGGGCTCGGGGGCGGGGTGCCCATGTCCGCGTCCGGGAGCTCGAACTTGCTGGTGTCCACGCCCGAGAGCGCGGCCAGCGTGTAGGCCTTCCAGATGGCGGCCGGGAAGCTGGAACCGCCCGCGCGGCCACCACCGGCGGTACCGGTCAGGGTGACCTGCTTGCCGCTACCGGCCTCCTCACCGAACATCGCGACGACGGTGACCAGCTCCGGGGTGTAGCCGGTGAACCAGGCCGCGACGTTGGACTCGGTCGTACCGGTCTTGCCCGCCGCCTCGTAGGCGTCGCTGTAGACCTTGTTGCCCGAGCCGTCCTTGACCACGCCGCTGAGCACCTTGGTGACGGTGTCGGCGGTGGACGTGTCGATCACCTGGTCGCCGACGGGGACCACCGGCTTGTAGGTGCGCGCGTGGTTCTGCGCGCTCTTGATGATCGACGGGGTGATCTTCTTGCCGTGGTGGTCGAAGGTCGCGTAGACGCCGGCCATCTCGACGGTGCTCGCGCTCATGGTGCCGAGCGCCATGGCGGGCTTGTCGGAGGGCCAGCCGTCGCGGTCCCGCATGCCGAGGGCGAGGCCCATCTCCTTGACCTTCTGCGGCTTCGCGTCGACGGTCATCTGCGCGTACACCGAGTTGACCGAGGAGTTGGTCGCGCTCTGCACGGTGACGTCGTGGCCGATCTCCCAGTAGTTCTCCTGGTCCTGGTTCTGCGGGGAGAAGGGAGTGTCGCTGCCGACCACCGGGCGGCCGCTGGTGCCGTCGTAGAGGGTGCTCGGGTTGATCGGCTTGCCGGCCTGCGTCTTGGCGCCGTTCTGCAGGGCGGTGGCGAGGACGACCGGCTTGAAGGTCGAGCCGGGCTGGAAGTCGGTGCGCAGGGCGTTGCTGGACCACTTCTCGGCCTGGCCGGTGCCGCCGTACATGGCGACGATCGCACCGGTCTTCGGGTCGACGGAGGTGGCGCCCGCCTGGACGTTCTGGTCGACCGGGCGCTCCGCGGTGTTCTTGCGCTCCAGCTTGGATTCCAGCTCGTCGTTGACGGCCTTCTCCAGGGCGGCCTGCTTCTTCTTGTCGATGTTGAGCTTGATCGTCCAGCCGCCCGCGTCGATCGCGGCCTTGGGGACGCCCTGCCGGTTGAGCTCGGCGTCGGCGGCCTCCATCAGGTAGCCCTTCTGGCCCTCGCGCCCGGGGGTGGGCTTGGGCTTGATGGGCTCCTGGAACTTCAGGGTCTTGCGCTTGGCCTCGTCCAGCTTGCCCATGCCGACCATGTTGTCGAGGGTCGCGTTGAAGCGGATCATGACGAGGCGCTTGCCGTTGGGGCCCGCGGTCGCCCAGTCGTAGGAGCTGGGGGCCTGCAGGACGGCGGCGAGGTAGGCGCCCTGCTCCAGGGTGAGCTTCTGCGCGTCGACGCCGTAGTACGCCTGGGCGGCGGCCTGGATCCCATAAGCACCGCGACCGAAGTAGCTGGTGTTCATGTAACCCTCCAGGATCTGGTTCTTGTCCATGTCCTGGTCGGTCTTGAGGGAGATCACCATCTCCTTCAGCTTGCGCGTCGCGGTCTGGTCCTGGTTCAGGTAGTAGTTCTTGACGTACTGCTGCGTGATCGTCGAACCACCGGCCTTGCCCTTGCCGGTCACCGTGGAGATGAACCCGCGCACCAGACCCTTGAAGTCGATGCCCTGGTCCTGGTAGAAGTTCTTGTTCTCGATCGCGATGAACGTGGTGCGCACGTCCTCCGGAACCTTGTCGAAGGGCAGGATCTCGCGGTTGTACTTGCCCGTGCGGGTCATGACGGAGCCGTCGGACCACTGGTAGACGTTGCTCTGGAGCGTCGCCTCTTCGTTGGGCTTGGGCGCGTCGACGTAGAAGTAGAGGCCGACCAGGGCCGCCATGCCGAGCAGGATCAGGCCGAAGAAGGTGCCGAGGATCTTCTTCCAGGTGAAGAACCTGCGTATGCCGGTCCGTTTGCCCGTGCCCGCACCGCTCTTGCCGCGGTCGCTCTTCGACGCGCGACCGCGCGACGCGCGCCGCGTCCCGCGCTGCTGCTGCGCCCGTCGCGCTTCTGCTCGGCCCATCGCTCCCGCTCCGCTCGATTACCCCCGACGTCAGCTCAGAAAGCTAACACCGGAGGCTGTGACAAGGGCTGCACAATCCTGATCAATTACGGTCAATTCGGACGTGAGAATCAGCACCCGCGCCCTAAGAACCGACGCCTAGGAGACCAGAAGAGTTGCGGTGTGCCAAAAAAGTGATATCACTTTGCTAGGGAGTCCGACCGGCTCCTCATGAATGAAACGGGGCGAACCATGACGAAGACCACTGAAATGCCGGCGCCACAGGTACGGGAGTTCACCGCGAAGAGCGTGGGCGGCGGGCTGGCCCTGCTGCTCGGACTGCTGGGACTGCTGCTCGGATCGGGCCTGATCGCGACCGGCGCCGTCCTCACCGCCGTGGGCGCCAAGGCGGGCCTGATCGCCTTCGGCATCGTCGTCAACCTCGGCTCGCTCTACGCGATGTGCGGGCTCAACACGGTCGCGCCGGGCGAGGCCCGCGTGGTCCAGCTCTTCGGCCGCTACCGGGGCACGATCCGCACCGACGGCCTGCGCTGGGTCAACCCGCTGACCTCCCGCGACAAGATCTCCACCCGCGTGCGCAACCACGAGACGGCCGTCCTGAAGGTCAACGACGCCTACGGCAACCCGATCGAGCTGGCCGCGGTCGTCGTCTGGAAGGTGGAGGACACCGCGCGGGCCCTCTTCGAGGTCGACGACTTCACCGAGTTCGTCGAGACCCAGACCGAGGCCGCCGTCCGCCACATCGCGATCGAGTACCCCTACGACGCCCACGAAGAGGGCGGCCTCTCCCTGCGCGGCAACGCCGAGGAGATCACCGAGAAGCTCGCGGTCGAGCTGCACGCCCGGGTCGAGGCGGCCGGCGTCCACATCATCGAGTCCCGCTTCACACACCTCGCCTACGCACCCGAGATCGCCTCGGCCATGCTCCAGCGCCAGCAGGCCGGCGCGGTCGTCGCGGCCCGTCGCCTGATCGTCGAGGGCGCCGTGGGTATGGTCGAGCTGGCCCTGACCCGCCTGCAGGAGGAGGACGTCGTGGACCTCGACCCGGACCGCAAGGCCGCCATGGTCTCCAACCTCATGGTGGTGCTCTGCGGGGACCGCGCGGCCCAGCCCGTCGTGAACACCGGAACCCTCTACCAGTGAGGGCGGGCGGCGAGCCGCCGGCCCCCGAGGGGGCCGGCGAGGACGACCGCACCGCGGCGGCCCCCGGCCCGGCCCGGCGCGCGGCCCGCAAGCAGGTGCTGCTGCGGCTCGACCCGCAGGTGTACGACGCCCTCGCCCGCTGGGCCGGGGACGAACTGCGCAGCGCCAACGCCCAGATCGAGTTCCTGCTCCGCCGCGCGCTCGCCGAGTCCGGCCGGCTCCCCTCCGCACCGGGCCCCATGCCCCGCCGCGGCCGCCCCCCGAAGGCGGCTCCCGAATAGGGAACCCGCGCGAACGCCCCGCCCCACCGGGCCGGGGGCGTTCGCGCACCGGCTCCCGGCCCCGCGCACCTCGTATGCGTACGGCGTATGCGCCGTAGGTAGAGTCGGGCCATGTCCATAGGTCACACACTGCTCGGCCTCCTGGAGGCCGGGCCGCGCGACGGCTACGACCTCAAGCGCGCCTTCGACGAGAAGTTCGGCCAGGGGCGGCCGCTCGCCTACGGTGAGGTCCACGCGACCATGACCCGGCTGCTGGAGAACGGCCTCGTCGAGGTCGACGGCGTCGAGAGCGGCGACGGTCCGGAGCGCAAGCGGTACACCATCACGGACGCCGGGATCACCGACGTCGAGGTCTGGCTGGGATCCCCGGAGAAGCCCGAGTCCTACCTCCAGTCGACCCTCTACGCCAAGGTCGTACTGGCCCTGCTCACCGGCCGCAGCGCCGAACAGCTCCTCGACACCCAGCGCGCCGAGCACCTGCGCACGATGCGCCTGCTGACCAACCGCAAGCGCAAGGGCGACCTCGCCGCCCAACTGATCTGCGACCACGCCCTCTTCCACCTGGAGGCCGACCTGCGCTGGCTGGAGCTGACCGCGGCCCGCCTGGACCAGCTCAGCCACGAGGTGCGCCCGTGATCCCCGACGGTTCGCTGCTCGGCGCCGAGGGTCTGCACAAGTCCTACGGCTCCAACACCGCCCTGATCGGGGCCGAGTTCTCCATCCACCCCGGCGAGGTCGTCGCCGTCATGGGGCCCTCCGGCTCCGGCAAGTCGACGCTGCTGCACTGCCTGGCCGGGATCGTCGCGCCCGACGCGGGGACCATCACCTACGCCGGACGCGAGCTGTCCGCCATGAACGACGCCCAGCGCAGCGCCCTGCGCCGCAGCGAGTTCGGCTTCGTCTTCCAGTTCGGCCAGCTCGTCCCGGAGCTGACCTGCCTGGAGAACGTGGCCCTGCCGCTGCGCCTGAACGGCGTGAAGCGCAAGCAGGCCGAGGCCACCGCCCTGGCCTGGATGACCCGGCTGGAGGTGGAGGACATAGCCGCCCAGCGCCCCGGCGAGGCCAGCGGCGGCCAGGGCCAGCGCGTCGCGATCGCCCGCGCCCTGGTCACCAGCCCTCGGGTGGTCTTCGCCGACGAACCCACCGGCGCCCTGGACACGCTCAACGGCGAACTGGTCATGCAGCTGCTCACCGAAGCCGCGCGGGCCGCCAGCACCGCGGTCGTCCTGGTCACGCACGAGGCCCGGGTCGCCGCGTTCTCGGACCGCGAGGTCGTCGTGCGGGACGGCAGGACGCAGGACATGGAGCGCATCGTATGACCGCTGCGCAGGGCTGGACCCGCGACCTCCTCATGGGCGCCCGGTTCGCACTGAACGGCGGCCGCCAGGGCTGGACCCGCACGCTGCTCACCGGGGTCGGCGTCGGGCTCGGCGTCGCCCTGCTGCTGGTCACGGCCGCGCTGCCGAGCGCGCTGACCGCCCGTACCGACCGCGGTGACGTCCGCACGAACATGTCGCTGACCGGCCCCGAGCACCCCCGCCCGGAGACCTTCCTGATCGCGCGGGCCTCCCAGGAGTACCACCACAAGTCCATCGAGGGGTTCCGCATCCAGGCCGAGGGGCCGGACGCCCCCGCCCCGCCCGGCCTCTCCCGGTTCCCCCGCCCGGACGAATTCGCCGTCTCCCCGGCCCTGGACGCGCTACTGAAGTCCGCCGACGGGCAGCAGCTCCGCGAGCGCTTCGGGGCCAAGTCCTTCACCCTGATCGGCGATGCGGGCCTGGTCGGCCCCGGCGAGCTGTTCTTCTACGCGGGCACCGACGACCTGCGCACCAGCGGCGCCCGCTACGGGCAGGTCCAGCGCTACGACGCCTTCGGCGCCGCCGACGAAGGCGACCCGCTCGACCCGGTCCTGGCCCTGATGGTCGTCCTGACCTTCGTCGCCCTGCTGATGCCGGTCACCGTCTTCATCGCCGCCGCCATCCGCTTCGGCGGCGAGCAGCGCGACCGCCGCCTCGCCGCGCTCCGCCTGGTCGGCGCCGACGTCCGGATGGTGCGCCGGATCGCCGCGGGCGAGGCGCTGGCCGGGTCCGTCCTCGGGCTGGGCCTCGGCGTCCTCTTCTTCCTCGTCTCGCGGCAGTTGGTCGGCAGCCGGGCACTGGGGCGACGCAGCGTCTTCCCCGCCGATCTCGACCCGAGCCCCTGGCTGGCGGCGCTCGTCGCCGTCGCCGTACCGCTGCTCTCGGTCGCGGTCACCCTGTTCACCCTGCGCGGCGTGGGCATCGAACCGCTGGGCGTCGTACGGGCCGCGCCCCCGGCCAAGCGCCGGATCTGGTGGCGGCTGCTGCCGCCGCTCGGCGGGATCGCGCTCCTCGCGCCGCTGGCGAACCGGAACTCCGGCGACCCGGCGCGCTTCAACCAGGGCCAGGTGGGCACGGGCGTCGTCCTGCTGCTCGTGGGCATCACCGCCGTGCTGCCCTGGCTGGTCGAGCGGAGCGTCTCCCGGCTGTCCCGCGGCCCCGTCTCCTGGCAGCTGGCCGTACGCCGCCTCCAGGTCGCCAGCGGTACGGCGGCCCGGCTGGTCAACGGCGTCGCGGTCGCGGTCGCCGGGGCCATCGCGCTGCAGATCCTCTTCGCCGGCACCGAGTCCGTGTACACCTCCCTCATCGGCGTGGACCCGGCGCGGGCCCAGATGGCGGTGACCGCGGACCGCCAGCCCGGCTCCGACCTGCGGATCGAGGACATCGCCACGAAGGTCGCGCGGGCCGAAGGCGTCACCAAGGCCATCGCCCTGACCAGGATCAGCGCCGCCACCAAACTGCCGGCCGACGCGTCGAGCGTCCAGATCACCGTGGGCACCTGTGACGCGCTGCGCGAGGTCGCGGTGATCCAGACCTGCGCCGAGGGCGACTCCTTCGCCCTGACCGGGACTCAGCAGCCGAACGGAGAGACGTACGAGATCGCGCCCACGAGCGGCACCAAGCTCTTCGCGGGCGCCGTGTCGGGAGACCCGGACGACGGCAAGCCGGTCGAGTGGACGGTCCCCCAGGGCCTCCGGAAGGTCGCGAGCCGCCCCGACCCGGACGGGGGCCTCAACACCGGCCTGCTGACCACCCCGTCCGCCGCGCCGCCGGTGGCCGACGCGCAGGTCTTCGCGAGCGTGTACGTCCTGCTCGACCCGGCGGTGCCGGAGGCGGTGGAGAACGTCCGCACGGCCACCTACCGGGCGGACCCGCTCGCCCGGGCGTACCAGCTCCAGTACGCCAAGACCAACGGCCAGTACGACGCCATCCGGGCCGGGTTGTACATCGGATCCGTGCTGGTGCTGGTACTGATCGGGCTGAGCCTACTGGTGGCGCAGCTGGAGCAACTGCGCGAACGGGCGCGGCTGTTGTCCTCACTGGTCGCCTTCGGCACCCCGCGCGGCACGCTGTGCCTGTCGGTGCTGTGGCAGACGGCCCTGCCGATCGCGCTGGCCCTGGTCCTCGCCAGCGCCGTGGGCCTGGCCCTGGGCTCGGTCCTGTTGCGGATGACCGGGCTGCCCGTGCTGATCGAGTGGAACGTGGTCCTGGCGATGGTGGGGGCCGGCGGCGCCCTGGTCCTCCTGGTGACGTTGCTCAGCCTGCCGCCGCTGCTGCGGATGATGCGACCGGACGGCCTGCGGACCGAGTGAGCGCCGCGGCCCCGCGCCCGCACCCGCGCCCACACCCGCACTCGCGCCCGGCGGCCGGCCCGCGGCCTACTCGGCGATCCAGACCGGGAGCGGGCGCACCGCGTGCCGCAGCGACTGCGCGACGGCCCGGAACTCCTGTGCCCGGGCCGTACCCGTCCGCATCGCCAGCGCGATCCGGCGCGAGGGCGCGGGTTCGGCGAAGTACCCGGTGGCGAGGTACTCGTTGCGGGTGGTCTCCAGCCGCAGCGCGGTGCGCGGCAGCAGGGTGACGCCCAGTCCGCCCGCGACGAGTTGGACGAGGGTGGAGAGCCCGGCGGCGGTCGTGGTGACGTCCGCGCCCTCGCCGCGCCCGGCCTCGCGGCAGATGTCCAGGGCCTGGTCCCGCAGGCAGTGCCCCTCGTCGAGCAGCAGCAGTTGGAGCCCGCGCAGCGCCTCGCGCGGGATGTCCCGGCGCCCCGCGAGCGGGTGTTCGCGCGGGACCAACAGCACGAAGTCCTCGTCGAAGACCGGGACTTCGGTGACCCCGGGCACCCCGAGCGGCACCGCGAGCAGCAGCAGGTCGAGGCGCCCGCCGGTGAGCCCCTCCAGCAGCGAGGAGGTCTGTTCCTCGTGCACCTGGAGGTCCATCAGCGGGTAGCGCCGCTGGAAGAGCCCGAGGACGGTCGGCAGCAGGTAGGGGGCGACGGTGGGGATCACCCCGAGCCGCAGCACTCCGGTGAAGGGGGCCCGTACCGCCTCGGCCTCCTCCATCAGCGCGGCCATGGACTCCAGGACCACCTTCGCGCGGGCGGCGATCCGCTCGCCCGCCGGGGAGAGCAGCACCTTGCGGGTGGTGCGCTCCAGGAGCTGTACGCCGACGGCCTCCTCCAGCGCGGAGACGGCGCCGGACAGGGCGGGCTGGCTCATCCCGACGGCGGCGGCCGCGTCCCGGAAGTGCAGGTGCTCCGCGACGACCGCGAAGGCGCGCAGCTGGGCCAGCGTGGGCTGTTTCGAGCCACCCTTCGCGCCGGACTTCGCGCCGCTCTTGGCAGGGGCCGACACGGCGCCCTTCATTCCACTCTTACTGGTAGCCACTGATAGGTACCTCCGATCACCCACCACAAGAGTAGCTATTTCTGTAATCAATCCAGGTGTGCCAGCATGTGAGATCCGTCCAACCCCCTCGGAAAGCCCCCAAAAAGGCCACTTTCCCATCCGCTTGGAGTGCGCGTGCTCACTGTCGGTGACAAGTTCCCCTCGTACGATCTGACCGCTTGTGTCTCCCTGGAGGCCGGTAGCGAGTTCGCCCAGATCGACCACAAGGCCTACGAAGGCAAGTGGCGCGTGGTGTTCTTCTGGCCGAAGGACTTCACCTTCGTCTGCCCGACCGAGATCGCCGCCTTCGGCAAGCTGAACGACGAGTTCCTCGACCGCGACGCCCAGCTCCTCGGCGTCTCCGGCGACTCCGAGTTCGTCCACCACGCCTGGCGCAAGGACCACGCCGACCTGCGTGACCTGCCCTTCCCGATGCTGGCCGACTCCAAGCACGAGCTGATGCGCGACTGCGGCGTCCAGGGCGAGGACGGCTTCGCCCAGCGCGCCGTCTTCATCGTCGACCCGAACAACGAGATCCAGTTCACGATGGTGACCGCCGGTTCCGTGGGCCGTAACCCCAAGGAGGTCCTGCGGGTCCTCGACGCCCTGCAGACCGACGAGCTGTGCCCCTGCAACTGGAACAAGGGCGAGGGCACCCTCGACGCCGGCGCGCTGCTGGCCGGTGAGTGACCCGTGTCCCTCGACACGCTGAAGTCGGCCGTCCCCGACTTCGCCAAGGACCTGAAGCTGAACCTCGGTTCGGTCATCGGCAATCAGGACAAGCTCTCGCAGCAGCAGCTCTGGGGCACCGTCCTGGCCTGCGCGATCGCCGCCCGCTCCCCGCGCGTCCTGCGTGAGCTGGAGCCGGAGGCCAAGGCGAACCTGTCCGCGGAGGCCTACACCGCGGCCAAGTCCGCCGCCGCGATCATGGCGATGAACAACGTCTTCTACCGCACCCGCCACCTGCTCTCCGACCCGGAGTACGGCACGCTGCGCGCGGGCCTGCGGATGAACGTCATCGGCAACCCGGGCGTCGAGAAGGTCGACTTCGAGCTGTGGTCGCTCGCGGTCTCCGCGGTCAACGGCTGCGGCCAGTGCCTGGACTCGCACGAGCAGGTCCTGCGCAAGGCCGGCGTCGACCGCGAGACGGTGCAGGAGGCCTTCAAGGTCGCCTCGGTGATCCAGGCCGTCGCGGTCACCCTCGACGCCGAGGCCGCGCTCGCCGAGGCCACCGCCACCGTGTAACACCCCACGGATCCGCGCCACCCGCGCGTGCACCGCACTGGGCCCCGCCGCCGTCACCACGGCAGCGGGGCCCTTTGCGCGGGCGCCCGCTCGCGGCTACTTCTTCATGGCCGCCATCAGGTCGCGCATGTCGGAGATCATCGCCGCCTCGATCGGGGTGTAGTCGACCCGGCCCGACCCACCGACCTGCCGCGGATCGTTGCCGAAGGGCGAGAGGGTGAGGACGAACACCGCGCCTCCGTCCAGCACCTTCAGCTCGGGGCCCATGCCGTCGTTCGCGGGGGTCATCACCGCGCGCTCGCCGAGGTCCTGCACGGCGGCCCGCTCCATCGAGACGGCGCCCCGCTCCCACGGGTGCTCGACGTCGAACTCCGGCTCGGGATCGGTCTTCTTGTGCAGCTGGACGGTCGCCCACACGTTGAAGCTGCCGTACTTGGTACCGCTGCCGTCGTTGGGCTCCGCGGTGCTCAAGGAGCACATCCCCCAGTCCAGCGCGGGGTGCTCCGACTTCATGCTCGTCGGGGCGTCCTTGCGCAGGTCCCCGACGGCGGCGGTGAGCGCCTTGGCCGTCACCGCGTCGCACAGCTTCTCCGGCAGCGCGTAGGCCACCGGCGGCGCGTCCAGCCGGTCCCCCAGCGCGTAGAGGGAGCCCGCCCAGAGCGCGGAGGCCACGACCGCCCCGCCCAGGGCCCACACCCACCGGCCACCCCGCGAGGCGCCCCGGCCGACGCTGCCGGGGCCTCCGGCGAGGTCCACGGCGCGGTCCTGCGCGGGCGACCCCGGTGGCCCGTCGGCCGACCCGGTCACCTCGGTCGTCGTCCAGCCTGCGTCGGCCTCGGGCTCGGATATCACTGCGCTACTCCCCCTGTTCGACCGCCGCCCGGTCCACGGCCGTCGCCCCGTGCGGGCCCGGTCCGAACTGCGCGTCCTGTTCCCTGGAATACACCCGCAGGTAGCCGACGACCGTGTTGGTGACGGCCACCAGCGGTACGGCGACCACGGCGCCCCCGATACCGGCGATCATGCCACCGGCGGCCACCGAGAGCACCACCGCGAGCGGGTGCACCCGTACCGCCCGGCCCAGGATGAAGGGCTGGAGCACGTGCCCCTCGATCTGCTGCACGGCCAGGACGACGGCCAGCACCATCAGGCCCGTGAACGGACCCTGGGTCACCAGCGCCACGACCACCGCGAGGGCTCCCGAGATGACCGCGCCGACCAGCGGGATGAAGGCGAACAGGAAGATGAAGACGGCCAGCGGCACGGCCATCGTCACGTCGAGGAACCATAGGCCCAGGCCGATGAAGATGGCGTCGATGAGGGCCACGATGACCGTGCCCCGCACGTAGGCGGTCAGGGTGCGCCAGGCGCGCGGGCCGGCGCCCGCGACCCCGGCGCGCGCGGCGGTGGGCACCAGGCCGAGCACCCACTCCCAGATCTTCTTGCCGTCGTACAGCAGGAAGAGGGTGGAGAACATGGCGAGCAGGATGCCCGTCAGCACCTCGACCATCACCGTGACGCCCTGGAGCCCGGCGGAGGTGATCTCCTGGGTGTTGGTGCCGATCGTGTCGCTGAGGTTCTTGGCGATGTCGTTGATCTGCTGCTCGGTCACGTGGAACGGACTGTTGAGGGCCCACCGCTTGAGCTCCTCGATGCCGTCGCGGACCCGTGCGGAGAGCTGGTCGAGGTTCTCCATGACCTGCCACACCACGAACCAGCCGACCAGTCCGATGACCACGAAGCCGAGGATGGCGGTGACGGCGGTGGCGAGCCCGCGGGGCAGGCCCAGCCTGCGCAGCCGGACCACGAAGGGCTGGAGCAGCGCGGTGACGAGCAGGGCGGCGGCGAAGGCCAGCACCACGAGCCTGACTTCGCTGATCACCTTCATCACGACCCAGAGCATCCCGGCGACCAGCAGCAGCCGCCAGCTGACCTCCGCGGCCACCCGCATCCCCCAGGGCACCACGGCCACCGGGTCGGGCCGCAGGCGCGCCGCCGGATCTGGTGCGCCGGGATTCCCGGGCGCCTCCGCGCCGGCGCCCCGGGCGGCCGCGCGCCCGGGAGCGGTCGCCGGCGCGGCGAGGGCCGGTTCCGCGTTCTCCGCCTCCACCTCGGCCCGGCGTTCGTCCAGCTTCGCCTCGACCTGGCTCAGCCCTCTTCCGAGTCTGCCCAGCCAGGCTGCCCACTTCGACATGTCGTCCCTTTCCCCCCGTCCGTCCCAACGCGACCCCGACGACGGTACACGCGAGGAGCCCCGCACCGTAGGACGGTGCGGGGCTCCTCGGGGTCGAGCGAGGGGGTGGGGCCTAGTACCAGTCGTTGGCCTGGTGGAAGGACCAGGCAGCACACGGGCTGTTGTACCGCTCGTTCATGTAGTTCAGGCCCCACTGGATCTGCGTGGCCGGGTTGGTGCGCCAGTCGGAGCCGGCCGAGCTCATCTTCGAGCCGGGCAGGGCCTGGACCAGACCGTAGGCACCCGAGCTGGAGTTGACGGCCTGGTAGTTCCAGGTGGACTCGGCGTCGACGATGTTCGAGAAGCACTGGAACTGCGACGCCGGGACGATCTGGCGCGCGATCGACTTGAGCTCGGCGATCGTGTAGGAGCTCTTCGGGGTGAAGGAAGAGGCGTCACGGCTCGCCGAACGGCTGGCGACCTCTTCCTTCTCGTCGCGCTCCTTCTTCGCCTTCGCCTCGGCGTCCGACTTCTCCTTGGCCACGGCCTCGGACTTCTTGTCCTTGGCGTCCTTGGCGGCCTGGACGCGCGCGGCTTCCTCGGTGGAGCGCTTGGCGTCGGTGTCGGCGGCGTGCGAGAGGGCGTCGGCCTGCTGCGTCAGCGAGGCGTTCTGCACGCGGGCCTGCTCGCCCGCGGGGATGTCTGCGAGGAGAGTCGCTCCCGATGCGGTCGTCTCGAGGTTGTTCGAGTTCTGGGGGTCGCCTGTGGCAACACCCACGACGGCGCCGACGGTGGTGACCGCGGTGGCGGATGCCACGGCGAATCCCCTGACCGAGATGCGGCTCACACGGTGTCCTTCCAGCAGCGTCCGGGCGGTGACCTCGGGGACGCAGGAGTGCCCCTGACGCTGGCCTCCATGGTCTGTGGTCACGGGAGGCGCGGGCCCGTGGGCAACTCCCTCGTCGGGAGTGCCACATGGTGCTTGCGGGCGGCATACGGCGGTCGTCTGTGGAGTTGTTGCTGAGCTGTGCAGCCACGAGGGATACACGTGTGCCGTATGCGGGGCCTTACGGAGACCAGACTCTGCCGGACCTCGACGCCGCGAGGCAATTCTCCGTTGCGTGGGAAAGGTCACACCTGCTGCGACGCCGTTGTTTTCGACGAAGCCCTGTGCGGCGGCGCGCCGCCCGGCTAGGCTCTTTCGCCTTTGCCGGACGGCGCCAACTTCCGTACCGCTATGGGTCCTTTCAGAGGGTTTCGAGCATCTCCGTCACGAGAGCGGCGATGGGCGAACGCTCGGAGCGGGAGAGCGTGATGTGGGCGAAGAGCGGATGGCCCTTCAACTTCTCGACCACGGCCACCACTCCGTCGTACCGGCCGACCCGCAGGTTGTCCCGCTGGGCGACGTCATGGGTCAGCACGACCCGACTGTTCGCCCCGATTCGGGACAACACGGTCAGCAGGACGTTGCGTTCCAGCGACTGGGCCTCGTCCACGATCACGAAGGCGTCGTGCAGCGAGCGTCCCCGGATGTGCGTGAGCGGCAGCACCTCCAGCATCCCGCGGCCCAGCACCTCCTCGATGACGTCCCGCCCGGCGACCGCCGAGAGGGTGTCGAACACCGCCTGGGCCCAGGGGCTCATCTTCTCGGCGGCGTCACCGGGGAGGTAGCCGAGGTCCTGGCCGCCCACCGCGTACAGCGGCCGGAAGACCATCACCTTCTGGTGCTGCCGGCGCTCCAGTACCGCCTCCAGCCCCGCGCAGAGCGCGAGCGCGGACTTGCCGGTACCGGCCCGGCCGCCCATGGAGATGATCCCGATCTCCGGGTCGAGCAGCAGGTCCAGCGCGATGCGCTGCTCGGCGCTGCGGCCGTGCAGCCCGAAGGCTTCGCGGTCGCCCTTCACGAGCCGCACGTTGCCGTCGGCGGTGACCCGGCCCAGCGCCTTGCCGCGCTCGGACTGGATGACCAACCCGGTGTGCACGGGCAGTTCCGCCGCCTCGGGGACGTACAGCCGGTCCTCGGAGTAGAGGAGGTCCACCTGCTCGCCGGAGAGGGCGATCTCGCTCATGCCGGTCCACCCGGCATCGGTGATGGCGAGTTCCGCCCGGTACTCCTCGGCGATCAACCCCACGGAGGAGGCCTTGATGCGCAGCGGGAGATCCTTCGACACGACCGTGACGTCGTACCCCTCGGCCTGGAGGTTGCGGGCGACCGCGAGGATCCGCGAATCGTTGTCCCCCAACCTGAAGCCCGCGGGCAGGATGCCCGGATCGGAGTGGTTGAGCTCGACACGCAGGGTGCCGCCGAGATCGCCCAGCGGGATGGGGGCGTCGAGGCGACCGTAGCGAACGCGGAAGTCGTCGAGCAGGCGCAGCGCCTGCCGGGCGAAGTAGCCGAGTTCGGGATGGTGCCGCTTGGCCTCCAACTCGGTGATCACCACGATCGGGAGCACGACCTCGTGCTCGTCGAAGCGGGAGATCGCGTTGGGGTCTGCCAGCAGGACGCTGGTGTCGAGGACGTAGGTCCGCCTGTCGGGCAGGCGGCGCTTTGTGCTGGTCACCACGGAAGGACGTACCCCCTCGGAAGAGGTCGGGCCATGAAGACCGGACCGGTCATCGGCCCCCGTGCCAGGGCCGAGCACCGGCCCTCCAATCCGTCCGTGCGAACCGCACGCGCGTCCTGGTGCAAAGGGCCTCCCGGGCGGACGGCCCTGTGCCGCCCGCTGAGACTCGACACCCGTGGACCGGGCGTCGACCTGCATGGGGTATGCCCTCGAACACCCACTGCCATGCCACGGCATATGACGGACGCTCGGTGAATCCCTGGTGAAGGCCGCGGGCCGGGTGTGCGGGGGTGGGGCGGGAACGCGCACCGGGCCCCGGACGGAGTCCGGGGCCCGGTGTCACGGCGGGGTGGGGAGCGGTCGGGGATCAGGTCCCGTAACGCCGGTGACGTGCCGCGTAGTCGCGCAGCGCCCGCAGGAAGTCCACCTTGCGGAAGGCCGGCCAGAACACTTCGCAGAAGTAGTACTCGGAGTGGGCGCTCTGCCAGAGCATGAAGCCGGAGAGCCGCTGTTCACCGCTGGTGCGGATCACGAGGTCCGGGTCGGGCTGGCCCCGGGTGTAGAGGTGCTCGGCGATGTGGTCGATGTCGAGGATCTCGGCCAGCTCCTCGAAGGAGGTGCCCTTCGAGGCGTGCTCCAGGAGCAGCGAGCGCACCGCGTCCGCGATCTCCTGGCGGCCGCCGTAGCCGACCGCGACGTTGACCAGTATTCCGCCGCGGTCGAGGGTGGCCTGCTCGGCCTCCTTGAGCACGGACTGCGTGCGGGAGGGCAGCAGGTCCATGTTCCCGACGTGATGGACGCGCCAGCGGCCGTCCGCGGCGAGGCCCCGCACGGTGTTCTCGATGATCGTCAGCAGCGGGCCGAGCTCGTTCTCGGGTCGGTCGAGGTTGTCCGTGGAGAGCATCCACAGGGTCACGACCTCGACGTCCGACTCGTCGCACCAGCCGAGCAGCTCGGAGATCTTCTCGGCCCCGGCCTGGTGGCCCTGTTCCGTGGTGCCCCCGGAGGCCTTGGCCCAGCGCCGGTTGCCGTCCAGGATGACGCCGATGTGCTTGGGCGCCGCGTCATGGTCGATGCGGCCTTCCACCCGGCGTGCGTAGAGCCTGTACACCAGGTCGCGCAGATTCACGATCTTCCAGCCCCTCCGTGCAATGCCCCCGTGCGAATTGCGGTCCCCCCTCAAGGCCGCAACATTACTGCGCTTGCGGGGGCCTCACCCAACTCGGTCTGTCACAGGTCCGTGATAGGCAGGACAACGTGACTGATACCAATCCCTATCGGGCAGAGCCTTCGCGCTACGACTCCATGAACTACCGCCGCTCGGGCCGCAGCGGCCTGAAGCTCCCCGAGATCTCCCTCGGCCTCTGGCACAACTTCGGGGACGACGCGTCCCTGGGGAACCAGCGCGCGATCCTGCGGCGGGCCTTCGACCTCGGCGTGACCCACTTCGACCTGGCCAACAACTACGGCCCGCCCCCCGGCTCCGCCGAGCTGAACTTCGGCAAGATCTTCGCCCAGGACTTCGCGTCCCACCGCGAGGAGCTGGTCCTCTCCACCAAGGCCGGCTACCTGATGCACGCCGGCCCCTACGGGGAGTGGGGCAGCCGCAAGTACCTGCTCGGCTCCCTCGACGCGTCCCTGAAGCGGATGGGCGTGGACTACGTCGACATCTTCTACTCGCACCGCTTCGACCCGCACACCCCGCTGGAGGAGACCATGGGCGCCCTCGCGTCCGCGGTCCAGCAGGGCAAGGCGCTGTACGTCGGCGTCTCCTCCTACACGGCGGCGCAGACGGCCGAGGCGGTGCGGATCCTGCGCGACCTCGGCGTACGACCGCTGATCCACCAGCCCTCGTACTCCATGATCAACCGCTGGACGGAGGAGGACGGGCTGCTGGACACGCTGGAGGAGGCCGGCATGGGCTGCATCTCCTTCGCGCCGCTGGCCCAGGGCCTGCTGACCGGCAAGTACCTCAAGGGCATCCCGGAGGGCTCGCGGGCCACGCAGGGCAAGTCCCTGAACCCGGACCTGCTCTCGCAGGACGTGGTCCGGCGCCTGAACGGCCTGAACGACATCGCGGCCCGGCGCGGGCAGTCGCTGTCGCAGCTGGCGCTGAACTGGGTGCTGCGCGACGAGCGGATGACCTCGGCGCTGATCGGGGCGTCCAGCGTGCAGCAGCTCGACGAGAACGTGGCCGCGCTGGCGGCGGCGCCGCTCTCGGAGGAGGAGCTGAAGGAGATCGATTCCTTCGCGGTCTCGACTCCGGGGACCAACATCTGGGCCCAGCGGGGATGACCTGCGCGTTCCCCGCACCCTCGGGTCCGGGGGACCGGAGAAGAAAAACGGGCCGGTCCGTGGGGGGGATACGGACCGGCCCGAGGGGGGGGTTCCACCATAACCCTTCGTAAAGCCTGCTGCGTGCATTGCCGCGCCAGGATTACGCTCCGAAACCGCCGAGCAACATTCCGGTGAGCGCACCGGCGGCCATGAAGGGACCGAAGGGGAAGGGGTCCCGACCTCGCGCCCGGCCCCGCAGCACAAGGCCGAGGCCGTACAGGGCGCCGTAGAGCAGGCCCAGGAAGGCGCCCGTCGCCCATACCCCCCACCCGTACCACCCAAGAGCGACCCCGAGCGGGAGCGCGAGCTTGACGTCCCCGAAGCCGAGTCCGGCCGGGTTGACGACGAAGAGCGCGAGGTACGCCGCCCCGAGCGCGCCCCCGCCCAGCAGCGCGAGCGGCCAGGACCCGGCGGTCCCGGGCAGCAGGGCCGCCAGCCCGAGGAGCGCGGCCACCGCGGCCGCCAGCGGCAGGGTCAGCACGTCGGGCAGCCGGTGCACGGCCAGGTCCACCAGGGCGAGCAGGACCGGTACGGGCGCCAGCGCGACGAAGACCGCGGTTTCCGGCCGGGCCCCGGCGACCGCCGCCAGCGCCGCGCAGACCAGCGCGGCGAGTACGGCCGTACGGGGGGCGCTCGGCCCGTACGGGCGGCCCGAGCACCGCGCGGGCCCCAGCCAGCCGCGCGGCCCGCGGCCCAGCGGGTGCCCCCGGGGGCAGCTCTCCCGCCACGGCTCCTGCGGCTCGACCCCGAGCCGGTAGGCGGCCAGCGGCAGGAGCGACCCGGCGGCCGCGCCGTAGCCGGCGGCAAGGATGATCACGACCACGCCCATCCCGCCGACCGTAGGCCCCCGCGCCCCCGGGGTCATGGGCCCGGGGACCCATGGCCCGGCCACCCGCCCCGGCGGAGACTGGTCCCGGCCGGGACCCAGCCGGGGCGTGCGGCCGGGAAACGAGGGATGCGGATGGCACGGCGTTGGCAGGACGGACCGGGCGCGCTCGACCTCCCGGAGGGCGGCGCGGTCGCCCTGGAGATCGCGGCCTCGTACCGCGCGCGGACCCGGGGCCTGCTCGGGCGGGACGGGATCGGGGGCGCGCTGCTGCTGACCCCGGCCGCCGGCGTGCACACCTTCGGGATGCGCTTCGCGATCGACGTGGCCTACCTGGACCGGCGGCTGCGGGTCCTGGCGGTGCGCACGATGGTCCCGGGCCGGCTCGGGCTGCCGCGGCCGCGCGCGCGGCACGTGCTGGAGGCGTCGGCGGGGGCGATGGCGGGCTGGGGGCTGCGGCGGGGCGTGAGCGTGCGGGTGCGCACGGAGGGCGGCGCGGAGAGCGGGGCGCAGGGCCCGGCGGAGGGCGGGTCCGCCCCCGGCTGAGCACGGCACTGGGACCGGCCGGCGGCGCGGGGTAAGTTGGGACGGTTGGGCATCGGGCGGGGTGCAGGGATCGTCGGGGAGCGGACGTGGCGGAGAACGCGCGGGTCAAGGCGTTGGAACGGATCATGTCCGCGACACACGGGGCCGACGAGGACATCGACTGGCCGGCCGCCGAGGCGGTCTGGGGCACCCGGTTCCCCGCCGACTACGTGGCCTTCATGGGGCGCTTCGGCGCGGGCACGATCAACGGCGAGGCGGGGATCCTGCTGCCGCTGCCCAAGCCGGGACCGCAGTGGGACCCGGCCGAGATGGCCGAGGAGACCGCCAACGCCCGCGCCCTGTGGGCGGCGGAGGGCGGCCGGGCCGCCTTCGACGTCGATCCGGAGTCGATCCTGGCCTGGGGCGTGGTCGGCGGCGCCGACATCCTGTGCTGGCTGACCACCGATCCCGACCCGGACCGCTGGCCGGTGCTGGTCTGCGGGCGGCACACCGCCGACGTCTTCGCGGTGTACCCGTACGGCATGGCGGAGTTCCTGCTGCGGATGTGCTCGGACGAGTTCGACATGAGCCCCGTCGGCATCACCTTCTGGGACGGCGAGCAGCTCGGCTTCGTGCACTGGCGCAAGGCCCAGCGCCGCTGGCAGGAGGGCCGCAACCCCGAGACGGGCGAGCCGGACCCGTACGCGGGCGACTTCGCCGACTGACGGCCGCTTCGCGCCACCCGCGGCCGCGGCGCGACGCCTCTCCTGCCGAAAAGCCCGTTTCCCGACCGGAAACGGGCTTTTCGGCATGTCTACGCGCGTCCGAATTGTTGATCACATATCGGAAAACACCAGTCAGAAATCCATTGCTTGGAGCATTGCCCACAAGTAGTGCCCCAATGGAATCAATCACCCTTCAGCAGGAGAGAATTCCGGCCAACGGGCCGTGCGGGGACACCCCGACCCGGAGCAACCCATAAGTAACGTCGGGCTACAAAAGAAATTCGGGGAATTCTCTCGTGCGACGAAGAACATTCGGCGCGGCCGCGGGCGCGGCCGTGCTCGGTCTCCTGCTCCCACTGACGGGCTGTGGTTCCACCGCAGGTGACAGCGGGGACGCCGTGACGCTGCGACTGGTCGCCGCCGAATACGGAGACGGCCCGAGCACCAGCTCGAAGGCCTTCTGGGACAAGATGTCGGACTCTTTCACCGCCGCGCATCCGGGCATCGAGGTCGAGGTCACCCTGCTGCCGTGGGCGGACATCGACCGCGAGGTCAGCAAAATGGTGAAGGCGGGCAAAGCGCCCGACATGGCCCTCATGGGCGGGTACTCCGACTTCGCGGCCCAGGGCAAGCTCTACTCGGCCGAGGAACTGCTGTCGGTCACCGCCGAGGCGAACTTCCTGGCGCCGCTGGCCGAGGCGGGCTCGGTCGGCAACACCCTCTACGGCCTGCCCTTCGTCGCGAGCAGCCGGCTGCTCTTCTACAACCAGGCCCTCTTCGCCAAGGCCGGCGTGAACGCCCCGCGGACGTGGTCGGAGCTCAAGAGCGCGGCCAAGGCGCTCAAGGACAAGGGTGTGAAGTACCCGTACGCCCTGCCGCTGGGCCCCGAAGAGGCCCACGCGGAAGCGATGATCTGGGAGCTGAGCAACGGCGGCGGCTACGCCGACAGCAGCGGCAACTACAGCCTGGCCTCCGACTCGAACGTCGAGACCTTCCGCTGGATCAAGGACAACCTGGTCGCCCCGGGCCTGCTCGGGCCGGTGCCGCCCGCCCAGCTCAACCGCCAGGACGCCTTCGCCGCCTTCCTGCGCGGCGAGGTCGGCATGCTCAACGGCTACCCCTCGCTGCTCCACGAGGCGAAGGCCAAGGGCATCGGCGTCGGCACCGTGTCCATGCCGGTCAACGACGCCCTGGGCAGTGGCGAGACCCCGCCGGCCGTCGGCGTCGCCGACTGGATGATGGCCTTCAAGCAGAACGGCCACCGCGAGCAGATCGGCCGGTTCCTGGACTTCGTCTACCAGGACAAGAACCTGAGCGACTTCGCCGGCCGCTACCACCTGCTGCCCTCCACCATCTCGGCGGCGCGCACCCCGGCGGGCGGCGGCCTCGACAAGGGCGACGAGCAGTTCCTGACCGCCCTGCGCGGTGCTCAGCTCTACCCGGTCAACGACCCCTCCTGGGTGACCGTCAGCGACACCATCAAGCGCAACATCGGCCGCGCCGTGGACCCCACCGGCGACCCGAAGGGCGTCCTGGAGGGCATCGCGCAGAAGGCCCGCGAAGCGTCCAAGCACCACTGAGTCCCGCGTGTCCCGCCCGTTCGGCCCTGACATCAGGGACCTTCGCCCCGGCTCCACCACCCCCCGCGTGCGCCAGGATGGCTGTCACGGCACTCGATCCGAGGCCGCAGCCCGGCCGCCCGCACCGCGCCCACAAGGCGCGCGGGGCGACGGGCCACTCGGGACGCGACAGTCAGTGCCGGCCGTTGTCGCCGGCGAAGGCGGTGCGGTACTGCTCGCAGCTGGAGTTCCAGCGCAGGCTGCCGTTCACGGTGCCGTAGCCGGTGCGGGTGGCCGACCACTCGACCGTGTACTCCCCCGTGTCGCAGGCGATCCGCTTGTCCCCGCCGACCGTGGCGCGGCCGGTGGCCGGGCGACCCTTGGAGTCGCTGCTGACCTTCGCCGCCTCGACCCCGTCGGCCCTGCGCACCACCGCGTACAGCGTGATGGGGTGCTTGCCGTTCTTGGTGGTGACGGCCTTCTTCACCAGCGTGGAGTCCGAGATGGACCACGCGAACTCGAACTTCGGCTGCCAGGCCAGCGTCTTGGGGTCGGCCTTCTTCGCCTCCCACTCCGGGGCGCCGGACGGGCCCGGGACGGTCCTCGTCTCGTACTGGACACCGGGGTGGAAGCGGAACTGCGCCTCCAGCTTGTGCATCTCGTCCTTGGTCCAGCGCGACTTCATCGCCTTCTCGCCACCGGACGGGTCCTGGAGGTACGACGAAGCCTCGGCCGCCGCGGCGTCCACGAGAGCGGGCACGAGGGCCGCGGCGGCGGTGGCGAGGGCGACGGCGGCGATACGGGTGCGCTTCATGCGCTGCCCAACGGGCCCCCGGGGCGGGCCGGAACGACACCGGGCCCGCGTTCACCCGTACGGGAGCGCACCGAGGTGACGGACTGCGGCGCGCCAGGAATACCACCCCACCGGCGCTCGTTGGCGCGACTGACACGAGACGGTACGAAGCGATCGCGGATCCGCGGATCCGGCAGGGGGACGACATGGCGGTACAGGTGAACGGAACGGTGGCGGCGGGCTGGGAGCCGGTGCGGGAGGCGCTCGCGGCCTTCGCGCTGACCGAGGAGACCTCTCCCGAGGCGCAGCTGGCGGTGTACCACCAGGGGCGCCGCGTGGTGGACCTGTGGGCGGGCGAGGACACCGCGGCGGACACCCTGACCGGCGTCTACTCCATCACCAAGGGCGCGGCCCACCTGGTGGTGGCGCTGCTCGTGCAGGACGGCGTACTGGACCTGGAGCGTCCGGTGTCGCAGTACTGGCCCGAGTTCACCGGGTACGGCAAGGAGCGCCTGACGCTGCGCCAGCTGGTCTCGCACCAGTCCGGTCTGATCAACACTCCGGAGGGCTTCACCCTCGACGAGGTCGCGGACGACGCGCTGGTCGCCGCCCGGCTCGCCGGTCAGAAGCCGTACTGGGAGCCGGGAACGGGCTACGGCTACCACGCCTTCGTGATCGGCGCGCTGACCGGCGAGGTGGTGCGTCGGGCCACCGGCAAGACCCTCCAGCAGGTCTACGAGGAGCGGATCCGCGCGCCCTACGGGCTGGACCTGTACATCGGGCTGCCGGCGGAGCTGGAGCCGCGCTGGAAGCCGGTGCTGCCGCAGGTCCCGACGGCCGCGGGGCTGGCGGCGCTGGCGGGCGGCCCGCCGCCGCCGGCGCTGATGGAGACCGCGTTCAACTGGCACACCCGGCCCCCGATGGACCTGGTGGCCTACGCGAACCACCCCGCGGTGAAGTCGCGGGGTCCCGCGTCGGCGGGCGGCGTCGGCACGGCGCGCGGCGTCGCGGGGATGTACGCGGCGGCGATCGGCGAACTGGCCGGGCGGCCCGCACTGCTGAAGCCGGAGACGGCCGCCGAGTTCGCGAAGCTGCACACCCCGGGTGACGACCTCGTGACGCCGGAGAAGGATCATTTCGGACTGGGCTTCGAGCGGCAGCCGCAGGTCGGACCGCAGGCCTTCGGCCACTGCGGTGCTGCGGGCGGCCTCGGCTTCGCCGACCCGGTGACCCAGGTGGCGTACGGCTACACGCGCCGCCGCTTCGGCTTCCCGGGCGGCCCCTCCCCGGAGAACGGCCCGCTGACGGCGGCGGTGCTGGCCGCGGCCCGGGCGGCCGATCAGGCCTGACCGGTCTCGAACCTGCTGATCGAGCCCGCACCGTCGACCACGAACCGCCAGGCGGTGCGCATCTCGCCCCAGGTGGAGTTGCGGTAGTTCACGACGAGGGCACGCCCGTCGTCGGACTGGGACTCGACGTCCATGTGACCTTCGGAGGAGAAGATCTCCTTGTCGGTCCACTGCTGGACGTCGCGGTCCGATCCGTCGTCGGACATGCTCGCGTCGGGGGTGAGTACCGCGAAGACCGCGGCCCTGTCCCCCGCGTTGACGGCGGTGACGAAGGCGCGGACGGCGGGGTCGGCCAGCTGGTCGGGCGAGACGGTCATGGGGGCCTCCTGGGCGGTGTGCGTACGGGGCGTCCGTACGGGCGGGGCGTACGGGGGACCCGTACGCCGACCAGGGAACACCGGCGCCGGGGCCCGCGCGCCGACCCTCACCCGTTCGCCACCCGACGGCGTGTCAGGGGCGGGTCAGGGGGGCGGGTCAGGGGGCGGTGCGGACCGGGAAGCCGGTGGGGCGGCCCTGCTGCGCCAGCCGGGTCAGCACCTCGTCGAGGGCCTCGACGGTCTGCTCGCGGTTGCCGCCGCCGTCGTGGAAGAGGACGGTGGGGCCGCTGTGCAGCTCCTGCTCGACCGTCTTCACGATCGCGGCGCTGCCGGGCTTCTTGAAGTCCTTCGTGTCGATGTTCCAGCCGAGGGGGCGCATGCCCGCGGCGGCCGCGAGCGCCCGGCTCTCAGGGGTGAACGCCCCGCCGGGCGCCCGGTAGTACTCGACCTTCGCGCCGTTCCCGGCCGCGTCCTCGATCAGCTTCTTCGCGTCCAGGATCTGCCGCTTCTGGTAGTCCACCGGCTTCTTGGCCATCGCGATGTCGTGGTCCATGGTGTGGTCGCAGAGCCGGTTGCCGTCCGCGACGACCTGCTTCACCAGGTCCGGGTGGGCCTTGGCCTGTGGCCCGATCATGCAGAAGGTCGCCTTCGCGCCGTGCTTGCGGAGCACCTCCAGGACCTTCGGGGTCCAGGTCGGGTCGGGGCCGTCGTCGATGGTGATGTTGACGGCGTTCCCGCCCGCTTCCGAGGCGTGGGCGATGGTGTCGGGGACCTGGCCCGGCTCGGCGCCACCGGAACCCGGGTGCGGCGCCCCGCCGGCGCCCTTCGGATCGTCCGCGGGGTCGTTCCGCTCCTCGGGGGCGTCCTTCTGCCGGGACACGTTCTCGTGGTCGTGCCCGTCGCCGGGGCCGTGCGCGGGTGCGACGAGCGTCGCCACGCCCCACACCGTGGCCGCGACGGCGGCGGCCGCTGCCGCCACGGCTATCCGGGCCCGAACCCCTCGCTGCGCCATGTGACTCGTGATGCGCTCCATGAACCGTCCACTCCCCATCCGCCTTTGCAGGTCCTGTGAGGGAGGATGACGGTGAACGGCGGCCGGTTCCAGCTGCTTTGACCATAAAATCTACGTATAGGACCTTAGTGACCTTGGTCCTTGATCGTCCCTTTTCGGGTCTCGTGGGGAACCGCACCACATGTACGGAAACTCCTACCCCGCGGAGCGGCGCCCCAAGCCCGCGACCGGGCGGGGCGGTTCACCCGGCGACGCGCCGGGAACCGGTACGCGACCGCACGTGAAAAAGCCCGGCCCCCGTGGATCCGTCCATCCACGGGGGCCGGGCATCGCGGCAGGTATCAGTGGGCCACGGAGGCCTGCGCGGCGGCCGCGGCCGCGGCACCCTTGTCCGTGCCGGCGTCCTTGGCACCGCCGGCGGCGGGTCCGGCGCCGCGCAGCGGCACCTCCTTGACGAACCAGGCGGCGATGAAGCCGATCAGTGCGATGCTCGCGCCGAGCAGGAACGCGGAGTGCGTACCGGCGGCCACCGCGTGCTGGTACGCCTCGCGCACCACGGCCGGCAGCTGCGCCAGGTGCGCCGCGTCGAGCTGCGCGGAGCCGGACTTGGCGGCGGCGGCCGGGCCGAGCCGGTCGGTCATGGTCTGCGTGACCTGGCTGGTGAACAGCGAGCCCATCAGGGCCACGCCGAACGAGCCGCCGAGCGTGCGGAAGAGGGTCGCGGAGGAGGAGGCGACGCCCATGTCCTTCATCTCGACGCTGTTCTGCGCGACCAGCATGGTGATCTGCATCAGGAAGCCGAGGCCGGCACCGAGGACCGCCATGTAGACGCCGGACATCAGTCGGCTGGTGCCGGTGTCCATCTGCGAGAGCAGGAACAGGCCGACGACCATCAGGGCGCCGCCCGCGATCGGGAACATCTTGTACTTGCCGCTGCTGGTGGTGACGCGGCCGGCGATCAGCGAGACGACCATCATCGACAGCAGCATGGGCAGGAGCAGCAGGCCCGAGTTGGTGGCCGAGGCGCCCTGGACGGACTGCTGGAAGAGCGGCAGGTAGAGCACGCCGCCGAACATCGCGAAGCCGGTCAGGAAGCCGATCACCGACATGAGGGTGAAGTTGCGGCTGCGGAAGATGTGCAGCGGCATGACCGGTTCGGCGGCGCGGGTCTCGACGAAGAGGAAGCCGGCGATGGAGACGATGCCGACGGCGATCAGGCCGATGATCTCGGCGGAGCCCCAGGAGTACTCCGTACCGCCCCAGGTGGTGACGAGGACGGTGGAGGTGATCGCGAGGGTGAGCAGGGCCGCACCCAGGTAGTCGATCTTGCCCTGCGTCTTCTTCTTGGGCAGGTGCAGGACGGCACTGACCATCGCGAGGGCGACGACGCCCAGGGGCAGGTTGATGTAGAAGGACCAGCGCCAGCCCCAGTGGTCGGTGATGGTGCCGCCGATCAGCGGACCGCCGATCATCGCGAGGGCCATGACGCCGGCCATCATGCCCTGGTACTTGCCGCGCTCGCGGGGCGGGATGAGGTCACCGATGATCGCCATGACGCCGACCATCAGGCCACCGGCGCCGAGCCCCTGGATCGCGCGGAAACCGATGAGCTCACCCATGTTCTGGGCCATGCCGCTGAGCACGGAGCCGATCAGGAAGATCACGATGGAGGTGAGGAACGAGCCCTTGCGCCCGTACATGTCGCCGAGCTTGCCCCAGATGGGGGTGGAGGCGGCGGTGGCGAGGGTGTAGGCCGTGACCACCCAGGAAAGGTGCTCCAGGCCGCCCAGCTCGCCGACGATGGTCGGCATCGCGGTGCCGATGATCATGTTGTCCAGCATCGCCAACAGCATGGCGATCATGAGCGCGAGCAGCACGACGCGCACGCTGCGCGGCTTGGCCCCGCCCTGGGGCGCCTCCGTCCCCGCTCCGGGCTCCGCCTGTGTCGTCTTGCTCATGTCCGTCCGCTCCCCGATGACACCCGGGCACTTACTTGCCGCCCGGCTAGTTCACTACACTGGGGAAACTAGACCCGTAACTAGCCGGGCGTCAAGTAAGTAATTGGAGCGTGCCCATGTCCAGCAGTCCGCAGCCGCGCCGTGGCAACACGCGCCAGCTCATCCAGGACGTCGCACTGGAGCTCTTCGCCGAGCAGGGGTACGAAAAGACGTCACTGCGGGAGATCGCGGAGCGACTGGAGGTCACGAAGGCGGCGCTGTACTACCACTTCAAGACCAAGGAAGAGATCCTGATCAGCATCTTCGACGACACGACGCGTCCGATCGACGAGCTGATCGCGTGGGCCGGGGAACAGCCGCGCACGCTGGCGACGAAGAAGGAGATGCTGCGCCGCTACAGCGAGGCGATGCTCTCCAGCCGCCAGCTCTACCGCTTCATGCAGGAGAACCAGGCGACGATGCGCGAGCTGAGCATCGGCGAGACCGTCAAGAAGCGGATGCTGCAGCTCGTCGACCTGCTGCGCACGGACGACGCCCCACTGCCGAACCAGGTGCGCTGCGTCAGCGCGATCTTCACGCTGCACGCGGGAATGATGTTCCTCCAGCACGTGGAGGCCGACCCGGAGGAAACCCGGCTGGCCGCCCTGGAGGTGGCGATGGACCTGATCACGCGTGCCCACGAGGAGGGCTAGGGCCGCGACCGGGTCGAACGGGCCTCAGGCGGCGCGCAGGCGGCGGTCCGATGCCGCGATGGGGACGTCGTTGATGCTGGCCTCGCGGCGGCGCATCAGGCCGTCCGGGTCGAACTCCCACTGCTCGTTGCCGTGGCTGCGCCACCACTGGCCGGCCGCGTCGTGCCACTCGTACTCGAAGCGCACGGAGATGCGGTTGCCGGTGTAGGACCACAGCTCCTTGCGCAGGCGGTAGTCGAGCTCGCGGGTCCATTTGTCGGCGAGGAACTCCCTGATCTCGGCGCGGCCCGTGAGGAAGCGGTCGCGATTGCGCCAGACCGAGTCCTCGGTGTAGGCGAGGGCGACCCGGTCGGGGTCGCGGGTGTTCCAGGCGTCCTCGGCGGCCTGGACCTTGGCCAGGGCGCTCTCCCGCGTGAAGGGCGGCAGGGGCGGGCGCGGGGTGGTGGTGCCGGGACTGGGACTGGGGCTGGACGACGGCATGGCGGGGCCTTTCGACGCTGCACGAGTGGAGAACGTACGTTCTCACCGTAGAGAACGAGCGTTCTCGCCGCAAGCGAAAGAGGGTTACGCTGCCCTCATGGACGACGAAGAGGCCCGGACCCGACT
Source organism: Streptomyces sp. NPDC051555 (assembly GCF_044454405.1). Taxonomy (NCBI): domain Bacteria; kingdom Bacillati; phylum Actinomycetota; class Actinomycetes; order Kitasatosporales; family Streptomycetaceae; genus Streptomyces; species Streptomyces sp. NPDC051555. The sequence continues at coordinate 226,811 of NZ_JBITDP010000004.1, read as the reverse complement.
GCTGGACACGGCGGAAGAGCTGTTCTACGCCGAAGGCGTGCAGGCCGTGGGCATGGACCGCATCCGCACCGGGTCGGGGGTCCCGCTCAAACGGCTGTACCGGGTCTTCCCGGCCAAGGAAGCGCTGGTCGAGGCCTACTTGGACCGGCGCGACCAGCGATGGATGACCAGCCTGCGGACCGCCGTGGCCGCGGCCGGACCCGAGCCGGCGGCCGCGGTGACGGCCGTCTTCGACTGGCTGGCCGAGTGGTTCGCGGAGCCCGGCTTCCGGGGGTGCGCCTTCCTGAACGCGCACGGGGAGCTGGGCGCGGGACCGGCCGGGGTGCGGGAGATCGTACGGCGGCACAAGGCGCAGCTGCGGGAGCTGCTGGGCGAGGTGGCGGGCCCCGGGGCGACGGAGCTGGCGGACCGGTTGATGATCCTGGTCGAGGGCGCGACGGCGGTGGCGGCCCTGGACCCCGGCCCGGCCCCCGCCCTGCGGGCGCGCGACATGGCGGAACTCCTCCTGGCGCGGAGCGGGTCCCGCTAGGGCGCGGAGCGGGTGGTGCCTGGTCGGGCTACTTGTCGCTGCCGCGCGGGAAGGTGATCTCCACACGGCGGTTCTTCTTGCGGCCCTCTTCCGTGCCGTTGTCGGCGATGGGGTAGTCCTCGCTGTACCCGCGGATGTCGAAGACGACGGAGGCGTTGGTGACGGTCTTGGCCAGCTCGGTGTGCACGGCCTCGGCGCGCTGCTTGGAGAGTTCCAGGCCGTGCTCGTAACTGCCCTGGTCGTCGGTGAAGCCGAAGACGCGGACGCGGGTGGCCTTCTGCTGGTTGATCTCGTTGGCGATGGCCAGGATGCGGGCCGCGGCCTGGGCGTTGAACACGGCGCTGTTCTCGGGGAAGAGGACCTCCGACTGGAGCGCCATCATGACGTTCTGGTTGGTCTCCTGCCGCCGCTGCTCACCACCGAGGTCCTCGACGACCTCGGCGATGTCGAGCACCTTGGCGGCGGCGAGGGTGCCGCCCTGCGGGATCTTGAGCCCGGGCGAGTTGGAGTCGATGGCCACGGGCGCGGCACTGGACGCCTCCGTCCCGGGGGGCGTGGTGCCGGTCGGCGTACCGCCGGGGCGCGGGGAGCCGGAGGGAGCGGCCCCGACGGGCGCGCCGGTCTTGTCGTCGGCGTGGGCGCTCGTCGCGCCGAGCAGGTGTCCCCCCGCGATGATCAGCGCGGAGACCGCGGTGGCGGCGGCCGCGCGGTGGCGGGCGTGTGTGCGTGCGCGTGTGGTCATGGGGTCACCCGGAGATTTTGATGGTGGCCGTGGCGAAGGTGGGGAGGCTGAAGTCGACCTCCGCCGTGGTGGCGGGGGGTGCGGGGAACTGGGCGAAGAACGGGATCGTCGCGCCCGGTTCGATGCGAGTGATCCCCGTCGTGCACAGGCAACGGCTTTCGGTGTCCCTGAGCACGTAGTAGCGCTTCTTGCCGGGCTTGTCGACCAGCGTCGCGCCTGCGACCGAGGTACCGCTGGCGTTCTTCTCGTCGCCACGCCAAGCAGTGACCTTCGTGAACACCTTGTCGGTGTTGTTCTTGATCTGGCCGCTCACCGTGACGAATCCGCCCTGATCGCGAGCGGCCGCATTGACCGTCAGGACGATGCCCGGATCGCCGTTCGTCGTGGCGAGCACCTCGGTCGGCTCCGCACTGGGGGCCGTGTCGGTGGTGGGCTTCTTCGAGGTACCGCCCTGCGATGGAGCGGCGGACGGCTTCGCGTCGCCTTGTGGCTTCTTGTCGTCCCCGCCTCCGCATCCGGCCAGTGTGAGGGCCAGGACCGCCGCAACCGCGACAGCCGCTCCCCCGCGGACCTTCACCGTGTGCCGCATGCTCATCTACGCCGGTTCCCTGTCTCTCGTTGGCTTTCAGTGGACCAGGCGGACGTCGAAGAGGCTCCTCGCCAACGTGCGCCACGGGTCCGGTTTCGACGGATCGAAATGGATGACGTCTCCACCCCTGCACAGGATCTCGACGGGGTCCGGCTTCGGCGGCGGACTCCCCTCCGCAGGGGGCTCACCCCCCGGATCGGGCGCCGAACCAAGGGCGCACCGGGGGTCGATGCGCGCCGTCGCCGTGGCAGTTCCCCTCGTCCCGGCGATCCCCGGAACGACGGAACTCCCCACCCCTGTCCTCGTCGTCGCCACGACCGTGAAGCTGGGCAGCGCCGCCTCACAGGTCGCCGTCGCCCCGTTGTCCGACGCGAAACCACGGGCCGCACCGCACGCGCCCGCCCCATCGAACAGCCGGCCGTCGAGGATGTTGCGCCAGTCCGCGGGCCCCAGCTTCGCGAAGTCCAGGCCGGGCAGCAGGTGGTCCCGCGCATCTCCCGCGGCAGCCAAGGCCGCCGAGTCCGCTGCCTTCTGGGCATTGCTGCGGACCACGGCGGCCTGGCTGATGGCGAAGAAGGCGAACGCGGCGAAGAGCACGCCCGCCACCGTCACGATGTAGATCGGAAACGCCTGACCCTTGTCGCGGGAACCGCGCACGACCTCTGGTCTCAACCCGCCGTAATGGCAGCGACGGCGGCGGCGATGCGGTCCGTGATCGCTGTCCCGATGCCCGAGCCGACGATGGCTCCGATGATCACCACGACCACCAGGATGATGCCCAGGTACTCGAAGGCCGTCTGTCCCCGGTCCTCCTCGTGCCCGTCCATCATCCGAAGCCTCGCCTCGATCCACACTTTGAGCAGCATGCTGTTCGGCATGGGCGTTCCCTCCCGGTCCGGTGCCGCTGTCGATTTGCGGACCGTACGGGGTGGGGGTGGGGGTGCCCAAGGGTCCCGGGGCCCAATTACGGACCCAATGCGCTCGGCGTCTACCCATGGCCAGTCACTCCTGGACGGGCGGTTCCCAGCCAGCGGGCTATGGCTTCGCTGCGGGTGGTGCTGTGGAGCTTCGCGAAGATGCGGTTGATGTGGTTCTTGACCGTCTTCTCGCTGATGAAGCAGGTGGCGGCGATCTGCTGGTTGCTCATTCCGGATGCGATCAGGTCCATCACCTCCACCTCCCTCGAACTCAGGCCGTATGCCGCGTGGTTGTGGTGCTGCACAGAAGACTGTGCCACAACTCGTTGCGGTTGCGAAGCCCCCCGGAGGTCTGCGAGCAAGATGCTCGACGGGGTCGAGGTGAAGTTCGCGCGGCCCGCGTGGGCGTCGCGGACCGCCGACGCCAGCTGGTCCGGGGTGAATTCGCCGTGCACCAGGTACCCCGCCGCGCCCAACAGGAGGGATTCGCGGACGATGTCGGACTCCCGGCTGTACGTCAGCATCAGTACGGGCGCCAGCCGGACCAGGTGCGGGAGGGCCGAGATGCCGTCCACGCCCGGCATCCGGACGTCCAGCAGGACCACGTCCGGGCGGTGGGTGCGGGCCTGTCGGAGGGCGCCGCGGCCGTCGGCGGCCTCCGCCACCACCTGGAGGTCCTCGTGGGTGGCCAGCAGGGCGGCCAGGCCCGCCCGGACCACCGGGTTGTCGTCCGCGATCAGGATGCGCAGCGCCGTGCCGGGGGGCGTCATCCGGTGTCCTCCCCCGGAATCGGGGCCGGGAGCGTCAGGCGGACCTCCGTGCCCGACGGGGTGGCTCGGGCGATGGTCAGCTCCGCGCCGATCGCCGCAGCCCGTTCCCGCATGCCCAGCAGGCCGAAGTGGCCCGCCGACCGCAGCGCCGCGGGCGACGCGTCCACGGCGAGGCCGCGGCCGTCGTCCCGGACGGTGAGGGTGAACAGGCCGCCGGTGACGGACGCCGTCACGATCGTACGGGTCGCCCCCGCGTGGCGCCGGCCGTTCTCCAGGGCCTCGGCGGCGACGGCCAGGAGGTGGCGGCGCACCCGTGCGGGGTAGTCGGGGAGGTCCGCCGGAGCCGCCAGCGTGGCGCCGGCGAACTGGGCCGTACAGCGGGCCAGTTCCTCGGCCAGCGGGGCCGTCGGGAGCACGGGGACCGCGTCGGTGTCGCGCAGTTCGCACAGCAGCTCGCGGGATTCCGCCGCCGCGCGGCGGGCCGCGTGGGCGATCAGGGCGGCCTGGCCCCGTACCGCCTGCGGGTCGGTGGTCCGGCCCAGCGCCTCGGCCGCCAGGGCCAGGCCGTGCAGGGTCTTGGACACCGAGTCGTGCATCTCCCGGGCCAGTCGGGCCCGTTCGTCGCGGACCGCCTCCGCCACCGCCAGCCGGGCCCGGGTCTCGGTCAGGGCCCGGCTCGCCTCGCCGACCCGCAGCAGCAGGCCGCGCAGGCTGGAGCCGGCCGCGCCCGCGAGCAGGCACAGGGTGGCCAGCAGGTACGCCGCCGGCACGTGGTGCGCCAGCGCGGCCACGGCCACCGCCTGGAAGGCTGCGTACAGGGCCGAGCCGCGCCACCCCTGGACCAGGCCGGCCAGCAGCGGGGTGCACACCGAGACGAAGCCGAGCGGGGACTCGGGGCCCGCGGTGACCAGCAGCAGGGCGCTGAAGGTCATGTCCACCGCGAGCAGCCAGGGGTGGCGCAGCAGCAGCGGGCCGAAGCGCTCCCAGTCGCGGAAGAGGGCGTACGAGAACATGAAGACGGTCAGCAGCGCCCCCGAGACCAGCCACAGCGGCAGGCCGGGCGCGGTGTGGGTGAGCGCGAGCGGGGCGCCGAGGGCGATCATCACCAGCCGGAAGGCGAAGACCTGGCGGCACAGGGCCTGGAGGGCGTTCGCCTGGAGGGGCAGGGCGATCGCCGGCGCCGGCGGCGGCGCCGGGGCGGCCCGGCGCGCGTACCCGAGGCGCGGTGCGCGTCCGCTCCCCGGCCCCGTGAAGGACAGTGCGGCCATCGTCGTCAGCCACCCCCCAGGATCGCGCCGAAGTCGACGTTCGCGCCGTAGACGAAGCCGCAGACCAGCAGGATCAGCGTGCCGGGCAGCATGAACATCGTGACCGCGAAGGTCGCCTTGGGGACCGCGCGGGCCGCCCGGCGGCGGGCGTTCTGGGCGTCGGTGCGGCGCATGTCCTCGGCGATCGCGATCAGCGTGTCGACGATCGGCGAGCCCAGTTCCTCGCCCTGTTGGAGCGCGGTGACGAACTGCGCCACCTGCTCGGAGTCGTTGCGACGGCGCAGTTCGTCGAAGGCCTGGCGGCGGCTGACGCCCATGTTCATCTGCTGCAGGGTGATGCGCACCTCGTCGGCCCAGGGGCCCTCGTACTTGTCCGCGACCCGCTCCAGCGCCTGCCGGAAGCCCAGTCCGGCGCTCACCACGACGGCGAGCACGTCGAGGAAGTCGGGCAGGATCCGTTCTATGTGGTCGCGCCGGACCCGGATCGCCGACCACAGGCCGACCTCGATCCAGAACAGCCCGAACGCGACCATCAGCAGCGCCGCGACCAACTGGCCGTTGATCAGCATCGCGAAGGCGCCGAGCGCGCCGAGGGCGCCGTACACCGCGCGCCGCGCCGCGTAGCGGTCGATGGTCAGACCGGCCGGATTGCCCGCCATGTCGATCTGGCGGCGCTTGCGGGCCACCCGGTCCCGGCCCATCAGGCGCAGCACCAGCGGCGCCCAGCGGATGCCGAGCCGGTCGACGAGCGAGCCGACGGCGGTGGTGCGCGAGGCGCCGACCTCCAGGGCGAGGGCCAGGTCGCCGGGGAGCTTGGTGTCGGCGCGGTAGAGGCGCAGGCCGTGGAAGGCGCCGAAGACGGACAGGCCGACGACCAGGGCCAGTACGGGCCCGGGCCAGCCGCCGGTCGCCACGGACGCGGCGAGAGGGGCGAGGTCGGGGCGGCTCGGGGGAAATGTCATCCGGCGGCCCTCACACGTCGATCTTGGACAGGCGGCGGATGAGGACGAAACCCAGGGCGAAGAGGCCGAGCGCGACGAGCACCGCGGTCTGTCCGATGAACGCGCCGGTCATCCGGTCCAGCGCGCCCGGCATCATCGCGTCCACCAGGAGCAGCGAGGCCAGTCCGATCGCGGGCACCAGGTAGGCGGTCACCGTGACCTGCGAGAGCTGCGTACGGATCTCGCGCCGCGTCTCCTTGCGCTGCTCCAGGGTCACCGTCAGGTTGCGCAGGCTCCCCACGATCGCGCCGCCCGCGCGGGCGGAGAGCACCAGCGTGGACACCAGGACGACGAGCTCGCGCGAGGGCAGCCGCTCGGCGATCTCCCCCAGCGCCTCCTCGATCGAGTGCCCGATCGCCAGCCGGTCGGCGACGCGGGAGAGCTCCTCGCCGGCGGGGGCCTCCAGCTCCTCGGCGGCGATGCCGATGGCGGTGCGCAGGGCGAGGCCGGCCTGGGTGGCGTTGGCCAGGATCCGGGCCAGCTCGGGGAGCTGGTTGATGAAGCGTTCCGTGCGCCGGGCCCGCTGCCAGTTCAGGAAGGCGTTGCCCGCCCAGATGCCGATCAGGCCCGCGACCGGGCCGAAGAAGGGCGCGAGGAAGGCGGCGGACAGCAGCCAGACCCCGGTGACGGCGGCCAGTACGTACACGAGGAACTCGCCCGGTGTCAGGTCGAGTCCGGTCGTGGCGAGCTTCTGCTCGATCCGGCGGCCCAACGAGGTCGTGCGCAGTCTGCGGTCGAGGGTCGGGAAGCGGCGCCTGCGGCCGCTGGGCGGGGGCTCGCCGCTCGCCGTGAGCCGTTCGACGAGGGCCGCGCGCTGGGCGCGTCCGGCGGCGTAGGCGTGCGCGCCGAGGACGACGAGCAGGCCGGCCAGCAGGGTGGCTCCGAGGGTGAGGAGCACGAGAGCGTTCACAGGATGGTCCGGGGGTCGAGCGGATCGAGCGGATCGTGTGGGTACGGCGGCTGGAGCGCCGCCGGGTGGGGCGACTGCTGCGCCGGGTACGGCGGCTGCTGCGCCTCGAACTGGGGCTGCTGCGCCTCGAACTGCGGCGGGTGCGCCTGGTACGGCGGCTGGTGCGCCTCGTAGGGCCGGCCGCCGCCGGTCGTCGCGACGCCGAAGGCCTGCGGGACCGGCTGGTTGTTCATGTACAGCCGGTCCGCGATCCGGCGCGGCAGGGGGCGGTACTCGAAGTAGCCGAGGACGCGGCCGTCGGGCCCCGGGGGCTGGGCGGCGTAGCGGCACACCGTGGTGATCCGGAACGGTTCGCGGCCGTGCGAGTCGAGGATGGAGATCTCGGTGATCCGGCGGGAGCCGTCGCCGAAGCGGGTCAGCTGGACGATGACGTTGACGGCGCTGTTGATCTGGTCCTGGAGCGCCTCGAAGGGGATCTCGACCTCCGACATGGACGCGAGGGTCTGCAGGCGCATCAGGGCGTCCTCGGAGCTGTTCGCGTGGACGGTGGCGAGCGAGCCGTCGTGGCCGGTGGACATGGCCTGGAGCATGTCGAGGGTCTCGCCGCCGCGGACCTCGCCGACGATGATGCGGTCGGGGCGCATGCGCAGGGAGTTGCGGACGAGGTCGCGGATGGTGATGCGGCCGTTGCCCTCGACGTTCGCCGGTCGCGATTCGAGGCGGATCACGTGCGGCTGCTGGAGCTGGAGTTCGGCGGAGTCCTCGATGGTGATGATGCGCTCGCCCTCCGGGATCAGCCCCGAGAGGGCGTTGAGGAGGGTGGTCTTGCCGGTGCCGGTGGCGCCGGAGACGATCACGTTCATCTTCGCCTGCACCAGCCCGGAGAGCAGCAGCAGCATCTGCTCGTCGAGCGAGCCGAGGCCGATCATCTCGTGCAGGGTGAAAGCGCGCGGGAAGCGGCGGATGGTGAGGGTCGCGCCGGTCAGCGACAGCGGCGGGATGATGACGTTGACGCGCTCGCCGCTGGGCAGCCGCGCGTCGACCATCGGATTGGCCTCGTCCACGCGGCGGTTGACGGTGGAGACGATCCGCTCGATGGTCTGCATGAGCTGGTCGTGGGAGGCGAAGCGGAGCGGGAGCCGCTCGACCCGGCCGCCGCGCTCGACGAAGATCTGGTCGGGTCCGTTGACCATGATCTCGGAGATGGAGGGGTCTTCGAGGAGCGGTTCGAGCACGCCGAGACCGAGGGCCTCGTCGACGACCCGGCGGATCAGCTGGGCGCGCTCGGCGGTGGACAGGACCGGGCCTTCGCGGCTGATGATGTGCCCGAGCACGCGCTCCAGACGCGCCCGGCGCTCGGCGGGCGCGAGCGCGGACATCTCGGCGAGGTCGATCTCCTCCAGCAGTTTGGCGCGGTACGCGGAGACCAGACGGCCGTCCTCGCGCGGGCCGTGCCGGTCGTCGGGGGTGTTGACCCGGGAACGCAGGCTCATGGTCCGGTCACCTTCGGGTCGTCGTTGGGCATGATCGCGGTGCGGGTGGCATCGGGCACGCTCAGCCCGGGGACGATGGAATTGACGGAGATCGTCACCGTCACCGTCACCGCATCGGCGTTCTTCGAGACCACGACCCGCGCGCGCGAGGCCAGGCCGCCGCTGATCGCGGCCCGGCCCGCCGCTTCGCCGCCCTCGCCGTAACGGGCTTCCACGCGGGCGGCCGTACGGGCTGCGGTGTCGGCCTGCTCGTGGACGTAGCCGATCCAGCCCAGTTGGATGCCGCAGAGCCCGACGAAGAGCACGATGGGGACGAAACCGATGTACTCCAGCGCCACTTGCCCCCGGTCGCCGCGGAGCCCGCGCCCCGCTCCCCTCCTCGGGAACCTCATCGCGTTCCTCACCTCATCCCTCCTCACCTCGCCCCTCCTCACCGCGCGCTCTCCTTGGCCGATCCGCCCTCGCCGACGATGGGCACCCCGATGTTCAACCCCGGGTAGAGCACGGGGAGGTTGAGCGTGACGGTCGCCTTGTAGAGGTCCCCGGAGGTCCGGCAGCTGGAGGTCATCCGCCAGGCGCCGCCGATGTGCCGCCCCGCGGCCGCCGCGCAGGCGCCGTCGCCGCGGGCCGCGCCCGCGCGCGCCGCCTCGTCCGCCGCGTTGCCCGCGAGCGAGAAGGCGTAGCCGATCAGCACGCACTCCCACACCGCGACCACCAGCAGCAGGATCAGCGGCACCGTCCCCAGGAACTCGATGGCCACCTGCCCGCGGTCACCCCGGCAAGGATCCACCCGGCCGCGGTACCCGCGTCCGCCGCCGCCCGGCCCCCCGGTCCCCCGATCGCGGACCGCGGTACGTCGCGCACGCCCCCCGGCGCGCACCCCTCAGCCCTCCCCGGCCCGGCGCCGCCACGGGCCCACCGCGCCGCGGTCGCCGCCGCGCAACCGGGCCACCGGTCCGCCCGCGCGCACCGCGAGGGCGCCGCCGGGCGTCGGCGGCGGCTCGTCGGCGTCCGGGGCGGCGAGCAGGCCCAGCTCCCCGGCCAGGGTCCACAGGGCCTGCTTGACGGTGGAGCGGTTGTCGAGGTCCTGGACGCGGCCCGCGTCCACGACGGCCTGGAGCTCCTTGAAGGCCGCGGGGACCGGGGTCCGGGTGGCCCGGGTCTTGGTGATCTTCTGGATGAGCGAGGGCTGTATCTCGGTGTGCTTGGTCCAGCGGTTGACGACCAGGGAGGTCTCCTCCGCCTTGCGGATCTGGAGCCGTTCCCACATCCGCACCATCCGCTTGGCGGCACGTACGGCGACCACGTCCGGCGTGGTGACCAGGACCGCCACGTCCGCGCTCTCCACGGCGGTGGCGCCGGCGCCGGTCAGTTGGGTGCCGCAGTCGATGACGACGAGGTCGTAGCGTCCGCGCAGGGCGGCGATGACCTGGCGGGCGGCCCGCTCGTCGACCTCCTCGCCGCGCTCGCCCTCGCCGGGGGCCAGCAGCAGGGCGAGGCCGGTGCGGTCGTCGTACACCGCGTCCTGGAGCACCCGGGGCGAGATGTCCTGGATCCCGGCGAGGTCGGCGATGGAGCGCCGGAACTGCACGTCGAGGTAGGAGCCCACGTCCCCGGCCTGGAGGTCCAGGTCGACCAGCGCGGTGCGCCGCCCGGCGGCAGCCGCGGCCAGCGCGAACTGGACGGCGGTGAAGGTGGCGCCCACCCCGCCCTTGGCTCCGGTGACCGTGACCACGCGGCCGCCGGGGCCGGGCAGCACGTCGGGGCCGCGGCCCAGGTGACGGCGTACGCCCACGGACCACTGGGCGGCGGCCTGGACGCGGGCGGCGAGTTCCTCGTAGGCCAGCGGCAGCCCGATCAGGCCGCGCGCGCCGGAGTCCATGGCCGCGGAGAAGAGGCCGGGGCCGGCTCCGGAGCTGACCAGGATGACGCCGACGGCCGGGAAGCGCAGGGCGACGTCCCGGATGAGTTCCAGGGCCGGGACGGGGCCGATCCGCTCGTGGACCAGCACCACCTCGGGCAGTTCGTCGAGGGATTCCGCGGCCAGCCGGGCCAGGGTGTCCAGGAGCGAGGTGGAGTCCGGCACCGGGGCGGCCGGTTCCGCCTCGGGGAGCTGGCTGAGCAGGGTGATGATGGAGCGGGCGGCCTCCGGGTCACCGACCGCCGGGAGGATTCGGGTGGTCATCCGGGCCTCACTTGTCCCCGTCGAGGGTGTACGTGCGATCGCTCGGGGCGGGCGCCGATTCGGCGCCGGGGGCCACGAGGGCCAGGCGGACGTGCGCCGCGAAGGACTCGGCGTAGGCGACGCGCTGGGTGTCCTTGGTGTTCAGGGCGAAGGTGATCGGCACGACCTCGGCCGGTCCGGTGCGGCTGCTGTCCTTGTCGAGGGAGGTCAGCTTGCCGACGTTGATGACGCGGGCGTTGGCCACGATGATCACCGAGCGGGCTGGGTCGTTGTCCTTGGCCCCCTTGAAGGTGGCGATGATGTTGACCTTGGCACCGGAGTAGATCTTTCCGGCCACTCCGGTCGCCGCGTCGATCATGATGGCGATCTCCTGCTCACCGGGTTGGAGCTGCGGCTTGTCGACGACCATGTCGCTCTGGAGCAGGGAGCCCTTGCGCAGGGTGGTGAGCGCGATCTTGTCCCGGACGGCGCCCAGGTCGGTGATCGCGGTCGTCGAGAGCCAGCGCTTGGGCATCTTGATCTCCTCGAACTGGCCCGCGTTCAGCGGGCTGTACGGGGCTATGTCGCCCTTGGCCCGGTACGCCACGACCTCGGGGCCGACCTTCGAGTTGACGTCGCCGATCACCATCAGCACCCCGGCGATGGCGCCGAGGGCGCACAGGACCGACAGGAGCAGCAGGATGACGCCGCGGCGCTGGCGTGAGTTCATGGCCGGGACTACCTCGTCGTTCTTCGTTCGGGCCGGTCAGGATCTGGGACGGGACGCGGGGCCGCCCGCGGAGCGGGCTCCGGGGACGGTGGTGGACGGTGCAGCGGAGGACGGTGCGACGGAGGGGGCGACGAGCGGGGCGGCGCAGAATCCGCAGCGGTCGCCGATGAGTTCGGCCCCGCACCAGCGGCACTGCTCGCGGCGGACGGAGGCGACCAGCTGGTAGAGCATGGCGATGTCGGGGATGGCCGCGGCGAATTCGACGAGCTTGCCGGTGGCCCACCAGGCGGGCGAGTCGGCGGGCAGCGGATTCTCCATCACCCCTTGGACCTGCCAGGCGGGGGCGAGTTCGGCGGTGACCCAGTCGGAGGCGAGCTGACCGCGGGCGAAGGTGAGGTGCGTGGCGAAGCCGGGCCCGGGGGGCAGGACGGCTCCCCCGGCGCCGTGCGCCCCGCCGCCCCCGCCCGAACCGCCGAGCTTGACCAGGTGGGGCTCGGGGTTGGCCAGTACGGCGAACTGGGCGTTCGGACTCCAGGACCTGGCGTGCGCCTTGAGGCCGACCGGCACCCGGTCGAGCTTGGCCACGCTGCCCAGGAGGGCGCCCGCGTAGATGTAGTGGGAGAGCAGCCGAGCGGCGGACGCAATGATTCCGGGACTGAAATCGCACACGCTCAGCTGGCGCAGCTGACGCACCAGCAGAGCGGTGGCCAGCGGCGGCAGATCGGTGCCGATGAGCGCGATCCGGTCGCTTTCCAGGATGGCCCGTACGGTGTGCAGCCGACGGACCGTGGCGGCCGGCAACCAGGTCGGCACGACGGCCACGACGTGCCCGTGACGCTCCAACAGGGCCGTGATTTCGGCGAGCGCGCCCTCCAGGTCCAGCTGCTCCGGCGAGTGCAGCACGACGCCCGCCGGGGTGTGCCGGTCGGGGGCGGGCAGCACCAGATCGGCACTGGTGACAGCGATGGCGGTCGGCACGCGAATCCCCCTGTTCACCCCGTGCGCCACGGACGTTCACGGGTCCGGCGCGTCCGCGCGCATGCTGCGCGACCGCAAACGACCGACGCGTTTCCCTCCTGCTCGAGCACCATATCCGCGTCCTCCCTGGCGGGGCAGGGGCTTGTCGATTCCCGTGCCGCGGGCACGTGTCACAGGTGGCTGGAAACCGGGACAACAAGGAACTGACGACTGGCCAGTTCCGGCCACATTGCAAAGACCCTTGACACGGGGATTGGTCTGGACCAACTTGGCTACCACCTTTGACGCCAACGCGACGACGGGGCACCCCACTTGCCCCGCCGCCGTCGCTCCCCCTCGCCTTCCCCCATCCCCGCCGTCCCACTCCCCCCACCGGAGTCCTCCGTGAAACGCATGCGCACGCTCGCCCTGCTGGGCGCCACCACCCTCACGGCAGCCGGGCTCACGGCCCTCGCCGCCGGCACCGCACAGGCCGCCGACGTGAACGTCGCCCGCAACGGCGGCTTCGAGTCCGGACTGTCCAACTGGAGCTGTACGGGCTCCAGCGGCGCGGCCGTCCCCTCCCCCGTCTTCGCCGGGACCGGCGCCCTCAAGGCCACCCCGGCGGGCCAGGACAACGCCCAGTGCAGCCAGAGCGTCACGGTCAAGCCGAACTCGACCTACACCCTGAGCACGCAGGTCCAGGGCTCGTACGTCTACCTCGGCGCGACCGGCACCGGCACCCAGGACGTCTCCACCTGGACCCCCGGCTCGGGCTCCGGCTGGCAGAAGCTGTCCACCACCTTCGCCACGGGCCCGAACACCACCCAGGTCACCGTGTGGACCCACGGCTGGTACGGCCAGAGCGCCTACTACGCCGACGACTTCAGCGTCTTCGGCCCCGACGGGGGCGGCGGCACCGATCCGGGGCCCTCGGTCCCCGGCGCCCCGGCCGCCCTCGCGGTTTCCGGCCAGAGCCAGAACGCGCTCACCCTTTCGTGGGGGGCGGTCAGCGGCGCGACCGGCTATTACGTCTACCAGGACGGCGTCCGGGTCAAGACGGTCACCGGAGCCTCCTCGGCCCAGCTCCAGAACCTGGCCGCGTCCACGACGTACTCCCTCCAGGTGAGCGCGTACAACCAGGCGGGCGAGGGTCCGCGCTCGGCGCCCGTCAACGGCACCACGACCGGCGGCGGGGGCGACCCCGGCCCGAACCCGTCCGTGCCCAAGCACGCGCTGACCGGCTACTGGCAGAACTTCAACAACGGCGCGACCGTCCAGAAGCTCTCCGACGTCCAGGCGCAGTACGACATCATCGCGGTGTCCTTCGCCGACGCCACCTCCACGCCCGGCGCCATCTCCTTCACCCTCGACTCGGCCGGCCTCGGCGGCTACACGGTCGCGCAGTTCAAGGCCGACCTGGCGGCGAAGAAGGCGGCCGGGAAGTCGGTCGTCCTCTCGATCGGCGGCGAGAAGGGCACGATCTCGGTCAACGACTCCGCCTCGGCGAACAACCTGGCGAACTCGGCCTACGCCCTGATGCAGGAGTACGGCTTCAGCGGGATCGACATCGACCTGGAGAACGGCCTCAACCCGACCTACATGACCCAGGCGCTGCGCTCCCTGGCCCAGAAGGCCGGTCCGTCCTTCGTCCTCACCATGGCCCCGCAGACCATCGACATGCAGTCGACCCAGGGCGGCTACTTCAAGACGGCGCTCGCGGTCAAGGACATCCTCACCGTCGTCAACATGCAGTACTACAACAGCGGCGCGATGCTCGGCTGCGACGGCAAGGTCTACTCGCAGGGCTCGGTGGACTTCCTCACCGCGCTGGCCTGCATCCAGCTGGAGGGCGGGCTCGCCCCCTCGCAGGTGGGCCTGGGCGTGCCGGCCTCGCCCAGCGGCGCGGGCAGCGGCTACGTCTCGCCGACCGTCGTGAACAACGCGCTGGACTGCCTGGCCAAGGGCACGAACTGCGGGTCCTTCAAGCCGTCGAAGACCTACCCGGGGCTGCGCGGTGCGATGACCTGGTCGACCAACTGGGACGCCAAAGCGGGTAGCGCTTGGTCCAACGCGGTGGGTCCGCACGTGCACGGCCTGCCGTAGCGGGTACCTGTGGGGGTGGCCGGATCCCGGCTCATGACCGGATACCGACTCTTGACCTGGACATGCCACGGGCGGACGCTGTGCGCGTCCGCACGGCTACCCCCACACTCCCCACCCAGGAGAACGCATGCGGCTCCACGCCCGCCGAAGGGCCGCCGTCACGGCGGCCCTGCTGGCGCTCGCGCTCGGCGCACCCGCCTACGGCATGAGCGCGGCCACGGCCTCGCCACCGCCCACCCCCTCCACCCAGACCCAGGACGAGGCGATCGTCCAGTACCGCATCCACGGCCCCTCCTCGGCCGCCGACCGTACGGCGCTGCTCGCGACCGGCGTGTCGATCGACGAGGTCGACGACCACACCGTCGTCGTCAGCGCCGACCCGATGCAGGCCAAGGCCCTGCGCGCACGCGGCTACGAGCTGACCGCGCTGGCCGGGCCGCCGGACCGCTCGATGCCCGGCATCGCCGCCGCCCCCTTCGACTTCCCCTCGGCCGACTCCCGGTACCACAACTACGCCGAGGCCACGGCGGAGATCAACCAGGACATCGCGGCCTATCCCTCGATCATGAGCAAGAAGGTCATCGGAAAGTCCTACGAGGGCCGGGACATCATCGCCATCAAGATCAGCGACAACGTCGCGACCGACGAGAACGAGCCCGAGGTGCTCTTCACCGCGCACCAGCACGCGCGCGAGCACCTCACCGTCGAGATGGCCCTGTACCTGCTCAAGGAGTTCGGGTCCAAGTACGGCACCGACCCCCGGATCACCAGCATGGTCGACGGCCGCGAGATCTGGGTCGTGCCGGACCTCAACCCGGACGGCGGCGAGTACGACATCGCCTCCGGCTCCTACCGGTCCTGGCGCAAGAACCGGCAGCCCAACTCCGGCTCCTCCGCCGTCGGCACCGACGAGAACCGCAACTGGAACTACAAGTGGGGCTGCTGCGGCGGCTCCTCCAGCAGCAAGGGCTCCGAGACCTACCGCGGCGCGGCGGCCGAGTCGGCGCCCGAGGTCAAGGTGGTCGCGGACTTCGTGCGCAGCCGGGTCATCGGCGGCAAGCAGCAGATCAAGGCGTCCATCGACTTCCACACCTACAGCCAGCTGGTCCTGTGGCCGTACGGCTGGACCTACAACGACACCGCCCCGGGCCTGACGGCGGACGACCTCGCGGTCTACAAGAAGATCGGCACCAGCATGGCCGCGAGCAATGGCTACACCCCCGAGCAGTCGAGCGACCTGTACATCACGGACGGGACGATCGACGACTGGCTGTGGGGCTCGCAGAAGATCTTCACCTACACCTTCGAGATGTACCCCGGCGAGTCCGGCAGCGGCGGCGGGTTCTACCCGCCCGACGAGGTCATCGACCGCGAGACCGCGCGCAACAAGGACGCGGTGCTCCAACTCCTGGAGAACGCCGACTGCATGTACCGCTCGATCGGCAAGGCCGCGCAGTACTGCACCGCTTAGCAGCGCCGGCAGCGCCCGGCAGGGCCTGGTGACGCCTGGCACACATCCCGCGGTCCCGTCGGACATGAGCGCCGTCCGGCGGGACCGCGGGCTGTCGGACGTCGAACGTCGGACACCGGACCTAGGCTGCCGCGTCCAGGGCGTCGGCCCGCCGTTCGAGAGCGGCGGCGACGTCGTCCCAGTCGGGCCCGTGGCTGTAGAGGCTGCGCGCCGCCTCCCGCATGAGCGCCGGTTCGTCCGGCCGCTGAAGGAGGACGAGCCGGTACGCGAGGTTGCGGATCCGCACGGGCAGGTACCCGTCGACCAGGTTCGGGCACAGTTCCCGCAGCATCGCCAGGATCGCGTCGGCGTCGGCGAAGGTCAGCTCCTCGATGAAAAAAGCCTCATCGTGCCGGCGTTCGCACGGCGGCGTCGCTCGGTACTCGTCCCCGAAGAGACATCGGGCGTGATCCGTCAGGGTGACGTGCATGGACCCGAGCGTACGACGCGGCGATCCGCCGGAAGCCCCGGGCTCAAGCCCCCGGCTCAGGCCCCCGACTCAGGCCCCGCTCCGGCTTCCGCGGGCAGCGGGGCCGGGCCGGAGCCCGCGTACTCCCTGCTGATGGTCTCGGCGCCGGCGCGCACCAGCGGCAGCAGGTCGAGCAGTTCCTCCGCGGTGACGACCACGCCGGGCGCCGACAGCGACATGGCGGCGACGGCCCGCCCGTCCGCACCGCGCACCGGCGCGCCCACGCAGTTGATCGACTCCTCGTGCCCGCCGAGATCGGCCGCCCAGCCCTGTTCCCGTACGAGGTCCAGCTCGCGCAGGAAGGCGTCGGCGTCCGGGATCGAGCGGGCCGTGTAGCGCGGGTACTCGACGCGCGCCGCCAGTGCGCGGCGCTCCGGCTCCGGCAGGTCGGCGAGCAGCACCTTGGAGACGGCCGCGACGGTCAGCGGGACGGGCTTGCCGATGCGCGAGTACATGCGCACCGGGTAGCGGCTGTCGACCTTGTCGATGTAGACGACCTCGTCGTCCTGGTGGACCGCCAGGTGCACGGTGTGACCGGTGCGGGCGCCGAGTTCGACGAGGTGGGGGTGGGCGATCTCGCGCACGTCGAGGTTCTCGACGGCCTCGGCGGCGAGGGCGAAGAGGTGTGCGCCGAGGCGGTAGCGGCCGTCGGGCTGGCGGTAGACGAGGCCGTGCGCGTGCAGGGTGCGCAGCAGGCGCAGGGCGGTGCTCTTGTGGACGTCCAGCTCGCGCGCGACGCCGCCGAGGTCCGCCGGTCCGCGGGCGAGGAGCGGCAGGATGCCGAGCGCGCGGTCGACCGACTGGCTCATGCGGCTCCCCTGTCGTCTTCCGCCCCCGGGCCGGGCGCGGCGTGCGTGGCGGGTGTGGCGGGTGTGGCGGCCGGGCCGCGTTGACCCGCCGTCATCCGGGATGTTAGACAGCGGGAGCCACAACCGGCAACGACCGTTGCATCAACCGCAACGCGAGGAGGCACCCATGGCCCACGCCCCCGCCGAAGCGGCCCACGCCGCCAGGCCCGCCGCAGACGACGCACACGCCACGGACGACGCGCACGCCACGGACGTCACGGAGGCCGCGAAGGCCGTGAAGGCCGTGAACGCCGTCGCGCGGCTCGCCGACGAACCGGTCGACCACCGCTTCAAGGGCCTGCCCCCGGACGCCGAGGCCGCCGGCCTCACCGTCGGCGAGCTGGCCGCCCAGCGCCGCGACCTGCACACGGGCGGGTTCACCACGCCCGTCCTGACCCTGGACGCCGACGCCCTCGAACACAACCTCGCCGTGCTCGGCCGCTACACCGCCCGCCACGGCCTCGCCTTCGCCCCGCACGGCAAGACGTGCATGTCCCCGCAGCTCTTCGAGCGCCAGCTGGAGCACGGCGCCTGGGGCATCACCGCCGCCATGCCCCACCAGGCCCGCGTGTACCGCGCCTTCGGGATCCAGCGGATCTTCCTGGCGAACCAGCTCGTCGACGCCGCCGCCCTGCGCTGGGTCGCCGCCGAGCTGGCGGCCGACCCGGAGTTCCGGTTCATCTGTTACGTCGACTCCGTGCGCGGGGTCGAGCTGATGGACCGGGCCCTCGCGGAGACGGGCTCCACCCGCCCCGTGGACGTCGTCGTCGAACTCGGCGCCGGCGAGGGGGCCCGTACCGGCGCCCGGACCGAGGAGGAGTGCCGCGCCGTCGCGGACGCGGTCGCCGACGCCGCCACCCTGCGCCTGGTCGGCGTCGCGGGCTACGAGGCCGAGGTGCCCGGCGCGGACCCCGCGAAGGTCACCGCCTGGCTCCGCCGCCTGACCGCCCTCACCGTCGCCCTGGACGCGGAGGGCCGCTTCGGCGCCCTCGCTCCCGGCGAGGAGATCGTGCTGAGCGCGGGCGGCAGCTCCTGGTTCGACGCCGTCGCCGAGGCCTTCGCCGAACTGCCGCCGCTGTCCGGGCCGGTCCTGAAGCTGCTGCGCTCCGGTGCGTACGTCTCCCACGACCACGACTGGTACACCAAGCTGACCCCCTTCAACCGGGTGCCCGAGGAGGGCGGGCTGCTCCCCGCTTTCCGGCTCTGGGCCCAGGTCGTCTCCCGCCCCTCCCCCACCCAGGCGTTCTTGAACGCCGGCAAGCGGGACGTGGCGTACGACCTCGGGCTGCCGGTGCCCGAGGTGGTGCGCGGGGCCCTCGACGGGGTGGAGCGCCCGGCCGACGGGGTGCGGCTGGTGAAGCTCTCCGACCAGCACGCCTGGCTGGAGACCGACGGCGCCGGGGACCTGGAGGTCGGCGATCTGGTGGGGCTGGCCATGTCCCACCCCTGCACGATCTTCGAGAAGTGGCAGCTGGTCCCGGTCGTGGCGGCGGACGGGACGGTCACCGAGTTCGTCCGCACCTTCTTCTGAGGCGCGGCGACCGCCGGTGGTGGGGCGGCGGCCGCGACCACGGGCGCGGCCGCCACGGGCCCGGCACCTACGATGTGCGACATGTTCGCCTTCGTGGTGTCTGCCCTGTTCTTCCTGCTCTTCTGGATAAGCGTCCGCGAGGACCGGCGGCGTTTTCGCAACGCCGTCTACCTGGGCCTGACCTGCATCAGCCTCTCGGTGGCGGTGCTGTCCCAGATCGACCGCCTGCCCGCCGGCAGCGGCCGGTTCGTGGCCCCGCTGGTCCTCGCGGTCCCGGCGCTCGGGGTGGTCGCGTTGGCGCTGTTCCTGATCGCCAACGGCGTGACGATGGCCCGCAAGGAGGGCGTCGCGCTGGCCAACCTGCTGTCGCTGCTCGCCGGGCTGGCGATCATCGGGCTGCTCGTCCTGACGGCGCTGGCCCTCGCCACGGAGTCGGACGCGCTCGCCGTCCCCGTCGCCACGGTGGTACTGGTCTCGCTCTACGTCTCCTTCCTCTTCCTCTGCTTCCTCGGCTACGCCTACCTCTACGGGCGGATCACGGTGCGCGGTGACGTCGACTTCGTGGTGATGCTGGGCTCCGGCCTGATCGGCGGGGACCGGGTGCCGCCGCTGCTGGCGTCCCGGCTGCGCAAGGGCATGCAGATCCACGCGGCCCAGACGGCCCGCGGCGGCCCGGCCCCGCTGCTGCTGGCCTCCGGCGGCAAGGGGTCGAACGAGAAGGTCGCCGAGGCGCGGGCGATGGCGGACTGGCTGATCGCGCAGGGCGTGCCGGCCGAGCACGTGCGTCTGGAGGACCGCTCGCGGACCACGGAGGAGAACCTCCTGTTCAGCGAGCGGATCATGTCCGGGTCCGTGCCGGGGTACCGCTGCGTGGTCGTCACGAACAACTTCCACGCCTTCCGCGCCGCGATGATGGCGCGCAAGGCGCGGGTCAACGGACAGGTGCTCGGGTCGCCGACGGCGGCGTACTTCTGGCCGAGCGCGACGATCCGCGAGTTCGTCGCGGTGTTCATGGAGCACAAGCTGGTCAACCTGATCATCTGCGGGGCGCTGGTGGCGGCCGGGGCGCTGCTGACACTGACCGTCGCGTAGGTCGTCCGGCGCCGGCGGTACGGACCGCCGCGCACGGGCCGACGTACGCGGGCCGACGTACCCGCGGGCCGACATGCGTTCAAGGGCGGGGCGCCGCAGGATGGGGCCAGGGGGCAGTGGAGGAGGTACCGATGGACAGTGACGCGGACCAGCAGCCCGGCCGGCCGGCCCAGCTCTTCTCCGGCGGAGAGCGGCCCTACGACCCCGAAGACCTCGTGATGGCGCGTGGACAGGACCCGACTCCGGAGCGGCTCGAAAAGGCGCGCGAGCTGATGGAGAAGGAGGGTCCGGCGGTCATCGAGCGCTACCTCCCGTAGCTCGCCCCTCGAAGCAGCCCCGGGGGCGCCGCCCCCGGGGCTTCCGCACGCCCTCCTCCGCTCCTCCGCACGACCCCCACCCCTCGACCACCCCTGCCCGTTGGCACGTATTGCCAGGTCTGCGAAGCTAAAAGGAAGATCCATACAGGGATCCACGCCAGGGTCCGCACCCAGGATCCGCTCCTCCCGCCAGCTCCACGCCCCCAGAAGGGACCGGACCCCCCATGCCCAAGGTCAGGCTGACCACCAACTTCGGCGCCATCGTGATCGACCTCGACGAGGAGCGGGCTCCCGCGACCGTGGCGAACTTCCTCTCCTACGTCGAGAGCGGCCACTACGCCGGAACGATCTTCCACCGGGTCATCCCCGGCTTCATGAACCAGGGCGGCGGCTTCACCCCGGACATGAACCAGAAGCCCACCCGGGCCCCGGTGGAGAACGAGGCGGCCAACGGCCTGAAGAACACGAAGTACACGGTCGCCATGGCCCGCACCAGCGCCCCGCACTCGGCCACCGCGCAGTTCTTCGTGAACACCGCCGACAACGCCTTCCTGGACCACACCGCCCCGACCCCGGGCGGCTTCGGCTACGCCGTCTTCGGCACGGTCACCGAGGGCCGGGAGGTCGTCGACGCCATCGCCGCCGTCAGGACGGGCCGCGCGGGCGGCCACGGCGACGTACCGACCGAGGCGGTCCTGATCGAGCGGGCCGAGCGGGCCGAGCGGGTTGAACCGGCCTGAGCGCCGCCCGCGGGGGCGCCGGTGCCGGTGCCGGCCATCGGGACGGGCCGGCCGTCGTGACGGAACGCGCGGCGCCTCGTTAGCCCCTCACATCCGCTCGCATCCGCACCGAACGGCACGCACCCGCACCACGGAGGGCAGGACCCGCCCATGCAGAATCCCCACGCCGACTGGGACCACCCCGCGGACCCGCGGGGCGAGCGGGAGCTGGCGCACGTACGCGCGTACGTGGCCACCGGCGGCGTCGACGGACACCTCTGGCACGGCGTCCCCACCCTCCTGCTGACCACCCTCGGCCGCGTCAGCGGCCACACGGCCCGCACCCCGCTGATCTACGCCGAGGACGAGGGCCGCCTGATCGTCGCCGCTTCGGCCGGCGGCGCCCCGGACCATCCCGACTGGTACCGCAACCTCGAAGCGGAGCCCGAGGTCCGCGTCCAGACGGGCCCGGCCCCCTTCCAGGCCAAGGCCCGCCCGGCCACCGCCGCGGAGCGCGAGACCTACTGGCCCGCGCTGACCGCCCTGTGGCCGCCCTTCGAGGACGACCAGGCCCGCACCGCGCGCGAGATCCCACTGGCGATCATCGAGCGCTGAGGGGACGGGTCGCCCGTCCCGCGGCCGCCCGCCCCCATCCCGCCCCCGGCCCGCTCAGTCGAAGTCGTACACCGTCACCGGGACGTCACGGGCGCACAGCGCGGCCGTGACCAGGGGTTCGATACGGGTCCACGTACCGCCCGCGAGGCCACAGCCGATGCGGGGCATGTGGACGGAAGCGCCGAGGACGACGGCGTGCTCGGCCAGGGCCGCGAGGCAGCGCCCGACGGCGTCGTAGCGGACGGGCGGGCCGCCGCTGCCGGTGCGCATGCCGCGCTGGCCCACCATGTTGGCGACCCGGACGTCCGCCCGGACCTGCACCAGCTGCACGGCGCCCAGCCCGAAGTCGTTCCCGCTGCGGCCACGGTGCCAGGCCCGGTACGCGACCTCGGGCTCCGGCCACCGCTTCGAGACCGCCAGGACGAACCCCTTGCCCCAGCCGCCCAGGTCGTTGCACACGTGGGCGACGATCTTCGGCCCCTTCGCCTGCGGGCTGGTCGCGTCCCCCTTGATGATCCTCAACGGCTGCATCGGGCCATGCTGCCAGGGGCCACCGACAGCCGTCGACGGCGTGCTTCAATGCTCGAACAGCCGTTCCTCGACTCCAGGAGCACCCCTTCATGAGCGACGCCGACGGCGCCGGCGATCCCACCAGCTACCGGATCGACCCCGCCGAGCTGCCGACCGCGGGCGCCGCCCCCACCGGCCGGCCGTTCCGGACCGCCGCGACCATCGGGGTCAGCCTCGACGGGTTCATCGCCCGTCCCGACGGCGACATCGAGTGGCTCACCCTGCGGGGCGCGCAGGCCGGGGAGACGGGCTACCTGGAGTTCATGGCCGGGATCGACACCCTGGCCCTGGGCCGGCGCACGTACGAGAAGGTCCTCACCTTCGGCTTCTGGCCGTACGAGGGCAAGCGCGTCGTGGTCCTCAGCACCGGGCTGACCACCGACGACCCGCGCGTCACCGTCCACCGCTCGGTGGCGGAGCTGCTGGCCGGGCTGACCGAGCACGGGGCGCGCAAGGTGTACGTCGACGGCGGCAGGACGATCCAGACCTTCCTGCGGGAGGGCCTCCTGGACGAGCTGATCATCACCACCGCCCCGGTCCTGATCGGCGAGGGCCTGCCCCTCTTCGGCGCCCTGGACCGGGACATCGACCTCCAGCTGACCGCCGCCAAGGTCCTGGACGCGGGCTTCATGCAGACGACGTACGCCGTCCTCTAGGGCGTGTTTCCCCTCGGGCCGCCGGGCGACCGGCCACGCGCACCGGCGTGACGAGCGCAACACCCGTCCGCGCCCGGCACCCGCCCCCACGCCATTCCGCAGGCCGGAACGCGGGCGCACCCACGTTTCCAAGGGCGCGGCCCACCCCCACCCCGCCCATTCCGCGAAACAGGGCAATTCACCCTTCACCCGGCGGGCCGAATCCCGCAGCGCGGTGGCGCCCGGCCCCGTAAGCTCCGGCCATGCAGGTGATCCAGTCAACGAAACTCGCCAATGTCTGCTACGAGATCCGCGGGCCCGTGCTCGAAGAGGCCATGCGGCTCGAAGCAGCAGGTCATCGCATCCTCAAGCTCAACACGGGCAACCCGGCGGCCTTCGGCTTCGAGTGCCCGCCCGAGATCCTTGAGGACATGCTCCGCAACCTGGGCACGGCCCACGGCTACGGGGACGCGAAGGGGCTGCTGTCCGCGCGCCGCGCGGTGATGCAGCACTACCAGACCAAGGGCATCGACCTGGACGTCGAGGACATCTACATCGGCAACGGGGTCTCCGAGCTGATCCAGATGTCCATGCAGGCACTGCTGGACGACGGCGACGAGGTGCTCGTCCCGGCGCCCGACTACCCGCTGTGGACCGCCTCCGTCTCGTTGGCCGGCGGCACCGCCGTCCACTACCGCTGCGACGAGCAGTCCGACTGGATGCCGGACCTGGCCGACATCGAGCGGAAGATCACCGACCGCACCCGCGCGCTCGTGATCATCAACCCGAACAACCCGACCGGCGCGGTCTACGACGACGAGATGCTGCGCGGGCTCACCGACATCGCCCGCCGCCACGACCTCGTGGTCTGCTCCGACGAGATCTACGACCGGATCCTGTTCGACGGAGCCACGCACACGCCGACCGCCGCCATCGCGCCGGACCTGCTGACCCTGACCTTCAACGGGCTCTCCAAGAACTACCGCGTCGCCGGTTACCGCTCCGGCTGGATGGCCGTCTGCGGCCCCAAGCAGCACGCCTCGTCCTACATCGAGGGCCTGACGATCCTGGCCAACATGCGACTGTGCGCGAACATGCCCTCGCAGCACGCCGTGGCCACCGCCCTCGGCGGCCGCCAGTCGATCGTGGACCTGGTGCTGCCGGGCGGCCGGCTGCTGGAGCAGCGCGACACGGCCTACGACCTGCTCACGCAGATCCCGGGGATCAGCTGCGTGAAGCCCAAGGGCGCGCTGTACCTCTTCCCGAAGCTGGACCCCTCGGTCTACAAGATCAAGGACGACCGCCAGATGGTCCTCGACCTGCTGCGGGCCGAGAAGATCATGGTCGTGCACGGTACGGGCTTCAACTGGCCCGAGCCCGACCACTTCCGGATCGTCACCCTGCCGAGCGCGAAGGACCTGGCCGACGCGGTGACCCGGATCGGCACCTTCCTGGACGGCTACAGCCAGCATTAGGGCCGACCGGCAGCCGCAGCCGGATTCAGCTCAACTTTAGACCGGATCCAATGTAGGATGGTCTCCTGACCCCGCAGGAGGCCCCCTCATGTACGAGCCGATCCGCACCAAGTCGGTCCACCGCATGGGCGGCGGCCGCGCCGACTACCCGCACAGCAGCCGTGGCGAAGCGCTGGACACCCAGCTCGCAGGACACCTGGCCGCCCTCCTCGCCGTGACCGACGAGCTGGGCCTGGACGAGGCCGGCGAGCAGATCTCCGGCCAGGTCGCCCGGCTGCGCGGCCGCGTGCCCGCACGGATCAAGGGCAGGCCCGCCACCGCCGGGGACGCCGACCGCGGCGCCCTGCACCAGCGCGCCCACGACCTCGCCGCCCGCGCGCTCCTCGTCGCCGCCTCGCGCGCCGACACCGCCGTCGCGATCCTCGCCGCCGAGCGCATGGACGCGCACTCCGCCGCCGTCGACCCGGCAGGCGCCCTCTAGACGGCCCCGGTCCGGGGCCGCGGAGGCCTCGGACCGGGTGCCATGCTCCTTCCCCGCGCCCCGGGCGTCCCCCGCGCCCCCGCTCAGCCGCCGGGCGCGACCAGCTCCACCTCCGCCACCCCGCACCAGGGCACCACGCCGGCGGGCCAGGCCGGACCGACCGCCTCGCCCCGGCCGACCTCACCCGGCCGCGGGGCGGCCACCTTCACCAGGGACCGCACCGGTACGTCGGCGGCTTCGGCGTCGCCCGTGGCGCCCGCGGCGCCCCGGCGGAACTCGACGGTCACGACGTACGAGCCCGAGCGCGCCGTCCGGCTCACCACCTCGACCCCGGCCAGCACCCGATGGCTTGCCGGATCGATTCGGCAGCCCGTCACCGCCACATCCTCGGCCACCGGCCGCGCCGCCGTCCCGGCGGGACCGGGCCCGCTGCTCGCCCACACGTACAGGCCGAAGGGGACGAAGACCATCCCCGCGGCCACCATCACCAGCGCCGCCAGCCACCCGCTCACTTGCTTCATGGTCGCCTCATGCCCTTGCGTCCTTGCCCGAGCCTCGCTTCACGCACCGCTTCATGCACCGATGATTCACCCGCGGTCGAAGTGGGACCACCTGCTCACCTGACGTTCACTCAACCGCGCGCGGAATGTGGGTTTCCGTGAGCACGCTGCCCTCGTGAGACGCATCTTCGGAATAGCCCTGGCGGCCCTCCTGATCGGCGGCGTCATAGCCGTCGTCCTGGTGGGCCACGGAGACCGGGGCACAGAGCGCACGGCAACGAAGACCGTGCGGGGAGTCATCGGTTCGGAGAAGGCCGAGTTCTTCGACGATCCCGACGTGGTGAAGGCCCTGGCCGCCAAGGGCTACACCGTCAAGACGGAGACCTCCGGGTCCTGGGCGATGGACAAACTGCCCCTGGAGCAGTACGACTTCGCCTTCCCCAGCAGCAGCGAGCCCGCCCGCGAGATCGAGGCCAAGGCCAAGCTCCAGGGCGCGCAGACCACCCGTCCCTTCTACTCGCCGCTCGTCGTCGTGGCCCGCGCGAGCGCCGCCAAGGTGCTCGCCGACAACAAGCTCGTGACGATGACCGGCAAGCACACCGGCACCCTCCTCATGGGTCCCTACCTCAAGGCCGCCGCCGAGGACCGCACCTGGCAGCAGCTGCCCGGATCCGCCGCCGACGCCGCACTGACCGGAACGGTGTTCGTCAAGACCACCGATCCCGCCTCGTCCAACTCCGGCGCGCTCTTCCTCGCCGCGGCCTCCAACGTCGCCAACGACAACACCGTCGTCTCGGACGACGCGGGCATCAACCGCACCGCACCGCTGCTGCGCAAGCTGATCGCCGTCCAGGGCGCGCTGCCGCCCTCCACCGACGATCCCTTCCGGGCCTTCATCAGCGGCGCGGGCGATCCGCTCATCCTGGTGTACGAGTCCCAGGTCGCCGCGCTGCTGCTGCGGGAGCAGGCGGCCGACCTCGACGCCGTGGTGGTCCTCTACCCGGACACCACCGTCAAC
Source organism: Streptomyces sp. NPDC051555 (assembly GCF_044454405.1). Lineage (NCBI taxonomy): Bacteria > Bacillati > Actinomycetota > Actinomycetes > Kitasatosporales > Streptomycetaceae > Streptomyces > Streptomyces sp. NPDC051555. The sequence goes on along the minus strand of NZ_JBITDP010000004.1, from coordinate 200,855 downwards.
TCCGCGCACACCTTCGTACCGCTGAACGACAAGGCCAAGGACCTCGGCGGCCTGCTGGCCACCGATCCGACCCTGCGCCGGCTGGCCGTCGGGCACGGGCTGCGCCCGCAGGACGGGATGGCCGAGTTCACCGCCGCCACCGCCCCGCACACCGACCACCTCAACCAGAAGCTCACCGGAATCCGCCAGGTGAACACGCCCACCGTCAAGATCCTGATGACGCTCGCGGCGCGCGCCAAGGCGCAGGGGGACACGCCATGACACTGACACCTCCCGAGGGGCCCGGATCCTCCGGGGACGGCCCGCTGGTCCTGACCGCGCCCGAACCGGTCGCCGCGATCCGCACGGAACAGGCCGCGGGCCTGGTGCCGCTGCAGGACGGGGTCCGCGACGAGATGGCCCGCCGGGCCGGGGAGTACGTCGGTTCGCTCGCCGGACTCGACGCCCGCTCCCCCGAGTTCGCGCAGCGCATCGGCGAGATCGCCGGGCTCGGCGCCGCCGACATCCGGGGCGCCTCCCAGCAGTCCAACCGGATGCTGGACCGGGCCGTGCGCTCGCTCGGCACGGAAGGCGGGGACGCACAGGCCCGGGTCGCCGGCTCGCTGGTCGAGCTGCGGCGCACCGTCGAGGACCTGGACCCACGCGACACCCCGGCCAAGGGCGCCCGGCGCCTCCTGGCCAAGCTCCCGGGCGGCAACAGGTTCCGCGACCACGTGGCGAAGTACGCCTCCTCGCAAGCCACCCTCAACCGGATCGTCGGCGCGCTGCGCGGCGGCCAGGACGAGCTGCGCCGCGACAACGCCGCGCTGCACACCGAGCGGGCCCGGCTCTGGGAGACGATGGGCAAGCTCCAGGAGTACGTCGTCCTCACCGAAGCCCTCGACGGGGCGATCGGGCAGCGGATCGCCGAGACCGAGCACACCGACCCCGCGCAGGCGGACGCGCTGCGCGCGGACGTCCTCTTCCCGGTCCGGCAGAAGCACCAGGACCTGCTGACCCAGCTCGCCGTCTGCGCGCAGGGGTACCTGGCGATGGACGTGGTGCGGCGCACCAACGAGGAGTTGGTCAAGGGCGTCGACCGGGCCGCGACCACGACGGTCTCGGCCCTGCGGATCGCCGTCATGCTGGCCTCCGCGCTCGAGAGCCAGCGCAAGGTGATCGAGCAGGTCACCACCCTGCGCGACACCACCGAGGAACTGATCCGCGGGAACGCGCAGATGCTGTCCACGCAGAGCGGCGAGATCCAGCGGATCGCCGCCGATCCGGCCGTGGGGGCGGAGACCCTGCGCACGGCGTTCGCGCAGATCTACCAGACCCTGGACACCATCGACACCTTCAAGGTGCAGGCCACCGAGAACATGGCCGCCACCATCGAGTCCCTGACCGGCGAACTCCGGGCCGCTTCCGGCTACCTGGAGCGCACCCGGTCCGCGGGCGCCCTCGAAGGGGGCGCCCGATGAGCCGGCGCGGCGCCGTGCTCCGCAGACGCCTCGCGGCGGCCGTCGCACTGGCCGCCGCCCTGCTCGGCGCCACCGCCTGCACCTCGGACGGATCTGATGGTTCGGGCGGTTCGGGCGGTTCGGGCGGGCCCAAGGCGAGCCCGTACCGGGACGGCACGCTGCGGGTGCTGGCCTCCAGCGAGCTGGCGGACCTGGGTCCGGTCCTGGAAGGGGCGAAGAAGGCCACGGGGGTCACCGTCGAGCTGACCTGGTCGGGCACCCTGGACGCGGCCGAGCAGGTCGCCTCCGGCACGGCCGACGGGAAGTACGACGCGATCTGGCTCTCCTCCAACGACTACCTGCGGCTGCGTCCCGGGGCGGCGGGCAAGCTCAGCTCCGAGACGCCGGTGATGTCCTCGCCGGTCGCGCTGGGGGTGCGGCCCGAGGCGATGGCCCGGCTCGGCTGGAAGCCGGAGGAGGTGACCTGGTCGGCCGTGCACCAGGCGGTGGCCGCCGGGAAGCTGTCGTACGGGATGACCGATCCGGTGCGCTCCAACTCGGGCTTCGCCGCGCTGGTCTCCGTCGCCTCCGGCCTCTCCGGGGCCCAGTCCGCGCTGACCGAGGCGGACGTGGCCAAGGCCGCCCCGCAGCTCAAGGAGTTCTTCACCGGTCAGAAGCTGACGTCCGGGTCCTCGGGCTGGCTCGCCACCGCCTATGCCAAGCGGCCGGACGTGGACGCCCTGGTCAACTACGAGTCGGTGCTGCTGTCCATGAACCGGGACGACAAGGCCGGCCTGACGGTGATCCGCCCGCGCGACGGGGTGGTCACCGCCGGCTACCCGTTGACCCTCCTGACCTCGGCCCCGGCCGGGGCGCGCGAGTCGGGCCGGGCGCTGACCGGGTACCTGCGGGGCGAGGCCGCCCAGAAGGCGATCACCGAGCAGACCCTGCGCCGCCCGGTGGCCCCGGGGGTGGCGCCGGCGGCGGCCCTGGCCGCGGACAAGCGGCGCGAGCTGCCGTTCCCCGGCAGCCTGGCGGTCGCGGACGGGCTGCTGGGCTCGTACGAGAACGTACTGCGCCGCCCCTCGCGGACCGTGTACGTCCTGGACACCTCGGGCTCGATGGCCGGGGACCGGATCAAGCGGCTGAAGGCCGCGCTCACCGAGCTGACGGGCACGGGGAGTTCGGGGACGGGGCAGCGCTTCCGCGACCGCGAGGAGGTGACACTGCTGCCCTTCGGCGACGGGGTGAAGAAGGTCCTGACGCACGTCGTCGAACCGGGGAACCCGGGCAGCGCCCTGGACGCCATCCGCGGGGATGTGAAGTCCCTGGACGCGGACGGGGGCACGGCGGTCTACGGCAGCCTGAAAGCGGCGTACCAGCACCTGGGGAAGGGCGGCGCGGACGCCTTCACCTCGATCGTGCTGATGACCGACGGGGAGAGCGGGGACAGTGCGAAGGAGTTCGAGTCCTTCTACGCTGGGCTGCCGGAGGCGCAGAAGCACACCCCCGTCTTCGCGGTGCTCTTCGGCGACTCCTCCCGCAAGGAGCTCTCCCGCATCACGGAGCTGACCGGCGGGCGGCTCTTCGACGCCACTGACGGCAAGGGTTCGCTGGACGGCGCCTTCGAGGAGATCCGTGGCTACCAGTAGGAGCGGGAGCGGGAGGAGCGGCGGCGGCGCGGGGGGCCGGACCCTCGGCTACCTGGAGTCGAAGAAGAACCTGGCGGGCTGCGCCGGCGGGCTGGCCGGGCTGGCCCTGACCGTGACGGGGGCGGCCGGGACGTTCTGGCCGCTGGTGGTCGCGGGGCTGTACGGCGCGGGCGCGCTGATCGCCCCGCCGGAGGTCGCGGACCTCCCGCCGGTCCCGGACGCGGCCGAGGAACTGGACACGCTGCGCGCGGATTTCGGGCGGTTGCGGCAGTACCTGGCGGAGGTGGAGCTGACGCCGGCCGCCGGGGGCCGGCTCACCGAGCTGATGGACCTGTACGGGGCGATGCTCGACCCCGGCTGGGTCGCGGACGTCCTGGCGGGCGATGCGGAGACGGTGCACGCGCTGTCCCGGGGGATCCGGCAGGACGTGCCGGAGTGCGTGGACAGCTACAACCGCACCCGCTGGTGGACCCGGCTCACGCCGGGCGGGGATCCGCCGGAGCGACACCTGGAGCGGCAGTTGTCGGCGCTCCACGACGAGGCGGAACGCATGACGGCGGGCCTCCGAGAAGCAGAGGCCCGCCGTCAGCAGACGCACACGACCTATTTGGAAGGTCGCAGGGAATCCTAGTCGGGACATCCCGCGTCGGTCCTCGGCCGGGGACAGCCGGCCGCGGTTCTTGGGGCCACGAGGTGGCCGGGGTGGGCCACGAGGTGGCCGGGGTGACTAGCCGAGGCGCTCGACCAGTGCGTGGTACTGGTCCCACAGCTCCTTGGGAGTGTGGTCGCCGTAGGTGTTCAGGTGCTCGGGGACCAGTGCGGCCTCGTCGCGCCAGATCTCCTTGTCGACGGTGAGCAGGAAGTCGAGGTCCTCGGCCGGCAGGTCCAGGCCGTCGGTGTCGAGTGAGGCCACGGTCGGCAGGATGCCGATCGGGGTCTCGACGCCCTCGGCGGTGCCGTCGAGGCGCTCGACGATCCACTTCAGGACGCGGCTGTTCTCGCCGAAGCCGGGCCACACGAACTTGCCCGCGTCGTTCTTGCGGAACCAGTTCACGTAGTAGATCTTCGGGAGCTTGGCCTGGTCCTTGTCGGCGCCGACCTTGATCCAGTGACCCATGTAGTCGCCCATGTTGTAGCCGCAGAACGGCAGCATGGCGAAGGGGTCGCGGCGCAGCTCGCCGACCTTGCCCTCGGCGGCGGCGGTCTTCTCGGAGGCGATGTTCGACCCGATGAAGACGCCGTGGTTCCAGTCGAAGGACTCGGTGACCAGCGGCACGGCGGAGGCGCGGCGGCCGCCGAAGAGGATCGCGGAGATCGGGACGCCCTTGGGGTCCTCCCACTCGGGGGCGATCGTCGGGCACTGGGAGGCCGGGACGGCGAAGCGGGCGTTGGGGTGGGCCGCCGGGGTGTCGCTCTCCGGGGTCCAGGCGTTGCCCTTCCAGTCGATGAGGTGCGCGGGCGCCTCTTCGGTCATGCCCTCCCACCACACGTCGGAGCCGTCCGGGGTGAGCGCGACGTTCGTGAAGACGGTGTTGGCGTACATCGTCTTCATGGCGTTGGCGTTGGTGTGCTCGCCGGTGCCGGGGGCGACGCCGAAGAAGCCGGCCTCGGGGTTGATCGCGTAGAGGCGACCGTCGGCGCCGAAGCGCATCCAGGCGATGTCGTCGCCGACCGTCTCGACCGTCCAGCCGGGGATCGTGGGCTCCAGCATGGCGAGGTTGGTCTTTCCGCAGGCGCTCGGGAACGCGGCGGCGATGTACTTCGACTCGTCCTGGCCGGAGGCGGAGGCCGGCGGGGTCAGCTTGAGGATCAGCATGTGCTCGGCGAGCCAGCCCTCGTCGCGGGCCATGACGGACGCGATGCGCAGGGCGTAGCACTTCTTGCCGAGCAGGGCGTTGCCGCCGTAGCCGGAGCCGAAGGACCAGATCTCGCGGGTCTCGGGGAAGTGCGAGATGTACTTGGTGGTGTTGCAGGGCCACGGCACGTCGGCCTGGCCCTCGGCGAGCGGCGCACCGAGGGTGTGGACGGCCTTGACGAAGAACCCGTCGGTGCCGAGCTCGGCGAGGACGGGGGCTCCCATGCGGGTCATGGTGCGCATGGCGACGGCGACGTAGGCGGAGTCGGTGATCTCGACGCCGATCGCGGACAGCTCGGAGCCGAGCGGGCCCATGCAGAAGGGGACGACGTACATCGTCCGGCCCTTCATGGCGCCGCGGAAGATCCCCTTCTCCCCCGCGAAGATCTCCTTCATTTCCGAAGGAGCCTTCCAGTGGTTCGTGGGGCCCGCGTCCTCGGCCTTCTCGGAGCAGATGAAGGTCCGGTCCTCGACGCGCGCGACGTCGGTGGGGTCGGAGGCGGCGTAGTACGAGTTCGGGCGCTTGGCCGGGTCCAGCTTCTTGAACGTGCCCTGGGCCACGAGCTCCCCGCACAGGCGCTCGTACTCGGCCTCGGATCCGTCGCACCAGACGATCCGGTCCGGCTCGGTGATCGCGGCGATCTCGTCGACCCAGGTGATCAGTTCGGCGTGATCAGTGGGGAGGACCGTCGGGTGGGTGGTGGGAGCCGCGTTGTCGCGCGCCACGATTGCTCCTTGTTGAGGGGTTTGTTTGGTGTTTGCCCCGTGGGGGCTGCGACCCGGATGCTTCGCGCTCCGCTCATCCGGTGCCGACCGCACTCATCTGATCATCGGGTGCGTGTGCGCATATGTCCAGGGGGCCTCTCACGTGAGCATCACCACTCGTGTCAATCTTCGGCAAAGCGCACTAACCGAAACCTACGCACCCGTAGGTAGCATGAGGACCATGACTTCTGACGCCGCCGCCGTGGCCACCCCCCTGGCTGGACCGCAGGTCGAAGCCGGGGCCGAACCGGAGATCAAGCCGCTGATGCGCGGCTGGCTCCACACCGGGATGTTCCCCGCCGTGGTGGTCGCGGGTCTGGCGCTCATGACGTTCACGGACTCGACGAAGGCCCGGGTCGCCTGTGGGATCTACGTCCTCACGGCCTGCCTGCTCTTCGGTGTCAGCGCGGTCTACCACAGGGGCACCTGGGGACCGCGCGGCGAAGCGATCCTGCGCCGCCTCGACCACGCCAACATTTTCCTGATCATCGCAGGGACCTATACCCCGCTGACGGTGCTCCTGCTCCCGGCCTCCACCGGACGGACGCTCCTGTGGGCCGTCTGGATCGCCGCCGCGGCCGGGATCGCCTTCCGGGTCTTCTGGGTCGGCGCCCCGCGCTGGCTCTACACGCCCTGCTACATCGCCATGGGTTGGGCGGCCGTCTTCTTCCTCCCCGACTTCATGCGCACGGGCGGCATCGCGGTCCTGGTGCTGGTGATCGTCGGCGGACTGCTCTACAGCGTGGGCGGGGTCATCTACGGGATGAAGCGCCCCAACCCCTCCGTCCGCTACTTCGGCTTCCACGAGGTCTTCCACTCGCTGACCCTGGTCGCCTTCGTCACCCACTTCGTCGGCATCGCAATGGCCGCCGCCCAGCACGCGTAGCGACCGCACGACGGCGCCCCGGACCCCCTCACGGGGTCCGGGGCGCCGTCGTCGGTTTCCTGACCGGCCTCAGGGGGCCGGCCTCAGGTCAGGGGCGGGCCGTCGCCAACTGGTCGGCCAGCTCCGCCGGGTCCGTCGTCGGCAGCGCGCAGACGAAGTGCCGGCACACGTACGCCGTCGGCAGGTCCCCCACCAGGGTCCGGCCGGCCAGCAGCGGGAACTCCCCGACGCTCCCGTCCGCCTTCCCCGGCAGCCCGGCCGCCACCACCGCGCCGGGGGCCGCCCCCAGCAGCGCGGCCCGGTGCAGCGCGGCCGTCGCCGGATCCTCCGGATGCCCGGCCACCGCCACCTCGCGCGGCCCGTCCAGGAGCGCCTCGACCACCGCCAGCCCCTGCCCGATGAAGCGCGGGGCCCGCGGCCCGAGCGCCCCCACCACCCCGAGCGCCCGCTCGGCCGCCGTCCGGTGCGCCTCCGAGCCGGTGTGCGCGGCGTACGACAGGAGCGCCCCGGCGGCCGCCGTCCACCCCGAGGGCGCCGCGCTGTCCGTCGGGTCCTGCGGGCGCCGGATCAGCTGCTCGGCGTCGTGCGCGGTGTCGTACAGCGACCCGTCCTCGGCCGTGAACCGGTCCAGCACCAGGTCCACGAGGAAGCCGGCGAACTCCAGCCACACCCCCTCGCCGGTGACCGCCGCCAGCGCGAGGAATCCCTCGGCGACGTCGCCGTAGTCCTCCAGCACCCCGGCGTTGACGCCTACCGTGCCATCCTTGCTGGTCCGGGCGAGGCGGGCGCGGCCGTCCATGTGCACCCGGACGAGCAGGTCCGCGGCCTCGGTGGCCCGCTCGACCAGGTCGGGGCGGTCGAAGTACGCCCCGCACTCGGCCAGGGCGGCGACGGCCAGCCCGTTCCAGGCGGCCACGACCTTGTCGTCCCGGCCGGGCGCCGGGCGCTGCGCGCGGGCGGCGAGCAACCGCGCCTTGATCCCGGCCACCCGGTCGTCGTCCGCCGCGGGGCCGCCGGCGGGCAGTTGCAGCACCGAGGTCCCGTGCTCGAAGGTGCCCTCCTCGGTCACCCCGAAGAGCGCGGCCGCGAACTCCCCGTCCGCCGCTCCCAGCACCTCGATCAGCTGCGCGGGGGTCCAGGCGTAGTACGCGCCCTCCACGTGTTCCCCGGTGGCCGGGTCCTCGCTGTCGGCGTCCAGCGCGGAGGCGAAGCCGCCCTCGCGGGTGCGCAGTTCCCGGACCATGAAGTCAGCGGTCTCCAGGGCGACCCGCCGGGCCAGCGCGGAACCGGTGGTGCGCCACAGGTGCGCGTACGCCCGGCAGAGCAGGGCGTTGTCGTAGAGCATCTTCTCGAAGTGCGGGACCACCCACTCCCGGTCCACCGCATAGCGCGCGAAGCCGCCGCCGAGCTGGTCGTAGATCCCGCCGCGGGCCATCGCCTCGCAGGTCCGCTCGGCCATCTCCAGCGCGCCCTCGGCTCCCGTGCGGGCGTGGTGGCGCAGCAGGAACTCGATGACCATGGACGGCGGGAACTTCGGGGCCCCGCCGAACCCGCCGTGCGCCTCGTCGTACTCCCGGGTCAGCCTCAGCAGCGCCTGCCCGGGCACCTCTGCGCCGGGCAGGCCGGCCTTGCCGTAGTCCAACTTCCTTCCGGCCAGGTCCCCCACGATCCGCCGCGCGACCTCGGCGACCTCCTCGGGCCGCCCGACCCAGGCGGCCCGCACGCCTTCGAGCACCTGCGTGAAGGAGGGCATCCCGTGCCGCGGCTCGGGCGGGAAGTAGGTCCCGAAGTAGAACGGCTCGGCCTCGGCGTTGAGGAAGACGGTCATGGGCCAACCGCCCTGCCCCGTCGCCGCCTGAACGGCCTCCATGTAGACGGCGTCGATGTCGGGACGCTCTTCGCGGTCGACCTTGATGTTGACGAAGTGCTCGTTCATGTAGGCGGCGGACAACTCGTCCTCGAAGGACTCATGAGCCATCACATGGCACCAGTGGCAGCTGGAGTACCCGACGCTGAGCAGCACGGGCACCCCCCGCTCCCGCGCCGCCGCGAACGCCTCCGGCGACCAGGGCCACCAGTCGACGGGGTTGTCGGCGTGCTGGAGCAGGTAGGGCGAGGTCTCATCAGCCAGCCGATTCATGGTCGACAGTCTGCCACCCGGACGAAGCGGGCTCCGTGTACGCCACTCGGCGGCACATTGAACCTTCAGCAGTCGGACAGTGCTGCTCGGCCGGCCGAACGGCGCCACCATGATCGGCGACCTCGGCGCCGTGTCCCCTCCTCGTACGGATCGACATCTCGCCCTTGACCTGTACCGCCACATCTCGGAGGCCGTGGGGAACCCGTTCAGGATCCGGTGACGCGTGACGGTTCCGCACCGCGCCGGGAATCGGGACACTGGGATCATGCGAGCCGCCCCGCCCTCCAGTCCTGAGGTGTCCGCCAGGATGAGCAGACAGGCCAGCCGGGACACAGGTGCCGAACGGGCCGTGCGACGGCTTCTCCATGCCTCCGGCTACCGCTACCGCGTCCACTTTCCGGTCCCGGGCATGCCCAGACGCAAGATCGACGTGGCGTTCACGCGCATGAAACTGGCTGTCCTCATCGACGGCTGCTTCTGGCACGGCTGTCCGGAGCATGCAACCAGCCCCAAGGCGAACGCATCCTGGTGGCGCGAGAAGCTCGACCGCAACATCGAGCGGGATCTGGGGACCACTGCACAACTCCGCTCCCAGGGATGGACGGTCCTGCGCTTCTGGGAGCACGAGTCACCGGAGGCCGTCGCACGAGAGGTGGCCGAAGTCGTGGAACGGACGAGGCGCCGGTCGGCTCCCGGGGCGACAGGGGCGGCACGGATCCGTCGGGCCACGACCTCCGGAACAGCAGGTGTCGCATCCGCGAGCGATCGCACACCTGCGACCGGGGGCGCTGCCCGCGGTCGGCGATCCCGAGGCCACCGCAGTTCGAACCGCACAGGCAGTCGTGTCACCGAGGCCGGCTAGACTTCGGCTCCATGAGCAGCCCAGGAAGCCAACACCCTCTCGATGAAGTCCGCATCCTGGACCTGTTCGCGGGTCCCGGCGGGCTCGACGTGGCCGCGCACTTCCTGGGCTTCAAGAGCATCGGCATCGAGTGGGACCGGAACGCGTGCGAGACACGCTACGCAGCGGGCCTGCCGACCTACCATGCCGACGTCAGCGTCATGCGCGAGAGCCGTTTCGACGAGATCCCCTCGTCGGTCGACGTGCTCGCCGGCGGCCCTCCCTGCCAGTCGTTCTCCGTCGCGGGGCACGGCGCGGGACGGGCGGCACTCGACACCGTGAAAGAGTTCATCCACCGTCTGGTGAGCGGGAAGAACGAAGCGCAGATCGACAAGGACCTGCATGCCATGGGGGTCGACCCACGCACCGCTCTGGTGCTCGAACCCCTCCGCTGGCTCCTCAAGGCGATAGAGGCGAAGGACCGCGACCCGTACCGGGTGATCGTCCTGGAACAGGTCCCCGCGGTCCTACCGCTGTGGGAGGTCTACGCCCAGCTCCTGCGCAGCGGCGAGGGACGCCTCCAAGGGGTCAAGTACGAAGCCGACTGCTGGGAGCTGAAGACCGAACAGTTCGGGGTCCCGCAGACGCGCACACGCGCCGTACTCGTCGCCCGACTCGTGGGGTCCGGAGCCGTCGAGCGACCCGAGGCGACGCACCTGCCCTTCGACCTGCGCCGTGGGCAGAGCTCCGCCGCCCAGGCCGAGATGCTTCCGAACAGCCGCGGAACCCGGGCCCCCTGGCTGTCGATGGCGCAGGCACTCGACGACGCGAGCACACCGAGGGGGGGTTCGATCGACATCTCCCGGCTGCGCACAGGAGGAAAGACGGAATTCTTCGTCGTCTCGAACTACGGATCGAACGGCGATCCGAAGAACCGGGGCCGGCGCAAGTCCTCCGAGCCCGCCTTCACGGTCACCGGCAAGGTGTCGCGGAACAAGGTGTACAAGAGCGCGGAGGACCACGATGCCGGGAGGTCGGACCGCTTCACCATCGCCGAATCCGGAGTGCTCCAGACCTTTCCGCACAACTTCCCCTGGTCGGGGCACCACCAGGCGCAGCAGGTGGGCAATGCGGTACCGCCCCGGCTCGGCATGCACGTGCTCAGCAGGGCACTCCGCGGCATCGCCCCCACCGACGACGAATTGGCGCGTTCGGCGAGCTGGCCGGCCGTTCCCGACGCCACTGCCGATGAGCTGCGCGCCATCGGATGCGGTGATCGGAGCCAATGCCCTCGGGACGGGCACAAGGTTACTCGGGCCGCTCCGAAGTCCGCCCCCTGATCGGGGCGTCGGCGAACAGCTCCTCGAAGTGGGCCACGAGGCTCTGCACCGAACCCTCGGGGGTCCGCTCCTCCTCCGGGCCCTCGGGAAGCCGGTTCCGGGGTGAGGGAACGGCCGATGCAGCCCCTGCGATCCAGTCACGCGCGGCCTCGCCGTCGCGTTCCACGTCCGGGGCAACGACGTCGTACATCAAGGTTGCCGCAGCGGCGTTGATCGCAGGCGTCAGAGCGTTGACCTCACGACCGGTACGCACGGTTCCCCGCTCCAGCAACCTGACGAGTGCCTGGGCCGTCGGTCGGTGATCGATGATGTCGAGCCGAAGTGCCGAGTTCAGCATGTCCTGGTTGCCACAGGCCACGACGACCGGCCGGTAGTCAGAGCCGTCCCGGAAGAGCTCCGCAGCCCACCAGAGCCTGGCGAACGCCTGCTTGTAGTGCGGACCGACGAACCTGTCGCGGGCCACACGTCCTCGTGAACCGTCGACCTTCGGCTCGGGCAGGTGGCGCCAGACGACGTAGTCCGGAGCGACTCCGAGGGCCAGATATGTCCATACCTGCTTCTCGGCGGCCTCCCTGCGCGTCAGTCGGAGGGTCTCGTGCAGGCGCGGCGCCAACCAGGCGTCCGCTGCGGTGGGGCGCTCGGCCCGGAACCTGTTCAGCACGTCGTCGACGAGGTCGCGGACCCGATGCAGATCCAGGCGCCCGTCGTCACCCTCAAGGGGCTCGGCGACCTTGTTCAACGCTATGGACGGCACGTCGCCATGGCCCTCGAGCAGCCCCGTGGAGAGGAACTCGGCGGCCTGCACGTCGGAGAGCAGGGCCAACCGCTCCGGCAGGTATTCGGGTCGCAAGGTCACGCGTGGGTCTCCTGATCGAATCGTTCGATGTCGCGGACAGCGGAGGCCAATGCCCTGGGAATCTCGGCACGCCGAGCAGCGGCGTACTGGATGCGCGGTTGCAGATCCGTCCAACTCCCCCCGCCGTTGCGCCGGGTGTGCACCTCACGGAGAGCATCCTGTGCCGAACGACCGGGGATGACGTCGGGGAGCATCTCCCGGAGCACCGCCCCCCGCCAATCGGGCGGGAAGAGCGGCATTCCGTCGTCCTCGACCTCCAGATCACCGAGAGCGGTGTGGAACACGGCGGTCCACACATCGGCGCACATCTGGGCCTGCGCCATCTCGCTCACCACCGCCTCCATCGTCGAGCGGGGCTCCTGGACGAGCGCCGCGAACCCCTCGAAATCCGAGTTCAGACGTACGGCCGGCATCCTTCCCGAGGTGTCCACCGCCCAGGGCGCATCCCGGAAGTTCCGCAGCCACTCCGCACCACGGGCGAAACTGACCACACTGAAGTCCAGTTGGCGATCCCTGAGCGGATGATCGGACGTCACGTCGATCAGCCACTCCCGGTCGGTCGAGCCGATGATCCGACCCGCCACGCCCCCCACCGTCGCCACCACGTGCACGGCGAGGGCAGCTCGATCGACGTGGAGATTCCGATCGATCTCGATCTCCCCGGACCATTCCCGGCCGCCCTCCGGACAGGGCTCCAATCGGATCACGGTCCGGGTGTTGGTCGCCCCCTCCGCCAGGACGGCGACGACCGCGACCTCGGACCAAGGGCCCGTCGACCCGATCTCACGTGAGGGCACCGTGGCCGTCACGGCGAGCCGTGCCGTCTGCCAGTCGTCCCGTTCGGCCATGCCGAGTGCCACTACCTGCTCGACCACCGAGCAGCCGCGGGAGTCCAGCTGTTCGCGGCTGCCGCCGGGCCCGCGCAGGCGGACTGCCGTGACGCGAGCGGTCACCGCGCCGGCGAGCCGGGGGTACGGGTAGACCTTCACGCGATGGCCTCCTTGTTCTCCCGGAGCTCGACGACGAGGCCCGTGAGCGCTGCTCGTACCGGATGGGTGGAGACGTCGGTGACACCCCGGAAGACGGCACGGCGCATTCCCGGCGCGAAATGCAGAACACCGCCGACCAGTTCGCAGCCGCTCACGGCGGCCAGTTCGGCCCACCCGACGGACGGGCGTGGGCCGGAGCGCACGTCGAGCTTGGCAACGGGGTCCATCGCCCAGGACTCGCTCCCGGGCGCCATCCTGACCACGGCGGTGATCTGCCATGCGCCGGAGGGATCGATCACGGCCTTCAGATCGTCCAGTTCCGGAGGCGTGACCACTCCCCTGGGCTTGGCCGCCGGCCTGCCCGAGATCTTGAGTCGCCTGGCCACCTTGCTCCTGCCACTGGCCCCCTCCTTCCTCGAGATCGCCACGAGCCGGTGCACAGCCTTGTTGATCTCCGAGGTCATCGTCGCTATCCGCCGATGGGCGGACGGCGAGTAGCGCGTCCTCAACTCCTCCGTCTGACTCCACTTGTTGTGTTCCGGCGGCTCCGACGCCCGGAGGAACTCCTCGGCCTCGGCCGCGAAGGGTGCGTCGTCACCTGCCGCTCGGCCGGCGAGCAGAACGGCCTGGAAGGGATTCGTCCCGGCGGGGAGACCGGGTACCCGACTGGTCCTGACCGTCATACGACTACCTCGCATGGCCGTCACCTGATTGATCCTGCCATCGGCGTCCGTGGCCTCGGTGACAAGGAGCACCGCCCGGTGCTCACCGGCCGTGGCGGCGACACCTTCACGCTCGGGAAGTCTCAGCCGCACGGTGGTGAGGGCCACCTGACCCGCCTGGGTGAGGCGGTCCACCGTGGTCCCGGCGAGGAACGCGCGAAGGGCACGTGAGCGAGCAGGCTGATGCACCTCCGGGTCCACCCGTTCCTCCTTCAGCTCCACACCGTTGCGAAGCATCCGGACAGAGGCCTCCAGTAAGGGCTGACGTTCTCCACCCGACGTCATCGCGGCCCAGAAATTGCGCCCCAGCGCACGGACAAGGCGCTGGTGCATGCGCTCCAGGCTGTCCTCATCCTCGTTCGGATCGCCGTCCACGTCCTGCCCTGCCTCGGCCAGGCTGGCCACATCATGTGCTCCCACGATCAGGAAGGACGTGCCGGGCTCGTCGCCCTCCCTGGTGAGATGCAGGCCCTCGACCGTCTCCTCGTCCGCCCACCAGGAACGGACGACCTCCGAGTTCTCCGCCTGCGGATCCGGCCGCCCCAGCCATGCGGGCCCCGCATACCTCCTGCCGTGCACCTCCCGCCAGGGCAGATCGAGCCGACCGACCAATCGGCTCCGGGTACATCCCTCGTGCGGCTCGGAGAGGGTCGAATTGATGAGTACCAGCCCCAGACGACTGGTGGCCCACAGAGTGGCCTTTCCCAGACCGTACGAGCCTCCGGCCGACGCGTCGGTCTTCCGACTGTCGAGCTGACGTCGGACCACCGCTGCGAACCGACCGTCCTCGTAGTCGTCCCCGGTCAGGCCATGGGCGTTGTAGTCGTCGATGCGAAGGAGTACCAGCCGTTCCTTCTCGGCCATCTCGCGCAGGCCGGTACGGATGACACGTCCGACCTTCTGGTCCTGCACAGCGGCCGCATCGAAGTGCGGCCGGAGGTCGTCCCAGCGGATCGCGCTGCGGAACCGGATCAGATGATCACCGCTCAGCTCGTGCAGCGTGTAACGGACCCGGACCGGCCGGTCGTTCCGCCTGACCCGCTCGTCCAGACTGTTCTGGGTCGCCTCACGCGCCAGCACCTCCAGGTCGGCCTCGAACGCGAAGGCCGCCGCATTCCCGAACTCCCGCCCACCGTCGTCGTGACCGGGACGGTGGTACCACCTGACCGATGCCTCCGGCCCGATCGTCCCCACGCCCGGCTCCCTCTCGTTCGAGGCCACCGTTTCCCCTCCTCCATCGGAACTCTTCTCTGTCCCCCGCATGCCCGGCCCACGCCCCGGTGGCGCCGCGGCCGAACCCGATTCCGCCCGCTGACCCGGAACTCTCCTGCGCGCGGCTCTCGCTGCGGCCTCCCTGGCGAGGTGGGGGGCCGCCTTCTCGCGCCGTCGTTCGGCGGCGGCGGTGTCCGGCGCAAGGCCCAGCAGGATCCTGACGTCCGTCAAGGCCTGTCGCTCGATCTGTCGAATGCGCTCACGTGTGACGCCGAACCTGGTGCCGATGTCGTCCAGCGTCCAGAACCGCCCGTCGAGGAAACCATGACGCAGCAGCAGGATCTCCCGCTTCCTCGCTGTGAGACCGCACGCATCGAACCATTGGGAAATCTCCTGGCGCTCGAATACGGGCCGCAACGTCTGCTCCGGGCCCGGTACGAGGCAGACATCGCCGAGCGCCAGCTCTCCGAGAGTGACATTCTCACCGGCGGGTTGATCGAGCGAGACGATCCGCCGACTCAGGCGGAGGCACTCGGTCACTTTCTCAGGAGTCAGCCCACAGGCAAGAGAGAGATCGTCGATGTTGGGGTTCACACCCCTGGCGAGGAAGTCCCGCTCCCTCCGTCGCACCTTCTCGATCTCGGACCAGAGGTACACCGGGATCCGAATGGCCGATCCCTCATCGGCGATCGCACGAGAAGTGCTCTGCCGGATCCACCAGGTGGCATAGGTGGAGAACTTGTAGCCCCGCGAGGCATCGAACTTCTCCACCGCACGGATCAGGCCGCGCATGCCGTGCTGCACAAGGTCCTCGTAGTCGGGATGGTCCCGGTACCCCAGGTTGCCGACGGCCTTGTGGACCAGTCCCTGGTTGTGGGCGACCATCGCGGAGAACGCCCGGTACGACTCACCGTCACGCTCGAGGTTCACCACGTACCGGTCGGGTAACTCCTCCGTCGCCGTCATCGCTCCGCGGAACAGCAGGACGAGCCCCACCTCCTCCTCGGCGCTGAGCACGGTTCGGCTCGGATCCCGTCGCCGGCGGTCGGCGTCGAGCACACGCCGCCCAGCGGCACGAGCGGCCTCCAGGTCATGGATCCGGACCGTTCCCCGGAACTCGGCGGGATCCGGGAGTTCTTCGACCTCTTCGGCCTCGGGGAGGCCCGGAACGTCGGGACCCTCATCGGCGGCGGCATCATGGTCGACAGCCGTACCGGACCCGGACGACTCGCCCGCATCGTGGTGCAGACGCTCCTCCTCGACCGCCTCGGCCAGGACGCGGGCCCCGATCCCGTCGAGTCGCGCGGCCTTCACCACATGCACAAGGGCCCACCGGTGGTCGACTCCCTCGGCTGCGAACCTGCGAACGAGACGAAGGAGCAGATCCCGGCCGGCATCATCCATCTGTTCGCCGGACGTAGCGCCCCACGCCATGGTCACCCCACATCTGAAGCTGCATCACACCTGTGCCGGCGCGTAGTCCATCATCCATCCCACCGCTCCTGCCAGCGCCTTCTCGCCAGGAGCCACGCACCCGCGCCCTGGGACTCGGTATGTTGAAGATATCTTGGCGTGACGGTGGGGGAGAGTTGATGCGGATCATCCCGAGCGAGATCTCGAGCAGCACGAGGAGTCGGGCCGAACGCAGTGTGTTCACAGCGCTCAAGTCGTTACCCGACCGACAGGGCGTCGCGCTGCACTCGGTCCATCTCGGCCGCCATGGCACGAAGCGTGTGGGCGAGATCGACTTCGTCGTCATCACTCCCGGCATCCTCCTCTTCATCGAGGTCAAGGGCGGCCGGGTCGTCCAGGAGGACGGGAAGTGGTACTACGGACCGGCCGGTCGCGAGGACGGGCCCAGGGAGAGTCCCTTCACCCAGGCCAGCGGTGGCATGCACGCGTTCGAACGAAAGCTCGGCACCCTCGTCGGAGACCTCAGGGCGCTGGGCGTCCCCAGCGGATACCTCGTGATCACCACGGACGTCGACCTCGACGTCACCACAGAGTTCGAGGCCGAGCAGTACCTGGGAGGCACTGCCTACGACGGCGGCCGTGGTCTCGCGCAGGGAATCGAACGGGCCACCCGCTTCTGGCTGGGCCGCAACAAGGGGGCACGTACGCCCATCCCGGGGGATGTCCGTCGAAGGATGCTCGACGCGATCCGCCCGGACTTCGACCTCGTACCCAATCTGCAGTCACGACTGACTGATCTGGACGTCGCGTTCGAGCGTCTCACGAACGAACAGATGGACCGGTTGGACGAGTTGGAATCCAACCCACGCCTCATCTGGACCGGGGGCGCCGGTACGGGAAAGACGTTCCTCGCCGCCGAAGCGGCCCGCCGCAAGTCCGCCGTCGGCAGTGTGTTGTTCACCTGCGCGAGCGACACCCTGGCCAGACACATGGCCGGCGTCCTCACGGAAGATGCGATCACGGTCCTTCCCTTCGGACGGCTGAACGAGGTCGCGCTCCGTTCCTTCGACCACCTGATCGTGGACGAGGCCCAGGATCTGATGACCTACGACACTCTCGACGTCCTGGAGAAACTGGTCTCCGGCGGCCTCGAGCACGGCCGCTGGATCTTCATGCTGGATCAGAACAACCAGGTGCTGGCGCCGGACGCCTTCAGCTCGGAGGCCTGGGAGTACCTGCGCCCGCTGGGCTTCGTGTACGGACCCATGAAGCGCAACTGCCGCAACACCGTGCAGATCGTCAGGCAGGTCCAGCTCTTCACCGGTGCCGACCTGGGCACCGCCTCTGCCGGCGAGGGGGAACCGGCCCGGTTCGTCTATCCGCAGGGCGCCTCGGACGAGGCCGAACTGCTGGACGCCTATGTGGACGAACTCGTGCAACAGGACGTCTCACTGAGGGACATCACGCTGCTGTCCGCGTCCGGCGACTGGGAGACGAGCTCCGCGCGTCTGTCACGACGCGCCGCCAAGATCCAGCGCTTCACCGATGTCGTCGGCTCAGCACGCGCCAGGCAGCGGCTCACCTGGTCGTCCATCGCCGATTTCAAGGGCCATGAGAGCAACGTCCTCTGCCTGATCGATCTCGGACCGGAGCACCTGGAAGGCCGGCTCGATGCGATCTACGTCGCCTGGACCAGGGCGCGCGCCCAGCTCTGGGTCTCGTGCGGCCCGGACGTCCGGAAGAAGCTGAAGACCCTGGCCGCGGACGCGGTGCACCAGAAGCAGGGGGCCTGAAATGGCTGCCGTCGCAGCGCGACTCGCCACCCATCGCGACGAATACGTGGGCTACCTGCACCGACAACTTGTCGGCCCCCGACCGGACGACGAGGAGACCCTCGTCGACCCGCCCGACCGGCGCTACCTCATGGGCACGTTGTATCCGCGCGGGACCTCCATGCTGGAGCACATGGAGGAGGAGGGCGAGGAGGAATTCGGCGAGGCAGCGGCCAGCAGCGGTGAGGAGGACGGCTTCGCCGAGGATCCCGTGGCCGAGGCGAATGCCTGGCTCCCCTCCTCCCTCGGCTTTTCCTTCTTCACCGATGCCCGCCGGATCGAGGTCTCCTGCGGGGCCTCCCGCTACCTGACGCTCCGCGAAGGCGGACGCCGGAGCTGGCAGAGGCAACCACGTCTCTCCACGACGAAGACCGTCGACATCGGGATGTCGACACCGATTTCCTGTCTGGACGGGCACGGTCGCCTCCACGTCCGGTGGCGAGTATTCGGCAACGGCCATCTCGTCACCTGCGTGCTGGCCAACGAGCATCGCGAGGAGGAGAGTCCGCACAAGGACCGGGACCTGATGCTCTTCCAGGTGGAGCTCCGGGCGACGACCGAGGACGGCACCGTCCTCGAATACCCGAGCACTCGTCTGAACAGCCGTGACGAGGAGGAGCAGGAGCTCCGCGTCCAGTACCGACACATCGTCAACAGGGCTGTCGGGCACGGGTGTGCCGTCGAATGGGACGAAGGCTCCGACCCGGTGACCACCGTGCGGGCCCAGGTCATGCCACAGCAGGTGGTCGAACACATCAGGCCCGACGGACCCCGCGACCTCCCGGTGCTCAACCTCGCCCACCTGTCGCGGCCGGAGCTCGCACTGGACGACCTCCGATCCGGTCTGCACTCCTTCGTCCTCGGATACCGCAAGTGGTTCGAGACCCAGCAGTCGGAGGCGGACTCCCTGCGGCCATGGGCCACCGCGCCCGCCGGGCGCCTCCTCGACAGGATCGATGCCACGCTCGACCGCATGACCTCCGGTGTGGAGGCACTGACCGCGTCGACGCCGGTCGCGGAAAAGGCGCGCGAGGCATTCCGCCTGGCGAACCGGGCGATGGCTCTCCAGATGTTGCACAGCATCCCCGAACTGGCGGGGAGCCGGCGCCGTCGGAACAGCGAGCTGGTCGAGTTCACCGAACCGCCCGACCACTACGCATGGCATCCCTTCCAGCTCGCCTACTTCCTGCTCGTCGTCGAGAGTCTGATGAACCCCGGGCACGAGGACCGGCGCACGGTCGACCTCATCTGGTTTCCGACCGGTGGTGGCAAGACCGAGGCGTACCTGCTCACCGCCTGCTTCGAGATCCTCCTGCGCCGGCTCCGCTTCGACGCACAGGGCGGCGGAACAGCCGTACTCAGCCGCTACACCCTGAGCCTGCTGACCACCCAGCAGTTCCAGCGCACCGCCACGGCGATCTGCGCCCTCGAATACATCAGGTCCGGGAAGGACGGTCCGCCGGCTTCGGATCTGGGCGACGAACCCATCTCGATCGGGCTCTGGGTCGGCCAGGAGACGACTCCGAACAGGACCGCCGTCGCGGAGGTGGAACTCGACGCACTGAAGCAGATGAACGAGCCCGATGATCGTTTCCTGCTGGAGAGGTGCCCCTGGTGCGGGACCGAGATCGTCCCGGAACGGGGCGGGCAGGAGCGTGATTTCGGCATCCGGGCCGACGGGGTCGACACCTCGTTCTTCTGTCCGCGCAACACCTGCGCCTTCCACGAACGACTTCCGGTGGCCGTCGTGGACCAGGAGATCTACAAGAACCCTCCGACCTTCGTGCTCGGCACGGTCGACAAGTTCGCACGGCTGGCGTGGGAACCCGAGGCGGGGCGCCTCTTCGGTGCACACGGCAGGCGCGCACCCTCGCTGGTGATCCAGGACGAATTGCATCTGCTCTCCGGTCCCCTGGGTACGACCGTGGGCCTCTACGAGTCGGCCGTCCTCGAACTGTGCGGCTGGAGCGGCGTCCCACCGAAGGTCATCGCCTCGACAGCGACCATCCGACGTTCGGAGGACCAGATCCGGGGCCTCTACGGTCGCCCTGTGCATCTCTTTCCCCCGGCAGGGCTCAAGGCGGGGCATTCGTACTTCGCCTCACCCGACCAAGAGAAGCCCGGACGTCTGTACGTCGGTGTCATGGCGCAGGGACACACGGCCTCGACGGCGACCGTCCATGTGGGTGCCGCAGGGCTGCAGGCGCCGATGGAACTCGGTGCCGACGACGTCCTGCGCGACGCGTACTGGACCATGGTGGCCTACCACAACAGCCTGCGGGAGCTCGGTCGGACCGTCACGATCGCAAGGGACGACATCCCCGCGCGCCTGGAACACCTGACGAAGGACGATTCCCGCCGCCGCGAGCTGGGCGACGGCTCTGTGGTCGAGCTCACCAGCAACGTCCCGCGAGCCGACCAACCACGTCTCCTCGAACGCCTGGGGAAGAGGTTCAAGGACCCGGGCAGTGTCTCCTTCCTCGCCACGACCAACATGCTCTCCGTGGGCGTGGACGTCCCACGCCTCGGCCTCATGATCATGAACGGCCAGCCCAAGACCACATCGGAGTACATCCAGGCCACCAGCCGTGTCGGCCGACGCGACGTGCCAGGGCTGATCGTCACCCTGTTTCGCTCGAGCAAACCGCGCGACCGTTCCCACTACGAATCCTTCGGTGTCTACCATCGTTCGCTCTATCGGCATGTCGAGCCCACGAGCGTGACGCCGTGGTCCCTGCCCTCCCGCGGCCGGGCCCTCCACGCGGTGCTCGCCATTCTCATGCGACACGGGGCCGGACTCCACGCGGAGAACCGGGCAGGCGAGATTCTCGACCACCCGGACGCCGTCACACGGGTCCGGAGACTCGTGATGGATCACGTGCGACGTGCCGATCCCGACGAGGTCGAGGCGACGGCCAGGGACCTGGATGCCCTGATCGCGGAATGGACAGAGGAGGCGACGGTCGCACGGGGAGAGGGCGGACGCCTCTACTACAAGTCGCAGGGGAGGACACAGAGCGCGCTCCTCACCGATTTCGGCAAGCAGGAAGGTCTGTGGCCGACGCCGCAATCGATGCGCAATGTCGACCGTGAATGCCTCATCGTCGTCAGGGGAGCGTGAACAGCATGAAGGATGTTCGTCGTAAGGTCCGCAGGACGCAGACCATCGTCCCCTTCGGCGTCGGTGGGATCATCGACCTCCGTGGCGAATCGTTCGTGGCCGCCGACATCCGCAGCTGGTCCAAAAATGCCGAACGGGTCGAGTCACCGCGACTCGCTGCGAAACTGCGGGTCGAGGACTTCCGCTCCGCCCCTGTCATCCCCTCCGGAAAGGCCGCCTACGCCTCCCGCAGCGGTCCTTCGTACGTGCGCTTCCCCAAGTGGCTGTTCTGCCCCCAGTGCAGAAACATGGAGCTCTGGCAGGCGGTACGCGAGGAGAAGGGCAAGCATCCCGTGTGCGGGAAGTGCGTCGGCAAGCCGCAGACGGCCCCGATGCGTTTCATCCAGATCTGCCGCGCGGGTCACATGGCCGACATCGACTGGCGTCGATGGGCACATTCACAGAGCGAGAGCCATGCCCAGCGCCAATGCCAGGTGCGTCGGCTCCGGTTCGTCGCCAGCCCCGAGTCCTCCGGTCTCGAAGCACTGCAGGTCACCTGCGTCGTCTGTCAGGCCGGCCGCAGTCTGGCCGGGATCGGTCGGAAGAACGTCCTCAAGCAGTTGCAGAGGAGGTGTCCCGGCACCCACCCCTGGCACGACGGGGACGAAGCGGACGCCTGCGAGGAGACTCCACAGGTGGTGCAGCGCGGCGCCTCCAATGTCTACTTCCCGGTCACGCACTCGGCGATCGACATCCCTGCACCTGCGGATCTCCCGGAGGACGACGAAAGCGTGCAGGCGGTCGTCGACAACAAGTTCTGGCCGGATCTCGTCAGCGCCCCTGACGGCCCGTTCGCCGACCGGTTCACGGAACTCATCGCTGCGCAGTGCGAGGTCGACCCGGAGCTCGTGCGGTCGATCTGCCGCCGCACGGCCGAGCAGGCCACCTCGACGTCCTTGTTCGACCCCGCCGACGACCTGAGCATCGCCGAGTGGGCAGCGCTCTCCGTCCCGGAGTCGGTAGCGGGTTCGAAGACGTTCTCCGTACGGCGGACCGTTCTCGGGATCGACCACACAGCTCCTCGCTCGATGCGGGAACTGGACTCCGCCATCTCTGACGTGGTCGTGGCCGAGCGGGTACGCGAAGTCCGCGTGCTGGAGGGGTTCTCCCGCTACGAACCCACGCCGGACGAGGACGGCGAGGGCGGCCGACTGGTATCGGTCAACACGGCTCGCCGGGCCAAGTGGCTGCCCGCGGTGGAGACCTACGGCGAGGGGATCTTCATCGCCGTGGACGAGGACCGCCTGAGGGCCTGGGAAAGCCTTCCGTCGGTCCGTGAGTGGACGCGCCGGATCGAACACGATCTGGACGCCTCCTTCAAGGTCGACCGGTTGAGAGCCAAATCGGGCCCGGTGCTCCTCCCACGATTCGTGATGCTGCACACCCTGGCCCACCACTTCATCCGGCAGCTCTCCTACGACAGCGGGTACAACGCCGCCTCGCTCCGGGAACGTGTCTATGCCAGGAGCCATTCAGCGGGCAGTGGGCATCCGCCGCAAGCGGGTGTGTTCGTCTATACGGCTGCCGGGGACGCCGAGGGGACTCTGGGGGGTCTCGTCCGTCAGGGCCGTCCCCCGTACCTCGCCGAGACCTTGATCCGCCTGCTCGAATCGGCCCAATGGTGTTCCCAGGACCCGTTGTGCGCGGATTCGACCGGGCGTTCGCTGGCGAATCTGAACCGTGCCGCCTGCCATGCATGCACCCTGCTCCCCGAGACCTGTTGCGAGATCGACAATTCCATCCTGGACAGGACATTGCTGATCGGCGACGGCAAGGTCCCGGGCTTCTTCCAGGAAGCCCTCCGCGCCGCGCAGGAGGAGTCGGTCGAGACCGTGGGCCTTTCGTGAGGATCCCCTCCCTCCTGGAGCTGGGGACCGAGCAGCAGAACGTCGTCGAACTGCCATTCGACGGACGGCACGTCATCACGGGACCGCCCGGCGGGGGCAAGACCGTGGCAGCCGTCTATCGCGCCTGGGCTCTGGCGACCGCCGGGCGTGACGTCGTCCTCATCACGCGCTTCAACCTGTTGCACCAGCATCTCTCACAGCTGGCCCCGAGCCTCACCGGAGCCGTGGTCGTCACCACCTGCAGAGGTTGGATCGGAGGCTTCTGGCGCGCACGTTTCGGGACCGATCCTCCGGTGGCCGAGGAGGACGATCGGAGCCACGACTGGGTCGGGATGCAGCGCCAGTGCATCCTCCGGAACGTGCGGACGACCACGCATCTGGTGATCGACGAGGGGCAGAACCTCCCGCTCGGGTTCTACCGGTTGTGCCGAGTCCTGGGCGTCGACGTCACGGTGTTCGCGGACGAGTACGAACGCATCGGTGACGAACAGAGCACGCTGTCGGAGATACGACGGACGCTCGACTCACCGGACGCCCCTCTCGTCCTGCCGGAGAACCGTAGGAACAGTCGGGAGATCGCGATGCTGGCGGCCGAGTTCCGCGTCGATGCCCGCACGGAGATCCCCTTGCCGACACGAATCGGCCGGACTCCGGTCGTCCTGAGGATTCCCTCCCTCGCACATCTCGTCACCGGGATGTCCCAGTACTTCAATGCCCATCGGGACCGGACCATCGGAATCATCTGCCGATCGACCTTCCTCGTACGGGACATCCAGAGCCGGCTCACCGGCGTGGGACTGGCAGCCCAGACCCAGGCCTACGTGCACGACGACCGTCACAGGCGGGCGATCGACTTCTCGACGCGTCCCATCAGGATCGTGACCACGGCCAGCATGAAGGGGCTCGAGTTCGACAGCGTCTTCGTGCCGGATCTGGACTCCTATACCGATGACCCGACCGGTCTGGATGCCCGCCTGCGCCTCCTGGTGCTCTGCACCCGCGCTCGCGAGGATCTCCACCTGGCCCATCGGAGCCCGCAGGAGCCGGCGATCCTGTCGACCGTTCCGGAGTCCCTGCTGGCCCGTCACCGGGCCTGACGACGCCGCCGTGGCCCGGGGCAGCGGCGGAGTACGGGGCTCAGGTCTTTCAGCCAAGCGTTGCGGGTGGTGGTCCAGGTGGCTTCGCAGTGGGGGAAGCGGGGGGCCAGGTCCGGGTGGCGGGTGGGGGCGGCGCCGTAGAGGTGGCACAGGTGGGTGGCCTCGCGGAGCGCGTCGGGGGCGTGTTCGTCCTGGTCCTCGGCGTGCGGGCCGGTGCCGGAGGCCGCGGCGAGGGCGTACTCCCGGGCGGCCAGCCGCAGCGCGCGCTCACCCGGCGGGCCCTGGCGCAGGAGCATCAGGGCGGCGAAGCGGTCCGCCGCGTCCTCCTCGGCCCTGCCCTCGGCCGGTAGGTCCAGGAGGTCCACGAGGGCGTGGCCCGCCTCGTGGAAGAGGGTTTCGGTCCAAACCGCGGAGACCGCCTCGTCGGCCGGGCGGTCGCCGGCCCGTTCGAAAAGGGCCCGGTCCTCGACGGCGTCGTCGTAGCACAGCTCGATGCGGCGGGTCCCCGGCGCGTAGCCGGAGCCCTCGCCCGCGCAGGACGTGGCGACGACGACCACCTCGTGGGGCAGGTCGAGGAACGCGTTCAGCTGTTCGGCCGCGTCCTCGGCCCCGCGCCCGGCGCGCAGTCGGGCCGCCTCCGTGCGGTCGGCCGCGGCCGCGGGTTCGTAGCGGACGGTGAAGCCGGTGCGGGCGGGCGGGTCGGGGGGTGCGCCGGGGGACGGGGCGGTGCAACCGGTCAGCATGATCGCCGCGACCGCGACCGCGGTCGCCGTCCCCGTCGCCGTCCTCACGCGTCGTTCCATGCGCGTGATTCTCGGTCATCGAGGGAGTCGACGTGTCGTCAATTCGGTGGCGAAGAGCGGCCAGTAGCTCTGAACTCGCTCAGATTCTCTCGCGCTCGGGCCCACCGCGAAGGACACTTGGGGCTCGTGCCGGGCTCTTCGGAGGAGGATGCGGATGCGGGTCAGCCATCGCAATGAGGCCGAGCGTCTGCTGGAACGGGCCGTCGACGAGGAGTCGTCGCGGTCCGGGACGGCCGGGGACAAGGCCGCGCTGCTCGCGCGGGGGCGGGAGGCCCTCGACGCGCTGGCCGCCAGCGCCGCCGAGGAGTACGCGGCGTACGTGAGCGCCCTGGACGAGGCCGCCGCCGGGGACCATTCGCTGCGCGAGGCGTTCCGGCGGCAGAGCGCCTCGACGGCGGTACTGGCCTGCGCGGTGGCGGCGGTCGCCGCCTTCGGGATGGACGTGGCGCTCGACGCGGCTCCGGCGACGGCGGCGGCCACGGGGGCCGCCGCGCTGGTCGCGGGCGCCCTCGCGACCGTCGCGAAGGTGACCGGCACCCACCTGCCCGCGGCGAGCCGCCGGGCCGGCGCGCTGGGCCAGCCGGGCGGCCCCGAGCAGCTGAAGCTCCAGTGGTTGTCGGCGCTGGAAGTACGGGGCATCCGGCCCTTCCTGGCGCAGCAGCGGCAGGTCACGACGGCCGCACGGGCACAACGGCCGGCCCGGGCGCCGCAGTTGCGCGGGTCGGACCGCAGCGCCGAGGCGCGCCAACGCCGGGTGCTGGAGCAGTCCTTCGGACAACTGCCGGACCCGGTCGGTCCGTTCACGGGTCGACGCGCGGAGATCGGACAGATCGCGCAGTGGGTGCAGGCGGCGCGGGCCAGTACGCAGACCCGCCCGGTGGTCGTCGTACTGCACGGCGAGCCGGGCGTGGGGCGCACCGCGCTCGCGGTGCGGGCGGCGCACCAGCTGCGGGACCAGTACCGGGGCGCCTGTGTGGTGGCGCTGAGCGGGAGCGGCGGCAGCGGAAGTGGCAGCGGTGAGGCGGCGCTGCCGACCCGGGAGGCGCTGCTGCACCTGCTGAACCGGTTGGGCGCGCCGCGCGAGCAGCTGCTCTTCCGGGAGCGCTCCTCGGCGGACCAACAGGTGCGCAGGCTGACGGAGTTGTACCACCAGCACCTCCAGGGCATGCCGGTGACGGTGGTGCTGGACGACGCGGCGGACGCGGCGCAGGTGCGCACGCTGGTGCCGGAGCGTTCGGACAGCCTGGTCCTGGTGACCGCGCGGGAGGCGCTGGAGCTGCCCGCGGACACGCCGGCGTGGGTGCACCACCTGGCGGTGGAGCGCCTCGGCGCGGCGGAGTCCGCGGAGGTGGTGCGGGCGGGCGCGGAGGCGGCCGGCGTCGGCCCGCACGCGGACGAGGTGACGGCGGGGCTGCTGGGGTTGGGGGCGGGGCTGCCGCTGGCGCTGCGCGTACTGGCCCCGCTGGGCGGCGTGCGGGCCGGCGAAGGGGGGCTGCTGGACCGGTCGCTGGAGCTGGCGTACGTACGACTGCCCGAGGACCGGCGGCGGCTGCTGCGGCGGCTCGCGCTGGCCGGGCGGGCCTCGCTGGGGGCCGCCGCGGCCGCGGCGCTGATCGGGGCCGACCGGGCGGAGGCGGGGCGGCTGCTGCGGGAGCTGGCGAAGGCGGGACTGCTGGACCACGTGCGCGGGGAGCGGTACCGGATGCACGACGCGGTGCGTGCCTTCGCGGCGGCGCGGCTGGCGGCGGACGAGGAGCGGGCTTCGGCGACGGCGGCGCACGAGCGGCTGATCCGGAACTACGCGCAGCTGGCGGACTCGGTGATCCGGATGGTCGACGGGAAGACCTCGACCCGGGCGAACCACTTCGACGGGCACGGCTTCGCCTCCCTGGACGCGGCGCTGAACTGGCTGGAGGAGGAGTCGAGCTTCATCACCTCGGCGCTGCGGCAGTCGGAGGGCGTGGACCAGCAGGCGGTGCTGGACCTGCTGGGGGCGCTGTGCGACTTCTGCCTGCTGCGCGGGGACCTCTACCGCCTCGGCGAGATCAACGAACTGGCGCAGGCGGTGAACCAGGGCCGGCTGGTGCGCTCGGTGCAGTGGCGCACGGGCATCGCGGCCCGCCAGCTCGGTGAGCTGGACAAGGCGCGCACGACGCTGACGTCGGTGGTGGACCAGTACATGGAGGCGCACCAGGAGGCGGGCGCGGCGATGGCGCTGGTCTCGCTGGGGATCACCCTGCACCACCAGGGGAACCTCCCGGAGGCCGCGGCGCGGATCCGGCAGGCGATCGCGCTCCAGGAGCCGCCGGAGCTGGCGGGCGACCGCGCGTGGGCGCTGCACGCGCTGGCCGCGGTGGAGCGGGACCGGGCGCACCTGGCCGAGGCGCTGGCGCTGCTGGAGCGCTCGCTCGTGCTGCACCGGGAGAACGAGAGCGTGCACGGCGAGGCGTGGGCGCACTTCCAGCTGGGGCAGGTGTGCCTGCGGATGGACGACGTGCCGCGCGCGGAGGCGGAGCTGCGGCTCGCGCTGGAGCTGTACGGGCGCACGCACGACGGCCGCGGCGAGGCGTGGGCGCTGACCCAGCTCGGGCGGGCCCGGGTGGTGGACGGCGATCCGGCGACGGCGGTCGGGCAGCTGCGCGAGGCACTGGCCCGGCACCGGGAGGCGGAGGACGCGCGCGGCGAGGCGTGGACGCTGTACTACCTGGGGCAGGCGCTGGAGGAGAGCGGGGAGCGGGATCCGGCGGTGCGCGAGCTGGAGCGGGCCCGGACGATGTTCTCGCGGATGCGGGACGTGTACGGGCTGGCGTGCGCGCGCCACCATTCGGGGCGGGTGACCCGGGACCAGCGCGCGGCGCAGACCGGCAACCTGCGCAATTCCGGCTTCGCCCGGCAGCTGCTGGTGGACGCCCGGGCGGACTTCCGCCGGATCGGGCTGGCCCACGGGGAGGGCTGGACCTGCCTGGAGCTGGCCGTGGTGGACGCGGGCAACGGGCGCCTCGCCCAGGCGGTCGAGCTGTGCGAGGAGGCGGGACGGCTGTTCGCCTCCTACGGGGACCTGCGCGGCGGGGACTGGGCGCGCTTCCTGCGGTGCACGATGCTGGCGTACGCGACCCCGGGCCCGGAGGGCCTGGCGGCGGCCCGCGCGGAGCTGGCCGCCCTGGCGGCGGAGCCGCACCCGGCGCGGGACGGGAAGCTGGAGGACTGCCTGGAGCCGTACGGGCTGATCCTGGCGCGCGGGGTGGACCCGGCGGAGGGCTGGCAGGCCTGGCGGCTGTCGATGGTCCCGGACCGGCACTCGCGGGAGATCATGGGCGTCGCGGTCCCGGCGCCGTCGGCGTAGGGCCGCCCATGTGGTGCGGGGCATGCGGAACCCGCACCACCGGCCCTGGATCCTGCTGGGCGGTGGTGCGGGCTCCGCGGACGCCTAGGAGGCCCGCGGGGCCTCGGTCGCCGTGGTGGCGGGACCGGCCGTGGCGGGGTCGGGGGCCTCTTCGAAGCTGACCCGCCCCATGTGGCGGTTCATCGACTTCATCAGGAACCACACGCCGACGGCGAGGGCCGCGAACACGATGAAGCCGAGGAGGCCGGGGGTCACCTTGTTCTTGTCGAAGGTGTCACCCGCCAGCGGGAGGAGCTGGGTCAGTGCTGCCTGCGTAGCGCTCATAGCTACGCATTCTCCCGGATGCCCGCGAAGAGGTCGGACTCGGGGAGGGAAGTGTCGACGAGTGACTTCGCCAGCTCGTACTCCTCCGTGGGCCAGACCTCCTTCTGGACGTCCATGGGCACGCGGAACCAGCCGCCGTCCGGGTCGATCTGCGTGGCGTGCGCGATCAGGGCCTTGTCGCGGATCTCGAAGAACTCCGCGCACGGCACGTGCGTGGTCAGCGT
The DNA here is from genome assembly GCF_044454405.1 of Streptomyces sp. NPDC051555. Classification (NCBI taxonomy): domain Bacteria; kingdom Bacillati; phylum Actinomycetota; class Actinomycetes; order Kitasatosporales; family Streptomycetaceae; genus Streptomyces; species Streptomyces sp. NPDC051555. The sequence goes on along the minus strand of NZ_JBITDP010000004.1, from coordinate 172,115 downwards.
CCGCTCGGTGCGCTCGAATTCCTTCCAGCGCTCCAGCCACTCCCCGTAGGGGGACTCCATGCCGCGCGCGAGGAGTGCCTCGTGCAGGGCGACGGTGCGCGGCTTGTTGAAGCCCTGGTTGTAGTAGAGCTTGAGCGGCTGGTACGCCGGCCCGAACTCGTCCTCCGGGTACTTCTCGGTGTCGGCCGCGCCCTCGAACGCCACCATGGAGATCTGGTGGGTCATGATGTGGTCGGGGTGCGGGTAGCCGCCGTTCTCGTCGTAGGTGGTGATGACCTGCGGCCGGAAACCGCGGATCTTCTTCACCAGCTCGCCGGCGGCCTCGTCTACGTCCGCGAGCGCGAAGCAGCCCTCGGGCAGCGGCGGCAGCGGGTCGCCCTCGGGCAGGCCGGAGTCCACGTAGCCGAGCCATTCCTGCTCGACGCCGAGGATCTCGCGGGCCTCGTCCATCTCCTTGGCGCGCACCTCGTGGATGTGCTCCTCGATGTACTTGTCGCCCTGGAGCTTGGGGTTCAGGACCGAGCCGCGCTCGCCCCCGGTGCAGGTCACGACCAGTACGGGCACCCCTTCGGACACGTACTTGGCCATGGTGGCCGCGCCCTTGCTCGACTCGTCGTCGGGGTGTGCGTGGACGGCCATCAGTCGAAGCTGCTCGGTCAAGACAGGATCCTCTTTGGGTCGGGCGTGGCCGTCGGTATCGGCTCCTCGTCCCCCTCAGCAAGCTACTTCCGAGGGGTATTCCTGGCGACAACGGTAGTGCGTGCCCGCCGCCGGGCGGACCGTCCGCCCGCGCCCCGCCCTGTGCCGACGGGGGGCCCGATTCCGCCGTGCGCCGAGCGGCGTGGGATCCTCCAGGGGTCGGGTGGCTCGCGGACCGGAAGGGTCCGGCCCTTGCGAGAGGAACGATCATGAGCGCGGTGCGCGAGGGACTGCCCGAGGGCCGGTACGGCCGGTCGGCGGACGAGCGGACCGACCGCAAGCTCAAGATCGTGGGCGGGGTGCTCGGGGCGGTGCTGCTGGGCGTGGTCGGCTGGATCGGCTGGGACTACGTCGGCGGGCAGAGCGTCAGCGGGGAGATCATCAAGTTCCAGGTGGTCTCGGACTCCGAGGTGCAGGTGCACCTGGAGGTCCGCAAGGACGCCTCCGTCACCGGGGTCTGCACGCTCAGCTCGCAGGACAAGGAGCACGGTGAGGTCGGCCGCGCGGACTACACCTTCGACCAGGCGTCGGGCCGGGTCGACGAGATGCTCACGCTGAAGACCACGGGCCGCGCCACGATGATCGAGCTGATCGGCTGCCAGCCGGCCGGGGACGACGAGCACTAGGGACGCACGGGACGCGTACGGGCCGCACGGGCCGTCGTACGGCCGTCGCGCGGGCCGCCGTACGGGTGATCATGATGTGGCCGCAGGGCCGTGCCACCTGGGCCCTGACGCACTTCACACCGTTGGTGTCCTCCCTCTTTTCTTCCCGAATTGTTAGGCTCGTGGTTTCGCCCATTGCCGGCGACTTTGTTGTCCCCCTAGTTCCCTAGTTCCCCTGTACCGACGAGGAGCACCTGTGACCCAGACGAGCGAGAACGTCACCTGGCTGACCCAGGCGGCGTACGACCAGCTGAAGGCCGAGCTGGACTACCTCTCTGGTCCCGCACGCACGGAGATCGCGGTCAAGATCGCAGCCGCCCGCGAAGAGGGCGATCTGCGCGAGAACGGCGGTTACCACGCGGCCAAGGAGGAGCAGGGCAAGATGGAACTGCGCGTCCGCCAGCTCACTCAGCTCCTGGAGAAGGCCAAGGTCGGCACCGCGCCCGCGTCCGACGGCGTGGTCGCGCCCGGCACCCTCGTGACGATCGCCTTCGACGGCGACCCGGACGACACGCTGGAGTTCCTGCTGGCCTCCCGCGAGTACGCCTCCTCGGACTTCGAGACCTACTCGCCGCAGTCCCCGCTGGGCTCGGGCGTGATGGGCAAGGCGATCGGCGAGGACGCCCAGTACGAGCTGCCGAACGGCAAGAAGGCCCTGGTCAAGATCCTGGCCGTGACGCCGTTCAACGGCTGACCCGCCGGGTCGCGCACGCCGAAGGGCCCCCGCCGGACACGCTCCGGCGGGGGCCCTTTCGCATGCGCCGAGCGCTACGTGGTGCCCCCTACGCGGTCGCCGAGCGGTACTTGCGGACCGCCAGGGTCCGGAAGACCACGATGATCACGACGGACCAGATGATCGAAGCCCAGACCGGGTGCTGCATCGGCCAGGCGTCCGGGACCGGGTAGCCGGGCGGCAGGTTCCCGAAGAGCGTGCGGGCGGCCTGGACGGTCGCGCTGAAGGGGTTCCACTCGGCGATGTGCCGCAGGAAGGTCGGCATGTTGTCGGAGGGGACGAACGCGTTGGAGATGAAGGTCAGCGGGAAGAGCCAGATCAGCCCGCCCGAGGTGGCCGCCTCCGGGGTCCGCACCGAGAGCCCGATGAGCGCCCCGATCCAGGAGAAGGCGTAGCCGAGCAGGAGCAGCAGGGCGAAGCCCGCCAGCACCTTGCCCAGGTTCTCGTGGGTGCGCCAGCCGACGATCACCGCCACGATCGCCAGCACCACGATGGTGAGCGCCGTCTGGACCAGGTCGGCCAGGGTGCGCCCGGTGAGCACCGCGCCGCGCGCCATGGGCAGCGAGCGGAAGCGGTCGATGAGGCCCTTGTGCATGTCGTCCGCGATGCCCGCGCCGGCGCCGGCGGTGGCGAAGGTGACGGTCTGGGCGAAGATGCCGGCCATCAGGAACTCGCGGTAGGCGGCGGGCGAGGTGTTGCCGCCGACACTGATGGAGCCGCCGAAGACGTAGCTGAACAGCACCACGAACATGACCGGCTGGATCACCCCGAAGATGATCATTTCGGGAATCCTGGACATCCGGATCAGATTGCGCTTGGCGATCACCAACGAGTCGTTGACCGACTGGGCGATGCCACCGCGGGGGCGCGGCGCGGCCAGCTCCGGCGTGCGGGAGGTGATGCTCACTTGGCCTCCTCCTTCTGCGCCTTGGCGGCCTTGCCGCTCCTGTTGCCCCGGCCGCCCTTGGTGGCGCCGGGGTCCTCCCCGTCGTCCTCCTCCGCCAGTTCGGCGGCGTGGCCGGTCAGGGAGATGAAGACGTCGTCGAGGGTCGGGCGGCGCAGGCCGATGTCGTCGATCTCGATGCCGCGGCCGTCCAGTTCGCGGATGACCTCGGCGAGCAGCTTGGCGCCGCCCGTGACGGGCACGGTGAGCTTGCGGGTGTGCTCCTCGACGGTCGTCTCGCCCTTGCCGAAGGCGGCGAGGACCTCGCGGGCGGTGGCGATGTGCTCGCGTTCGTGCACGACCACCTCGACGCGCTCGCCGCCGGTCTGCGCCTTGAGCTGGTCGGAGGTGCCGCGGGCGATGACCCGACCGTGGTCGACCACGCAGATGTCGTGGGCGAGGTGGTCGGCCTCTTCGAGGTACTGGGTGGTGAGCAGCAGGGTGGTGCCGCCCGCCACGAGCTCCTGGATGATCCCCCACAGCTGCTGGCGGTTGCGCGGGTCCAGGCCGGTGGTCGGCTCGTCCATGAACATCACGGGCGGGCTGACGACCAGGGCGGCCGCGAGGTCGAGGCGCCGGCGCATGCCACCGGAGTAGGTCTTGGCGGTGCGGTCCGCGGCGTCGCCGAGGTTGAAGCGTTCGAGCAGTTCGGCGGCCCGCGCCTTCGCCGCCTTGCCGCTCATCTGGTAGAGCTGGCCGACCATCTGGAGGTTCTCGCGGCCGGTGAGGTACTCGTCGACCGCGGCGAACTGACCGGACAGGCCGATCGCGCGGCGCACCTCGTTGGGGTGCTTGAGGACGTCGATGCCGGCGACGACGGCCTTGCCGCTGTCGGGCTGGAGCAGGGTGGTCAGGACGCGCACGGTGGTGGTCTTGCCCGCCCCGTTGGGGCCGAGCAGACCCAGGACGGTGCCTTCGGGGACATCGAGGTCCACCCCGTCCAGAGCCCGTACGTCGCCGAAGGTCTTGACCAGACCTTCGGCGTAGATGGCGCCTGGCATATGGATTCTCCTAGCAAAAAGGATGTTTCCTACGCAAATCTTATGGTTGCCAGGCCGACCTCGCCCGGCCGAACGGGTGACCCCGCGGAGACCGGACACACGCTATCGCGTCATATCGCGATGCGCAGCTGTAGGGAACGATCGAATGCGCGAACGGATCGGCGGATCGCCCCTCAGCCCATGACCTTGTACCCCGCGCTGTGCAGCGACCGCGCCACCTCCGCGCAGTGCTCCGGCCCCTTGGTCTCCAGGTGCAGCTCCACCTCCACCTCCGTGAGCCCGAGTCGCGGATCGGTCCGTACGTGGCTCACGTCCAACACGTTCGCATCCACCACTGACAACACCCCCAGCAGACCGGCCAGCGCCCCCGGCCGGTCCGTCACGCGCAGCCGCAGCGACAGGTACCGTCCCGCGGCCGCCATGCCGTGCCGCAGGATCCTTTGGAGCAGCAGCGGGTCGACGTTGCCGCCGGACAGCACCGCGACCACCGGGCCGTCGCCGTACCGCTCGGGCTCGCTCATCAGGGCGGCGACCGGACTGCAACCCGCCGGCTCCACCACGAGCTTGGCCCGCTCCATACAGAGCAGCAGCGCGCTGGAGAGCGCGTCCTCCGACACCGTACGCACGTCGTCGAGGAGTTCGCCGATGATTTTGAAGGGGACGTCGCCCGGGCGCCCGACCTTGATGCCGTCGGCCATCGTGTTGGGGGCGTCGATGGAGACCGGGTGGCCGACCTTGAGCGAGGGCGGATAGGCGGCCGCGCCCGCCGCCTGGACGCCGATGACCCGCACGTCGGGGCGCAGCGCCTTGACGGCGACCGCGATGCCCGCGGCCAGGCCGCCGCCGCCGATGCCGACGACGATCGTGCGGACCTCGGGGCACTGCTCCAGGATCTCCAGGCCCACCGTGCCCTGGCCCGCGATGACGTCGCGGTGGTCGAAGGGGTGGATGAAGACGGCGCCGGTGCGGTCCGCGTAGTCCTGGGCGGCCGCGAGGGTCTCGTCGACGACCTGCCCGTACATGCGCACCTCGGCGCCGTACTCGCGGGTCGCGGCGATCTTGGGCAGCGGGGCGCCGACCGGCATGAACACGGTGGAGCGGACGCCGAGCAGCGTGGAGGCGAGGGCGACGCCCTGCGCGTGGTTGCCGGCGCTGGCCGCCACGACGCCGGCGGCGCGCTGTTCGGGGCGCAGGCCGGAGATCCGGACGTAGGCCCCGCGCAGCTTGAAGGAGCCGGTGCGCTGGAGGTTCTCGCACTTGAAGTGGACCGGGGCCCCGACCAGCGAGGTGAGGTACCGACTGCCTTCCATGGCGGTCACCCGCGAGACGCCGGACAGCATCTTCTGGGCCCCCCGGACGTCGTCGAGGATGACCTGGGGGACGGGCTCCGGCACGCGGTAGTTCATGGCTCCAAGTCTCGCAGTTGTGCGGGAGCCCGGCGCGGGCCGTCCGCGGGGCGGACGCCACCCGCCCCGGATCCGGGACGGGGGCGAAATCTCGCCATCCGAGACCGGTACGGAAGGCGTCCCGTCCCCGTCTCCGGCCCGCCGTACCAGTTCTCGCACGAGGCGTACGAGCCGCAGCGCAGCCGCGTACTCTGTCCCCCATCCTTGTCGGCCCCATGCGAAGAGAGCCCACGGCCATGCCTTCCACTCCGGCCAATTCCGACCTCCCGGCGGCGCCGGACGCGCCCGCCGGGGCGGGTCTCCTGGACGCGCTCCAGCATCAGGTGGCGGTCTTCGCCCGGCGGGCGGAGCAGACCCGCCTCGGCGGGGTCGGCCAGGCCCGCAACTCGATGGACCGCGCCGCGTACCTGCTGCTGAACCGCCTCGACCTGGAAGGCCCGATGGGGGTCAAGGCGCTCGCGGGCGGCATGGGCATCGACTCCTCCACCGTGACCCGCCAGGTCGCGCCGCTGGTCGACACGGGCCTGGTCAAGCGCACCTCGCACCCGGAGGACGGGCGCGCGGTGGTCCTCGCGCTGTCCCCGCGCGGGCTGGCGCGGCTGGAGGAGGTCCGCTCCTCGCGGCGCGAGCTGATGTCCCGGGTCACGGAGGGCTGGTCGCCGCAGGAGCGCGAGGCGTTCACCTCGCTCCTCACCCGTTTCAACCTCTCGCTGTCGGAACTCATGGCGGCGGTCGCCGAGGGCGGTCCGACCTCTTGACCGGGGTGGCCCGACTGCCCGCACTATGTGGGTTGTGGACCACCAATCGACGTACGGGCGGTCGGAGTTCGCCGGACTCCCCACCTCCCGCACGCGCTCCCATCCGGAGTTCGAGGCCTTCGTCGCGGGTGCGGCGGGCCGGCTCCTGCACGTCGCCGTCCTGCTGACCGCCGAGCCGGAGGGCGCGGCGCCGCTGGCCCGGCGGCTGCTGTCGGGCGCGCTGGCGCGTACGTTCGCGGACTGGCGGCGGCTGCGCGGGGACGACCCCTACGCCGCCACCCGCGCCGAACTGTGCGCCGCCTTCGCCCGCTCCGCCTGGCGCCATCACGGGCGCCCGCGGCCGGACGCGGGGGTGCTCGCCCGGCTCAGTCCGCAGGAACGTCTCGTCGTGGTCCTGCGGGTGTACGAGGGCGTGGCCGAGGAACAGACGGCCGCGCTGCTCGGGATCCCCGCGGACCGGGTGCGGGCGGTGTGCCACCGTGCGATGACCGCACTGCGGGCGGCCGCGGCGGCGGGCCCGCCCCCGCCCGGTCGGGTCGCGTGATGGGCGCGCCCGATCGCAAGGAGGCCGAGGTCCGGCGGCTGCTGGAGGGCCCGCACCCGGTGGTGCCGGTGGACCTCGCGGCCGTCGCCGCCGCGCGCGGCACGCGGCTGCTGCGGCGGCGCCGGACGCTGCGCCGGGTGGGGTGGGCGGTGGTGTTCGCGCTGGTGGTCGCCTTCGCGGTGTGGGCCTCGCTCGCGCACCCGTGGGAGATACCGCCGACGGACGTGGCCCCGCCCCTGCGGGGCTGGTAGCCACGTCCGTCGTGGTGCACCTGCCGACCGGTGTCCCGGTCGGCGTCCGGCCGGTGTACCGGCGCGCGTCCGGCCGGTGTACCGGCGCGCGTCCGGTCGGTGTCCCGACCGGTGTCTAGCCGAGCGCCTGGGTCAGGTCCGCGATCAGGTCGTCGGCGGCCTCGATGCCCACCGACAGCCGGACCAGGTCGCCCGGGACCTCCAGGGCCGAGCCCACCACCGAGGCGTGGGTCATCCGGCCCGGGTGCTCGATCAGGGACTCGACGCCGCCCAGGGACTCGCCCAGGGTGAAGAGCTTGGCGCGGTTGCAGACCTCGACCGCCGCCTCCTCGCCGCCGACGACCTGGAAGGAGATCATGCCGCCGAAGGACTTCATCTGCTTCGCGGCGATCTCGTGGCCCGGGTGGTCCGGCAGGCCCGGGTACAGGACGCGGGAGACCTTCGCGTGGCGGGTCAGCATGTCGGCGACGCGCGTGGCGTTCTCCGAGTGCCGGTCCATGCGGACGGCCAGCGTCTTGATGCCGCGCAGCACGATCCAGGAGTCGAACGGACCGGCCACCGCGCCCATCGCGTTCTGGTGGTAGGCCAGTTCCTCGCCGAGGGCCGCGTCGGCCGTGATCAGCGCACCGCCGACGACGTCCGAGTGGCCGCCCATGTACTTGGTGAGGGAGTGCAGGACCACGTCCGCGCCGAGCGCCAGCGGCTGCTGGAGGTAGGGGGAGGCGAAGGTGTTGTCCACGACGAGCTTGGCGCCCGCCGTCCGCGCGATGTCGGCGATCACGGCGATGTCCGTGATGCCGAGGAGCGGGTTGGAGGGGGTCTCGACCCAAATGACCTTGGTCTTCGGGGTGATGGCCGCCTGGACCGCCGCCGCGTCGGAGGTGTCGGCCACCGACCAGTCGACGCCCCAGCGGGAGATGACCTTGGCGAAGAGCCGGAAGGTGCCGCCGTACGCGTCGTTCGGGATGACCACGTGGTCGCCCGGGGAGAGCAGCGTGCGCAGCAGGCAGTCCTCGGCCGCCAGGCCCGAGGCGAAGGCCAGGCCGCGGCGGCCGCCTTCCAGTGCCGCCAGGTTCTCCTCCAGGGCGGTACGCGTCGGGTTCGCGCTGCGGCTGTACTCGTAGCCGCCGCGCAGGCCGCCGACGCCGTCCTGCTTGTACGTGGAGACCTGGTAGATCGGGGGCACGACCGCGCCGGTCAGGGGGTCCGCCTTGTTCCCCGCGTGGATGGCGCGGGTTTCGAAGCTCTGGTGCTCGTGGCTGTCGTCGCTCATGAGCAGAGCCTAAGGGCTGTCCGGGGTGAACCGGCTGGTGGCAGGGGCACCCCTCGTTCGCGTCCGGGGGCGTGCGTCTGGTTCGCTTGGGTGCATGGAGATTCTGTGGTTCCTGATCGCGATCGGCATGCTCATCGCCGTCGTCGGGCCCTACGTGCGGCGCCGGCGCTCCGGCGTCCGCCTCGTCACGCCCGACAGCCCCGACGCCGCCGACCCCGAGAACTACGGCTTCGCCCGGCAGGAGCAGCTCGACATCCGGATCCCCGGACCCGACCAGGACCTGATGGACGCCCTCGGCAACGTCGAGCGCAGCGGCCAGTGGCAGGCGGCGTCCATGCTGCTCGCCGGCACCCCGCGCGACGGCGAGGTGCGCTGGCAGCGCGTGCAGGCCTTCGCCGGGGCGGCGGCGCTGGACCTCGCGCAGCGGCCGGGCATCGGTGCGCCGTGGTTGAAGGCGTGGCGGCTGGAGGCCCCGAAGGACGCGGGCGGCGCGCAGGTGCACGCCGAGCTGCTGGTCCAGCAGGCGTGGCGGCAGTCGGGCGGCGTGGGTTCGACCGATCACCGGATCATCCTGGAGGAGGCCCGTACGGCGGCCGCCGGCAGCGCGCTGCTGGCCCCCGGCGACCCCGTCCCGTACATCACCGAGCTGGCCGTCGCCCGTGGACTGGGCTATTCCGAGGCCGAGTTCGACGCCCTGTGGGCGAAGATCATCGACCGGGCGCCGCAGCACATGGGCGCGCACCTGGCGGCATTGCACTACTGGTGCGAGAAGTGGCACGGCTCCCGCGAGAAGGCCGACGCCTTCACGCACGCCGCGGCCGCGCGCGCCCCGCAGGGCTCGCTGCTCGCCGCGCTGCCCCTGTTCGCGGTGTACGAGCACCTGCCGGAGTTCACGACCGTGCAGAGCTTCTACCAGAGCGCCGTGGTCACCCGGGCCGTGGAGGGCGCGCTGTACGCCGTGCACTCGGCCCGCGCCGACGATCCGATGCTGGCGCACGTCCGTCACCTGTTGATCCTGTTCCTGGTCAACAGCGAGCGGTGGGCCGAGGCGATGGAGCAACTGCGGCACGTCGACGGGTACGTCGGCGCGCTGCCGTGGTCGCACAGCGCGGATCCGGCGGCGCAGTACGCGGTGTACCGGGCGCTGGCCGTGGCGGGCTACGAGGCGAACGGCGGCTCCCCGGCGACCCTGCCGCGATGACCCGCTCCACATCCACCTGCGCTTATAAGGTTGCCATAAGCGCAGCTCAGGCCGCATGATCCGGCCGTGACCCTCGTACTCGTCCTCCTCGTGCTCCTCGTCCCGCTCGGCATCGTCGTGTACCTCGCCCGCACCAAGGGCAGGCCCGCCGGCCCGCGGGCCGAGCGCTGGATACGCACGCAGTTCGACCCGGCCGCCTTCGGCCTCGTCCCCCGCGACCAGCTCGACCCCAGCCGCGGCGGCCCCGTCCTCGATCCCGGCGCGCGGGCGCGGGCCCAGGAGGTCGCCGACGCGGCCTGGGACGGGGACTGGCGGGTGGCCGCCGCGTACTGCGAGGCCGCCGGGCGGGACTGGGACGAGCGGTGGTCGCGGATCGAGCTGCTCATCCAGATCGCCGAGAGCGACGACCGCTGGCTGAACGACTGGCGCGGCGCCCAGCCCGACAACGGCGACGCGGGCACCGTGTACGCCCAGGTGCTCCTGCACCGCGCCTGGGAGATCCGCGGCACCGAGTACGCGAACAAGGTCCCGGCCGAGCGGATGCGGCAGTTCAAGGAGCTGCTCCCGGCCGCCATGGCCGCGGCCCAGCAGGCCGCGGACCGCGCCCCGCACGACCCGGGCCCCTGGGTCGTGATGGTCACGGCGGCGCGCGGGATGCAGTACTCGCACAGCCGGTTCACCGAGCTGTGGCGCAACCTCCAGCTGCGCGCCCCGCACCACGGGCCCGCGCACTGGCAGGCCCTGCAGTACTGGTGCGACAAGTGGTTCGGCTCCGACACGCTGATGTTCGACTTCGCCGTGCGCGCCGTCGGCACCTCCCCCGCCGGCAGCACCCTGGCGGGGCTGTACCTGCACGCCCTCGACGAGGTCGAGAAGCGCGGCGGGCAGCGCGGGAACCGGGCCGACAGGCACGTCAAGGCCCGGCTGGAGGACGTGGCCCGGCGCCTGGACACCGTGCCGGAGACCCACGAGGACCTGCCGCGGCTGCGCCACAAGCTCGCCCACCACCTGCTGGCCGCGAGGATGGACCGGGAGGCGCTGGAGCAGTTCCGGCGGATCGGCCCCTACTGCGGCGCCAACCCCTGGGCCCAGGACGCCGCGGGCGCGTCGGCCGCCTTCGACCACGCGCGCGGGCGCGCGGCGTACGGTTCGCGGGCCTGAGCGGCCTGAGCGGCTGAGCGGCCCGAGCCGCCCGTTCCGCACCCCGACGCCGCCCCGCGGCCGACGGACCCTGCATACTTTGCTCTCTCTTGGGGCGCCCGCGGTGCCCGCTACGCACCGCGCCCACCGCCCCGCACACACAGGTCACATCACGTGACGCACATGTCACATCCCGTGGGGGGATCCTTCCAAATGGGCGCTTCGCTGCGCGCATTGCGCGCGCTCGTACTCCTGTCCGGCTTCTATCTGCTCGGCTTCGTCCTGCTCGCCGTCCTGGCGGGCGTCGACTACGCCATCATCGCCTCGGGCGGACACGGCCCGGTCGTCGCCAAGCTCGTCATCGTCAGCCTGGTCCTCGCCTTCCCGGTCGTGCGCGGCATGTTCATGCTCCGCACGCCCAAGGGCGAGCCCATGGCGGGCCTGCGCCCCACCGAGCAGCAGGAACCGCACCTGTGGGCCATGGTCCGCGAGCTGGCCGCCGCCGTCGGCACCCGCGCGCCGGACGAGATCGTGCTGACCGACGAGGTCAACGCGGCCGTCAGCGAGGACCCCCGGCTGCTCGGCCTGCTGCCCGGCCCGCGCCGCATGTACATCGGCCTGCCGCTGATGACGGGGCTCGACGAGATGCAGCTGCGCGCCGTCCTGGCGCACGAGCTCGGCCACTACAGCAATGCCGACACCCGCTTCACCCCGCTGATCGTGCGCGGCAAGGCCCAGATCGGCCGGACCATCGCGCACTTCCACGAGCGCGCGGACAACACGGTCGCCAAGGAGCGCGCCAAGCAGGAGAAGCAGGCCGGCAAGCGGATCGCCAAGGGCAAGAAGGCCAAGGAGGTCAACACCTCCGGTTCGGGCGTCATGTACCGCTCGATGGCCAAGATCTACACCGCCTACGGCTCCTTCTTCATGCGGGCCACCCTCTCCGGCTTCCGCCGCCAGGAGTACGCCGCCGACCTCGCCGCGGCCAGGATCGCCGGCCGCGACGCCTACGCGTCCGCGCTGCGCGAGCTGCCCGCGCTGGTCTCCGCGCACACCTTCTACATGGACTCCTACGCCACCCTCGGCGTCGGCGCGGGCCTGCTGCCCGCCCCCGGCCAGGTCTTCGGCGGCTTCGGCGAGCTGCTCGGCGCCCGCGAGGAGGAGCTGGCGGCGATGCGCGAGGAGCTGCCCGAGCGCCCCGCCTCCCCCTACGACTCGCACCCGCCGATCGCGGACCGGGTGGCCCGGATCGAGGCCCTGGCGGACGACGGCCGCGGCGCCGCCGCCACCCGCCCCGCACTGGACGTCCTGGTCTCCGCGGGCGGCGCCTTCGCCGCGCTGGAGCACGAGGTCCTCACGTCCGAGGCGCTGGGCCTGCGCCGCGCCGACTGGTCCGACCTGGTGCACGAGAGCATGAGCCTCTACGTCGCCCAGGGCGCCGAGGACATCCGCGCGGCCGTGGCCGCCGAGCGCCCCGGGACCCAGGGCGACCTGGCCGACTTCCTGGACCTGATCGACACCGACCCGGCCGCCCTGTGGCGGGTCGCGGACCGGCTGCCGAGGTCCGAGGAAGCCACGGCGGCCACCGGTCGCGCCGCCCGCGAGTTCGCCCGCCCGGGGCTGCGGCGCGCGCTGAACCAGCTGGTCACGGTGGAGCTGACGGCCCGCGGCGCGGCCCGCTGGCAGCTGTCGTGGTCGGACTCGGCGACGCTGGGCTACTCCTCCGAAGGCTTCCATGACGAACTGGACGCCGCCCTGGACGGGGCCGTGGCCGACCAGGGCGACACCGCACCGCTGCGAAAGCTGGCACTGGCATGATGATCTTCTTCGGCGTGCTCGGGCTCGCCCTGTTGGCCGTCGCCGGCTACGTGCTGCGCGGCGTCTACTACATCCGCAAGGCCAAGCGGCTGACCGCCGAGGTCGAGGCCATCGGCGCCCGCGTGGCGGGCCGCTCGGTCGACCAGGGCTTCCTGCCGGGCGACCGTCTCGACACCGAGCACTCGGGGCCCGTACCCGCCGAGCACGGCGTCGTCCTGGCCGCCGTCCGCTCCGGTGACTGGCAGGCGGGCGCGGCCTGGGTCGAGGCCGCGGGGCAGGACTGGGAGGAGCGCTACACGCGCGTCTACGTCCTCGGCGAGGAGGCCGCGGAGGACGACGCCTGGCTGCGCGCCTGGCGCGCGGCCCGGCCCACCGACCCGACCGCCGCCGCGATCGACGCGGACTCGGCGCTCACCGTCGCCTCGAACGTGCGGGGCGCGCTGCGGGCCAACCAGACCTCGCGGGAGCAGTTCCGCGTCTTCCACGAGCTCCAGCGCAAGGCGCAGGTCCTGGTCGAGGAGGCGCAGGCGCTCGCCGACCCGGCGGACCCCACCCCGTACGTCCTGGAACAGCCGATCGCGCTCGGCCTGGGCTACTCGAACGAGCGCTACCGCGCGCTCTCCGCGGAGATCACCAAGCGGGACCCGAAGAACCTGTCGGCGCACGTGCGCTCGCTCCAGTACTGGTGCGCCAAGTGGCACGGCTCGCACGAGGAGGCCATGGCCTACGCGCGGGAGGCGGCCGCCCTCGGCGGGCCCGGCGACCTGCTGACCCTGCTGCCGCTGTACGCGTACTTCGAGCAGGAGACGCACGAGGACGACCTCGACCCGGACGTCTACTTCAAGGAGCCGGAGGTCGTCGCCGCCGCGACGGCGGCGCTGGCGGACCTCGCGGCGGCCGCCCCGGACGACCGGCGGGCGCTGCGCCTGCGGCACATGTCGGCGTGGTTCCTGTACTGGCAGGACCGCTACCCGGAGGCGATCGAGCAGTTCCGCCACGTCGACGGCTACATCGGCACGGCGCCGTGGACCTACTCGGGCGACCCGGCGGCCCGCTACCTGAAGGCGCGCGACTACAGCGTGGGCCAGGTGACGCCGGGCGCCTGACAGGCGTCGCTCCGGGGCGGGGCGGGGCGGATCCTTCCAGGTGGGGGGAATCCCGGCCCGCCCCGTCCTGTTGTCCCCTGTGCGACCGCCGCCGAGGAGGCCCCTGTGTTCAGTTACCGCCGCACCCCCGAACTCCCCACTCCCGAGCAGGCCCTCAAGGGCCGCCCCACCCCGCAGTTCGACCTGCCGTCCCGCCACACGGTGCTCGGCAACCCGCTGGCCGGTCCCTACCCGGCCCACCTGGAGGTCGCGGACTTCGGGCTGGGCTGCTTCTGGGGCGCGGAGCGCATCTTCTGGCAGACCCCGGGCGTGTGGACCACGCTGGTCGGCTACCAGGGCGGCTCCACCCGGAACCCGTCGTACGAGGAGGTCTGCTCGGGCGGTACGGGCCACACGGAGGTCGTCCGCGTCGTCTTCGACCCGGCCGTGCTGCCGTACGAGTCCCTGCTGAAGGTGTTCTGGGAGAACCACGACCCCACCCAGGGCTTCCGCCAGGGCAATGACGTGGGCACCCAGTACCGCTCCGCGGCCTACACCCACTCCCCCGCCCACCAGGCCGTCGCGGAAGCCTCCCGCGACGCCTACCAGCAGGTCCTGACCGCGTCCCGCTACGGCGCGATCACCACGGCCGTCCTGCCGGCCGCCGACCGCCCGTTCTGGCCCGCGGAGCCGTACCACCAGCAGTACCTGGACAAGAACCCCACGGGCTACTGCGGCATCGGCGGCACGGGCGTCTCCTGCCCGATCGGCGTGGCGAAGCCGCCGTCGACGGAGGCCTGACCGCTCGCTCCTTCGAGGGGCCGGGTGGCCGGTCCGCCGGTCAGGCCGGCTCCGAGGTAGAGAATCTCGCCCGTGGGAGCATCCATGACCACGCCCGCCGCCGACCAGCCGCTGATTCCGCAGCCGCCGTCGACGGTGACGGCGCTGCGCCAGGCGGTGGCGCAGATCTCGCCGGCCGCCCTTCCCGCGTTCACGCGGGAACTGGACGAGGCCGCCGACCAAGCGCGGCAGGGCTCGGACCTCGCCCCCCTGCGGCGGTTCATCGCGCAGTGGGCGGTCCACGTCCAGATCCAGCGCCGCCCCCGCTGGGCCGCGCAACTGCGGCACTGGGAGGACGCGGCCGCCATCGGCGACGCGGAACAGGCCCGCAGGGCCGCCTCGGAGATCGGCAAGATCCTCGACGCGGCCCACGCCGCCACCCGACCGTGACGGCCGGGTGGCGCTGGGCGTATGGACGCGGCTGACGGTTGGTTCTACTTCCTCGCCGCACCCCGCGACAAGCTGATCGTCGTCGTGCGGATCGTTCCGCCGTTCGACGCCCTCTGATCCGGCGGGGCGCAGCCCCTCCCGGCGGGCGCCCTCAAACGCCGGGCGGGCTGGATGGGGCTGACCAGCGGGCACCGGACACGCCGCATCCACCGGGCCAGTGGCCCAACCCGGCCCCGCCGGCGATTGAGGCGCGGGGGCGGGCGGGGCCACCGTCAGGTGGTAGCTCACAGGAGGCCGAAGGCCGCCTGGAGGGAGGGGGCCACCGAGTGGCCCACGAGGTGGTTGAAGGCCGTGCCCGGGAGGGCGGGGAGGTAGGCCCAGTGGGTGACGCCCTCCGGGTCCGGGCCGACCCCCGCGTAGGGGAAGCGGATCACGGCCCCCCGGTCCACGAAGCAGTCACGGAACTCGCGGCCGTCCGGCTCGCTCACGTGGTGTGCGAGGAAGCGCATCGGCAACACCACCCAGAAGTCCGACCCCGGCCCCCTCGCGTAGCGGCCGGCCACCGCTCCCAACACCCCCGAGCCGGTCTCCGGAAGCTCGTCCAGCGCGTCGGTCCACTGCAGTACCACTGTCCATCACATCCTCGACTGCCCCGACTGAAAGGGGCATTGAGGACATCCTCCCCCAGCTTCGCGAGGGCCGCCCGTCGATCTACGACGTCAGATCGTCGACGCGTCGATGACGAAGCGGTAGCGGACGTCGCTCGCCTCGACCCGGCCGTACGCCTCGTTGATCCGGTCGGCGCTGATCAGCTCGATCTCCGCGCCCAGACCGTGCGCCGCGCAGAAGTCCAGCATTTCCTGGGTCTGCGGGATCCCGCCGATCATCGAACCGGCCAGCGTCTTGTTGCCGCCGATGACGGAGAACAGGTTGAGCGAGACCGGCTCCTCGGGGGCGCCGACGTTCACCAGCGCGCCCTCCACCTTCAGCAGGCCGAGGTACGCGCCCAGGTCCAGCGGGGCCGAGACCGTCGAGACGATGAGGTCGAAGGTGCCGGCCAGCTCCGTGAAGGTCGCCGGGTCGTTCGTCGCGTGGAAGTGCGCGGCGCCGAGCTCCAGCCCGTCCGCCTTCTTGCGCAGGGTCTGCGACAGGACGGTCACCTCGGCCCCCAGCGCCGCGGCGATCTTGACGCCCATGTGCCCGAGACCGCCCAGGCCGACGATGGCGACCTTCTTGCCCGGGCCCGCGCCCCAGCGCTTGAGCGGCGAGTAGAGGGTGATGCCCGCGCACAGCAGCGGCGCCGCCACGTCGAGGGCGATGCCGTCCGGGATGCGCAGGGTGTGGCTCTCGGCGACCACGATGTGGGTGGAGTAACCGCCGTACGTCGGCTCGCCGTCGGAGCCGACCGCGTTGTACGTGCCCGTCGCGCCGCGCTCGCAGAACTGGTCCTGGCCCTGTACGCAGTTCGCGCACTCGCCGCAGGAGTCGACGAAGCAGCCGACGCCCACCCGGTCGCCGACGGCGAACTTCGTCACGCCGGCGCCGGTCGCGGTCACGATGCCCGCGATCTCGTGGCCCGGGACCATCGGGAAGATGCCCTCGCCCCAGCCGTCGCGGGCCTGGTGGATGTCCGAGTGACAGATCCCGGAGTACTTGATCTCGATGAGGACGTCGTGTTCGCCGACCGGGCGGCGCGGCACGGTGGTGCGCTCCAGCGGGGCCTTGGGCGAGGGGGCCGCGTAGGCGGCGACCCGGGTGGGGGCGGACACGGCAGCGGTGGGGTGCGACACGGGAAGGGCTCCTTGGACGGTGCGCTGGGGTGTGGGGTGGTGCGGGAAAGCGGGGTGGTGCGGGAAAGCGGGAACAGCGGATAAGCGGTACTGCAGAAACGATGCCTCGCATCCGGCCGCGCACCCAGACCCCTGTCGGAGCTAGGACTGGCGAACCTACCCCTGGCGGGGTCAGGCTCCCGACCTCCGCCCGGCCCCCGACCCGGGGATACTGGACGGATGGACCAGGCCGACGACCAGCGACCCGACCGGCGGAGCGACCTGCGCACCGAACTCGGCGAGTTCCTGCGCTCCCGCCGCGCGAGGCTGCGCCCGGAGGATGTCGGCCTGCCCGATTACGGGCGCCACCGCCGCGTCCCGGGGCTGCGCCGCGAGGAGCTGGCCCAGCTGGCCGGGGTCTCCGTGGCCTACTACACGCGGCTGGAGCAGGGCCAGGGGCAGAACGTGTCGGCCGAGGTCCTCGACGCCCTCGCCCGCGCCCTGCGGCTGGACGACACCCAGTACACGCACCTGACGCACCTGGCCCGGCCCAAGGCGCGCAAGCGCCGCCAGAGCCAGAGCCACCGCCCCGAGAAGGTCCGGCCGGAGCTGCTGCACCTGCTGGACGCGCTGGACGGCGTACCGGCCTACATCATCGGCCGGCGCCAGGACGTCGTGGGCTGGAACAGGATGGCGGCGGCCGTCTTCGGGGACTTCGGCGCACTGCCGCCCCAGGAGCGGAACCTGGTGCGGATGGTCTTCCTCGACCCGGCGACCGCGGAGCTGTACGACGCGTGGGACTGCCGGGCCTGCGAGGTGGTCAGCAACCTGCGGCTGTATGCGGGCCAGTACCCCGACGACCCGCAGCTGTCCGCGCTGGTCGGCGAACTCTCCGTGAAGAACGCGGAGTTCCGGCAGTTGTGGGCGGAGCACACCGTGCACGACAAGTCGCACGGCACGAAGGAACTGCGGCACCCGGTCGTGGGCCCGCTCACCCTCTCCTTCGAGACCTTGACCTTCCCGGACAATCCGGAGCAGTCGCTGGTCACCTACCACGCGGAGCCGGGATCGGCCTCGGCGGACGCGCTGCGCCTGCTCGGCTCCTGGGCCGCGCCCTCGTCCCAGTCCTCCTCCGAGCCGTCGTCCACCTCCGCGCCGACGGGCCGGACCGCTACAGCTTGAGCTGGAACAGGCCCACGCCGCGCTCGCGGCGGTAGCCCAGGGACTCGTTGATCCCGAGCATCGGCGCGTTCTCGTCCGCGACCGTCGTCACGATCTCCCGCACCCGCGGGTACCGCTCCACGGCCTGGGCCACCATCTGCCGCTTGACCAGCCGTCCGAGCCCCCGGCCCCGGTGGGTGGGGACGACGACCGTGTCGTACTGGACGGCCCGGGTGACCGCCGGATCGGGGAGGACCAGTTCCGTGTACGCCGCCATCTCGCCGCTCTCGGTCAGCGCGGCCACCGAGAGGATCACCCCGCCCCGGTCCACGATCAGCCGCTGCGCCTGGCGCACGCGCTCCCCCGTCCAGACCGGGGCCCGCTCGTCCAGCTCGCCCATCGGCGCGTCCTCCATCGCACCGTGCGCGACGGCCGCGGCCTCGGACCACGCGTCGGGGGTCTCGCCGCTCCAGCTCACGAGCCGGTAGCCGGGGACGTCCTGCGGCGCCTGGACCGGTCCGGCGGGGACCTCCTGCACGTGCCAGGCCATCGGCAGGACGTTCTCGAAACCGAGGCTCTCCGCGAACCGCTGCGCGGGAGTGCCGACTTCGATCGTCGAGGACACCGACGTGCGTCCCTGCGCGAGGAGTTCGCCGCGGACCCGCTCCCACAGGGCGCGCCCGAGACCGCGGCGCCGGGCGCCGGGTCGGACCGCGAGCACGTCGAGGTAGGCGCCGTGCGTATTGCCCTCGTCGGTGAAGAGCAGCAGGGCGGCGGCGCCGTCGATCTCGCCGCCCTCACCCGCTGCCGCCCACTGTACGGAGCGCCCGCGGATCGAGGGGACGCCGAGCCGGCCGCCCACCTCCACCAGGCTCGGCGCGGGCACGCCGGGCAGGTCGGCCGCGTGGACGGCGCCCAACAGGCGGGTCCACGCGGCGATTTCGGCGGTGGTCGGCGGGACGGAGAGGAGCCGGACGGAAGCGGGCGGGGAGGCGGGCGCGGGTGCGGGCACGGGTGCGGTCATCCAATGACCGTAGCTCCGGCCCGCGGCCCGCCGCCAAGGCTTTTCCGGCCGGACCGCACGGGGCCGGACCGGGCCGGACCGGGCCGGACCGGCCGGTCGTTCCCCGACCTCCGCAGACGCTCTCAGACGTTCTCGGTCACCGTGACCCGACCCCGCCGGATTGTCGCCAGCCGCGGCGCCCGCTTCGCGAGCGCGCTGTCGTGGGTGACCATGACGAAGGTCAGCCCGTGTTCCTTCCAGAGCCCCTCCAGCAGGTCCATCACCTCGTCGCGGGTGGACTCGTCGAGGTTGCCGGTCGGCTCGTCGGCGAGCAGCACCTTCGGCTTCTTCACCAGGGCCCGGGCGATGGCGACGCGCTGCTGCTGGCCGCCGGAGAGCTCGCCCGGCAGGTGGCCCATGCGCTCGGCCAGACCGACCGAATCCAGCGCCTCGGCGGCCTGTTCGCGCCGGGCCTTCGCCTTGAGGCCGAGCGGGACGAGCGCCGTCTCGACGTTCTCCTGCGCGGTGAGGGTGGGGATGAGGTTGAAGGACTGGAAGACGAAGCCGATGTTCTGCGCCCGGACCTCGGTCAGCCGGGCCTCCGACAGGCTCGCCAGATCCTGGCCGTCGAGCACGACGGAGCCGGCGGTGGGCCGGTCGAGGCCGCCGAGCATCTGGAGCAGCGTGGACTTCCCGCCGCCGGTGGGGCCCTGGATGACGAGCCTGCCGCCGTCCTCGATGGTCAGGTCGACCCCGGCGAGCGCGGCGACGGTGTCCTTGCCGCGCCGGTAGTTCTTGGTGACACCGGTGAGTTGGTACATCGTGCGTGGGTTCCTCTCGTACGTTCGGCAGTGCGCGGGGCCGGTCCTCGACCGGGAGGTCGGGCGGGCCGTGCAGGGGCAGGGCCCGCCCGACCGGCCTACTCGACGCGGCGCAGGGCGTCCGCCGGGCGCAGCCGGGACGCGCGCCAGCCGCCGAAGCCGCCCGCGATCAGGCCGCCCGCCACCGCGAGGGCAA
Source organism: Streptomyces sp. NPDC051555 (assembly GCF_044454405.1). Lineage (NCBI taxonomy): Bacteria > Bacillati > Actinomycetota > Actinomycetes > Kitasatosporales > Streptomycetaceae > Streptomyces > Streptomyces sp. NPDC051555. The sequence continues at coordinate 152,418 of NZ_JBITDP010000004.1, read as the reverse complement.
CGGCGAGGCCGATGGTGGACAGGGATACGGGCGCGGTGAGCGCGACGTCCAGGGCCTTGGCCGCGGTGCGGCGGGCGCCGCCGAATCCGCCACCGCCGCCACCACCGAAGCCGCCCGCCCGGCCGCCGCGCGCGCCGCCACCGCCGCCGCCGAGCTGCGCGGTGAGGGTGGGGCTGATGGCCGTGATCAGGTAGGCGGCGCCGAGCCCGAGCCCGATGCCGAGGGCGCCCCCGATGAGGCCGTTGACCACGGCTTCGCCGGCTACCTGGCCGGTGACCCGGCGGCTCTTCCAGCCGAGCGCCTTCAGGGTGCCGAATTCGCGCACCCGGCGGCTGACGGCCGAGGAGGTGAGCAGGCCGGCGACGAGGAAGGCCGCGGCGAGGACCGTGTAGGAGAGCCAGGTGCCGACGGTCGAGGCGAGCGAGGAGGCCGTGGAGAGCGAGCCCGAGACGGTGTCCGCGAGGTCCGCGGAGGTGGTGACGGTGGTGTCGGGGACGTTCGCCTGGATGGCCGTCTTGACCGAGTCGATCACCTTGGAGTCCTTGGCCTGGACGTAGACCGTGGTGATCTTGTCCGGCGATTCGGCGAGGGTCTGGGCCTGCTTGAGCGGGACGTAGAGGTTGGCGGCCGCGTCACCGCTGTCGGCGGTCGCGATGCCGATGACCTTGAAGGTGGCGCCCTTGACGGCGACGTCGGACCCGACGGCCAGCTTGTTCTTCGTGGCGTAGGCGCTGTCGACCACGGCCACGGCCGCATTGGCCTCGGCGGCCTGGAAGGTGCGCCCGGAGGTGAGCTTGGAGGTGGTCAGCGGACCCAGCTCCGGCTTGGCGACGTCGGTGCCGTAGACGGTGAAGGAGTTGACGTCGAAGTCGGCGCCGCCGCCCTCGACGGAGCCGCCCGCGCCACCGGCGCCCTGGCCGCCACCGCTGCGACCGCCCTGCGCGCCGCCCTGGCCGGCGCCCTCGGTGCGCTTGAACTCACCGCGCCGGAACTGCCCGTTGACCTTCATCACCTGAAGGCTGAGGCCGCCGACGGCGTCGGCGACCCCGCGCTGGCCGGAGACCTTGGCGACGGTGGTCGCGTCCAGGGTCTGGAATCCCTGGGGCATCACGATGTCGTGGCTCTGCTCGGCGCCGGCGGCCCCGTCGGCGCCGTCCTTGGCGTCGAACTTGAAGCGCTGGCGCTGCGGCGCGCCCCCCTCGCCCGGCGGGGTCTGTGCCTTGGTGACGGTCATGTCCGTGCCGAGGCCGTAGAGGGACTGGAGGACCTTGGCCTGCGCCTGCCCCATGCCCGCGGACACGGAGGTCACGACGATGACGAGAGCGATGCCCAGCGCGAGCCCGGAGGCGACGACGAGCGCCGCCTTCCTGCGGCGGCGCAACTCGCGCCGGAGGTAGGTGAAGAACATGGGGCGAAGCTAGGCACGGGCCGTGATGGCTGGATAAGTGGCGGATAAGAGTCGGATGAGAACGCGCGGGGGAACACGCAGGGGAACGCGAACGGCGGGGGCGCCCTCGGGGCTCCCCCGCCGTCGGCGGTGTCCGGTTCAGCAGCCCGGCCGGCTGTTCAGCGGACCGGTTGGCTGCTCGGCAGATTCAGCGGGCTCAGACGGCCGACCCGGCCTTCCAGTCCGCCCAGCTGAGGTTCCAGCCGTTCAGGCCGTTGTCCGGCTTGATCGTCTTGTCCGGGGAGTTGACCACGTTCACGACGTCGCCGACGAGCGAGTTGTCGAAGAACCACGCACCGGGCTGGTCCGGGTCGTTGGCACCCTTGGCATCGTTCAGGCCGACACAGCCGTGGCTGGTGTTGGCGCTGCCGAAGATGGAGTCGTCGCCCCAGTAGTTGCCGTGGATGAAGGTGCCGGAGGTGGACAGCCGCATCGCGTGCGGGACGTCCTTGATGTCGTACTCGCCCTTGCCGTCGCCGTCCTTGAAGCCGACGGTGGCGCCGTCCATCCGGGTCTCCTTGAACTTCTCGGAGATCACCATCTGACCGTTGTACGTCGGGTTCGCCGGGGAGCCGGCGGAGATCGGGATGGTCTTGACGACCTGGCCGTCGCGCGTGACGGTCATCTTCTTCGTCTTCACGTCGACGGTCGAGACCTGGCTGCGGCCGATCTGGAAGGTCGCGGTGCGGTCCTGGACGCCGACGACGCCGGGGGCGCCCTGGACCCCGTCCAGCTTCATCTTCATCGTGATGGTGGAGTTGGCGGTCCAGTACTGGTCCGGACGGAAGTCCAGGCGCTGGTCTCCGAACCAGTGGCCGACGACTTCCTGGCCGGTGCTGGAGGTGACGTTGATGGCGGCCTGGACCGCCTTCTTGTCCTTGATCGGCTTGTTGAAGTCGATCGAGACCGGCATGCCCACGCCGACCTTCGCGCCTTCCTCCGGCGTGAACGAGCCGATGAAGCTGTTCTCGGGCGAGACGGTGGTGAAGGAGGCGTTCTCGTGGGCCTCCTTGCCGGCGGTGTCCTTCGCGGACGCGGCCAGCGAGTACTTCTGGGAGCGCTTGAGCGCGCCCTCGGGCTTCCAGCTCTTGCCGTCGGCGGCTATCTTGCCCTCGACCGCGGTGCCCTCGGAGGTCTTCAACTCCACCTTGGTGAGCGTTCCCTCGGTCACCGTCACGGTGGCGTTGTTCAGACCGACGTTGGTGGCGCCGTCCTTGGGCGCGATGACTATTCGCGCCTTGGACGTGTCCTTCGCGGCCGCCGCGTCCACGTCCGCCTGGGACTTGCTGGTCTTGTCGCCGTTGCCGGCGGCCTTGTCGTCCCCGCCGCTGCACGCCGAGAGCACCAGTACCCCACCGAGCACCGCCGCTGCGGCCGCGAGGCCCCGCCTGCGCCGCTTGCTGTCCGTCCTCACACGCCACTCCATCGTTGCCGGATCACCGAGCATCAGCAGGGCAGGGAGGCAAGCCCCCCTGCCAGAATCCCTGCCTCATCCATACAACGCGTTTACGTGCCGATCCGGTTCCACATCCGTTCGAATGTGGGCCACCGCACGGTCAGGCGTTGTCGTCCTCTTCGTCGAATACCCCATCTTCCTCGTCGATGTCCCACTCCATCGACTCGGGGTCGTATTCGACCGGCTCGGTGCTCCAGGAGGCCTGCGCCAGCTCGACCCCGGGGATCTCGGCGACCAGGTCGGTGGGGTCGATGAGGTACGCCAGGGCCTCCGCCGCGTCCTCGCGCACCGCCGACTCCGCGTGCCCGCGTTCCTCGTCGGGCATGAACTCGTCGGCTTTGATGTGCGCGAGGGCGGCTTCGGTGAGAGCGTCCGGTTCCGGAACCTCCAGCACCAAATCAACCCGAAGCCGTACGTACCGTGATTCTTCAGAAGCATTCATACGACGGAGGGTAAGGCTCAAGAACCCCCGGGTTTCCCACGACCCGCCCCTTTAACTAGCATCTGCCCACACGGCCAATTCGCTGCTGCCACAAGGGGGATCGAACTGTGTCCGCACGTCGACCGCTGCTCACCGCCCTCGGGGCGACCACCCTGCTCGGCGCCCTCTGGTTCGTCCCCAACGCGGGCGCCACCTCCGCCACCTCCTCCGACCCCGCCCAGGGCGCCCCCGCGAACGCGAACGCGCAGGCCGGCGAGGGCCTGCCGGACGAGGACGAGGCCGCGGCTTCCGCTTCCCGGTCCGCGCCCGAGGCCCGGCCCCAGCTCCTGCTCGCGGACACCGGCAGCGTGGACACCGGCCCGTACCTGGTCGGCGGCACGCTCTGCCTCGGCGCCGGGGCCGGCTTCGTCGCCTTCTCCGTGCGCCGCGCCCGCGCCGGGGACTGAGCCCGCACCCCACACACGCCGAAGGGCCGCCCCGAGGGGCGGCCCTTCGGCGTACGACGGTCAGGTCAGGTCACTCAGGCGAGGGGGCCGGTGACCGGTTCCACGGCTTCCAGGAGAGCACCCGAACGGATGAACGCGTCCGCGGCCGCCAGGTCGGGCGCGAGGAAACGATCCGGCCCGGGACCCTCGACGCCGGCCGCCCGCGCGGCGGCGATCGCGGCCCGGCTGGCCGGTGCCGGGGTCAGCCCGTGGCGCAGCTCGATGGCGCGGGTGGCGGCGTACAGCTCGATGGCGACGATCCGGTTCAGGTTCTCGATCGAGGTGCGCAGCTTGCGGGCGGCGGACCAGCCCATGGAGACGTGGTCCTCCTGCATCGCGGAGGACGGGATCGAGTCGGCGGAGGCCGGTACGGCGAGCCGCTTCATCTCGCTGACCAGGGCGGCCTGCGTGTACTGGGCGATCATCAGGCCGGAGTCGACGCCGGCGTCGTCCGCGAGGAAGGGCGGCAGCCCGTGCGAGCGGTTCTTGTCGAGCAGCCGGTCGGTGCGGCGCTCGGCGATCGAGCCGAGGTCGGCGGCGACGATGGCGAGGAAGTCCAGCACGTAGGCGACGGGCGCGCCGTGGAAGTTGCCGTTGGACTCCACGCGCCCGTCCGGCAGGACGACGGGGTTGTCGACGGCGGCGGCCAGCTCGCGCGAGGCGACCAGGGTGGCGTGCGCGAGGGTGTCCCGGCCCGCGCCCGCGACCTGCGGGGCGCAGCGCACGGAGTACGCGTCCTGCACCCGCGGCGCCGACTCCTCCTGGAAGTGCCCGGTGAGCCCGGAGCCCTTCAGTACGGCGGCCATGTTCGCGGCGGAGGCGCCCTGCCCGGGGTGCGGGCGGATGGCGTGCAGCTCGGGCTGGAGGACCCGCTCGCTACCGAGCAGCGCCTCCAGCGTGAGGGCGGCGGTGATGTCGGCCGACGTGTAGAGCTTGTTCAGGTCGGCGATGGCCATGACCAGCATGCCGAGCATGCCGTCGGTGCCGTTGAGGAGGGCCAGGCCCTCCTTCTCGCGCAGCTCGACGGGGGTGATCCCGGCCTCGGCGAGCAGCTCGCCGGCGGGGCGCACGACGCCGTCGGGACCTTCCGCGTCGCCTTCGCCCATCAGGGTGAGCGCGCAGTGCGAGAGCGGGGCGAGGTCGCCGGAACAGCCGAGGGAGCCGTACTCGTGGACGACCGGGGTGATCCCGGCGTTCAGGACGTCGGCCATGGTCTGGGCGACCTCGGGGCGGACCCCGGTGTGCCCGGAGGCGACGGTCTTCAGGCGCAGGAACATCAGGGCGCGGACCACCTCGCGCTCGACGCGCGGGCCCATGCCCGCGGCGTGCGAGCGGACGATGTTGCGCTGGAGCTGGGCGCGCAGCTCGGGGCTGATGTGCCGGGAGGCGAGCGCGCCGAAGCCCGTGGACACCCCGTAGACGGGCTCGGGCTTGGCGGCGAGGGCGTCCACGATGGCGCGGGCACGCGCGAGGGCGTCGACCGCCTCGGCGGACAGCTCGACGCGAGCGCCCTGGCGGGCGACGGCGATGACGTCCTCGGCGGTGGTCCCGGACGTCCCCATCACGACAGTGTGCATATCCATATTCAGCACCCTACGGACTGAATCCCAACATGTCACTAGGTCGCGGCGCGGTCACCTGCCGCGGAAGCGGCGGCGCTCGCCCGAACCGGCCGGCGGGGTGTCGGCGAGCCGCATCACGGCCGTGTCCCGACCGGCGACCACCGGTTTGGGCAGCCGGGCCGCCTTGGCCTTGTACTGCGCCGCGTCCGCCAGCCGGAACAGGCGCCGCGAGGACTTCACCGGACCGATGTCGTCCCCGGTCGAGGCGACCCCGCAGGCCACCCCTTCCCCCAGCTCCAGCTCGGCGGCCCGCAGGCACAGCTCCTCGGTGACCCGGACCACCTCGTCGGCCGTCGGGCCCACGCTCACCAGGCAGAACTCGTCCCCGCCGAGGCGCGCCACCAGCGCCCCGGGCAGCATCGCCCCGCACAGGCTGAGCACCGACCCGAAGCGCTCCAGCAGCCGGTCGCCCATGGCATGGCCCAGGGTGTCGTTGACCCGCTTGAGGCCGTTGAGGTCGCAGACCACCAGGCTGACCACCGCGCCCTTGCCGCGATGCTCCTCCAGCGCCTCGTCGAGGCGCATGTCGACGGCCCGGCGGTTGGCGAGGCCGGTCAGGGGGTCGGTGAAGGCGAGCGCGCGGGCCTCTTCGAGGCGTTCGTTCTGGGCGAGTCCGGCGGCCACCACGGCGGCGAGCACGGTCGCGAACTCGGCGTCGTCCTCGTCGAAGTCCGGGAGCCCCTCGTCGCGGGCGACGTACAGCTCGCCCCAGGCGCGGCCGCTGAGCACGATGGGCGCGACGACGCAGGTGCCGCGGCCGCGGCGGCGCAGCGCCTCGCCGCGGCGGCCCGGGCGGTCGCCGACGGCGCTCTCGACCCAGGCGTGCGGGCCGCCGCCGCCGACCCAGCGCTCGTGCAGGAACTCGGTGATCTCGGGGAAGTCGTGCACGGGGTAGGACTCGTCGGCGGGGAACTCCTCCTCGCCGTCGCGGCGCTCGCCCTCATTGACCAGGACGCGCAGTCGACCGCGCTCGCGCTCCCACGCGGAGATCGCGGCGAAGGAGCCGTCCATCGCCACCCGCGCTCCGCGGGCCGCCGCGCGCACGCTGTCGCGCGGTGCGTGCGCGGCCGCCATGGCCTGCGCGAGTCCCACCACGGCCCGCAGTCGCGCGTCAACTCCCATCACCCCAGATTAGGCAACTTTGCCCAGTTTCGTCCTCCACCCCGCCAATCCAGCCCGCCGATCGGAACCCCCCAGGGCGGAACCAATCCAGCCCCGCCGGGGGGGGGGGTGGTCGGCCTACATGGGGTACGAGCCCGTCCCCCCCCCCGACCACACGCAC
>NZ_JBITDP010000004.1:0-145674 GCF_044454405.1 Streptomyces sp. NPDC051555 | reverse complement strand
CCGCCCCCCCGGCCCGCCCCCCCCGCGGGGGGCGGCCCCCCCCCGCGCCCCCCGCGCCCCCCCCCCCCCCCCCGGCGAGGCTGGATCGGGCCGGAGAGGGCACGCCCGGCGCCCCGCAGGGGGGGTCAGCCTCGCGCCCCCGGCCAGTTCGGCTTGCGCTTCTCGTTGAACGCCGCCACGCCCTCGGCCCGGTCCGCGGAGAAGGCCACGCCCCACCAGGCCGCGTCCTCGACGTCCAGGCCCGCCGCCAGGTCGAGCCCGTGCCCCAGCCGCAGCGCCCGCTTGGCCGCCCGCAGCCCCACCGGGGAGTTCGCCGCCATCCGCCCGGCCAGCTCCAGGGCCGCCGCACGGTCGGTGCCCGCCGGGACCACCGATTCGACCAGGCCCAGCGCCAGCGCCTCCGCAGCCTCCACCCGTCGCGCGGTGAAGATCAGCTCCGCGGCCCGCGCCGCCCCGACCCGCCGCGGCAGCAGCTGCGTACCGCCGCCGCCCGGGATCACGCCCACCGACACCTCCGGCAGGCCCACCACCGCGGTGGTGTCGGCCACGATCACGTCGCAGGACAGGGCCAGCTCGAAGCCGCCGCCGAGGGCGAAGCCGTGGACCGCCGCGATCGTCGGCATCGGGAGGGCGAGCACGCCCCCGTACGCGCCGCGCGAGGCGGGCCGCCGGGCCGCCAGCTCGGCATCGGTCAGGGAATTGCGCTCCTTGAGGTCCGCGCCCACGCAGAAGGCCCGCTCGTGCGTGGAGGTCAGGACCGTCACCCGCACCCCGGCGTCGGCGGCCAGCGCCTCGCACGCGGCGCCCAGCGAGCGCGCCAGCGCGTCGGAGACGGCGTTCATGGCCTTGGGCCGGTCCAGGACCAGCTCCGCCACCGCGCCGCCCTCGCCGTGGCGCCGCACCGCGACGAACTCCCCGAACCGGACCTCAGCCTCGTCGCCAGTGCCCACAGCGCCCACACCCTCCTGGTTAACGAACGTTACCCAGGGATCTTAGGTGTCCGCCGCGTCAGCAACCAGGGCTCCACGACCCCCAGTCCGCGCACCGGCCGCTGCCACATCGGCTGGAGCGCGAAGCGGTACGTCACCCCGTCCGCGTCGGGGCCCGCCTGCGCCCGCTCCTCGGCCGCCTTCTTCTCCGAGACCGGCGACGCCCCGGTGCGGCCCAGCTCCTCGGCCATCGCCCCGTCCACGAGCACCGCGTCCTTCGGCGCTATCGAGGTCAGTCGCGAGGCCAGGTTCACGGTGGTACCGAAGACGTCGCCCATCCGGGTCGTCACCGTGCCGAAGGCGATGCCCACCCGCAGCTCGGGCATCTGCGGGTCCTCCTCCATCGTCTCGATCAGGCGCAGCGCGATCTCCGCCGCCGTCCCCGCGTCGTCGGCGCAGTACAGCACCTCGTCGCCCAGGGTCTTGATCAGCCGGCCGCCGTGCGCGGCCACCAGGTCCGCCGCCGTGGTCTCGAAGGCCTCGACCAGCTCGCCCAGCTCCTCCTCCTCCAGGCGCCGGGTCAGCCGGGTGAAGCCCACCAGGTCCGCGAAGCCCACCGCGAGCCGCCGGTCGACCATCTCCTCGTCGTCGGCGACCTGCACCACCCGCCCGGTGGCCGCCGCCAGCTGGCGGCGCCACACGTAGACGAGGAATTCCTCCAGCTCCGGCAGGAGCAGCTCCACCAGCGGGTACGTGACCTCCGTACGGGTCATCCCCGGCTCCGGCGGCTCCGTCAGCCCCTCCAGGAACGAGTCGATCTGCCACTCGGCGAGGCGCGCCGTGGTCTGCCCGGTGGAGCGCGCCACCTGCACCGCCATCGGCTCGCTGAGCAGCCCGGCCTCCACCAGGCCGGCCAGCCGGCGCAGGGCCAGCACGTCCGCCTCGGTGAGCGCCTTGGCCTGCCCGATGTCCGCGAAGCCCATGGCGCGCCAGAAGCGCGACGCCAGCTCCATCGAGACGCCCGCGCTGCGGGCCGCCTGGAAGGGCGTGTACCGGCGCTCGGCGCCCAGGATGAGCTGCTCCAGCCGGATGGCGAGCGGATCCGCCGTCGGCTGGACGGTGTGGTCGACCTCGTGGTGGGGAGTGTGCTGGTCACGCCCGATCGGGGTGCCCGGACCGCTCACGGGTCCGCCGCCCGGGGAGCCGGACGCGCTGGACGTCGGGTCGTCGACGGTCAAGAGCCGCCTCCTGTCCATTCCGTGCGCACTGCCCTGCCGAACCGGTTGATCACCGGGAGCACCGGGATCGCCTAAACCATACGGCAGGTGTGCCGTAGCTCACTCCCCACTCCACCAGCTGTTCATCGCCGGTCCGCGGCCGGTGGACCGGCTAGTGGATCGACCGCAGGTGTACGACGTCCCCCGCGCCCACCGCTTCGTGCGCGTCGTCCGCCGTCCGGATCACCAGCCGCCCGTCCGCGTCCACCGCTTCGGCCGTTCCGGTCAGCTGCCGCCCGCCGGGCAGCTCCGCCCGCACGTGCCTGCCCAGCGTCGCGCAGCCCGCCGCGTACGTCTCCTGCAGACCGCTGGTCGCCGGGTCGCCGCCGGCCGCCCGCCAGCGCTCGTACCACTGCTCCAGGGAGCGCAGTACGGACTTCAGGAGCGGGTCGCGGTCGGTGACGGTGGCCTTGGCGAGCAGCAGCGAACCGGCCGTGGGCACGGGCAGTTCGTCCTCGGTCAGCGAGACGTTCAGTCCGATCCCGACGACCACCCCGTCGCCGGTGCGCTCGGCGAGGATGCCGCCGGCCTTGCGCTCCTCGCCGTCCACGGTGACCAGCAGGTCGTTGGGCCATTTGAGGGCGGTGTCCACCCCGGCCGCCCGGGACAGTCCGGTCGCGGTGGCCACCCCGGCGAGCAGGGTCAGCCACCCCCAGCGCTCCATCGGCACGTCCGGCCCGGGCCTGAGCAGGACCGAGAAGAACAGCCCGGAGCGCGCGGGGGCCGTCCAGCTCCGGTCGAGGCGCCCGCGCCCGGCGGTCTGCTCCTCGGCGACCAGTACGGCCCCTTCCGGGAGCCGCGCGGCCCGAGCGGCGAGGTCGGTATTGGTGGAGCCGGTGGATCCGGTCACCTCGACCGAGGTCCACAGTCCACCCGGGACCACGAGGGCCCGCTGGAGCGCGGCGGCGGACAGCGGCGGCCGGCTCAGGCTGGACCAGCGGTCGGCGGCGGCTCCGGATGAGGCATCTGATGGCGTCATGCAACCCACAGTAGGTGTGGCAAACGCCGCACTGCCGAGCGCCATGCCCGCCGATACGCTACGCACCAGTAGCCAGCAGCAGTCAATCAATTGACCATGGCAGTTGACCTTCCAGGGAGCCGCGACCCCGATGTCTCAACCCTCAGAGCCGATCGACATCCACACCACCGCGGGCAAGCTCGCGGACCTGCAGCGCCGCATCGACGAGGCGACCCATGCCGGATCCGCGCTCGCCGTGGAGAAGCAGCACGCCAAGGGCAAGCTGACGGCTCGTGAGCGGGTGGCGCTACTGCTGGACGAGGGGTCGTTCGTCGAGCTGGACGGCTTCGCCCGGCACCGCTCGACCAACTTCGGTCTGGAGAAGACCAAGCCCTACGGCGACGGCGTGGTGACCGGCTACGGCACGGTCGACGGGCGCCCGGTGGCCGTGTTCTCACAGGACTTCACCGTCTTCGGCGGGGCCCTCGGCGAGGTCTACGGGCAGAAGATCATGAAGGTCATGGACTTCGCGCTGAAGACCGGCTGCCCGCTGGTCGGCATCAACGACTCCGGCGGCGCCCGGATCCAGGAGGGCGTCAGCGCGCTCGGCATGTACGGCGAGATCTTCCGCCGCAACGTGCACGCCTCCGGCGTGATCCCGCAGATCAGCCTGGTCGTCGGACCCTGCGCGGGCGGCGCCGTGTACTCCCCGGCGATCACCGACTTCACGGTGATGGTCGACAAGACCTCGCACATGTTCATCACCGGCCCGGACGTCATCAAGACGGTCACCGGCGAGGACGTCGGCTTCGAGGAGCTGGGCGGCGCCCGCACGCACAACAGCGTCTCGGGCGTGGCCCACCACCTGGCCGGGGACGAGAAGGACGCGATCGAGTACGTGAAGTCGCTCCTCGCGTACCTGCCGTCGAACAACCTCTCGGAGCCCCCCGCCTTCCCCGAGGAGGCGGACACCGAGGTCTCGGCCACGGACCTCGAACTGGACACCCTGATCCCGGACAGCGCCAACCAGCCGTACGACATGCACACCGTGATCGAGCACGTCCTGGACGAGGGCGAGTTCCTGGAGACCCAGGGGCTGTTCGCGCCGAACATCCTGACCGGCTTCGGCCGGGTCGAGGGCCACCCGGTGGGCATCGTCGCGAACCAGCCGATGCAGTTCGCGGGCTGCCTGGACATCGACGCGAGCGAGAAGGCCGCCCGCTTCGTGCGGACCTGCGACGCCTTCAACGTGCCGGTGCTGACGTTCGTCGACGTACCGGGCTTCCTGCCGGGCACGGACCAGGAGTACAACGGAATCATCCGGCGCGGCGCGAAGCTGATCTACGCGTACGCCGAGGCCACCGTCCCGCTCATCACCGTGATCACCCGCAAGGCCTTCGGCGGCGCCTACGACGTCATGGGCTCCAAGCACCTCGGCGCCGACCTGAACCTGGCCTGGCCGACCGCGCAGATCGCCGTCATGGGCGCGCAGGGCGCGGTGAACATCCTGCACCGGCGGACGATCGCGGCCGCCAAGGACGAGGCGGAGGCCGAGGCCACCCGGGCCGCGCTGATCGCCGACTACGAGGACACCCTGCTCAACCCGTACACGGCCGCCGAGCGCGGTTACATCGACGCGGTGACCATGCCGTCCGAGACCCGGGCGCACATCGTGAAGGGGCTGCGGCAGCTGCGCACCAAGCGCGAGTCGCTGCCGCCGAAGAAGCACGGCAACATTCCCCTGTAGGACCCCGGACCGGACCCTGGAGGTCTCTGTGGTGATCAAGGTGGTCAAGGGCAACCCGACCCCCGAGGAGCTGGCCGCCGCACTGGCGGTGGTCCAAGCGCGCGCGGCGGCGCTGGCAGCGGCGGTGCCGGGCGCTCCTCCGGTCGAGGACGAGTGGGCGGCCCCCTCGCGGGTGGCCCGGCGGCGGCTGCCGCAGCCGGGGCCGCGAGCGTGGGGGCGTACGTACTGGCCGTCCTGAGCCGGCGCCCGGGCGCGCGCCCGGGCCGAAGATGACGTGAACGGACGGTGGCGCCTGAGTACCCGTACTCAGGCGCCACCGGCGTACCCGGAGCACGATCGGGTCATGCTCTGGTCCGATCCGAAGAACGAGCCGCCGAAGGACATGCGCGAGGCGCAGTCGATGATCCGCCGGATGAGCGTGGTCCTGGCGCTGGCGATGGTGGTGGTCGTCTACGTCCTCGGCGTGCACGGCCTGCGCTGAGGCCGCCTGCGCCGGGCCCCCCGGGGCTCCTACGATGGCCCCCATGACCGCCACGCCCGCGCAGCCGCGCGCCCTCGTCCTCGCCTCCGCCTCGCCCGCCCGACTGAACCTGCTGCGCCAGGCCGGCCTCGCCCCGCACGTGATCGTCAGCGGGGTGGACGAGGACGCCCTGGAGGCGGACTCGCCGGCCGAGCTGGCGCTCGTCCTGGCCGAGGCGAAGGCCGCCGTGGTGGCGGCGCTGCCCGAGGCCGCGGGGGCGCTGGTGATCGGCTGCGACTCCGTGCTGGAGCTGGACGGGGAGGCGCTGGGCAAGCCCGCCGACGCCGAGGAGGCCGTGGCCCGCTGGAAGGCGATGCGCGGCCGCAGCGGCGTCCTGCGCACCGGGCACTGCCTGATCGACACCGCGAACGGGGCTCAGGTCTCCGCCACCGCGTCCACGACGGTCCGCTTCGGCGAGCCGACGGACGCGGAGGTCGCGGCGTACGTGGCGAGCGGCGAGCCGCTGCACGTGGCCGGGGCGTTCACCCTCGACGGCCGCTCGGCACCCTTCGTCGACGGCATCGACGGGGACCCGGGCAACGTGATCGGGCTGTCGCTGCCGCTGCTGCGCTCGCTGCTGGGCGAACTGGACGTGTCCATCACGGACTTGTGGACGTGATCTGCATCTCCCCGCTGACCTTGGCGTAGAGCGTCAGGGTCAGCACCAGCAGGCAGAAGATCAGCATCGTGGCCGCGAAGGCGCCCCAGCCGACCAGTGCGGCGGCGAGGGCGCCGAGCACGATGTGGGTGACGGCCGTGACGACGAACAGCACCCGGGCGAAGCGGCCCGGGGGCCGGTCGCGGACCGCGGTGACGGCCAGGAACACCGCCGCCGCCAGCAGGAAGATCCCGATGCCCGCGCCCAGGGCGTAGGTGACCGTCGACATGACGTCAGGATCCATGCCCGCTATCGACATGGCCTGGTTGTGCGTGGTCGCGCCCAGCACGATGTGGACGACCACCAGCACCGCCGCTTCCACCACAAGAACGATCGCGGCCACCGAGGCCACGAGTCTGCGCAGCACGGCGCCCCCACCCGATCCGCATGCGTCCACAAAAGCGTTCGACTCCTGGAGGCTACTAACGGGTAAACCTCCGGACAAGGGGTCGGGGCCGCTTCGTTACGGGCAAAGAAAGCGGGGCCCGTTGGTAGGGAGTCCACAAAGAAACCCTGCGACCCGCTGACCCCAAACGCAGAGACCTTCGACACACGGCACGGCTAGGGTGCAGTCGGGGATCCCGCTGACCTGGGGCGCCACAAGGGGTGTCGACACTCGAGGGAGCCTCGAATAACGCTCCGTGTGGGCAAGCTCACCTCTGGGGACGGGTCGAAAGGCCGTGTCGGCTGTCCCTAAACTCAGCTTGTTTCAAGGAGGGAGCCATCGTGCGCAAGGTGCTCATCGCCAACCGTGGCGAAATCGCTGTCCGCGTTGCCCGGGCCTGCCGGGATGCCGGGATCGCTAGCGTGTCCGTGTACGCCGATCCGGACCGGGACGCTCTGCACGTCCGCGCGGCCGACGAAGCTTTCGCGCTGGGCGGTGACACCCCGGCCGCCAGCTATCTGGACATCGCGAAGGTCCTTCAGGCGGCTGCCGATTCCGGAGCCGACGCCATCCATCCCGGATACGGCTTCCTGTCGGAGAACGCCGAATTCGCGCAGGCCGTCATCGACGCGGGCCTGATCTGGATCGGCCCGCCCCCGCAGGCCATCCGTGACCTCGGCGACAAGGTCGCCGCCCGACACATCGCGCTGCGCGCCGGGGCCCCCCTCGTCGCCGGCACCCCCGACCCGGTCTCCGGGCCCGACGAGGTCGTCGCCTTCGCCACCGAGCACGGGCTGCCGATCGCGATCAAGGCCGCCTTCGGCGGTGGCGGTCGCGGCCTCAAGGTCGCCCGCACCCTCGAAGAGATCCCGGAGCTCTACGACTCCGCGGTCCGCGAGGCCGTCGCCGCCTTCGGCCGCGGCGAGTGCTTCGTCGAGCAGTACCTCGACAAGCCCCGCCACGTAGAGACCCAGTGCCTGGCCGACTCCCACGGCAACGTGGTCGTCGTCTCCACCCGTGACTGCTCGCTCCAGCGCCGCCACCAGAAGCTGGTCGAGGAAGCCCCCGCCCCGTTCCTGAGCGAGGCGCAGAACGCGGAGCTGTACGCCGCGTCCAAGGCGATCCTCAAGGAGGCCGGCTACGTCGGCGCCGGCACGGTCGAGTTCCTGGTCTCCGCCGACGGCCTGATCTCCTTCCTGGAGGTCAACACCCGCCTCCAGGTCGAGCACCCGGTCACCGAAGAGGTCGCCGGCATCGACCTGGTCCGCGAGATGTTCCGGATCGCCGACGGCGAGGAACTCGGTTACGGCGACCCGGTCCTGCGCGGGCACTCCTTCGAGTTCCGCATCAACGGCGAGGACCCGGGCCGCGGCTTCCTGCCCGCCCCCGGCACCGTCACCCGCTTCGCCCCGCCGTCGGGCCCCGGCGTCCGCCTCGACGCGGGCGTCGAGTCCGGCAGCGTCATCGGGCCCGCCTGGGACTCGCTCCTGGCCAAGCTGATCGTCACCGGCGCCACCCGCCAGCAGGCCCTGCAGCGCGCCGCCCGCGCGCTCGCGGAGTTCGAGATCGAGGGCATGGCCACCGCCGTTCCCTTCCACCGCGCGGTCGTCGTCGACCCCGCGTTCGCGCCCTCCGACGGCAACCCGTTCACGGTCCACACCCGGTGGATCGAGACCGAGTTCGTCAACGAGATCCCCGCCTTCGTGGTCCCCGCGGTCGACGAGGAGCCGGACGAGCCGGGCCGCGAGACCGTCGTGGTCGAGGTCGGCGGCAAGCGCCTGGAGGTCTCGCTGCCCTCCAGCCTGGGCATGACCCTGGCCCGCACCGCGGCCGCCGGGGGCGCCAAGCCCAAGCGGCGCGCCGCGAAGAAGTCCGGCCCGGCCGCGTCCGGCGACACCCTGGCGTCCCCGATGCAGGGAACCATCGTCAAGGTCGCCGTCGAGGAGGGCCAGCAGGTCAACGAGGGCGACCTGATCGTCGTCCTGGAGGCCATGAAGATGGAGCAGCCGCTCAACGCGCACCGCTCCGGCACCGTCGTCGGCCTGTCCGCCGAGGTCGGCGGCTCGGTCACCTCGGGCGCCACGATCTGCGAGATCAAGGACTGAGGTCGTCGGGGCGGCGGCGACCGCTGCCCGTACCGCACCTCATCCAACAGAACAGCACAGAACAGCACAGAACAGCAGCACCGCACCGCACCGCACCGCACCGCACCGACGGGGCCGGATCACTCCGGCCCCGTCGGGGTTGCTCCACGTTCATGCGCCCTAGCGGCGGCGCATGTCCGCGACCCTGGCGCGCTCCCCCGCCTGCTGCTCCAGCATCCCCGAGGGGGCGCTGCGCAGTTGTGCGGTGGGGCCGCCACGGCGTTGTACGGGCAGTGGGGAGTCGCGGCGCGGACGCCGGCCCTGCATGCCGTCGGTGGCCGCCGGGGTGGTGGCCCCCGCGATGGTGATCTGGACGCCCTGGTCGGCCATCGCCTGGAGCTCGGTGGCGGCCCGGTCGTCGTGCGACTGCGGCTCGTCCGTCACGAGTCGGGTGATGACGTCCGTGGGCACCGTCTGGAACATGGTGTCCGTGCCGAGCTTGGTGTGGTCGGCCAGGACCACCACCTCGGCGGCCGCCTGCACCAGCGCCCGGTCCACGCTCGCGGAGAGCATGTTGGACGTGGACAGCCCGCGTTCGGCCGTCAGACCGCTCCCGGACAGGAACGCCCGGGAGACGCGCAGCCCTTGCAGGGACTGCTCCGCCCCGCTGCCGACCAGGGCGTAGTTGGACCCGCGCAGGGTCCCGCCGGTCATGACGACCTCGACCCGGTTGGCGTGCGCCAACGCCTGGGCGACGAGCAGCGAGTTGGTGACGACGGTCAGACCCGGCACCCGGGCGAGCCGACGGGCCAGCTCCTGGGTGGTGGTGCCCGCGCCGACGACGATGGCCTCGCCTTCTTCGACGAGACCCGCCGCGACATCGGCAATGGCGGTCTTCTCCGCCGTCGCGAGATGGGACTTTTGCGGAAAGCCGGACTCCCGCGTGAAACCGCCCGGCAAAACCGCACCGCCGTGCCGGCGGTCGAGGAGTCCTTCTGCCTCCAGTGCCCGCACGTCCCGCCGTACGGTCACTTCGGAGGTCTGGACGACGCGGGCGAGCTCACGGAGCGATACCGCTCCGTTGGCGCGCACCATTTCGAGGATCAATTGACGACGTTCTGCAGCGAACACGAAACTGACAGTAACGCAACCAGTCCGTTCCTTTCAGGGCCCGACGCCGAAATGTAGAAGATGAGAACAGATCGGGCACTGGTGTGATATGCGCGCTTCCGGCGCAACCGGTCACCATCGGAAGCGCCGGAAGGGGTACGGCAATTACGCCTCGCCGGCCGCCTTGCGGGTGTGCAGCTGGCGGGCCACCTCGGCGATCGACCCCGACAGCGAGGGGTACACGGTGAACGCGTTTGCGATCTGCTCGACCGTCAGGTTGTTGTCGACGGCGATCGAGATGGGGTGGATCAGCTCGCTCGCGCGCGGGGCCACGACCACGCCGCCCACGACGATCCCGGTGCCGGGACGGCAGAAGAGCTTCACGAAACCGTCGCGGATGCCCTGCATCTTGGCGCGCGGGTTGCGCAGCAGCGGCAGCTTCACGCAGCGGGCGTCGATCTTGCCGGAGTCCACGTCGGCCTGCGTGTAGCCGACGGTGGCGATCTCGGGGTCGGTGAAGACGTTCGAGGACACCGTCTTGAGGTTCAGCGGGGTCACCGCGTCGCCGAGGAAGTGGTACATCGCGATCCGGCCCTGCATGGCCGCGACGGACGCCAGGGCGAAGATCCCGGTGACGTCACCGGCGGCGTACACGCCCGGGGAGGAGGTCCGCGAGACCTTGTCGGTCCAGATGTGCCCGGACTCGGTGAGCCGGACGCCGGACTCCTCCAGATTCATGTTCCCGGTGTTGGGGATCGCGCCGACCGCCATCAGGCAGTGCGTGCCGGTGATGACGCGGCCGTCGGACAGGGTGACCTCGACCCGGTCGCCGACCCGCTTGGCGGACTCGGCGCGCGAGCGGCCCACGACGTTCATGCCGCGGCGGCGGAACACGTCCTCCAGGACGGCCGCGGCGTCCGGGTCCTCGCCCGGCAGCACGCGGTCGCGGGAGGAGACGAGGGTGACCCGGGAGCCGAGGGCCTGGTAGGCGCCGGCGAACTCGGCGCCGGTGACGCCGGAGCC
Organism: Streptomyces sp. NPDC051555; assembly: GCF_044454405.1. Classification (NCBI taxonomy): domain Bacteria; kingdom Bacillati; phylum Actinomycetota; class Actinomycetes; order Kitasatosporales; family Streptomycetaceae; genus Streptomyces; species Streptomyces sp. NPDC051555. The sequence goes on along the minus strand of NZ_JBITDP010000004.1, from coordinate 134,983 downwards.
GACCACGATCAGTTCCTCGGGGAGCTCCTCCAGGTCGTAGACCTGGGTCCAGTTCAGGATCCGCTCGCCGTCGGGCATGGCGTCCGGGATCTCGCGCGGGTGCCCGCCGGTGGCGATCAGGACGGCGTCGGCGGTCAGGATCGTCTCCGTGCCGTCCGCGGCCGTCACGATGACGTCACGGGTGCCGTCGATGCCCTGGGGGCCGCCGAGCTTGCCGCGGCCGCGCAGCACGCGGGCGCCCGCCCGGGTGACGGAGGCCGTGATGTCGTGCGACTGGGCCAGCGCGAGGCGCTTGACGCGTCGGTTGACCTTGCCGAGGTCCACGCCGACCACCCGGGCCGCCTGTTCCAGCGGCGGGGTGTCGTCGGCGACGACGATGCCCAGCTCCTCGTAGGACGAGTCGAAGGTCGTCATCACCTCGGCGGTGGCGATCAGGGTCTTGGAGGGCACGCAGTCGGTGAGGACCGAGGCCCCGCCCAGACCGTCGCAGTCCACGACGGTCACCTCCGCGCCGAGCTGGGCGCCTACCAGGGCCGCCTCGTATCCGCCGGGGCCGCCGCCGATGATCACGATCCGGGTCACGAAAAGTCCGCCTCACGTCTACCCGGCCGGCTGCCCCCCGGCCGGGGTTCCGGGGGTCTCCCCGGGGGATGCATTCCGTGCCCCATTGTCCCGCACGCATCAAGGTGCTTCGCGCCCGGTCCCGCCATCCGGGCACGCGTCCATCGCCGTACCTCCCGTACCCTCGACCTCATGTCGCTCTACGCCGCGTACGCCGGCAACCTCGACCCGCGGCTGATGACGCGCCGCGCTCCGCATTCCCCGCTGCGCGGAACGGGGTGGCTGAACGACTGGCGGCTGACGTTCGGCGGGGAACAGATGGGCTGGGAAGGCGCGCTCGCCACGATCGTGGAAGCGCCCCGCCACCAGGTCTTCGTCGCCCTGTACGACGTCGCGCCGCTGGACGAGGAGTCCATGGACCGCTGGGAAGGTGTCGGGCTCGACATCTACCGCAGGATGCGGGTGCGCGTGCACACGCTGGACGGCGAGGAGGCCGCCTGGGTGTACGTGCTGAACGGCTACGAGGGCGGGCTGCCCTCGGCGCGCTACCTCGGGGAGCTGGCGGACGCCGCCGAATCCGCGGGCGCGCCGCACGACTACGTGATGGAACTGCGCAAGCGGCCCTGCTGACCCGGTCGGGTCCGGCGCGCCGCGCCGGACCCCCGCCAGGCCCCCCACCGGCCCCCTCACCGCGCCGCGCCGGGCCCGCGCCGGGCCCCGCCGGGACATTTGGTCGGAAACGACAAGGCAACGATCCGAACACCGTGAGCTGTGCCATCTACGCGCGTAGGGGCAGAGCGGTTACGCTCGTCCGCGTGAACGCATCTGTTACCGATCCCCATGCCGCCGCCGACGCCGCGGCCGCGCGTCTGCGTGAGCTGACCGGCGCCGAAACCCACGACGTCGCCCTCGTCATGGGCTCCGGCTGGGCGCCTGCCGCCGAAGCGCTCGGCGCTCCCGAGGCCGAATTCCCGGTCACCGAACTCCCGGGCTTCCCCCCGCCCGCCGTCGAAGGCCACGGCGGCAAGATCCGCTCGTACAAGATCGGCGACAAGCGCGCGCTGCTCTTCCTCGGCCGGACCCACTACTACGAGGGCCGCGGCGTCGCCGCCGTCGCGCACGGCGTCCGTACCGCCGTCGCCGCCGGCTGCAAGACGATCGTCCTCACCAACGGCTGTGGCGGCCTGCGCGCGGGCATGCGCCCCGGCCAGCCGGTCCTCATCAGCGACCACCTCAACCTGACGGCCACCTCGCCCATCATCGGCGCGAACTTCGTGGACCTGACCGACCTGTACTCGCCGCGCCTGCGCGCGATGTGCAAGGAGATCGACCCGTCGCTGGAAGAGGGCGTCTACGTCCAGTTCCCCGGCCCGCACTACGAGACCCCGGCCGAGATCAACATGATCCGTGTCATGGGCGCGGACCTGGTCGGCATGTCCACCGTGCTGGAGGCCATCGCGGCCCGTGAGGCCGGCGCGGAGGTCCTGGGCATCTCCCTGGTCACCAACCTGGCGGCGGGCCTGTCGGGCGAGCCGCTCAACCACGAAGAGGTCCTGCAGGCCGGCCGCGACTCGGCCGCCCGCATGGGTCAGCTGCTCACCCAGGTCCTCGCCCGGATCTGAGCCATCCGGGCCGGCGGTACGCGAGGTTACGAGAGGTAAGGCGGAAGCAGTGCAGGAACAGGACGACCTGATCGGCCGGGCGCAGGCCTGGCTCGCGGAGGACCCGGACCCGGAGACCGCCGAGGAGCTGGCCGGGCTCATCGAGAAGCGGGATCTGGACGAGCTGGCGGACCGGTTCTCCGGCCTGCTCCAGTTCGGCACGGCCGGGCTCCGCGGCGAGCTGGGCGCGGGCCCGATGCGGATGAACCGCAACGTGGTCATCCGCGCCGCGGCGGGCCTCGCGGCCTACCTGAAGGCCCAGGGACACGCGGGCGGCCTGGTGGTCGTCGGCTACGACGCGCGCTACAAGTCGGCGGACTTCGCGCGGGACACCGCTGCCGTGATGACCGGTGCCGGTCTGCGCGCGGCCGTCCTGCCCCGACCGCTGCCGACGCCGGTCCTGGCGTACGCCATAAGGCACCTGGGCGCCGTCGCCGGTGTCGAGGTGACCGCGAGCCACAACCCTCCCCGGGACAACGGCTACAAGGTCTACCTCGGCGACGGCTCCCAGATCGTGTCCCCGGCGGACGTGGAGATCGCGGCCCGGATCGACGCGATCGGCGCGCTGGCCGACGTACCGCGTCCGGACAGCGGCTGGCAGGACCTCGGTGACGAGGTCCTGGAGGCCTACCTGGCGCGTACGGACGCGGTCCTGACCCCGGGGTCGCCGCGGACCGTGCGGACCGTCTACACGGCCATGCACGGTGTCGGCAAGGACGTCGTCCTGGCGGCCTTCGCCCGGCACGGCTTCCCGGCGCCGGTGCTCGTCGCCGAGCAGGCGGAGCCGGACCCGGCCTTCCCGACGGTGGCCTTCCCCAACCCGGAGGAGCCGGGGGCGATGGACCTGTCCTTCGCCACGGCCGCCCGGGCGAACCCGGACATCGTGATCGCGAACGACCCGGACGCGGACCGCTGCGCCGTGGCCGTCCCGGACGACGCCTCGGCGTCGGGCTGGCGGATGCTGCGCGGCGACGAGGTCGGCGCCCTGCTGGCGGCGCACCTGGTGGCCAAGGGCGCACGCGGCACCTTCGCGGAATCGATCGTCTCGTCCTCGCTCCTGGGCCGGATCGCCGAGGCCGCGGGCCTGCCCTACGAGGAGACCCTCACGGGCTTCAAGTGGATCGCCCGGGTCGAGGGCCTGCGCTACGGGTACGAGGAAGCGCTCGGCTACTGCGTGGACCCCGAGGGCGTCCGCGACAAGGACGGCGTGACCGCCGCCCTGCTGGTGGCCGAGCTGGCCTCCGTGCTCAAGGAGCAGGGCCGCACCCTGACCGACCTGCTGGACGACCTGGCGATGGCCCACGGCCTGCACGCCACCGACCAGTTGTCGGTCCGGGTCGAGGACCTGTCGGTCATCGCCTCGGCGATGGCGGCGCTGCGCGCGAACCCGCCGGTCTCGCTGGCGGGCCTGCGCGTGGTCTCGGCGGAGGACCTGAACGAGGGCACGGCGTCGCTGCCGCCCACCGACGGCCTGCGCTACCACCTGGACGGCGCCTACAAGGCCCGCGTGATCGTCCGCCCCTCCGGCACCGAGCCCAAGCTCAAGTGCTACCTGGAGGTCGTCGTCCCGGTCGCGGACGCCCCGGACCTGACCCCGGCCCGCACCCGCGGCCAGCAGGTCCTGGACGCGATCAAGAAGGACCTGGCGCAGGCGGCGGGCATTTAGCCCGCCCCTCCCACGACGGCCCCCGGAGCTGGAGCTCCGGGGGCCGTCGGCGTACCGGGCTCCTCATCCCTGCGCACTCCCCCGGCGCGGCGCCCGGCCCACGGCATCGAGGTACTGCGCGGCTGCCCGGAGCAGCGCACAGGACATGTACTGGTCGATGTACGTCAGCACGGGGTCGAGCAGGGCCCACGAGTGATCGCCCGGGTGACCGGCGAAGTGCGTGCACGCCTCGGCGCGCCCCGCGTCCCCGCCGGTGGCCGCGCCACAGTTCCTGAGCACCTCGACGGCGGCCGGCGGCTCACCACTGCGCCACGAGGTCCACACGGCACTGTCCCCCTCGTCCATGTCGAGCACGAGGTCGCGGTGGCACCCGCGGTGGGGCCCCAGGGTGCACCGGAGCGTCGGGGCGATCAGTTCGAGGGCGTCCCGCCCCTCGCCGGCGATCTGCACCGCACCGAGGGCGAGCCCCAAAGGCAGCTCACCGGTCGCCCCACAGACCTCGCGCATCGCTCCCCCGTCCGACCCGATCCCACGCTGGACCGCATCCCCGTACCCGTCCATCAGGCCTCCCGTGCTCCGGACCTCCGATGAACCCAGCCTGCTCTCCACTTGAGGACGTATCTGCCCATGTACCAGGACGGTTGGGCCGTTCCGCGCTATGTTCCGAAGAACGCCCAGATGTCCCGTGGAGGGCCCTTGAACACGGCCTTGAGCTCAGCTATGTCCGACTCCGGCATGAGGCCGCACCAATTGGCCGATCGGGTGGGGGTGTCCGGGAAGACGGTCACCCGTTGGTTAGCGGATCCCGCACTGGTGCCGCATGCTCGAAACCGTGCGGATGTGGCGCGGGTGTTGGGAGTTGAAGAGCGCATGATCTGGCCCGAGGCAGTGACCAGCCGTGTGAAGGTCGGGCAGGACAGGGAACTTGTCCACTCGTATCCCTACCGTTCCGCGTGCCCTTCCACGACGTGGGCGGACCTGGTCGCCCGCACGACCACCGACATGCTGCTGTCGGGGTACACGAACTACTTCTTCTGGACCACCATCCCCGACTTCGCCGGGATCATTCGCAAGAAGATCAGCAGCGGCTGCCGGGTCCGCTTCCTCCTCGGCGACCCGGACGGGCAGGTCACCCGCCAGCGCGAGGCCGTCGAGGGCGCGGCCCTGACCGTCTCCACCCGCATCCGCATGACGCTGGAACAACTGGACCGGCTCGGCCCCTCGGAGGGCCTGGACGTTCGGTTCAGCGCGCCGGAGGACGCCCCGAACCACGTCGGCCTCAGCGTGTTCCGCTTCGACTCGGACGCCCTCGTCACGCCCCACCTCGCCCGGGTGATCGGACACGACTCACCGATGTTCCACCTGCGCCGCCACGGCGAGGAAGGCATGTTCGACCGCTTCGCCGCCCACGCGGAGGAACTGTGGAGCCGAGGGCGCGACATCAGGGAGGGCGGCGACGGTGGGCAGGCGTGATTACGAGGACGAGGTCCGGCAGGAGTTCTCGCTCTGCCTGCTCGCCCGTCCCACCGGGGGCGCGCTCCGGGCGTCCGACGAGCCGTTCGAGGTGGCGTGGTGCGCACCGGACGCCATCGACGCCCTCCCGATGGTGGCCGGCTTACGCAAGCGGATCGACGACTGGAGGTCGGGGCGGGGCCCCGTGGTCCGCTGACTCCGTGCACCCGCAGGATCATTAGGGTTCCCGCATGACCACACGGGACGACCTGCTCATCGATCTGATCAACCGCACGGAGATGGAGGGCGAGGGCCCGCGGATCACCGTCGTGGCGCAAGGTGTGGTGATAACGGGTCGGATCGCGGCCCACCGGCGCTGGGCCACCGAGCTCGCCGGGCGGCTCGATGACGGGGAGCTGCCCGACGCGCGGTTCGCCGAGGACTTCGCCCGGGAGGCCGGGGAGACGCCCGAGTACCCGCCGGCCTTCCTGCACCTGCGGGGCTGCCAGCTCATCTCCGGCGCCAGCAGCCTGCCCGCCGCGCTGGGCGAGTCCTTCCGGGTCCCCCTGGCCGCGATCAGCGCGTGGAGCGTGCGCTGAGGGGGCGGCCGAAGGCCCTCAGGCCCCCGGCGCGGGGCTCGGGGTGCTGCCGCTCGGGCTGCCGCTCGGCCTGACCACGTCGCCCAGGGTCGGGATCGACTCCGGGCGGGCGCGGACCGCGTCCGTGCACTCCCAGGTCCGCGGCGGGTCCGCGTCCGGGCCGCCCAGGACCACCGGGCCCGAGCCCAGGCCCGTCGCCTCGCTGCCGGCCAGCGTGCAGACGATCTGGGACAGGGCGATCGGGGTCAGGTCCTCCGGTTTGCGGCTCAGCCGCAGCGTGCCCTTGGGGTCGCCGGGCCGCGGCGGACCGGCCGAGAGGTTCTGCGGCACGCCGGTGCTGAACCCCGCGTCCGCCTCCTGCCCCGACGGCGGCCGCTCCAGCGCCTCCAGCAGCGCCTGGGCGACCAGGGCCAGCGGGTCGCGCGCCGTGCTCTTCTCCGGCAGTGGCACCACCCGTTCCACGCCCACCAGCTGCGATCCGCAGAGCAGTTGCACAGTGGCCCGGAACCCCTGCGGGTCCGCGCCCGGCTGGGCGGGCGTATCGCAGGACACCCGCGAGGGCGCCGCCCCGACGTCGACCGGGACCGTCGTGGCCCGGATGCCGCAGCCGACCGTACCGGCCAACAATCCCGCGGCGGCCGCGCCGAAGAGCAGCCCGTTGCGCATCCGCCTCATGCGGTTCATCCGGCCCATCTGGTTCGTCCGGCTCGGCCGGCTCGTCTGGTTCACCCGGCTCGTTCGGCCCACCCGGCTCATCCGCCCGCCCCGCCGCCCAGGTCCACCGGCAGCTTCAGCGTGAACACCGCACCGCCGCCGTCCCCGTTGGCGGCGGTGATCTCACCGCCCTGGATGTGGGCGTTCTCCACCGCGATGGACAGGCCCAGCCCGCTGCCGTCCGATCGCGGCCGGGAGGCGCTCGCCTTGTAGAAGCGGTCGAAGACGTGCGGCAGCACCTCCTCGGGGATCCCGGGCCCGTTGTCCTTGACCTCGATGACCAGCCAGGACACGCCCTCGGCGTCCTCCGCGGGATCGGAGACCCGCACCGAGACCCGCACCGGCGAGCCGCCGTGCTTGAGGGCGTTGCCGATCAGGTTCGCGAGGATCACGTCGAGGCGGCGCGGGTCGAGGCGCGCCACGATGCCGCGCTCCGCGTCCAGTTCCACCGCGTCCAGCCAGGCCCGCGCGTCGATGCAGGCCGTGACCTGGTCGGCGACGTCGACGTCGTCGAGCACCAACCGGGCCGTTCCCGCGTCGAAGCGGGTGACCTCCATGAGGTTCTCGACCAGCTCGTTGAGCCGGCGGGTCTCGCTCACGACCAGCCCGACCGCCGGTGCGATCATCGGATCGAGCGTGTCGGCTTCCTCTTCGAGGATCTCGGCCACCGCCGTCAACGCCGTCAGCGGGGTGCGCAGTTCGTGGGACATGTCGGCGACGAAGCGCCGGCTCGACTCCTCCCGCGCGCTCATGTCGGCGACCTTCTTCTCCAGCGCCTCGGCCGTCTTGTTGAAGGTGTGCGACAGGTCGGCCAGTTCGTCCGTCCCGGACACCTCCAGCCGCGTGTCCAGCTCCCCCTCGCCGAGCTTGCGCGCCGCGTCCCCGAGCCGCTGCACGGGCTTGAGCACGGTACGGGCCGCCGCCTGCGCGAGCAGCGCCGAGCCCAGCAGGGCGAGCCCGGTCGCGATGCACAGCGACCAGGCGAGTGCGTTCAGGTCGTCCCGCTCCTGGGCGAGCGACTTGTACATGTAACCGGTCGGCCCGCCGCCCACGATCCGCGTCCCGCCGACCAGGTACGGGTTGCCGCGCGGCTTCGTGCGCTGCCAGTACATGTGGTACTCGGCGCTGTTGGCCGAGGTGGTCTTCTGCCGGTCGTCGACGGCCTGCTGGAGGGACTTGGGTACGTCGTCCAGCCCGAAGGAGTCGGTGCCCGCGGTCCCGAAGATCTTGCGCCCGTCCTTGCCCTCGCGCACCAGCAGCACGCTGTAGCCGGGGCTGCTGCCCGCCATCAACTCGGCGGTGCGCTGCAGCTCCTCCTGCGAGGGGTCGGCGGGCAGCGCCGCCGCCCGGTTCTGCATCTCCTGCCGGAAGTCGCCGAGCGCCGCGTCCTGGGTACGCGTGAGGACCGCCTCGCGGTTGAGCCAGTACGCGATCCCCGAAGCCGAGACCGCCGCCGTCAGCGCGACCAGCGCGAAGACCAGGAGCAGCCGCAGGCGCAGGCTCGTCCAGCGCCGTCGCGCGAGCAGCGACTCCGCCGCCGCACGGATCACTGCGGGGAGTCCAGGCGGTAGCCGACGCCGCGCACGGTACGGATGAGCGTCGGGGAGGAGGGGATCTCCTCCACCTTGGCGCGCAGCCGCTGGACGCACGCGTCGACCAGGCGCGAGTCGCCGAGGTAGTCGTGCTCCCAGACCAGCCGCAGCAGCTGCTGGCGCGAGAGCGCCTGACCGGGCCGCCGGCTCAGCTCCAGCAGCAGGCGCAGCTCGGTCGGCGTGAGCTGGAGGTCCTCGCCGTTCTTGGTCACGGTCATGGCGGCGCGGTCGATCACCAGCGAGCCGAAGACCGCCGAATCGGTGGCCTCGCGCTCGCCGCGGCGCAGCACGGCCCGGATCCGGGCGTCGAGCACCCGGCCCTGGACGGGTTTGACGACGTAGTCGTCGGCCCCCGACTCCAGGCCGACGACGACATCGATGTCGTCGTTGCGCGCGGTCAGCAGGATGATCGGCAGCTGGTCGGTGCGCCGGATCCGGCGGCACACCTCGAAACCGTCGATCCCGGGCAGCATCACATCCAGCACGATCAGATCCGGCCGCTGCTCTCGCAGCAGTTTCAGGCCGTCCTCACCCGTCGCCGCAGTGGCCACACGGTGGCCCTGGCGTGACAGGGAGAGTTCGAGGGCCGTGCGGATGGCGTCGTCGTCCTCGATCAGCAACAGGAAAGGCACGGGCTCATTCTGTCCCATCGACCGTCGGGCGTACGACCGTCGTGCGGCGAACTCCTGCAAGGAGCTCCGTCCACAGGTGCCTGTGACAGGCCTGTGACAGTCGAAGGACACCCCGGTTATCTCACCGGGGCAGGCTTCTACCAACGCACAGGACGAAGAACCGAAGCAGACACACTCCACGACGGGGGGCGCGAGATGAACACGCTGTACGGCACCACGACCAGCGCGGTTGTCACGCGGCTGCACGATGTGAACCGACGGGCGGGTGTCCGTCCGGTCACCGTCGCCCGACAGCGGCCGGCGCACACGGTAGCCATCGACGCACAGACCTACACCGCCCCCTCCGTGGCCCCCGCGGCCGCACCCGAGCCGTCCCTTTCAGCGGAAGCCGAGTTCACGGCGTACGTCGAAGCCCGCCGGGCCTCGCTCTACGCGACCGCCTTCCACCTCACCGGTGACCGCCACGAGGCGGAGGACCTGCTCCAGAGCGCGCTCTTCTCCACCTACCGCGCCTGGGACCGGATCAGCGACAAGGCGGCCGTCGGCGGCTACCTGCGCCGCACCATGACCAACCTGCACATCAGCGCCTGGCGCCGCCGGAAGCTGAACGAGTACCCGACCGAGGAACTGCCGGAGACGGCCTCCGACACGGACGCGATGCGCGGCACGGAGCTGCGCGCGGTCCTGTGGCAGGCCCTGACCCGGCTCCCGGAGCCGCAGCGCACGATGCTGGTGCTGCGCTACTACGAGGGCCGCACGGACCCGGAGATCGCCGAGATCCTGGACATCAGCGTCGGCACGGTCAAGTCGAGCATCTGGCGCTCCCTGCGCCGCCTGCGCGAGGACCAGGCCCTGAGCTTCGGCGCCGACGAGGCGGAGTCCTTCGAGGAGCTGGTGGCGTAACGCCACGGAGACCATACGGCCGGGGGGACCGTCCTACGGGGGTGGGACGGCGGCCATGGAGGGGGGACGAGCGGGATCAGGCGGCCGGGGGTCCGCGTGATCCCGCTCGTTTTTGTGCTCGGGCCGCTAGGTCAGGCCGCGGCCGTGGGGCGCGTCGTGCGGTGGCGCCCGGCCGCGGCGGCGGCCAGTCGACCGAGGGCCTCGTCACGGGCACAGGCGTGCGCGCCCAGTGCGGTGTGCCGCGCGACGATCCCGCGCTCGGCCCGCATCAGCCGCCAGCCCCTGCGCAGCAGGAACGGCACCGACTTGCGGCCCTCCCGCAGATCGCGCGCGAGGCGCCGCCGGAACGTGGTGGAGGGCCGACCGCGCAGACAGATCGCATCGGCCAGCAGCCCCAGCTCCTGACACCGCGCCACGATGTCCGCGGCGAAGATGCCCTCCGCGATGAACAGCGGGGTGCGCGCTATGTCCAGGGCCTCGGCCCCGGTCCGTGAGCTGGTGGAGATGTCGTAGACCGGCACCTCGGTACGACCGCCCGCGCACAGCTCCGCGACGGCGGCGACCGCAGCGTCCGCGTCCCACGACAGCGGCGAGTCCCAGTCGATGTCGGAGCTGCCGTCGACCAGCGGCAGGCTGGGGTCGTCGCCCTCTTTGTAGAAGTCGTCGAGACGCAGCACGGGCAGCCCCGAGCGCGCGGCCAGCGAAGATTTTCCGGAGCCCGACGGACCGGTCAGCAGGACGACTCGGGTCGGGGAGGGGGAGGAGCAGCTCACGGAACACAATTGTGAACCATTAACCCGCGCAGGGGGTCCTCCCGGTGGCCGGTTGGTATCCAGGATCACACTTCAACTACGCTGCGTGCGCACGCGACTACGACCACAGACCCGACCTCAGGTGGACATCCATGGCACGTCACGCAGCCTCCTCGTCGGCCCTGCGCAACGCAGGGCTCACCCTCACGATGGCCGGTGCGGCCCTCGCCCTGGCCACCGGCGGGGCCCAGGCGGGTGAGCTGGACGTTCCGGCCGCGCTGGCCGGGGTCGCCAACCCGATCAAGAACCTCCAGGTCAACCCGCTGGCCAACACCGGTGTGGACCCGCTGAACAACGGCATCGCCACGAAGGTCGCGGACTTCCCTTCGGTCGGCACGAACATGGTCACCGACAGCGTGACCAAGGGGGCCAAGGTCGGCGAACTCCCCGCGGCGGCGGCCTCCTCGCTGCTCGGGCCGCTGCTGCCCGGCGCGGTGAAGTAGGCGCGAAGTCGCCCGCCCCGACGGGGACGCCCGCACACGGGACGCCCGGACACGGGAAGGCCCCGACAGCACGGGGGTCGCTGTCGGGGCCGGTTCGGGGGCCCGTACGGCCCCGGCGGGCCCCTGTGGGGGCTCGCGGGGCGTAGGAGGGGCGTCGCTGGGGCTAGTAGGCGGAGCCTGAAGCTCCCAGGGAGCCCGTGGGGTGCCAGACCGTCTTCGTCTCCAGGAACGCGGTCATCCGCTTCGTCCCCGGGTCGGCGGTCCAGTCGTCCGTGGACGACCGGCGCAGCACGCGCTTGAGGTTGTCCGCGGCCGCGATCTCCAGCTCCGTGGCCAGCGCCTCGTCGGCGCCGGCCAGGTCGATCGCGTTGACGTCCTGGTGCGAGGCCAGGTGCGGACCCATCTCGGCGGCCTTGCCGGACAGGATGTTGACCACTCCGCCGGGCAGGTCGGAGGTGGCCAGCACCTCGCCCAGGGAGAGGGCCGGCAGCGGGGCCTTCTCGCTCGCGATCACGACGACGGTGTTGCCCGTCGCGATCGCCGGGGCGATCACCGAGACCAGACCCAGGAAGGACGAGTCCTGCGGGGCGACGACGGTGACGACGCCCGTCGGCTCCGGGGTGGAGAGGTTGAAGAACGGCCCCGCGACCGGGTTCGCCCCGCCCACGAGCTGCGCGATCTTGTCGGTCCAGCCCGCGTACCAGACCCAGCGGTCGATGGCCGCGTCCACGACGGCGGCCGCCTTGGACTTGGACAGGCCCTCGGCCTCGCCGACCTCGCGGACGAACTGGTCCTTGCGGCCCTCCAGCATCTCGGCGACGCGGTAGAGGATCTGGCCCCGGTTGTAGGCGGTCGCGCCCGACCAGCCGCCGAACGCCTTGCGGGCGGCGACGACCGCGTCACGGGCGTCCTTGCGGGAGGACAGCGGAGCGTTGGCCAGCCACTTGCCCTTGCCCCCACCTGATGTTTTCGCGGACACCTCGTACACCCGGCCGCTCTCGGAGCGGGGGAACTTCCCCCCGACGTACAGCTTGTAGGTCTTGAAGACGCTCAGACGCGCCGACGACGACTCAGACATCGAGGTAACCCTCCAGGCCGTGACGGCCACCTTCGCGGCCGAAGCCCGACTCCTTGTAACCGCCGAAGGGCGAGGTCGGGTCGAACTTGTTGAACGTGTTGGCCCAGACGACACCCGCGCGGAGCTTGTTCGCGACCGCGAGGATGCGGGAGCCCTTCTCCGTCCAGATGCCGGCCGAGAGGCCGTACTGGCTGTTGTTCGCCTTGGCGACCGCCTCGTCCGGGGTACGGAACGACAGCACCGACAGCACCGGGCCGAAGACCTCGTCGCGGGCGATCGTGTGCGCCTGGGTGACGTTGGTGAACAGCGTCGGGGCGAACCAGTAACCGGCGGACGGCAGCTCGCAGGCCGGGGACCAGCGCTCGGCGCCCTCGGCCTCGCCGGTCTCGGCGAGCGCGGTGATCCGGGCCAGCTGCGCCGCCGAGTTGATCGCGCCGATGTCGGTGTTCTTGTCCAGCGGGTCGCCGAGGCGCAGCGTGGAGAGGCGGCGCTTGAGCGCGTCGAGCAGCTCGTCCTGGATCGACTCCTGCACCAGCAGGCGCGAGCCCGCGCAGCAGACCTGGCCCTGGTTGAAGAAGATGCCGGTGACGATGCCCTCGACGGCCTGGTCGATGGGGGCGTCGTCGAAGACGATGTTGGCGCCCTTGCCGCCCAGCTCCAGGGTGACCTTCTTGTCCGTACCGGCGATCTGGCGCGCGATGGCCTTGCCGACGGCGGTGGAGCCGGTGAAGGCGACCTTGTTGACGTCCGGGTGCTCGACGAGGGCCGCGCCCGCGTCGCCGTAACCGGTGAGGATGTTGACGACGCCCTTGGGCAGGCCCGCCTGGCGGCAGATGTCCGCGAAGAACAGGGCCGAGAGCGGGGTGGTCTCCGCCGGCTTCAGGACGACGGTGTTACCGGTCGCCAGCGCCGGGGCGATCTTCCACGCCAGCATGAGCAGGGGGAAGTTCCACGGGATGACCTGGCCGGCCACGCCGAGCGGGCGCGGGTTCGCGCCGTAGCCCGCGTGGTCGAGCTTGTCGGCCCAGCCCGCGTAGTAGAAGAAGTGCGCGGCGACCAGCGGGAGGTCCGCGTCGCGGGTCTCCTTGATCGGCTTGCCGTTGTCCAGGGTCTCCAGGACGGCCAGCTCGCGGCTGCGCTCCTGGATGATCCGGGCGATCCGGAAGAGGTACTTGGCGCGCTCCGAGCCGGGCAGCGCGGACCACTTCTCGAAGGCCTTGCGGGCGGCCTTCACGGCGCGGTCGACATCGGCGGCGCCCGCCTGGGCGACCTCGGCCAGCACTTCCTCGCTGCTCGGCGAGATGGTCTTGAAGACCTTGCCGTCGGCGGCGTCGGTGAACTCTCCGTCGATGAAGAGGCCGTAGGACGGCGCGATGTCGACGACCGAGCGGGACTCGGGAGCCGGTGCGTACTCGAAAAGGGATGCCATGGTGATCAGTCCACCGTCACGTAGTCGGGACCGGAGTAACGGCCGGTGCTCAGCTTCTGGCGCTGCATCAACAGGTCGTTGAGCAGGCTGGAGGCGCCGAAGCGGAACCAGTGGTTGTCCAGCCAGTCCTCGCCCACGGTCTCGTTGACCAGGACCAGGAACTTGAGCGCGTCCTTGGTCGTACGGATGCCGCCCGCGGGCTTCACGCCGATCTGCACGCCGGTCTGCGCGCGGAAGTCGCGTACGGCCTCCAGCATCAGCAGCGTGTTGGCGGGGGTGGCGTTCACGCCCACCTTGCCGGTGGAGGTCTTGATGAAGTCGGCGCCGGCCATCATGCCGATCCAGGAGGCGCGGCGGATGTTGTCGTACGTCGACAGCTCACCGGTCTCGAAGATGACCTTGAGGCGGGCGGCCGTCCCGTCGGGGCGGACGCAGGCTTCCTTGACGGCCTTGATCAGCTCGAAGGTGTCGAGGTAGCGGCCCGCGAGGAAGGCGCCACGGTCGATGACCATGTCGATCTCGTCCGCGCCCGCGGCGACGGCGTCACGGGTGTCCGCGAGCTTGACGGGCAGGGCGGCGCGGCCGGCGGGGAACGCCGTCGCCACGGAGGCCACCTTGATCCCGGTTCCGGCGAGCGCCTCGTGCGCGATCCCGGCCATGTCGGGATAGACGCAGATGGCGGCCGTGCGCGGGGCGGTCCGGTCGGTCGGGTCGGGGTTCGCGCCCTTGGCGCAGAGCGCCCGGACCTTGCCCGGGGTGTCCGCGCCTTCAAGCGTGGTCAGGTCGATCATCGAGATGGCCAGATCGATGGCGAACGCCTTGGCCGTCGTCTTGATCGAACGGGTACCGAGAGCTGCGGCGCGCGCTTCCAGGCCGACGGCGTCGACGCCGGGCAGCCCGTGCAGGAAGCGGCGCAGCGCGCTGTCGGACGTCGTCACGTCAGCGAATGCGGGGAGTGTGGTGGGCATGGTCACCAGATGAGCATATCTACGCGCGTAGCGGCCTGTCACCCCCTCCCCCATAACCACCCGATATCGGTCTGGGTGGGGTACGGGGTGGGAGGGATGGCTACGCGAGTGGCCGGGGACGGCTACGGACCGTGCGGGCGGTTGCGGGAAGGGCTCCCCGGGCGGACGCTGTCGTTGCGCTCCACACGGTCCGGGCGTCCACACCGCCCGACCGCTCCAGCTGCCCGAGGAGTCGTCATGCGTCACCCCCTGCGCACTTCCCTCGCCACCGCCGCCCTGGCCGGAACCCTGCTCGCCCCCGCCGCGACGGCGGCCTCGGCCGCCCCGGGCGCGTTGGCGGCGGTGGGCGCGGGTGCGCCGGCGGCGGTGGGCGCGGGTGCGGGCGTGATTGCGGGTGCGAGTACGAGTACGGGTGCGAGTACGGGTGCGAGTACGGGTGCGAGTACGAGCAGCGTGTCGGGCGACGGCCGGTACGAGGGAACTCCGGTCTACATCGGCGAGGGCCTGGTCGCGGTGCTGCGCAACAAGGCGGAGGGCCCCGAAGCCTGGATCCGGTACGTGGGCCCCGGCTGGAAGCCCGGTGACCCCTACTTGGTCCGCGTGATGGCCAAGCTGGACCGCGCGCACCCCACCGCCACCCTCAGCGGTCTCCACCTCACCCTCACCAAGGCGAACACCCCCACCCCGGCCCTGACGGTCACGAAGCCGGCGGGCGGCACGACGACGTCCTACCCGCTACCGCGGGGGGCGTGAGGGGCGCGGCTTCGCCGCGGTGGGCGGGGGCTTCGGCGGGGCGGGGTCGGGGAGGTTCCGGGGGCTGCCCGTCAGTTCCACTGTCTCTCCGCGCCGGGGCGACCTGTCAAGGGCGCTCCCTGCGGTCGCGTCGCTGCGCGATGTCGCTCCGCTCCACCCTTGACAGGCCACCCCGTCACGGAAAGCCAAGAACTGTCGGGCGGCCCCCGGGGGAAGGCATGGGGGACCTGGACCACCGATCGGGGTTCCGGGCGATGAGCCGGAGGCTCTGAGTGCGGCCCTGCCGCGCCCTCCGGGCGACAAGACAACGACCACAAGCCACAAGCACGCCTTCAGATCGCTACGCGCCTCTCCGAGAGAAGCGTCTGCGAGCTGATTTGGGCTGATGAGGGATGGTGAGTGGTGCGGGAGGGGGCGGGAGGGGTGGAATCTCGGCCCCACCGAGTAGGAATCGAGTCAGGCGATGGTGGGGACTCAACACCCCTCCAAGATGCCCCTTTTGTTGGCATTTGGAGCTCTCGTGTGAGGGGCGGACGGCCTCAGACCCGACCCGTACTCGGCCTCGCCGAGTTCCCACACCAGCAACCCCCAACAGGCACCCAACAGCCCCCATCAGCCCGTGCCGGCCTCCATCACAGCCCCTCTGCACCCCTCGCCACCCCCTCGCCACCACCTCGCCACCACCTCACCAGCCCCAAACAACTCGCAGACGCTTCTCTCGGAGAGGCGCGTAGCGATCTGACCGCGCTCTTGTGGCTTGTCGTCTGTTGCTGTTCGCCCGGAGGGCGCGGCAGGGCCGCACTCGGAGCCCATGCCTAGGTGTCCGGAATCCAGTCGCACAGGATCCGGTCCCCCATGCCTTCCCCCGGGGGCGGCCCGACAGTTCTTGGCTTTCCGTGGGGACGGGGCCTGTCAAGGGTGGCCGCAGGCCATCGCGCAGCGACGCGACCGCAGGGAGCGCCCTTGACAGGTCACGGCCCCACGGAGAGACAGTTGAACTGACGGGCAGCCCCCGGAACCCCACCGACCCCGCCCCACCCGAAGCACCCGCCCCCCGCGGCGAAGCCGCGCCCACCACTGCCCCCCGCCCCCACCACCGCTGAGCCGCGCCCGCCCCCGACCGCCCCCGCAGTCGTCGTGCGGCAGAATCGGGGGCATGACGAGCCCCGTGCCCCCTGCTGCCGACGAGCCGGTCTATGACGACCGGGTCTATCGCTCCCCCATGGCCATGGTGACCGGCGTGCTGATGTTGGCGCTGGTCGGTTGGTTGTGCGGGGACGCGCTGGTGCGGGGGGCCGGGTCGGCGCCGTTGATCGGCGGGGCGGTGCTGCTGTGTGCGGTGCCGCTGATCGTCGCGTTCACGCTGCGACCCGCGGTCTTCGCGAACGACAACCGGATGCGCGTGCGGAACCCCTTCCGCACCATCGAGCTGCCCTGGGCCGCCGTGGACGCGGTGCGCGCCGGGTTCTCGGCGGAGGCGCTGGCCGAGGGGGACACGTACCAGCTGTGGTCCATTCCGGTCTCGCTGCGCGAGCGGAAGAAGGCGAACCGGCGGGCCGGGCGCGCCCAGGGCGCCGGGGCCGGCGCCAAGGACGCGGTGCAGGCCGGGGCGGACAAGGCCGTGCACGAGCTGACGGAGCTGGCCGAGCGCGGGGCTTCGCGCGCCGGGGCGCAGGGCAGCGTGCGGGTGCGTTGGTCGTACGAGATCATCGCGCCCGCGGCCATCGGAGCGGTCGCTCTCATCGTGCTCCTCGCCACACGCTGAACCGGCCGGAACCGCGGCTACCGGCTGGTGCGTCTTCGCAGGTGTGCAGCGTCATGAAGCCGGCGGCAGCGCCGCCATTCAACTCCGGCTCCGGCTCGTGGGCGGCGGTCTGCTGGCCGCCCACCTCCTGCTCGTCGCCTGGGTGACCCTGCGACCCCTGGACGTGCCATGGGCCGCCTCCGCCAATCTGACCCCCTTCGCCGGGATCAGAGCCGACCTGGCCGCCGGGCCGCTGGAGGCCGCGCAGCGGATCGGCTCGTCGCTGGTGCTGCTCGCGCCGCTCGGGGTGCTCCTGCCACTGGTCAGCGGACGGCTCGCGCCGTCGCCGCTGGCCGCGTGGGCCTCGATGACCCGGACCGTCGCGGCGGGGGCGCTCGTCTCCGTGAGCATCGGGATGCTCCAGACCGCGGTGCCGGGCCGGGTGGTCGACGTCGACTCGGTGTTGCTGAACGTGGTGGGCGTGGCGCTGGCCCACCTGGCCGTCGTACCGGCCCTGCGCGCCCGGCTGCGGCGCTCCGGGAAGCGGGTCGCGTCGCGGCCCGACTCCCCCGCGCCTTCTCCGGTGCGTTCTCAGGGGCCTACCCCGAGAGTTGCCAGGGTCGGTATCGGCCCCTGGACCGAGGTCCTGTCGGCGATTCACCGGGAGTATTGAGGCATCGCAAGAAAGCGATCCCGACGAAGGAGAAACCATGAGCGCCCTTGCCCGCCCCCGTGACGGACGATGGATCGGCGGAGTCTGTGCCGGTCTGGCGCGACGCTTCGGGCTTTCCGCCAACACGATGCGTCTCATCTTCGTCGTCTCCTGCCTCCTGCCCGGCCCGCAGTTCCTGATCTACCTGGCCCTGTGGGTGGTCCTGCCGAACGAGAAGAGCGGCGCCGGGTCCGGCGCCTGGTAGGCGCCGTCAGCGGACGGTCTGCTTGACCTTCTGGACCTGCTTGTCCGTGAGGTCGTGCGGCACTTCCGCCTTGCGCTGGGCGTCCGCGACGTTGAGCGCCATCAGCCGCACGATCGTCGAGCCCTGGCGTACGAGGACCAGGTGGACGTGGGCCGAGACCCCCTGGGCGGCTGCGACGACCGTCCAGCTCACGCTGTCGTCGCCCCCGGCCTGGTAGGCGACCGGTTTGACCTCGCGGTAGCTGCCGGTCTGCTTCTGGATCGTGGCGTTGAACCCCGCGCCGCAGGCGGCGACGGCCGCCTTGAGCCGGGCCATGAGCTGCTTCGCGTCGCTCTCGCCGTAGGAGCTGACCGAGTCGGAGATGGCGAGGCCCGCCTGGGTCTGGGAGCCGACGCCCCGGTTCACCGTCTCGCGAGCGGCCGGGTCCGGCTTGTCGCCCATGACATCGGCGAGGGGCTGGCAGGCCTTCTTGTCGGCCTGCGGCTGACCGGCGGGGGCGTTGGGGTTCTTGCCCTGGGCCGAGATCTGGTAGCCGACAAGGTCGCCCTGCTCCAGGGCCGACTTCTCCAGCACGGTGCCGGTGCGCGGCGCGGCGGAGGCGCTCGCGGGCGCACCCTCGGACCCGGGGGCGCCGGAGGCTCCCCGGGTCGCCGCGGAGCCCTTCGGGTCGGGCCCCTTGTCGGCTGCCGGGCCGCCCGCGGACATGCATCCGACGGCGGCGCTCAGGAGCAGGGGGGCCAGCGACGCGACCGCGATGGCTCGTGCCTTCATGCGCATGTCCTCGACCTCATACCCCGTGCGTGGATGGGCAGTTCGGGGTGATCGTGGCACATGCCACAGCGGGGCGCACACCTCGTCGAAGAGGTGTGCGCCCCGCGTGTGTACGTGCGGATCCGTGTGCGATTTCGCGCGCGTCGGGTCAGCCGCCGAGCGGCAGGCCGCCCGGGAGGTTGCTGGTCGGCAGGCCGCCGAGGAGACCGGTGACGGGCTTGAGGGCCTCCGCCGGGTCGCTCTGCCCGGACTGGGCCTCCTCACCGGGGGCGACCTTCTGCTGGCTGGTCACGCCCTGGGCGGCGGCGGTCACGGTACCCAGCGCGTCGGCGACGCCGATCGCGGGCACGGCGGCGGAGGCGGTACCGGCGGCGGCCGCGGCGAAGGCGGCACCGATGACGGCGACACCGAGGGTCTTGGCAGCTGACTGCTTCATGAAGAATCGTCCTTGCGGCAGGGAATTGAGCGGCTCCGCAAACTAGTCACTTCGAACCCCCTCCTGCAAACATCCTTAAATATGAGAAAGCGCCCGGGAATTGCTCCTCCCGGGCGCTTTCAGTACGTCACGCCATGGCCTACGCCGAGACGGAACCGCTGGTCGAAGCGGTCTGCTGGAACAGCCACTCCGACTTCAGTTCCGCATAACCGGGCTTGATCACGTCGTTGATCATCGCCAGTCGTTCATCGAAAGGAATGAACGCGGACTTCATCGCATTGACCGTGAACCACTGCATGTCGTCGAGCGAGTACCCGAAGGTGTCGACCAGGTGCTCGAACTCCCGGCTCATGCTCGTGCCGCTCATCAGCCGGTTGTCGGTGTTGACCGTGAGCCGGAAGTGGAGCTTGCGCAGCAGCCCGATCGGGTGCTCGGCGTAGGAGAGCGCCGCGCCCGTCTGCAGGTTCGAGCTCGGGCACATCTCCAGGGGGATGCGCTTGTCCCGGACGTACGAGGCCAGCCGGCCCAGCGTGACCGAGCCGTCGGCGGCGACCTCGATGTCGTCGATGATCTTCACGCCGTGACCGAGGCGGTCCGCGCCGCACCACTGCAGGGCCTGCCAGATCGACGGCAGACCGAAGGCCTCGCCCGCGTGGATGGTGAAGTGGTTGTTCTCGCGCTTGAGGTACTCGAAGGCGTCGAGGTGGCGGGTGGGAGGGAACCCCGCCTCGGCGCCCGCGATGTCGAAGCCGACCACGCCGTTGTCGCGGTAGCGGTTCGCCAGCTCGGCGATCTCCAGCGCGCGGGCCGCGTGGCGCATCGCCGTGAGCAGGGCGCCGATGCGGATCCGGTGGCCGTTGGAGCGCGCGCGACGCTCGCCCTCGCGGAAGCCCTCGTTGACCGCTTCGACGACCTCTTCGAGGGTCAGACCGGCTTCGAGGTGCTGCTCGGGAGCGTAACGGATCTCGGCGTACACGACGCCGTCCTCGGCGAGGTCCTGGGCGCACTCGGAGGCGACCCGGAAGAGGGCCTCCTTCGTCTGCATGACGGCGCAGGTGTGCGCGAACGTCTCCAGGTAGCGCGGCAGGGAGCCGGAGTCGGCGGCTTCGCGGAACCAGACGCCCAGCTTGTCGGCGTCCGTCTCGGGAAGGTTCTCGTAGCCGACCTTGTGCGCCAGCTCGATGATGGTCCCGGGGCGCAGTCCACCGTCGAGGTGGTCGTGGAGCAGCACCTTCGGGGAGCGGCGGATCTGATCTGGGGTGGGCAGGTTGGGGGTCTCGCTCGTCATCTGGGCACTCTAGCTCCTACGCGCGTAGAGCACGGGGCAGGCGGCCAGGGTCGATACGTAACAGTGACCGTGCGGACGGGTGGCGTACACCTGTCGGTCTGAGACTGTTCCGCCATGGCACAGCATGCGCCGCCGGCGCGCGGGGCCCGCCTGGGGCGGGCGGCCGGCGCGAACGGCTCGGGCTCGACGGTCAATGGTGTGGTGCTCCTGCTCCCCGGGGCATCCAGATTCTTCCCCGGTCCCCTGCGGCCGCTCGCGCGGGCGCTGGCCCGCGGGGGCGGGACGCAGGGGCTGGTCACGCACACCGTCCAGCACGGTGCGGACGGGCGCCAGGAAGCGGCGCGGTGGGCCGTGGAGGAGGCGTTACGACGCTACGGCGACGTACCCGTGTGCCTCGTCGGCTATGACGCGGGCGGCCGGGCGGCGCTGGCGGCGGCCGGGCACGAGGCCGTCAACTGCGTGGTGGCGCTGGCGCCTTGTCTGCCGGAGGCGGTGGCGGGGGCGGTGGCGGGGGCGGATCCGGAACCGGTGAAACAGCTGTCGGGGCGGCAGGTCCTGATCGTGCACGGCACCGACGACGCGCGCAGCGACCCGGAGTCGTCGTTCCGGCTGGCGACGCGGGCGAAGAAGGCGAACCGGGCCACGTGTCGGTTCGAGGTGCATTCGGACGGGCACGGGCTGCGGGAGCATCGGGCCGAAGTGGTCGCGCTGACCGTGGACTTCGTCCTCGGGACGGTGTGTTCGGGGCGATATTCGCGGCCGGTGACGGATGCGTTGGCGGCTCCGCCGCCGTTGGGGTTGCGCATGCCGTTGGGTTCCGGCTTCGGGCGGTCGTTGCGGGGGTGACCCCCGGCGGGGCCGGTGAGGCACCGTCTCCCGGGGCTCCGCCCCGGACCCCGCGCCTCAAACGCCGGCGAGGCTGAATCGGGCCGAGGCCGGCCCGCGGGTGCGGCGCCTCGAACCGCCCAGCTGGCGCTGGGATGGCTCAGCCGAAGCGAATCCCAGCCCCGCGGCGCAATTCAGCCCCGCCGGCGTTTGAGGCGCGGGCCCGGGCAGAGCCCCGGGACCCTTCCGGTCGGAGCTGGCCCACTCCAGCCCCGCCGGCGCTTGAGGCGCGGGCCCGGGCAGAGCCCGGGGCGGCCCGCCAGGGTCGTTGTTCCCTGCGGGGCTCCTGGGGCTCCGCCCCGGACCCCGCGCC
The DNA here is from genome assembly GCF_044454405.1 of Streptomyces sp. NPDC051555. Taxonomy (NCBI): domain Bacteria; kingdom Bacillati; phylum Actinomycetota; class Actinomycetes; order Kitasatosporales; family Streptomycetaceae; genus Streptomyces; species Streptomyces sp. NPDC051555. The sequence goes on along the minus strand of NZ_JBITDP010000004.1, from coordinate 113,366 downwards.
TCAAACGCCGGCGAGGCTGGGATGGGCTTCGCCCGGGGCCACGCCTCAAGCGCCGGCGGGGCTTGATCTCAGCGGAGTAAGGAGGTGGCTCGGGTGAGGGTGGTGGTGAGGGCGGTGGCGGTGGGGGCCGTGGCCAGGATGTAGGGGTGGGGGTGGGAGAGGTGGACGCGGAGGACGCCCGGGACGGCGCGGGCCGCGGCCAGGGCGGTGGGGCGGGACGGGGCCGGGGGGAAGTCGACGTAGCGCACCCCCGCGTGGGTCGCACGGGGGTGCAGGGGCGGGGCCGGGAGGTCCAGGCCCGCGGCGATGGCGAGGGCCAGGACGTCGATGCCGGTGGCGAGGCGCAGCAGGTCGGGCTCCAGGACGCCCGGGCGGGCGTGGGCCTCGACCAGGCGGGGGCCGCGGGCGGTGAGGATGACCTCGGTGTGGGAGGGGCCGTCCCGGTGCCGGGCCAGGTCCAGGACCCGGCGCACGAGGGCCCGTACGGACGCGGCGGGGCGGGGGTCCAGGGGCACCGGGAGCTGGTGGCCCGCGGTGGTGAGCCGGGGGCCGGGCAGGCGGTGGCTCCAGCCGAGGATGCGGTGGCGGCCGGCCCGGGAGAGCGCTTCGACCGTGAGCTCGGGGCCTTCGAGGAACTCCTCCACGAGCAGGTCGGTGATTTCCGGGTAGGCGCGGGCGGCGGCGCGCGCGTCCGCGGGGCCGGTCAGCCCCCGCACGCCCTCCCCGTCGGCGCCCGCGCGCGGTTTGACCACGCACGGGTAGCCGATGAGGTCGGCGATGAAGGGGAGCAGGTCGGCGCGTCCGCAGCGGGCGAAGGAGACGGGGTGGCCGGGGTGCAGCAGGGTGTTGGTGCGGGCGCGCAGGGCGGCCTTGTCCATGAGGGCCGTGACCGCGCCGCTGGGGGTGCCGGGCAGGCCCAGCGCCTCGTTGGCGCGGGCGGCCGCGAGCGCGCTGGCCGCGTCGAAGCCGAAGACGGCGGCCCGGCCGCCGCGGACCGCGGCCAGCCGGGCGAGTTCCGCGGTCAGTGCCCGGTGGTCGCGCCAGTCCGTCCGTACCGGCCGTTCCGCCCCCTCTCGGACGGACGGTACGGACGCGACCGGCGCGACCACCACGGGGCGCGCACCCGCTCGGCGGGCGGCGGCGATCACGGCCGGGCGCGGACTCAGCAGGATGGCCACGGGTCTGGCGCTCTCGCTCTGCACCGTGTCCACCCCCGGGTCCGGCTCGCGCCTCCCCCCGGAGGGCCGCTGCCGTGGGTCCACTGTGCCGGTTCGGCATATGCCGCGGGGCCGCGGCCAGGCGTCGTCTTGGTGCCGTGCGAGAACCCGAGGGGTTTACAACTCAGGAGATTCCGGGACGAATATGCCTATGCCTGCCGATGATGAAACGGCCGACCTGAGTCCGGCCGCCCGGCGCCTGTACGCGTACGCCGTCGAGCGGCACGCCTTCGACGCGGCCGAGGCCACGGGAGCCCTGGGCGCGCGGGCCGCGGCCGCCATCACGGAACTGGTGGCCGCCCAGCTACTCCAGCCCGCCCCGGCGGGGCCGGCCGGCGACGGCCCCGAGCGGTGGAGCGCGGTGTCCCCGCGGGCCGCCGTGGCGCGGGCGCTGGCCCCGTTGGCGCTGCGGGTGCGCGAGACGCACGACGAGATGGAGACCGTGCGCAGGCGGCTGGACGCGCTGGTGCCGGAGTACGAGGCCGGGGCCGCCCGGCGGGACCTGGGCGGGCTGGCTCCGCTGGAGCTGGTGACCGACCTGGGCGCCGTACGGGGGTTGATCACGGAGCTGGTCGCCTCCTGCGAGCGGGAGGTGCTGACCTCGCAGCCGGGCGGCGGGCGTCCGGCGGACGCCTTGGAGGAGGCGATCGGGCGGGACGAGTCGGTGCTGGCGCGCGGGGTGCGGATGCGCACGCTCTACCAGCACACGGCGCGCTACTCCCGGCCGACCGCGGCGTACGTCGACCGGATGACGGCGCGCGGGGCGCAGGTCCGCACCCTGGGGGACGGGCTGATGCGGATGATCGTGATCGACGGCCGCACGGCGCTGATGGCGGTCCCGGACATCGCCGGGGCGGCGCTGCTGGTGCGCGAACCGGCGGTCGTGCACTTCATGACGGAGGCGTTCGAGCGGTCCTGGGTGGAGGCGGAGCCCTTCGCGTCGAGCGTGAGCCCGGACCAGGCGCGGTCGCTGTCGGACGGGCTGCGGCGGACGATCGTGCGGATGCTGGCGGAGGGCCTGGAGGACAAGGTCATCGCGCGGCGCCTGGGCATGTCGGAGCGGACGTGCCAGCGGCACATCGCGGAGGTGATGCGGGCGGTGGGGGCGAAGTCCCGCTTCCACGCGGGGTACCTCTTGGCCAGCGTCAATGTGGAGAAGGATGAGAAGGAGGGGGAGGGGTAGCTTTCGGGGGGCGGGCTCAGAGTTCGGGGATGAGGCGGCCGCGGCGTGAGAGCAGGAAGCGTTTGAACTCGGCCACCGGCGGGGTGTCGGGGTGGCCGTCGAGCCAGGCGAGGCCGATCTCGCGGACAGCGCGCGGAGCGGTGACGGTCAGTTCGACGACGCCGGGGCGGGGTACGGCGGGCGGCGGCAGCAGGGCCACGCCGAGTCCCGCGGCGACCAGGCCGCGCAGGGTCTCGGCTTCTTCGCCCTCGAAGGCGACCCGGGGGGTGAAGCCCGCCTCGGCGCACAGGTCGTCGGTGATCCGGCGCAGCCCGTAGCCGGATTCCAGGGTGACGAAGGTTTCCTCGGCGGCTTCCGCGAGCCGGATCCGCTTGCGGCCGGCGAGCCGGTGGTCGTCCGGGACGACCAGGCGCAGCCGCTGTTCGTCCAGGCGGCGGGCGACCAGATCGGGGGCGTCCGGCAGCGGGGAGGTCAGGCAGAGGTCGAGCTCGCCGGCGCGCAACCGCTCCAGCATGGCCTCGCCGTAGTTCTGCACGAGGGAGAAGCGGACCCTGGGGTGGTCGACGCGGAAGGCGCGGATGAGTCCGGGGACGGTTTCGGGGCCGAGGGTGTGCAGGAAGCCGAAGGCGACCTTGCCGGCCTCGGGGTCGGCGTCGCGCTGGAGGGAGGCGGCGGCGCGGGCGATGCCGTCGAGGGCCTGTTCGGCGGAGGCGAGGAAGGTGCGGCCCGCGGTGGTGAGGGCGACGGTGCGGCCCTTGCGGGCGAACAGGGTGACCCCCAGGTCCCGTTCGAGGCGCACGATCGCCCGCGAGAGGGTGGGTTGCGGCACGCCGAGTTCCTGGGCGGCCCGGGTGACGTGCTCGTGCCGGGCGACCGCGACGAAGTACGCGAGGCGCGGGGCCAGCGAACTTGTCACGCTCATGTCTTCTTCGTAACGAGTCATTGACAGGCGCTCCCCTGAGCTGCACTCATGCGTGGATGAATCAATTATCGCCAATCCGCGCATTGGACGCATAAAAACCAGGGGCCTATTTTCGAGGTATGCCTCCCGCTCATACCGGGGCGTCCACCACCGTGGCCGCCTCCGCCCTGCCGTTCCCCGCTCCGGAGCCCCGCTCCCCCGGCCGCCCCGGCTACCGCCGGATGAGCCTCGCGCTCTTCGCCGCCGGTCTCGCGACCTTCGCCCTCCTCTACTCCACCCAGGCGCTGCTGCCCGCGATCTCCGACGGCTTCGGGGTGACGGCGGGTCAGGCCAGCTGGACCGTGTCCGCGGCCACCGGCGCGCTCGCCCTCTTCGTCCTGCCGCTGAGCGCGCTGTCCGAGCGGTTCGGCCGGACCCGGATGATGACCTGGTCGATGGTGACCGCCGTCGCCGTCGCGCTGCTGGTGCCCTTCGCCCCGAACCTGGAGTGGCTGGTGGTCCTGCGCGCGGTGCAGGGCGCGGCGATCGCGGGCATCCCCGCCTCGGCGATGGCCTACCTGGCCGAAGAGGTGAAGCCGAAGGCGCTGGTCGGGGCGATCGGTCTGTTCGTCGCGGGCAACTCCATCGGTGGGATGAGCGGCCGACTGGTCACCGGTTGGGCGGCGCAGGCCTGGGGCTGGCGCGCCGGGCTGCTCACCGTCGCCGTGCTGTCGCTGGCCTGCGCGGTGGCCTTCCTGGTGCTGCTGCCCCGGGCGCGGTTCTTCCGCCCGGCCTCGCTGAACCCGCGGGCGCTGCGAGGTACCGTCGCCGGGCACCTGCGGGATCCGTTGCTGCTGCGGCTGTACGGGATCGGCGCGCTGTTCATGACCGTCTTCGGGGCGGTGTACACGGTGATCGGCTACCGCCTGGTGGAGGAGCCCTTCTCGCTGGGACAGGGCGTGATCGGGTCGATCTTCCTGGTGTACCTGGTGGGCACGGTCTCCTCCGCGGCCGCCGGGCAGCTGGTGGCCCGCACCGGGCGCCGGGGCGCGCTCTACCTCGCCGTGACCACGACGGCGCTCGGTCTGCTGCTGTCGCTGTCCGACGCGCTGCCCGCGATCCTGGCGGGGCTGGTGCTGATCACGGCGGGCTTCTTCGCCGGGCACGCCGTGGCCTCGTCCGCGGTGAGCCGGACCGCGAAGACCGGCCGCGCGCAGGCCTCCGCGCTGTACCAGTCGGCGTACTACCTGGGCAGCAGCGCGGGCGGCACGCTCGGCGCGCTCGCCTACCACTCGGGGGGCTGGGCGGCGACGGTAGGGATCGCCCTGCTGGCCGTGGCGGGGGTCGTGTCGATCACCCTGTACGGGTCCCACGCGGCCCGCGCCGAGCGCCGCAGCATGCACCTGGCGGCGGTCGCCCGCTGACGACCGCGCCCCTTCGGGCCGGTCGGGCGTTGCGCGGGTTCCCGTGCTCAGCGGCTCGTCCCCCTGGGCCACCGCGAACGCACCGGATGCCTGGGCAGCTGCTTAGCGAACCCGCAGGACGTTGGCTAACGTGGTACCACCCTAGGGAGAAATAGAGGTCGATCATGCCCGAGACGGCGCGACAGATCGCCGACGACTTGCGGGCACGGATCGACTCCGGCGAGTTCGGTCCCGGTGCTCGGCTGCCCGGCGAACCAGCCCTGGTCAAGCAGTACGGCGTGGCCAAGATGACGGCGGCCAACGCCTTGAAGCTCCTCATCGGCGAAGGTGCTGCCTTCTCGCGCCCGGGTTCCGGGACGTACGTTCGCGAGTTCAAGCCGATCCGCCGAGTGGCGGCCGAGCGTCTGGCCCAGTCTCAGTGGTCTTCCGGGAACTCGATCTGGTCCGCCGATGTGAGCGGCCGACCGATGGACGTCGTGGACATCGAGGTCTACGAGTCCGTCGCCCCGCGCTGGGTGGCGCGCGCCCTCGCCCTGGAGGAGGGCGCGGCGGTGCTGGTACGTAGTCGCCGCTACGTGGTGGAGGGCTCGGCGGTGCAGAAGGCCACGTCGTATCTCGCTGCGGACCTGGTGCGGAGCACTCCGATCGCCGAACCGAACCCCGGCCCCGGCGGTGTCTACGCCCGGCTCGCCGACATCGGTCGAGGGCCGGTCGACTTCGTGGAGGAGCTGCGGGCCCGTATGCCCAGTCCGGAGGAGTCCGAGGCCCTTGACCTGCTGCCTGGTACGCCGGTCGTGGAGATCTACCGGACGGCCCTCACGGCTGAGGGAAACCCGGTAGAGGTCAACCACATGCTTCTCGACGCCGGTTCCTACGTGATGCAGTACAACTTCCAGAGCTAGAACGCTCACCAGCGCAAAGGCCCACTTCGGTGGGCCTTTTTCGTTGTGCCGACAGGGGCGGCGAAGTGGCGGCGAAGCAAAGGACATTGACCTCCCTAGGGAGATTCTGATTCCATCTTCCCTAGGGAGGTTGAGGCCTCCCCTTTCCCTCCGGAGGAGTGATCTGCATGCGTCAGATTCGTGCTGGTGAGATCGTGGTCGATGCCGAGAGCGGTGCTCAGGTGATGTCGGTGGGCATGCTGCTTGCCGCGAACGAAACCTTCGGGCACGTCGGGCACCCCCTGCTGCACCGGCAAGTCCGTGACCCCAAATCCGACCGCGAGGGCGAGCTGATGGCCGTGGTCGAGGAGTTCGTCGGCACGGTCGCCGGGTCCCCGAAGCACACCCGGACCGCGTACGTCAGGGCGGCCAATGGGTTGGAGTTCACGGCCGCGCCGGACACCCTGGTGGGGCTGTGAGCACGGCAGGCACGCGGATCTGCGCCGTGTGCGACCGCCCGATCCGCACCGGCGGGCGGGAGTTCATCCGGCACTCGGCGTCCGGCGCCCGCCCCTCGGACTGGGCGCACGATCTCCTGGACCCGGCGTGCAAGCCGGTACGGGTGGGCGCGCGGTGAGCCGGGAGTCGCGGCTCGCCGAGCAGGCGGCGTACGTACTCGCTCACGCCGAGCAGCCGCCGGACGGCGCGGTCACCGCGCAGTGGCTGGCGTACCTGGGTGACGGCGGCAGCCTCGTCGCTCATGGCGTGCGGTGCTTCCACTTCCAGGCCGAGGGCCGCCGCACCCTGGAGGCCGCGGCCGCCCTGGCCGCGTGGCACATCGCGGTCCGCCTCCCCGACGGCTGGCCGAAGGCCGTCGCCCTCGCCGAAGCGATCCGCGACCTCCTCGCCGAAGAAGACCAGCACCAAGCCCGCCGCCGCGCACGGCAGACACAGGAACAGGCTCGGTGATCGTCCTCGTCCGCACGATCGCGCTGATCGAGCAAGCCGGGTACACCCCCGACGCAGAGCTGTGGGTCGGGCCGAAGAAGTCGCTCGTCACCGTGGCCGCGAACTGCTCTCACACCCCCGTGCCGGGCGGGTGTGGCCCGATCAACCCCGGGAACTGCGCAACGCACGGCGAGGGCGAAGGCGAGGGGTAATCTCCGTGCACGCGCGCGAAAGGGGCAAGGACATGACCGCTGCTGAGGCTTACGAGATGCACGCCGCCATGCGGCGCTTCGGGATTCGGGGGGCCGTCGAGCCGGTGAGCCAGGGGGACGTCGCGGGTGCCTGGCGCGTCGTCGACGAGGCCGGTGGGGATATCACGGCCCATGCCCTGGCCGAGGTCACCGCGGCGCGTGGGCGACGGCCGGAGCGCGGGTTCGTCTTCGCCCGCTGACCCCGTGCACCGAGAAGACCGGAGGCCCCCGCGCCCCTCAGTTCCTTGAGGCCGGCGGGGGGCCTTCGGTGCGTTCCGGGGCCTGTACGCAGGAACGTTCACTCATGCGCAGTGCGCAGACCTGAGGCTTGGTCTCCCTTTCACCGCGCCCTCCCGGCGCGTCACGCTGTGTGCATGAAGCGATATCCGTGACGGGACCGACCGGGAGGTAGTTCATGACGGGCACGGCGCAAGCCACCGCCGGAATAGACGAGTTGCGCTCGAAGCTCGACCGGATCGACGAGCGGCTCCTCGAGGACTTACGGGCGCGCATCGGCGTATGTGTCGAGATCGCCCTCGTGAAGAAGGACCAGGGCATTCCGATGATGCAGCCGCACCGCATCGGCCTGGTCCAGGAACGTGCCGCGGCCTTCGGGACCGCTCACGGAATCGACCGGGACTTCCTGCGCGCACTCTATGACCTGGTGATCGAGGAGACCTGCCGGGTCGAGGACTTGGTGATCGGATCATGAGCACTCCACGCACGATGCGAACTCTCCTGATAGACAACCACGATTCGTTCACCTACAACCTCTACCAGTTGCTCGGCGAGGTGAACGGCCGCCCGCCGGTCGTCGTCACCAACGAGACCGACTGGTCGACGCTGTCGATGGACGACTACGACGCGATCGTCATCTCCCCCGGCCCCGGCCGCCCCGAGCGCGCCCGCGACTTCGGCATCAGCGCCCGCGCCATCCTGGAGGGCGGCCTGCCCGTCCTCGGGGTGTGCCTGGGCCACCAGGGCATCTGCCACCTCTTCGGCGGCGAGGTCGGCCACGCGCCGCAGCCCATGCACGGCCGGGTCTCCGAGATCACCCACATCGGCGGGGAGATCTTCGCGGGCATCCCCTCCCCCTATCCGGTGGTGCGCTACCACTCGCTGGCCGCGATCCGGCTGCCCGAGGAGCTGGAGCCGACCGCCTGGACCGAGGACGGCGTGGTGATGGCGGTGCGCCACCGCAGCCTGCCCGTCTGGGGGGTGCAGTTCCACCCCGAGTCGATCAGCAGCGGGTACGGGCGCGAACTCCTGGCGAACTTCCGCGACCTGGCCCTGGCCGAGGGCGCGCGCCGCACCGCGGGTGCGACCGCGGCAGCGGCCCCGTACGCCGTGCAGGTCCGCAAGGTCGCGATGCTGCCCGACACCGAGGAGGCGTACCGGGAGCTGTTCGCCGGCAACGACCACGGCTTCTGGCTGGACAGCAGCAACGTCACCGAGGGCCTCTCGCGGTTCTCCTTCATGGGCGACGGCACCGGCCCCCTCGCCGAGTACCTCACCTACCAGGTGCTGGAGCACACCGTCCGCGTCCAGCGCCGGGACGGGCGCGACGAGCTCGTCGAGGAGGGCGTCTTCGACTACTTGGAGAAGCAGTTGGCGGGCCGGCACATCGAGGTCCCCGAAGGGCTGCCCTTCGAGTTCAACCTCGGTTACGTCGGCTACCTCGGCTACGAGCTGAAGGCCGACACCGGCGGCCACGGGGCCCACAAGGCCGACACCCCCGACGCGGCGCTCCTGTTCGCGGACCGCATGGTCGCCTTCGACCACGCCGAGGGCGCCACCTACCTGCTCGCGCTGACCCGCGGCGACGCCACCGAGGCCGACGCGGCCGACTGGCTCGACCGTACGGCCGCCCGCCTGATGGCGCTGGGGCCGGCTCCGGCCGGGGCCGCGGGCGCCGCCGCGCCGCGCAGCTTCGCCACCACCGGGATGACCGACCCCGCGCTCGCCGACATCATCCGGATGCGGCACGACCGGGCCGGCTACCTGGAGCGGATCGCCGAGATCCACCAGGAGATCCACGACGGCGAGAGCTACGAGGTGTGCCTGACCAACCAGGTCGCCGTCAAGGCGCGCATCGACCCGTTGGAGACCTACGCGGCGCTGCGCCGGATCAGCCCGGTCCCCTACGGCGCGCTCCTCGACTTCCCCGGGGTGTCGGTGCTGAGCGGCTCGCCCGAGCGGTTCATGACCATCGGCACCGACCGCACCGCGGAGTCCAAGCCCATCAAGGGCACCCGGCCGCGCGGGGCCACCCCCGCCGAGGACGAGGCGCTGCGCCAGGACCTGCTCGGCAACGAGAAGGACCAGGCCGAGAACCTGATGATCGTGGACCTGATCCGCAACGACCTCAACATCGTCGCCGAAGTGGGCTCGGTCCACGTGCCCAAGCTGTTCCACGTGGAGACGTACGCCCCGGTGCACCAGCTGGTCTCCACCGTGCGCGGCACGCTGCGCGACGGCGAGTCCGCGGTCACCGCGGTACGGGCCGCCTTCCCCGGCGGTTCGATGACGGGCGCGCCCAAGGTGCGCACGATGGAGATCATCGACCGGCTGGAGGAGGGCGCCCGCGGGGTGTACTCCGGTTCACTCGGCTGGTTCGCGCTCTCCGGGGCCGCCGACCTGAACATCGTCATCCGCACCCTGGTGGCGACCGAGGACCGGGTCACCTTCGGTGTCGGCGGCGCGGTCATCGCGCTCTCGGACGCCGACGAGGAGTTCGAGGAGACGGTCGTGAAGTCCCGTGCCATGGTCCAGGCCGTGGTGGGCACCGCGCTGCACCCGGTCGCCGCCCCTGCCCAACTCCCCCCGACCAAGGCCCCCTTGGCGTCCCATAGCACCGGGAGCGCGGCGTGATCCGCCGCGCGGTCATCGTCGGCGGGCAGGGCGCCGTCGGTCGGCTCTTCACCGAGAAGCTGTTCGGCAGCGGGATCATGATCTGCGTGGTGGACCCGGCGGGTGCCGGGGAGCCGGCGGCGGGCGGCGCCCGCCGCATCCACGGGGACATCACCGACATCTCACCGGCGTTGGAGAAGGAGCTGCGGCTCGCCGACGTGGTGATGCTGGCGGTGCCGGAGCCGGTGGCGCTCGCCTCGATCAAGGGGGTGGCGGCCGCGATGCGGCCGGGCACCCTGCTGGTCGACACGCTCTCGGTGAAGCAGCGCATCGCCGAGGAACTGAGCGCCCACCTCGACGGGGTGGAGGGCCTCGGCCTGAACCCCATGTTCGCCCCGGCCCTCGGCTTCGAGGGCCGGGTGGTGGCCGCGTCGGTGACCTACGACGGGCCGCTCACCACCGAACTGCTGGGCCTGGTCGAATCCTGGGGGGCCCGGGTCGTCCGGGTCGACGCGGTCGAGCACGACCGGCTGACCGCCGTCTCCCAGGCGCTCACCCACGCCACGGTGCTCTCCTTCGGGCTGGCCCTGCACGGGCTCGGCACCGACAGCGTGGAGGTCGGGCGGATCGCCCCGCCCCCGCACAAGACCCTGGCCTCGCTGCTCGCCCGCGTCTCCTCCGGCACCCCGGAGGTGTACTGGGACGTCCAGGCCGCCAACCCGCAGGCCGCGGGCGCCCGGGCGGCGCTGGCCGAGGCCGCCCGACGGCTCGCCGACACCGTCAAGGACGGTGACGAGGCCGACTTCGCGGCCCTGATGGCCACGGTCCGCGGCGCCCTCGGCGCCGAACTCGACAACTACCGCGAGCTCTGCGCGCGGATCTTCGCCTCGGTCTGACCCCGGACCGCCCCCGGACCGCCCCCGGACCGCCCCCGGACCGCCCCGAACCTCCCCCGTACAGCGCCCGCGCGGCGCCCGTACGGCACGCGCACGACGCCCCGTTCAGCATCCCGTTCCGTCATCCGACCGAGAGGCACGAGAGACATGACCGACTCCCGCCCGGGCTTCGCCGACACCGTTCTCAACCCCGCACAGCGCGCCGCGCTCGCGGCCGACGGGAGCGTCGGCGGCGGCAACCTGCTGCGCTCCGCGCTCGCCGCCAGCCCGAGCCCGACGACCCCCTTCGTCCACTCCACCCGGCCGATCACGAATCTGGAGGGGGTGGAGCAGTACGACTACAGCCTCGCGGAGATCGAGCAGCTCGCCCAGTCCTGGTCGGCCTGGTACCTCGGCCAGGGCGTGCAGCCCAAGGACCGGGTCGCGGTCTGGTTCGAGGACTCCTTCGCCTACTCCGTGCACTTCTACGCGATCGCCCAGATCGGTGCGATAGCCGTCCTCATCAACAGCAAGGCGACCCCGGCGATCGCCGAGTCCCTGCTGGAGCAGACCGCCCCGGTCGGTCTGTACGCCGACCGGGCCCGCCTCGACGGTCTCGCCGCGACCAGCACGATCCTGGACGGGCTGGACTGGACCCAGACCGAGGAGGAGCTGCCGGCGCCCCCGGCGGCGCGGCTGGAGCAGGACGCGTACTGGCAGCACGTGGAGGAGGACCCGGTGGTGATCCTGCACTCCTCCGGGACCACGGGTCGCCCCAAGCCGACGATCCACACCCACAAGACCATCGTGGCGGGGCCGCAGTTCCGGCTGGTCGACTTCAAGGAGAACCCGGGCGCGCTGATGCTGACCGCGCTCCCGCAGTCCCACCTGGGCTGCATCGCCTTCACCGTGTACGCGGTGCTGGCCGGGACCCCGGTGGTCGCGCACAGCGACCGCGACGGCGCCGACCTGGCGGCGACGGTGGCCGCGCACCGGCCCACCGCGGTGATGGCCTTCGCGCACTCCTACGCCGAGCTGGCCTCCCTGGAGAGCGCGGACGGCGCCCTGGACAGCGTCAACTCCTGGGTGTCCATCGGTGACGCCGTCCACCAGGCGCACATCAACAAGGTGCTCTCGCTGCGCTCGCCGGAGCTGGACTCGGCGCAGTTCTTCGACCGGCTCGGCACCACCGAGCTCGGCTGGGGCGTGCTGTTGAAGATCCGCACCCGGGACTCGGAGCGCAACGACCGCTGCGCCGGCCAGCCGGTGGGCGTCGCCGAGGTGGCGATCCTGCGCAAGGACGGCAGCCACGCCGACATCGGCGAGGTGGGCTTCCTGGCCGCCCGCGGTCCGGCCATCACCCCCGGCTACTGGGGCGACTCGGCGACCACCTACCGCTACAAGCTGGCGGGGCACTGGCTGCCGGGCGACATGGCCTACAAGGACGCGAACGGCGACTTCTTCCTGGTGGACCGCGCCGCCGACCAGATCCAGACCGCCCAGGGGCCGGCGTACTCGGTGCTCATGGAGGAGGTCCTGCTCAACGACGTGCCCGCCTTCGAGGACGTCGCGGTGGTCGCGGGCGGCGAGGGCGAGGCCGTCGTCCCGGTGGCCGTGGTGACCACGAAGGAGGGCGCGGACGACGTCGAGAAGCTGCTGGTGCGCGCCAACGAGGCGCTGGCCGCGGCCGGGCACCCGACGCTGCGGCTGCTCGAAGTCGCCGCGGACGAGTCGGACTTCCCGGTCGGGGTCACCGGCAAGGTGCTCAAGCGCAAGCTGCGCGAGAAGTACGCCGACCTCGGGTCCTACCTGCTGGGCGGCGACGGCAAGACCCTCGCGGCGGCGGGCTGAGCGCAACCACATGGGACGGCCCTGTCCCGGGCCGGCGAGGGGCGGACCGGGACAGGGCGAGGGGAAGGCAAGCGGAACGGGGCCCGGATCAGGGTCGGTGCGCGAAGGCCGCGGCCACCGCGAGAGCGGTGTCGTTGGCCTCCGGGGTGCCGATCGTGATCCGGACCCCCTCGCCGGGGAAGGCCCGAACGGCCACCCCGGCTTCCGCGCATGCGGCGCCGAACTCCGCGGCGCGAGCGCCGAGCCCGAGCCACAGGAAGTTGGCCTCGCTGACCGCGGGCGCCAGGCCCAGGTCGGTGAGCGCGCGCGCCGTGCGCTCGCGCTCCTTGACCAACTCCTCGACGCGGGCCAGCAGTTCGGACTCGGCGGCCAGCGAGGCCAGCGCCCCGGCCTGGGCGGCGTTGTTCACCCCGAAGGGCACGGCGGCCGCCCGGATCCGCGCGGCGACCGGCTCGTGGGCGACGGCGTAGCCGATCCGCAGGCCCGCGAGACCGTAGGCCTTGGAGAAGGTGCGCACGACGACCAGGTCCGGGCGGCCGGCCAGCAGCGCGACGCCGTCGGCCGACCGGGGGTCGGTGACGAACTCCCGGTAGGCCTCGTCCAGTACGACGAGCACCCCGGCCGGTATCCGGTCCAGGAACCGCTCCAGGTCGACGCCGGGGACGGTGGTGCCGGTCGGGTTGTTCGGATTGCAGACGATGACCACGCGGGTGTGTTCCCCGACGGCCGCGGCCATCGCGTCGAGGTCGTGGACGGCGCCGGGGCCGAGCGGGACGCGCACGCCGGTGCCCCGGGCGATGTCGGTGAGGTGCGGGTACGCCTCGAAGGACGGCCAGGCGTGGAGGACCTCGTCGGTGTCCGCGCGGACGAAGGACTGGAGGAGGTGCTGGAGCACCCCGACCGAGCCGGCGCCGAGGGCGAGTCGACCGGCGGGGACGCCGAGCCGCTCCGCGAGGCGGTCGGTGAGCTCGGTGGCGGCGCGGTCCGGGTAGCGGTTGGCCCGGCCGGCGGCTTCGGCGAGGGCCTCGGCGACCGAGGGCAGCGGCGGGTAGGGGTTCTCGTTGGCGGCGAGCAGGTGCACGGCGGGTTCCTTTCGGGAAGGGGGTACGAACGGTCGGGGCGGGGACGGTCGCGGTCGGGTGGGGCAGGGCTCCCTCAGGACCCCTCAGGACCCCTCGTGCTCGGCGAGGCCCATCAGGTAGCCGAGCTGGAAGCGGTGCTGGGCCCCGAACTCGTCGCGCAGGCATGACACGTGGCCCTGGACCGAGCGCAGGCTGATGCCGAGCCGGCGGGCGATGGCCTTGTCGGAGCGGCCCTCGATGAGCAGCTTGCGGATGGCCCGGCGCAGGTCCGGGATCACCTCGCAGGCGGCGTCCGCGGCGCGGACCGGGCGGAAGGGGTAGGGCTCGGCGCGGTCCCAGGCCTTCTCGAAGACGTCGGCGAGGTAGCCGGTGACGGCCGTGTCGCGGACCAGGACGGCGCGGGAGCGCGCCTCGTCGGCGGGGATGAAGGCCACCTCGCGGTCGATGACGATCATCCGGTCGAAGAGCTCCGGGAGGGTGCGGACCTGCGCGCCGCGGGCCTGTACGCAGCCCACGTACCGCTTGGTGGCCTCGTGGAAGCGCGAACTGTGCTGGTAGAGGGTGCGCATGGCGACGCCGCGGTCGAGGTGGCCGCGGACCGCTTCGTACGCCTCGTCGAGGGTGGCGTCGGGGCGGGGGCCGTCGGGTTGGGCGGTGAGTATCTCGTGGCGGGCCTCGCGCAGTGCGTCGTGGATGGCCCCGGTTATCTCCGAGCCGCCGTGCAGGTAGGCGATGCCGGCGGCCGGTGCGGGTGCGGGTGCGGGCGGGAACGCCGACGTGGCGTGCTCGGCGCTCTCGGCGGCGTACCGGGAGAGGGTGCCGAGGGTGTCGGCCATCCGCAGGAGGGTGTCGAGCGGGTCGATCGTGGAGGTGGCTCCCTGGGTGGTGTTCATGGCGTGGCCTCTCGGGGCGGGGGAGGAACGGTCCGGTCGGGTGGGGCGGACAACGGGCAGGGCCGCGGGGGGATGCAGCATCCCTCCGCGGCCCTCGGTGCGTCTGTGCTCACTCCCCCGGCTCCGGTTCGGGTGCGGCCGGGGCCGTGCGCAGCGCCAGCAGGGCGAGCACGGTGGCCAGGAGGGAGATGGCGCCGACGGCGTACCAGAAGGAGTGGCCGAAGGCGGCGAACAGCCATCCGCCCGCCACCGGGCCGAGGGCGGAACCCAGGCCGAAGGCGAAGTGGAAGCTGCCGAGGTAGTGGCTCTTGAGCGGGGTCGGTGCGATCACGGCCGGGTACGAGAAGATCGCCGGCCCGCCGATGATCTCGCCCAGGGTCCAGACGAGGGTGCCGGTGACGATGACGGCCGGGCCCATCGGCAGCCCGTACAGGGCGACTCCGGCGCCCAGCAGGGCGAAGGCCAGGCCGATGGTGACCCGTACCGGCCAGTCCTGGGTGACTTTGGTGAGGACCAGCTCGAAGGCGATGACGAGCAGGCCGTTGAGGGACACCGCGGCGGTGTACCAGATGAGGCCCAGTCCGGCGGCGGCCACGTCGAGCGGCAGCGTGGAGAGGTACTGGGCGTAGACGGCGGTGTGCAGGACCGTGGCGACGAGGTAGAGGGTGAAGCGACGGTCGCGCAGGACCGCCAGGTAGCTGCCGGCCGGAACCGGTTCGTCGGGTCCGGCGGTCGTGGCCCGGCCCGCGGGCAGGGTGCGCCAGGCCAGCAGGGCGAAGGCCAGGGCGATCAGCGCCTCGCCCCAGAACAGCAGGTGGTAGGAGTCGTGGCCGAGCCGGAAGAGGCCGAAGCCGACGAGCGGCGCGGCCATCGCGCCGAGGTTGAGCCCGAAGCGGTACATGGCGAAGACCATGATCTGCCGGTCCGGGCCCGCGAGTTCGGAGAGCAGGGCCGCCGATGCGGGCCGGAACATCTGACCGGCGAGGCCGGCGAGGACGATCACGGCGAGCAGGGCGGTGTAGTCGGTGAGGTAGAGCAGGGCCGCGGTGAGCACGGCCGAGCCGGCCATGCTCACGGCGGTGGTGTTGCGGGCGCCGAGCCGGGCGGAGAGCGAGCCGCCGATGAGCACGCCGAGGACGGTGCCCGCGCCGTAGCTGCCGAGCGCGAGGGTGGCCCGGCCCGCGGAGTGCCCGAGCGAGGTGAGGTAGAGGACGAGGAAGATGTTGAGGAACCCGCCGAGCCGGTTGATGAACACCCCGGCGAGCAGGGTCTTCACGGCGAGCGGCGCTTCGCTGAAGGTGGCGCGTACGGTGGCCCGCGCGGCCGGGGGTACGGCCGCGCGGGTCCCGTCGGCCGGAGCCGGGGCCGCCGACTGCTGCGGGGCCTCGGCGTCCGGCTGTGGTGCGGTGTGCGTCACGCCCCGGCCACCGCCTCCGGCTCCGGCCCGGCGGGCGAGGTGCGGATGGTGATCGCGGCCCGGACGCGGGCTTCCAGTGCGTCGAGGGCGACGCCGGTGGGGGCGTCGATGAAGAAGTTCGCGACCCGGTCCTCGGAGCTGAGCAGCGGGCCGACCTCCGTGCCCTTCTCCTTCTGGGCGAAGACGGCGCGCAGGGTCGGCGGGTCGTTGGGGCGGCCGACGGGGACCTCGGGCCACAGGTCGCCCTCGCCGGCCCATTCGACGACGGCTCCGGGCCAGTCGACGCTGATCTCGTCGAGGACGCCGGGGTCGTGTTCGAGGTAGACCTGGCGGGCGTGGCGGGCGGGCTTGGGGTATTCGGCGGGCTCCCCGAGGGCGATCTTGATGATCTCCGGCTCCAGCGGGCGGCCGGTGGCCAGGTGGTAGAGGACGGTCAGGCCGTCGCCGGGGGTGCGGGCGGCGATCTCCATCAGCCGGGGGTGGCCGCCGGCGTCCAGGCGCCACTCGGAGTGGGTCATGCCGTCCTTGAAGTCCAGCAGCTTCAGGGTGCAGCGGTTGGCGGCGAGCAGGGTCTTGCGCTCCAGGCCGACCGCGCCGGAGACGGTGTGGGACAGCTCGACGAAGGTGTCGGCGTGGGAGTCGGTGGTCTCCTTGACGGTGACGGACTCGAAGACGACCTTGCCGTGCTGGATCAGGGCCTCGACGGAGAACTCCTGCCCGGGGACCTTCTCCTCGACCAGGATCGTCTCGTGCGCGGGGTAGCCGGCGAGCAGCTCGGTGAGCTGCGCCGCGTCGGCGGCGGTCGCGACGCCCGAGCTGGAGTGCCGGGTGGCGGGCTTGACGACGACGGGGAAGGGCACCGACGAGGGGTCGAAGCCTTCCCGGGCGCCGGGCGGCAGGACCACCGAGGCGGGGTTGAACTCGCCGAGGTGGAGGCGCTGGAGGTACTTGCTGCGGCAGACCCGGCTGGCGCGCAGGCCCGGTCCGGGCAGGCCGAGGGCGTCGGCGATGAGGCCGGTGGGCTCGACGAGGGTCTCGCCGGCCGCGTAGGCGCCGATGATCTCGTACGAGGACTCCCAGGCGCGGACGGCCGCGACGACTCCGGGGGTGAAGGAGCCCTCGCGGTCGACGGAGCCGTCGACGAAGGCGATGTCGGCGATGTCGGCGGCGGGGTGGCCGGGCTCGTTCAGCCCGGCCAGGGCCTGCTCCCGCCACACGGACGGGGTGATGACGAGGATCTTCAGTCCGCGCGCGGCGAGTTCGGTGAGGTAGCGCGGGGCCCGGCAGATCGCCAGGAAGGATCCGGTCAGGAGGAAGGCCGAGGGTCTCCCCGACAACGGCGGCAGGGTCTCGGTCACGGGTGCGGTGCTCATCGCGCGGGCCTCCACAGGTCGGCGGCCAGGAAGGCCATGTCGAGTGCCTGGCCGCGGTTGAGGCGCGGGTCGCAGGCGGTGGTGTAGTTGCGGTCGAGGTCGTCGAGGGTGACCGGGTCGGTGCCGCCGACGCATTCGGTGACGTGGCTGCCGGTGAGTTCCAGGTGCAGGCCGCCGGGGTGGGTGCCCAGCGAGCGGTGGATCTCGACGAACGCCCGGATCTCGGCGGTGATGTCGCCGAGGCTGCGGGTCTTGAAGCCGTTGGGCGCGACCTGGGTGTTGCCGTGCATCGGGTCGCAGACCCACAGCACGTTGGCGCCGGCGGCGGTGACCTTCTCGACCAGGGCGGGCAGGACGGCGTGGATGCGGTCGGCGCCCATGCGGGTGATGAAGGTGAGGCGGCCGCCCTCGCGGTCGGGGTCGAGGATGTCGGTGAGGGTGAGGAGTTCGTCCGCGGTGGCGGTGGGGCCGACCTTGACGCCGATGGGGTTGGCGATGGAGGCGGCGAAGGCGACGTGTCCGCCGTCGAGTTGGCGGGTGCGTTCGCCGATCCACACGAGGTGCCCGGAGCCCGCGTAGCGGCGGCCGGTGGCGGGGTCGGTGCGCACGAGCGGGGTTTCGTAGTCGAGGAGCAGGGCCTCGTGGCTGACGTGGAAGGGCGCCCCTGCGGCGGGGTCGGCGAGGCCGTCGGGTCCGGTGAGTTCGTCGTCGGCGCCCGGCAGCAGTCGGATGCGTTCCAGGGTGCGGGCGGCGGTGCGGTAGGCGGTCTCCATCCGCCAGGGGTCGGGGGCCCGGTCGGCGGTGGTGAAGCCGAGGCCGTTGACGGAGTCGCCCCGGTAGGCGGGGAGTTCGACGCCGCCGCGGGTCTCGGTGGAGCTGGAGCGCGGCTTGGCGTACTGCCCGGCCATCCGGCCCAGCGGTACGACGGGCACGGCGGCGCCGTAGGAGATGATCTCCGCCATCTGGCGCAGGGTGGTGACCGTGCTCTCGGCCTCGCCGAGTGCGCGCGGGCCGAACTCCTCGGCGCAGTGGCCGCCCTGGAGCAGGAGTGCTTCCCCGCGGGCGGCGGCGGCCAGCCGCTCGCGCAGGGCGTCGGCCTCGGAGAGCGGGACGAGGGGTGGTAGTGCGGCGAGCCGGTCGGTGACGGTGGTGAGGGTCTGCGGGTCGGGCCAGTCCGGCTGTTGGGCCGAGTGGAGGGTCCCGCTGGGGGCAGTGATCATCGTGTACTCGCTCCTCGCTTCAGGGCCCGGTCGGTCAGCGGACCGGCCACCCCGGTGTATTGGGCGGGTTCCAGCAGGTCGCGCAGGTGCTCCGGGGTGAGGTCGGTGGTGCCCGAGAGGTGTTCGGACAGGAGGTCGGACAGGGTGGTGTACAGCGGGTCGCCGGTGGCGCGCGCGGCGTCGGTGGCCTCGGTGAGCAGCCGGCGGGCTGCCGCCTTGCCCAGGTGCGGGGCGAGGACGGCGGCGATCCGTTCCGTGACGACGGCGCTGCCGGTGAGGGCCAGGTTGGCGTGCATCCGGACGGGGTCGGGGGTGAGGCCTTCGGCCAGTTCGACGGCGGTGCGGGCGGCCCCGCCGGCCAGGCGCAGGCATTCGCGCAGGGCGTGCCATTCGCTGTGCCAGACACCGGCGGAGCGTTCTTCCTCGGTGACGAGCGCCTGGGCGAGTACGGCGGCCAGCGCGGGGACGGTGAGGGAGGCGGAGCGGATCAGGGTGGCCAGTACGGGGTTGCGCTTGTGCGGCATGGCGGAGGAGGCGCCGCGTCCCGCCGGGGCGGGTTCGGCGGCCTCGGCGGTCTCGGTGCGGACGAGGAGCAGGACGTCGGCGGCGAACTTGCCGAGGGTTCCGGTGGTGTGGGCGAGTACGGCGCCCAGGTCGGCGACCGGGGTGCGCAGCGCGTGCCAGGGCAGCAGGGGCGCGGCGAGGCCGGTCTCGGCGGCGAAGGCGGCGGCGAGCCGGTCGTGGAAGGTGTCGGGGTCGACGCCGCTACCGCTACCGCTGCCGGTGGCGGCGGCGGCGATACGGGCGTACTCCAGGTAGCCGCCGAGGGTTCCGGCGGCTCCGCCGAGGGAGACGGGCAGCCCGCCGTCCAGGAGCAGGTCGATGCGGTGGACGGAGTCGAGCAGCCCGTGCCGCCAGCCCGCCGCCTTGAGTCCGAAGGTGGTGGGTACGGCGTGCAGGGCCAGGGTGCGGCCGGCGATCGGGGTGTCCCGGTGGTCCGCGGCGAGGCGGGCCAGGGCGCCGGCCGCGGCCAGCAGGTCGGCGCGGAGCGGGGCCAGGGTGCGGGCGGCGACCAGCATCATGGCGGTGTCGAGGATGTCCTGGCTGGTGGAGCCGCGGTGGACGTACTCGGCGGCGGCCTCGCCCTCCAGGTGTGCGGTGAGGGCGGTGACCAGGCCGACGACGGGGTTGGCGGTCTCGCGGGCGGCGAGGGCCAGGGCCCGGGCGTCGAAGTGCTCGGCGCGGGCGGCGGCGGTGATCGCCTCGGCGGCGTCCGGGGGGACCGTACCGAGGCGGGCCTGGGCCCGGGCGAGCGCGGCCTCGGCGTCCAGCATGGCCTGGAGCCAGGCGGTGTCCGAGGTCGTGGTCTCGGCCGGGGTGCCGGCCCGTACCGGGGAGAGCAGTCCGACGTCGATGTCGGCGCCGGTGGCGGGTCCGGGGCGGGGCGCGGTCACGGCCGGGGCTCCGCTCCGGTGCCGGAGGCGCTGGCCAGGGGCGCGGTGACCGCGGACAGGGCCAGTGCGGCGTGGGCGATGGCGTCGGAGTCCTCCAGGGTGACCGAGCCGACGCCGGGGCGGATGCCGGCGGCGGTGACCCAGTGGACGGATTCGGTGGGCACCCCGTAGGCGAAGCGGCGGGGGTGCTCGCGGCCCTCGGCGTCGACGAGGCGGTAGGGGCGTTCGGAGACGGCGAGGCCGCCGGTCTCGTACTCGATGCCGCAGGCGCCCAGGATCTTGTAGGGGCGGCACTGGCCGCTCTCCAGCAGCTGGACGAGCAGCGCGTCGGTGGTGCGGCGCAGGTCGGGGTGGGGCAGTCGGGCCTCGATGAGGGCGGTGGTGCGGATGTCGGGGGCGTCGACGCCGGTGGCGGTGGCGACGAAGGCGGGTCCACCCGGGCCGTCGGGGTCGGCCGTGACGCGCAGGCCGGGGCCGGTGAACTCGACGATGCCCGCGGAGGCGAGCGCGATCAGTTCGTCGATGCGGGAGACGGGCGGGCCGATGGAGAGGAAGGCGTTGAGCGGGGTGTACCAGCCTTCGAGTTCGTCGCGGTGCGAGGTGGCTTCGAGGCCGCCGTGGTCGACGGCTATCCGGATCTCGTTGCGCAGGTCGCGCAGGACGTCGAGGGCGGCCTTCAGGGGGCCGCTGACATTGCCCGCGCGGGCTTCGTGGGCGTCGCGCAGCAGGTAGGCGAGCATCCAGCGGCGGAAGTCGTCGCGGCCGGTGAAGCGCAGGTCGCCGTAGGGGCGCGAGAGGCTCTCCCAGTTCCAGCGCTGGCCATCTTCGACGCCCGCTTCGAGCAGCAGGAGGTCTTCGGCGTCCTCGTCGGGGGCGGCGAGGTAGCGGTCGGTGAAGGAGGCCACGGCGGCGGGGTCTTCGCCACGGGCGGCGAGGAGGCGCTCGTAGTAGACGTTCTGGACCTCCTTCTGGATCAGCGGCCAGATGTGGATGCCGAAGTGGATCCAGTCGCCGTCCTTGGCGGCGGCGCGCATCGCGTCGACGCGGGCGACGGTGAGCAGCCGGGGGGCGTAGCGCCCGTCGGGGCCCTTCTCGTTCTCGCCGCGCGCCTGGTAGGGCAGGCCCCGGCGGGACCCGGCGTACATCTTGGGTTCCAGGCCGGAGGGCCGGTAGACGAGCCGGCCGTCCGCCCGGCGCTCGAAGAAGCCGCCGCGGCCGAGGGTGAACAGCGCCATGTAGTCGAAGAAGTTGAGGCCCAGGCCGCGCAGCAGGACGGGGCGGCCGGGGGTGATCGCGGTGAGGTCGGTGTCCGCGGGGTTGGCCGGGCCGGTGTACGAGAGGCCGTACTCGGTGGCGAAGTCGGCGAGCCGCTGCTCTTCGGGCGTGAGCTTGGCGGGCAGGTGGCCCTGGGCCAGGATGACCGCGGACAGGCCCGACAGTCGTACTCCGTCGGCGAGTTCGACGGACTGGGCGCCCCCGGGGATCTCCGAATCGTGCAGGGCGATGGCGCGGGTGCGGTGGACCTGGATGTCCACGTGGGCGGGGGCCGCGTCGAGGGCCTCTTCGAAGGCCCACTGGAGGTAATGGCCGTAGAAGGCGCGGGTGGGGTAGGTGTCGGGGCCCAGTTCGCGGGCCTCGGCGAGGGTCTGGGCGCCGTAGCGCTCCTCGTGCCCGGGGTCGGAGGGGTCCAGGCGGCGGGCCCAGGCGTAGAGGCTGGGGCCCTCCTCGATGGGCCCTTCGATGCGGACGCTGTCGTCGGTGAAGAGGGTGATCTGCGAGGCGACGGTGTTCATCAGCAGGTGGCGGGGCTGCGCGGTGCGCCACACGTTTCCGGCGCCGGGCGGGGCCGGGTCGACGATGTGGACGGTCAGGGCGTCGTGGGCCGGGGACTTGCGCTCCTGGGCGCAGAGCCGTTCGAGGACGGACAAGCCCCGGGGGCCTGCCCCGACAATGCAGATCTGGGCATGGCTGTGCTGCATGGCTGATCCTTCTGTTCGGGCCGCGGATCACGCGGAGGGGATGTTCCAGCCGACGTCGGAGAGTCCGCACCTGGTGCACATGGCCGCTCCTTTCAGTCGCGGATGACGGTCTTGCTGCGCATGAGGAATTCGGCGAGGTAGCCGTCGTGCGGGAGCCCGGGGCCCATCCAGTAGGTGGGGTGGTCGCCGGCGTGGACGTTGCCGATGGAGGGCTCCGCGACGAGGTCGTCGAGGAGGCTTTCGTCCTGGGTGAGGGCGGTGACGACGAGGGAGCCGCGCAGCGGTCCGATCCCGTCCGCGCGGTCCCAGGGGGCCACCCACACGCAGGGGAAGGGGAGTTCGATGCCCGCTTGGGGGGCGTCGGCGCGTTCCAGCTGGTGGACGGCGGGGCGCAGGGCGGCGCTGCCGTCGCCCAGTTCCTCGGCGATGCCGTCGCCGCCGAGCCAGGCCCGGGCGCCCTCGGTGTGGGAGAGCAGGTAGCGCTCGATGGCGAGGGCGCTCTCCAGGGGTTGGACGGGCAGGACCGCCTTGTCGTCCTCGGGTCGCAGGGCGGGGAGCACGGCGAGGCGTTCGGCGAGCTGCTCGGCCAGGGCGGTGGCGGCTTCGACGCCTTCGACCAGGACGGTGGTGGTGTTCACGCAGCCGGTGCCGCCGTGTCCGGCGACGGAGGCGACGACGGTGTCGAGGTGTGCGCGCCAGTCGGTGTCGGCGGTGATCAGGATCTTGCTGCGGCCGGGGCCCTGGAGGTGGACGGCCGGGTTCCCGCCGTACTTGCGGATGACGTCCTCGCCGCCGTAGACCATGGCCCGGTCCACGGCGCGCACGAGGGTGTCGGCTTCGGCGTGTTCGGTGGGCAGCAGCACGATCTGGTCGTCGCCGAAGCCGGCGGTGCGCAGGGCGGTGACCAGCCGGTGCGGGGTGAAGGGTTCGCGGCGGGAGGGGCGGACGGCGACCCGGTAGCCCAGCGCCAGGGCTTCGGGCCACAGGCTGTGGGTGCCGGGGTGGTTGCCGGCGGCCAGGACCGCGAAGGTCTCGCCGCGGCGGGTCCACACGGCGCGGCCGGTGCGGGTGAGCGGGGAGCGCCAGTGCTCGGCGGTGCCGGCCGGGCGGGCCTGGGTGAGGCTGTCGTAGACGCGGGTGAGGCGGGCGGCGATGTTGGTGGTGGTGGCCCGTACGACGGCCAGCGGGACGCCGCCGACGCGGCTGACGGCGCGCTCGTGGACCTCGATGGAGCGGCCGTCGAGCTCGGCGGTGGCGAAGAGCCGCGCGGCGCGCAGGACGGCGGCGATGCGGGCGTCGGCGTCCAGCGGCCGGGCCCGGTGCAGGGCCTTGGCCGCGCGGTCGACGAACAGGGAGGGGACCAGGCTGAGTTCGGCGGCCGGGGCGCCCGAGACATCGGTGACGGTGAGCCGCTTGCGGGCGCGGAAGGAGCCGCGCGGGCCGAGGGCGTCGAGGCGCGGGACGGTGCTCACTAGTAGACCCCCTCGATGACGGGCTCGTCCTCGAAGGTGGCGACGGGGGCGATGTCGGCGACGGCGTCCCCCACGAGGGCACCGTTGGCGGGGAGCCGGGTGGCGAGGTCGCGCTCCAGGTTGTTGGGGAGCAGGAATCCCTTGCTGACGTGGCTGACCAGGACCTGGCCGCGCTCGCCGTAGGCCACCGGTTCGCGGGTGGCGGGGTCGACCACGGAGAAGGTGACGTAGGGGCTCAGCGGGTCGAAGACGCAGGGCTCGTCGTCGGGCAGGCCGGCGCGCTCGCCGGCGAAGCCGAGGATCATCGTGCTGCCGTAGTTCCCGCAGAAGGCGACGTCGGGGAAGATCTCCGTCTTGTACAGGTGGCGGGAGTCGGGGTCGAGCTGGGTGCCGCCCCAGCGGATCGCCTTCACCTTGTGGTTGACCAGCTCGACGAGGTCCTCGCGGCCGGCGAGGCGCTCCAGGACGGACGGGGTGATGGTCAGGACGCCGATGTCCTGGGAGCGCAGCACGAACTCGGCCTGCTCCAGCAGGTGCAGGGCGTAGGCCCCGGCGTCGGCGCCGCGGCCCTGGGCGATGAGCTTCTTCACCCAGCGGGGGTCGAGGTCGATGGTGAAGCCGCGGGCGCCGTGGGTGGTGGCGGAGCGGTGGAAGAACTCGCCGACGATGTGCGGGCCGGTGGGCACGAGGCCGAGCCAGTTCGCGCCGCGCGGGAAGCCGTGGGCGTCGATGTTGGCGTTGGACCACGCCACCATGCGCTCCAGCCAGTCGCGGGTGAGGACGACCCGCTTGGGGGCGCCGGTGGTGCCGCCGCTCTCGAAGACGCCGACGACGTCGGGGCCGGAGCCGTAGCCGCGCGGGATGAGGTCCTCGGCGCGCACGTACCGCAGCTCGCCGGTGACATTGGGGAAGCGCCGCAGGTCCGCGTGGGACTTGATCTCGGTGCGCGGGTCGAAGTCGAGGGTCTCCGCCCGCCGCAGCCAGAACGGCGAACCGGTCTCCGGGTTGAAGTGCCACTCCATCGCGGCCTGGACGAACTCGTCCGGATCGGGCTGCACGTCGTACGGGAGGTCCAGGATCGGGTTGGCGGGCGAGGGCACTGTGCTCTCCTTCGGGCGAGACGGGTGGTGCAGCGGGTACGCCGGCGGGGCCCGGCACGGGGGAATGGACGGCCCCGCCGGCGTACGCGCTGGTCTGGTGGCCCGGGTGGCCGGGCGCGTGCTTCTCAGGTCACGGCTGGACGGGCTAGACGCGGATCAAGGTGGCGCACCAGCGGCCGGTGGAGATCCCGCACAGGGCCACCAGGTCGCCGGGGTTCAGTTCGCCGCTCTCCACCTGGAGTCCGAGCGAGATCAGCTGGTCGGCGCCGCCCATGTGGCCGTGGCCGGGGGCGATGGCCGCGTTGGTGCGTTCCAGCGGGATGCCGAGCGGTCCGGCGACGGCCGCGATGCTGGAGGGGACGTCGTTCAGGTAGATGACGTGGTCGAGGTCGGTGCGCTGGACCCCGGCCCGGCGGCAGGCGCCCTCGATGACCTCGACGAGGCGGGTGTAGCGCTCGCCGATGAAGGTGCGCAGCGCGGCGGGGTTGCCGCCGAACTGCTCGCGCACCTGGTCGTAGGCGGAGGGCGCGTCCGCGCTGGTCCAGCCGACGGGGGGCAGCGGGGTGACCGCGCCGCCGAAGTCGAGGCGCAGCAGGTCGCTGTACTCGGGGTCGGTGAACTGCTCGCTGGCCAGCCACTTGTTGGCGTCGTGGCCGCGCCGGACGACGACGGCGACGGCCGCGTCGGACAGCACGGTGTTGATGACGTTCATCCGGTTGCGGTGGAACTCGCTGACCCGGTTGACGACGACGAGCAGGGCGTACTCGGCTTCGGGCTGCATGGCCAGGGTGGAGGCGACGTAGAAGAGGCCGTTGACCCCGGACCCGCACCCTTCCTGCAGGAGCAGGGTCTGGGTGCGGCCGATCTTCAGTTCCCGGGCCAGTGCGGAGGCGCTGTCCCAGTAGGAGTACTCGGGCATGTCCGTGATCGCGACGACGACCAGGTCGAGGGCGTCGGCGGTGATCCCGGCGCGGGCCAGGGCCTGTTCGGCCGCGCCCCGCGAGAGGTCGGTGCCGGTGACCCCGTCGGCGGCGCGGTGGAAGGTGTGGTAGCCCCACTTGACGACGCGTTCGGGGTCGCTGACGTAGTCGGCCGCGGCGGCGGCGACGCTCTGGTCCTCCCCGAACGCGTAGCCGAAGGAGACGATTCCGATGTCGACCACGGCGGCCTCAGGCTGCTTCCGCGTCGGTGGCGCTGATCCGGGTGATCCGCTCGGTCAGTTCGTCGGCGGCCTCGCCGAGCGGGCGCTCGAAGAGGACCAGCAGGTCGTACTCGATGCCGAAGCGCTCGTGGGCGTAGCGGCCGAGCTGGAGGGCGAGGGCGGAGTGGCCGCCCAGCTCCAGGAAGGTGTCCTCCAGGGTGACGTCGGGCTCTTCGAGGAGCTCGGCGACCCAGGCGAGAGTGGCCTCGCGGACCTCTTCGGGCAGGGCGACGGTGGTCGTGTGGTGCTGGGGGATGCTCATGCGGACTGGCTCCTCTGCTCTTCCCAGATGCGGGCCACCTCGGCCCGATTGACCTTTCCGTTGACGGTGCGCGGCAGGTAGGCCAGCGGCAGCGCCTGGTAGACGGACGGGTGCATGTACGACGGCAGCAGGTCGCGGACGTGGGCCCGCAGGGTGCGGGCGCGCGGGTCCTCGGCGCCCTCGGCGACGACGTAGGCGCAGGCGAGCCGGTCGTCGCCGGGCTTGAAGGTGTGCACCCAGACGATGGCGTCGGCGACGTGCGGGTGGGCCTGGACGGCGAGTTCGATGTCGCTGAGCTCGATGCGGTGGCCGCGGAGCTTGACCTGGAGGTCGGCGCGGCCGCGGTAGACGAAGCGGCCGTCGTGGCGGCGGCTGACCAGGTCTCCGCTGCGGTAGTGGCGCACGCCGTCGACGGTCGGGAAGCGTTCCGCGGTCAGCTCGGGGCGGCCGAGGTAGCCGTCGGCGACCTGCGGTCCGGCCAGCCAGAGCTCGCCCTCCTCGCCGGGGGCGGCTTCGCGGCCGTCCTCGGTGACCACGCGGGCGCTGCCGGAGAGCAGGATGCCGACGGGGAGGTCGTCGCGGTCGAGGTCCTCCTCGGTCACCGGGTGGTAGGTGCTGAGGACGGCGGCCTCGGTGACCCCGTACATGTTGACCAGGGCCGGTTGGGCGAGGCCGAACCGCTTGGACCAGGGGCGCACGGTCTCGGGGGTGAGCTTCTCGCCGCCGAAGATGACGTAGCGCAGCTCGGGCAGGTCGGCGTCCTCGCGCAGCACGATGGTGGTGAGCGCGCCGAAGGCGGTCGGCGTCTGGTTCAGGACGGTGACGCCCTCCTGGCGGATGAAGCGCAGGGTGGCCTCGGGCGAGCGGGCGGTCCCGGCGGGCAGCACCACGACGCGGGCGCCGGTGGACAGCGGGCCCCAGATCTCCCAGACGGAGAAGTCGAAGGAGATGGAGTGGAAGAGCAGCCAGCTGTCGCGCTCGTTGAAGGCGAAGGGCCCGTCCGCGCTGGCCAGCAGGACGGCCGCGGCGCCGTGCGGGACCAGGACGCCCTTGGGGCGGCCGGTGGTCCCGGAGGTGTAGATGATGTAGGCGATGTCGTGCGGGTCCGGGCCGGGTCCGGCGGGCGGGGCGGCGACAGGCCCGTCCAGCAGGGCCGCGAGGGCGTCCTCGGAGAGGACCGGGACGGCGCCGGTGGGGCAGCCGTCGGGGTCGCCGAGGAAGGCGGCCACCGCGCTGTCGGAGACGATGAACTCGTTGCGGGCGGGCGGGTTGCGCACGTCGAGGGGCACGTAGGCGGCGCCCGCCTTCATGACGCCGATCATCGCGGCGATGGCCGTGGCGCCCGGCGGCAGCCGCAGCGCCACCCGGTCCCCACCGCCCACGCCGCGGCGCACGAGCAGGTCGGCGATGGCGTTCGCCCAGCCGTCGAGGAGGCGGTAGGTGTAGGAGATCCCGTCGGCCGATATCGCGGTGTGCTCCGGGAAGCGCGCGACGGACCCGGCGAGGAGGTCGGTGAGCGTGCGGTAGTCGGTGGCGCGTTCGGTGTGCGGCGGGCCGATGGTGGCGATGGTCATGGCGGGCTCCGGGCTCCGGGGTGCGGACGGACTGGGCTGGTGGGTTCGCTCGGTCAGGCGTGCTTCACGGCGCGGGCGAAGCGGACGATGCGTTCGGCCTGGGCGCGGGCGGCGTTGCGGGTGGTGTCGTCCACGGGCCGGGACCCCTTGCCGCCGGACCAGTGGGCCGTGCCGTAGGGGTTGCCGTCGGTGAACTTGTCGGGGTGCGTGTAGCCGGGGGCGACGACGATGCCGCCGAAGTGGTGGAAGGAGGCGGTCAGGGCCAGCAGGGTGGACTCCTGGCCGCCGTGCGGGCTGGCGGTGGAGGTGAAGCCGCCGTAGACCTTGTCGGCGAGCAGGCCCTTGCTCCAGGCCGGGCCGAGGGAGTCGAGGAACTGCTTGAGCTGGGCGGAGACGTTGCCGAAGCGGGTGGGCGAGCCGAAGAGGACCGCGTCGGCCCACAGCAGGTCGTCGGGGGTGGCCACCGGGACGGTCGCGGTCTCGGCGGCGTGCCGGGCCCAGACCGGGTTGGCGTCGATCGCGGACTGCTGGGCGAGTTCGGCGACCTTGCGCAGGCGGACCTCGGCGCCCGCCTTCTCGGCGGTCTCGGCGATCTCCCGGGCGATCTCGGTGACGTGTCCGGTGGCCGAGTAGTAGATCACGGCGACGTTCACGGCGAGGCGGCCCTGGTCGGTGGGCGCGGCGGCGGGTGCGGTGGTGGGCGCTGCGGTGGTCACGGCGTACGGCTCCTCGGCTCGAAGGTTCACCAGTCGGCGATGTGGCAGGCGCTGAAGTCCTGCTCGGCCCGGGACGCGTTGGGCGTGGGCCGGGCGAAGGCGCGGTTGTAGTAGACGAGCGGGGTGCGGTCGCTCGTGTACGTCTCCTCGACGCAGCCGAGGAGGATGGTGTGGTCCCCCGCGTCGACCGCCGAGTGCATGGAGCAGGCGACGCGTACGCCGGCCGTCTGCAGGCCGGGCAGGCCCATCTCGCAGGTCTCCATGTCCCCGGCGGCGAAGCGGTCGATGCCGGAGGTCGCGAAGCGGCGGGCGACGGCGTGCTGTTCCTCGGTGAGGACGTTGATCAGGAAGTGCCGCGCGGTGGCGAACGCGGCGTGCGTGCTGGCGCCCTTGTCCAGACAGACCGAGACGAGCGGCGGATCGAGGGAGACGGAGCTGAACGAGCTGGCGGTGAAGCCCCAACGTTCGCCCTCGCCGTCGATCGTGGTCACCACCGTCACCGGGCCGGGTACGCGGGCCATCGTGCCGGTGAGCTGGGAGCGCTCCATCGCACGGTCCTTCCTTTCCGGTCGGGTCTCTTCGAATCGGTGTTGGGGTCGGTGCGGGGCCGGTCAGGGCTGGAGGCGGCTGGTGTGCCAGTCGCAGCCGAGGCGGGTGTAGGAGAGCCGGCGGTGCAGCCGGTCGGAGGCGGCGTTCCAGAACTCGACCTCGGCGGGCTCCAGCAGGTAGCCGGTGAACCGGTCGGGGCGGGGCAGAGGCTGCCCGCCCTCGGCCAGTGACCACGCCCGCTCGCGGAGCGCGTCCAGGTCGGCGGCCGGGTCGCTCTGGTGGGAGACGGTGGTCATCGAGTGCAGCGGGGTGGGGCGGGCCGCCCACAGCTCGTCCGATTCGGCCGCCGACAGGGCGGTGACCGGGCCGGAGAGGATGAGCTGCTGGCCGGTCTCGCGCCAGTACAGGACGCCGGACGCCCAGCAGTTGTCGGCGAGTTCGCGGCCCTTGCGGCTGGTGCTGTGGGTGGTGAAGACGAAGCCGCGCTCGGTCTCCCGGGCGATGGTGACGATCCGGTTGGAGGCGTGGCCCATCCGGGTGGCGGTGGCCAGGGCCAGCGAGCGGGGCTCGCGGACCCCGCGCCGGACGGCTTCGGCGATCCACTGCCGGGCCAGGGCGAGGGGTTCGGCGGGCGGGGCGTCGTACTCGAGGAAGGGGAGGTCGGTGGCGCCGGTCAGGGACTCGTACTTGCTGGTGTCCAGGCCCGCCCGGACGGCGGGGCTCGTCGAAGTGCTCATGGCCGCTGCTGCTCCCTAGACGTAGATGGTTCCGCGGGCGATGACCGTGCCGTAGCCGCCCACCCGCACCCCGTTGACCCGGTCCGCCATGCCGTGCGCGGTGGCGCACATCCGTGACGGGCGGCCCATCTCGACCCCTTGCGTGATCTTGATGCGCTGTCCGTACGGGGCCAGCCCGTGCCGGGCCAGGTGGATGGCCAGCGGCCCGGCGGCCGAACCGGTCGCCGCGTCCTCCACCACCCCGTAGGCCGGGGAGAACATCCGGGTGCGCCACTCCTCCCCCGCGCCGGCGAAGCAGTTCGCCGCCATGTCGGGGAAGCGGGACAGCGCCCGGTGGTCGGGTCGTACGGCGGACAGTGCCTCGATGCTCTCCAGGCCGACGAAGACGTGCCGCGGGCCGTTGTGGTAGATCTCCACCGGGGCGATGGACTTGTCGATGCCGAGCGCCTCCAGCAGCTCCTCGGCGTGCTCGTACGCTTCCCAGCTCGGGTGCGGCTGGCGCATCTGGACGATGACCGAGCCGTCCCCGTTGTCCATGCCGACGTCGAAGGGGATCACGCCCATGCCGGTCTCCAGCCGCAGCCGCTCCTCCTTGCGGCCGACCCCGAGCGCCTTGCGGGACAGCCCCAGCGCGACGGCGGTGCCGAGCATCGGGTGGCCCGCGAAGGGCAGTTCGTTGACCGGGGTGAAGATCCGGATCTTGGCGTCGGCCTCGTCGGCGTCGGGCGGCAGGACGAAGGTGACCTCGGAGAGGTTCATCTCCCGCGCGATGGCCTGCATCCGGTCCGACGTGAGGTCCTCGCTGCCGAAGAAGACGGCCACGGGGTTGCCTTCGAGCGGGTTGCGCGCGAAGGCATCCACGACCATGTAGTCATGCATGGGGAAGCGCTCCCTGACTGAGTGAGGTGGCGTCGGCGAACGCTGCGCCGAGCCCGTGGAGGGTGACGAGGGGGTGTACGCCCTCCACCGCGGCTTCGACCTCGAACCGCGACCGGTGCGTGGGCGGGCCGCCGATCAGCTCGGCGGCCCGGTTGGCGGGCAGGGTGTCGGTGGGGGGACGCTCGGTCCAGAGCATCACGGCCCCCCACCGGTTCCCGGGCCGGTCGGCGACCCAGAGCTTGAGGACCAGCCCGGGCACGTCGACCCAGGCGTCCACGGCCTCCTCGCGCAGGTGCTCGCGCAGCGAGTCGATGCTCGCGCCGGTCCCGGCCAGCTCCCACCAGGCGATGTCCACCCTCATCGGGCCGCCACCTCCAGCGACCCCAGGGCCCGCAGCAGGGCCTGCCCGAGGATCCGGGGGCCGTCGACGGTGAGCACCGATTCGGCGTGGAACTGCATGGAGGCGAAGCGCGCTCCGCGCAGGGCGTGCACCTCGCGGGTGTGCGGGTCGCGGCTGACCTCGACGATGCCGAGGTCACCCGCGTCGATCTTGTCCTCGGCGCTCTGGGCGGCGTAGGTGTTGTAGAAGCCCACCCGCTCCGTCGTCCCGAAGAGGTCGATCTGCCGCTGCACGCCCTGGTTGGGAGTGGCGCGGCGGACCAGGGGGAGGCCGAGGCGCAGGCTGAGCACCTGGTGGCTGAGGCAGACCGCGATGAACGGCCTGCCCTGCTCCAGGAGTTCTCCGGCGAGCGCGTTCAGGTGCACGATCCGCGGGTCGGCGCCGTCGCGCGGGTCGCCGGGGCCCGGGCCGAGGACGACCAGGTCGTGGGCGGCCGCGTCGTAGGGCTGGTCGAAGCGGCGCACGGTCACCTCCAGGCCGAGCGAGGCGAGCTGCTGGCCGATCATCGCGGTGAAGGTGTCCTCCGCGTCGACGACCAGCGCGCGCAGCCCGGCCAGCCGGGGCTCCCACGCCCCGCGGTCGCCGCGCTCGGCGCAGCCGCGCAGCCAGAAGGAGGCGATCCCGGTGTTGCGGGCCGCCAGCGCCGCCCGTACCTCGGGGTGCGCGGCGAAGCGCACCGCGGTGCCGGATTCCAGGGCGCTGAGCAGCCCGGCGGCCTTGGCGCGGGTCTCGGCGACCTCGGAGTCGGGGTCGGAGTGGCGCACCAGGGTGGCGCCGACGCCGATCCGCATCCGGCCGTCCGCGTCGATGTCGGCGGTGCGGATCAGGATCGCGGAGTCCAGGGTGCGCCCGCCCGCGGGGTCGCGGCCGATCAGGGCGGCGATCCCGCCGTAGTAGCCGCGGCCCTCGGGCTCGTGGCGCCGGATCACCCGGGCCGCGCTCTCCAGGGGGCTGCCGGTGACGGTCGGCGCGAACATCGTCTCGTGCAGGATCTCCCGCACGTCGCGCTCCGTGGTGCCCTCGATGAAGTACTCGGTGTGCGCGAGGCGGGCCATCTCCTTGAGGTGGGGTCCGGTGACCCGGCCGCCGTCGGCGCAGATCCGGGCCATCATCTTCAGTTCCTCGTCGACGACCATGTACAGCTCGTCGGCCTCCTTGCGGTCGGCGAGGAAGCGGGTGACCCCGTCGAGGGTGGGCCCGGTGGGCGGGTAGCGGTAGGTGCCGCTGATGGGGTTCATGACGGCGGTGCCGCCGGCGAGGGAGACGTGCCGTTCGGGGGTGGCGCCGACGAAGGTCCGCCCGCCGGTGTGGATGGCGAAGGTCCAGTAGGCGCCCTGTTCGCGCTCCAGCAGGCGGCGGAAGAGGGCGGGCGCGGTCCGCCGCGGGGCATGGTCCTCGATGGTGGCGGTGTAGCTGCGCTTGATGACGAAGTTGGAACCGGCGCCGGTGCCGATCTCGTCGGCGATGATCCGCCGCACGGTCGCCGCGTACTGGTCGTCGTCGACGTCGAAGCCGCCGCCGCTCAGGTGCACCGGCTGGTCGGCGATCCGGTCGGGCAGCGCGGCGAGCGGGACCGTCTGGCGTTCGGTGACGGTCATCGCGAGCAGCGGGGCGCCGTCGTCGGGGGCGGCGAACCCGCGCTCGGCGAGCTGGCGGTAGGGCACGATCACGAGCACCTGGTCGGCGTCCAGCGGTACGTCGGCCAGCGCGGCCGGGGCGTGCACGGCGCCGGCGAGCACCTCGACGGCGTCGGGGGCGAGCTCGGGCCGGTGCAGCAGGGCGAAGTCGCGGACGTCTCCGGCCAGGATCCGGGCGAGCAGGTCTCTGTTCACGCGAAGACCTCCCCGGCGGATATGACCCGGCCGCAGCGCTGGGCGACGTACTCCAGTGCGCGGGCGTGTTCGAGGGCGGAGAAGTCGGCGACGGCGTCGGCGACGAAGAAGGGCTGGATGTCGTTGCTGAAGGCGTCCATGGCGGTGGCGAGCACCCCGATGTGGGCGTAGACCCCGCACAGGATCAGCTGGTCGCGGCCCTCGGCGCGCATCCGCTCCAGCAGGCCGGAGCGGAAGAAGGCGCTGTAGCGCCACTTGGTGAAGACCCAGTCCTCGATGTCGGGCGCCAGCTCGGCGACCACCTCGCGGTCCGCGTCCCCGGTCCGCATGCCCGGACCCCAGAAGTCCTTGAGCAGGCCGCGCTGTTCGTCGGACATCCGGCCGGGCTGCGCCGTGTAGGCGACGGGGACGTCGAGGGCGGCGGCGCGCTTGCGGAGCTGGGAGGCGTTGTGCACGAGGTCGGCGCGCAGCGGGTCGGGCAGGGCGGCCAGGAAGTAGCGCTGCATGTCGTGGACGAGCAGCACGGCCCGGCCGGGGTCAGGGGTCCAGGAAACGGTGTTGGCGGGCAGCTCCGCGGCGGTGGGCAGCGGATAGGACTCGACGGGGGGCAGGCCGGGCATCGGGCATCTCCTTACTACGTGGGGATTCCTTCGCGCCGTACCTGCGGGACGTCGATCCCGAGGGCGCGGAACTGCTGGCAGGGGTTCATGAACTCGCGCTGCTGCTTGATCTTTCCGTCTTCGAAGAGGAAGGAGTGGATGAAGTGATTGGTGTAGTGACCGACGGGATATCCGGGGTAGACGATCTTTCCTTCGCCCCGGCATTCGACCCAGAAGCGGTTCGGGTCCTGGGTGGAGAAGATCTCGACGTCCGTCCAGGCCCAGTCGGGGAAGCAGCGCAGGGACCACACCGCGTGCTCGCCGAGCCGGTCGCGGCCGGTGATGGTGATCGGGTTGCCGGTCTCGTTGGTCCACAGGCCGCCGACGCCGTCCTCGGTGAAGAGGAGGTGGCGGCGGAGGCGGTCCTCGCCGCGGGTGTTCATGTACTGCTCGACGATGCTCCGGTTGTGCTCGCGGACCGCCTGCTCATCCGCCGTCCGCTCGTCCGCCGTCCGCTCGTCCGCCGTCCGCTCGTCCGCCGTCCGCTCGTCCGCCGTCCGCTCGTCCGCCGTCCGCTCGTCCGCCGTCTGCTCGTCTGCCGTCTGCTCGAAAGACACGGTGTTCCTTTCCGGTGGGAGGAGGGCGGCGGTCAGACCAGCAGGCTGATCTCGCGCGGGTCGCGGCCGACCAGGGCCCGGCCGTAGAGCTGCTGCGGGATGCCCATGCCGAAGCCCGCGTGGCGGCTGCCGACGTTCACGTCGCGCCAGATCCGCTGGAGCGGGTTGGCCTCGTTGAAGGCGGAGGAGCCGTACGCCGTCATCAGCAGGTCCACGGCCTCCCGACAGAGCTGGGCGACCTGCGTGGAGTACTGCCGGGCGGCGGCCCGGACCAGGACGTCCGCGAACTCCCCCGCGTACGCCGCCGCGTCGGCCGCGTCGGCGACCTTGGCGGCCAGCAGCTTCGCCGTCTCGATCTTCGTGGCGGCTTCGGCCAGGTCCAGCTGGAGCGAGGGCGACTCGGCCTGGTTCGGGTAGCGGGACCCGGCGGCGGGCCGCTTGGGGGCCGACTCGCGGACGAAGTCGAAGGCGGCGGTGGCTCCGCCGAGCAGCGAGCCGAGCAGCCCGATGGAGAAGAGGCCGACCAGGCTGTTGCGGTAGCGGTGGGCGGGGTCGATCAGCCCGTCCGTCTCGCCGTTGAGCAGTGGCA
Source organism: Streptomyces sp. NPDC051555 (assembly GCF_044454405.1). Taxonomy (NCBI): domain Bacteria; kingdom Bacillati; phylum Actinomycetota; class Actinomycetes; order Kitasatosporales; family Streptomycetaceae; genus Streptomyces; species Streptomyces sp. NPDC051555. Next base: position 79,040 of record NZ_JBITDP010000004.1, on the reverse strand, counting down.
GGTAGGGCAGCAGGCGGCGCTCGGGCACGAAGACCCCGGAGGCGACGACGGTGTTGCTGCCGGTGCCGCGCATCCCGGCGAAGTGCCAGGTGTCCTTGATCTCGACCTCGTCGGCCCGCATCAGGGCGAAGTGGACGACCGGGTCGGAGTCCTCGACCGGCCGCGCGATCAGCACGCCCACCCAGTCGGCGTGCAGCGAACCGGAGACGTAGGCCCACTCACCGGTGACCAGCACCCCGCCGTCGGCGCTCTCGATCCCGCGGGCGGGCATCCCGAGCACGAGGGCGGTGCGGGCGTCCGGGTTCAGGCTCCACACCTCGTCCTGGACCTGGCGGGGGAAGAGGGAGGCGACGAAGTTGCCCGCGTTCAGCACGCCGGTGATCCAGGCGGTGGAGCTGCATCCGCGGCCCACCTCGGTGGCGACCTCCAGCAGGGTGCGGATGTCGGCCTCGTAGCCGCCCAGGCGCTGCGGGGTCATGAGCCGCATCAGGCCCGCGCCGGTGACCGCGTCGATGCTCCGCCCGGTCAGCCGCCGCGCGCCGTCGCTCTGCGGTGCGTCCTCCCACAGGCCCGCGCGCAGTGCGGCCGCCCGGGCCACCAGCTCCTCGCGGCCCGGGGCCACGCCGTTCACGGCTTCACTCTGCACGGTCTTCTTCCCTTCGAGGGTTCTGGCTCGGTGTCGGGTTCGGTGTCTGTATCGGGCTATGTCTCGGGCTATGTCTCGGGCTATGTCTCGGGGGGCTCAGTTGCCCTGGGCGGCGCGGGCGAGGGCGTCCCACTGCTTCCACCCGGCGAGGCGCTCCTCGTAGGCGGTGGTGATCGTGTCCAGCACGGTCGCGCCGAGCAGGACGCGCAGCGGCGGGTCCGGGTGGTCGACCAGCTCCAGGACGGGGCCGGCCGTGGCGGCCGGGTCGCCGGGGGCGGAGCCCGCCGAGGGGGCCTTGGCGAAGTCGGCGTACGCCTCGGAGGGCTCGGCCCAGACGGCCGAACTCCCGCGCCAGTCCGTCTTGTACGGGCCCGGCTCGACCAGGGTGACGTGGATGCCGAAGCGGCCCACCTCCTGGGCGAGGGAGTCGGTCAGGCCCTCGATCGCCCACTTGGAGGCGTGGTAGAGGCCGAGCATCGGCCAGGACGCGAGTCCGGCGATGCTGGACATCTGGAGGATGTGTCCGCTGCCCTGGGCCCGCAGGACCGGCAGGGCGGCCTGGGTCACCCACAGCGTGCCGAAGAGGTTGGTGTCGAGCTGCTCGCGGGCCTGCTCCTCGGTGATGTCCTCCACCGCGCCGAAGAGTCCGTAGCCCGCGTTGTTCACGACGACGTCGATCCGGCCGAAGTGGGCGTGGGCGGCGGCTACCGCCGCGAAGGCCGCGTCCCGGTCGCGGATGTCGAGCCGCAGGGGCAGAACCGCCTCGCCGTACGCCTCGACGAGGGGGTCGAGGGAGGCGAGGTCGCGGGCGGTGGCGGCGACCTTGTCGCCCCGTTCGAGGGCGGCCTCGGCCCAGACCCGGCCGAAGCCCCGGGACGTCCCGGTGATGAACCAGACCTTTCCTGTCACTGCGGAAGTCACTGCGGCTCCTTAACCCGTCGGTGAGGCTTGTGCTCCATTCATCCCGACGCGCCGCGGCCTGTCCATGAAAGGAATTCGGACACCCCGTCCAAGTGAGGAATTTCCTCGGACGGACGCGGAAGGGCATCCCCGGACACCCCGCTCGGACACCAACCACCGTTTCGGACACGGGAGTTGGCGGGTGATACTGCCGTGAATCCCGCACCTACGGATCCCCGAGATCGAATTCACCGCAAGGAGATTCGCGTGAGCGCCACGGAACAGACTTACGACTACGCCGCCGCCGACTTCAACGCCGTCTACACGGGCGGCGAACTGCTCGAAGGGGCCGCCATCAAGGTCGTCCCGTGGGACATCGGCGAGGCCCAGCCCGACGTGGTGGAGCTGGAGCGCCTGGGCCGCTTCAGCGGCGAGGTCCTCGACGTGGGCTGCGGCCCCGGCGACAACGCCGTCTTCCTGGCCGGCCGCGGCTACAAGGTCACCGCCGTCGACGCCGCCTCCGCCGCCATCGAGCAGGCCCGCGCCCGGGCCGGCGACCTCGACATCGAGTTCGCCGTCGCCGACGCGACCGCCCTGACCGGCTACGAGGGCCGCTTCGACTCCGTCCTGGACAGCGCCCTCTTCCACACCCTGCCGGCGCCCGCCCGCCCCCTGTACGCGGCCGCCCTGCACCGGGTCACCCGCCCCGGGGCGCGACTGAGCGTGCTGTGCTTCGCCGACGTGCCCGGCGGCATGCCCGCGCCGCTGTCGGTGTCGGAGGAGGAGCTGCGCACGACGCTGACGGCGGCGGGCTGGACGATCACCTTGCTGGAGCTGTCGGAGTACGCGGGCGTCGCGGTCGGCATGGAGAAGTTCTTCGAGCGCACCGGCCGGCGCCCCGAGCTGGACGACAAGGGCCGCACCCGGCTGCCGGTGTGGAAGCTGTACGCCGACCGCGGCGCCGACGGGTCCGCGGCGTGAGCGGGGCGCACTCCTCGCTCCCCATCACCCCCGCACGCCCCGCCGCCCCCGCCGTGGTGCGGCGCGCCTTCCCCGTGCTGCGCGCCCGCCGGGTGGGGGCCACCGCCGCCTTCTACGAGCGGCTCGGCTTCCGGGCCGGGCACCGCCACCCGGCGCAGGGCGAACCGGACTTCGTCGCCCTGCGCCGCGACGACGCGGAGCTGGCGGTGAGCCGGGACGACAAGGCAGTCGACCTGCCGGCCGGCGGGGTGGACCTGTTCGTCTTCGTGGAGGCCGTCGACGTCACCGTGGACGCCCTGCGGGCCGCGGGCGCCCCGGTGGTGCAGGAACCGGAGAACACCCCGTGGGGCGAGCGCGTGGCGTACGTGCGCGACCCCGCGGGCAACCGCGTGGGCCTGGGTTCCCCCGCCGCCTGACCCCCCGCGTACGCACGTCAGCGCCCCGGGACCGGATCGCATCCGGTCCCGGGGCGCTGTCGCTGCGCCGCGCCTTGCGGCGCCGGGCCCTACGCGGCGGGCTCGATGTTCAAGTTGGTGCGGAAGAGGTTGGTCGGGTCGTAGACGCCCTTGAGCTTGGCCAGCCGGGCCCGGGTGGCCGGGTCGTACAGCTCGCCCGCGTAGGCGTCGGCGGTGCGCTCGCCGTAGACGAAGTTCAGCGAGCGGCCCAGGGTCCAGGGCGCGACGGCCTCGTCCAGGGCCGCGTGGGCGGCGCGGATCTCCGCCAGCGGCGCCTCGTCCGATCCGGACAGGACGCGCAGGATGTAGGCGGCCTCGCGGAACGGCACCGAGTTGGGCACGGCGGGCTGGCGCGCCAGGGCCCCGCCCATGTGGCGCAGGTCGACGATGCAGTCCACCGGCGATCCGGGCCCGGCCAGGGTGCGTACGGCCTCCAGGACCTCGGGGGTCAGCTCGCTCAGCAGGACGCTGTTGCCGTCGTAGGCGTGCGAGAAGGTCGGCTCGGCATAGATCGAGCCGACCTCGGGGTAAGCCAGCTCGCCGAGGTGCTCGTGGATGATCTCGGCGCCGAACGCGCGCCAGGGGGCGACCAGTTCGGGCCCCGCGGCCAGGTCGGTGGTGGCGAAGCGGATGTGCACGACGTGGCGGCCGCGCAGCGGCTCGGGGAACACCGGGATCGGCGGGTACTCGATCATGCCGAGGGAGGCGGTGACGCTCTCGGGGGCGGTCGCGGTCCAGCTCCGGAACTGCTCCAGGACCAGGTCGGCCTGCGCCGCGTCGAAGTACATGCCGCCGCCGTAGACCGTGGCGACCGGCAGCAGCGAGATCTCCAGGGCGGTGACGATGCCGAAGTTGTCGCGGCCGCCGCGCAGCGCCCAGAACAGGTCGGGGTCGCTGTCGGCGGTGACCCGGCGGGCCCGCCCGTCGGCGGTGACCACCTCGACGGCCTCGACCAGGTCGGCGGCGTAGCCGAACTCCCTAGCCAGCAGCCCGAGTCCGCCGGCGAGGGTGTATCCGACCACGCCGACGTGCCCGGCGGACCCGCTCAGCGGGGCCAGCCCGTGCGGGGCCGTCCGCTCGACGACCTGCTCCCAGCGGGCGCCGGCTCCGATGCGGGCGGTGCGCGCCGCGGGGTCGACGGTGACCTCCGTGAGGCGCCGGGTGTTGATGACCAGGCCGCCCCGGTCCAGGACCGTGACGCCGTGCCCGGTGGCCTGGACGGAGACGGCGATCCCGTGTTCGGCGGCGAAGGCGACCGCGAGGCGGACGTCCTCGGCGTCGGCCGCGCCGAGCACGGCGGCGGGGTCGTGCCGGTATCCGGTCTGGAATCCGGTGAGTTCCTCCTCGTAGCCCTCCTGTCCGGGGGTGAAAACCGGTCCGGTCACCGAATCCGTAAGGGAGGTGAAGTCAATCCGACTGTTGTCAATCGGGGTGTTGTCATGGGACATCAGGACTATTCCTTTCGATGGCACGCGATGCGGTGGTTCAGCCGACCTTTTGCAGGTCGGAATTCGGGGCGTCCAGCGGCTTCGCGGCGGGTTCGCTCGCGTGCGCGGACTTTCCGGACGGCATGAGCAGGCAGGCGAGTGCGCCCACGAGCAGCACTACCACGGGAAGCAGCAGGGTCGTTCCCGACGCCTGCGCCAACCCCTCGTGGAATGCGTGGCGTTCGGCGGTGGTGGCGTTCTCGGCGAGGGTCTCGGTGGCGAGGGAGGACAGCTGCGCCTGCATCAGCACCCCGACGGCGGCGGCGCCGATGACGCAGCCGACCTGGCGGATCGAGTTGTACATCCCGGCCCCCGCACCGATCTCCGTGACGGGCAGCGTGCCGGTGGCCACGTTGGCCATGGGCGCGAAGGCGGCGCCCGTACCGATCCCGGCGAAGAACAGCGCGCCGGCGAGCTGCCACACCCCGCCCTCGGGGCGCATCGCCAGCACGATCATGCCCAGCCCCGCCGCGAAGATCAGGAAGCCGGCGAGGACCACCCATTTGCCGGGGACCCGGTCGGAGAGGGTGCCGGCCAGCGGCCCGGCCAGCCCGCTGGAGACGGCGACGGGCACCATGAGCAGCCCGGCCTGCTGCGGGGAGAGCTCCATGACCGCCTGCATGTAGAGGGTGAGCGGCAGGTAGAGGCCGGTGACGGCGAAGCCGATGGCGGCCGCGGCGAAGGCGGCGGTGGAGAAGTGGCGGCGCCGGAAGAGGGAGAGCGGCATCAGCGGCTCGCGCGGGTTGAAGCGCTGCCAGAGCACGAAGACGACGAGCAGCACCACGCCCGCGGCGATGACCATCGGCACGGTGACCGGTCCGGCGACGGTGCCCCAGTCGTAGTGCTGGCCGTTCTGCAGGCCGAACACGAGGGCGAGCAGGCCGAGTCCGGAGAGCAGGGTGCCGAGCAGGTCGAAGCGGCGGCGGTTGCGGGGCTGGCCGCCGGGGACCAGCTTCACGGTCATGGCGAGCCCGGCGAGGCCGATCGGCACGTTGACCAGGAAGATCCACTGCCAGCCCGCGGAGCCGACGAGGAAGCCGCCGAGCAGCGGGCCCACCGTGGTGGCCAGGCCCGCGACGGCGCCCCAGATGCCGAGGGCCGCGCCACGCCGGTCGGGCGGGAAGAGCGTGGTCACGAAGGCCATGGTCTGCGGGGCCATCAGCGCGGCTCCGACGCCCTGTACGGCGCGGGCGGCCATCAGCATCTCCGCGCTGCCGGACAACCCGCACCACAGGGAGGCGGCGGTGAAGACGGCCATCCCGGCGAGGAAGACGGGCTTGCGGCCGAAGCGGTCGCCGAGCCGTCCGGCGACCAGCAGCGGGACGGCGTAGGTGAGCAGGTAGACGCTGTGCACCCAGGTGATCTGGTTCAGGTCGGCGTCGAGGCCGCTCATGATGCCGGGGATCGCGACGGTCACGATCGTCGTGTCCATCATGATCAGGAAGAAGCCGACACAGAGGGCCGACAGCGCGGCCCACGGATTCTTCGCGTTCGTCGCGGCGGTGGTGTTCGCGGTGGTCGTCATCGTGTCAACTCATCTTCTCTCAGCGGTTGTTCAGTTCTCTTCGGTGACCGACCTCGCGCCGCGGTGTTCCAGTTCCGCGGCTATCTCGGCCCAGTGCGCGGCGCAGGCGCGGGCCATGGCGGCGATCTTGGGGGCCTGGTGGTCGGGGGCGCGCAGCACCACTCCGCTCTCGCCCTCGCGGATCATCCGGGCCTCCAGCCAGCGGATCATCGCGCGGCCCTCGTCGCTGTACTTGAGGGTGGGGTCGCGTTTGAGGGAGTCCAGGACGAGAGGGAGGTCGAGGGCGGCGCGGTCGGGGCGGCGGGCGCCGCCCTCGCCGTCCGGTGCGGGGGCGCGTACGCCGCCGCGCCCGCCGGGGCCGACGCCGCGCGCTCCCGTACCGGCGCCCGTACGCGCCCCCGCGCCGCTGCCGGGCAGGGGGCCCTCGCCGCGGCCGAGCCGGTCGCGCACGTCGCGGGCGGTCTCCACCGATATCCCGGCGGAGCGGGCGATCTCGCGCAACGAGGCTTCGGGGCGGACCGCGAGGTAGTCCATGGCCCGCAGCCGACCCTCGGTGGCGTTGAGCGGGCGGGCCCGGCCGTCGCAACCGACCCGGGCGGCGGGCAGTTCCCCGGGGGCCCCGGCCTCGCCGTTCTCGGCGGCGGTGCGGCGCAGCACGCCCACGGTCTTGCCGGACAGCCCGACCTTGGCGGCGACCGCCCGGTCCGACCAGTCGGGCCAGGCGCGCAGGATGCGGCGGGCGGACTCGCGGCGGTCGGAGAGGGTCAGCGGCAGCCCGTGCCGGTTGTTCGCCTCGACGGCCAGCAGGAAGGCTTCGGGGCGGGTGCCGTCGAACCAGCGGACGGCGATGGACTCGCGGCCGCGCAGCCGGGCCGCGTGCAGCCGGTGCATGCCGTCTATCACCCGCAGGGTGGAGCGGTGCACGACGATCGGCGGCAGCTCCGTCTCCAGGCCCGCGAGCAGCCGTACGTGGTCCTGGTCCACCCCGGCCAGCCGCGGGGACTCGGCGTCCAGCAGCGCGTGCACGGGTACGCAGCCGGTCATCAGGGCCGAGGCCGGGGCGGGCAGCGTGATCGGGCGCAGCGCGGTGACGACGGGGAGCGCCGTGACGACGGGCAGGGTCGTGACGACGGGCAGGGTGGTGAGGGCGGGCAGCTTGATCGCGCGGACGGGGGCTGCCGCCGTATCGACGGTCATTTCGACTCCTTGGGTGGCATCCTCGGGCACGGGGTGCGGAGCACGGTCAGCCGCTGAACGCGTGGGCTCGGGCGTGGACCTGGGCGGTGACGCGGGTGGGCACGCGGGTCGGGGCGGGCTCGGGGGCGGGGACCCGCGCGGGACGGGCGGCCGCGCGCTGCGGTCCGCCCAGCAGGCGGTGGGCGGCGGCGGCCGAGACGAGGGTCATGTGTCGGTGCCACCCGGGGAAGGAGCGCCCCTCGAAGTCGAGCAGCCCGCACTCCTCCAGCACGTCCATCGAGGTGGCCAGCGACAGCGAGGCGGCGGCCGACAGGGAGAACCGGGTGGCGGCCAGGGTGCGGCCGTCGGGGTCGGCGATCCAGTGCTTCACCGGCCGCTCCGGGGTGGCCGGGTCCCATTCGGTGAGGAGCGCCAGCGGCCGGGCCACCCCGGGGACGCGGATGAGCGCGGGCGCCCGGCGCAGCCGCCCGCCCGCGAGCGGGGAGGAGGAGGGGCCGAGGCGGGCGGCGAGCCGGGCGACGGTGGTGGTGTGGGGCGCGCGGTCGCCGGGCGGACCGCACAGGACGGGCGTGCCGAGCGGTACGGAGACGGCGAAGCCGAGGCTGCGTGCGGCGAGGCCCGCGATCAGCCGCACCGCGTCGAGGGGGGCCTCGGTGGCGGCCTCGGCGACGACGGGCACGCCGGCGGCGGCCGCGTGCGCGGCGGCGGCCTCGGCGGCCTGGTCGAGGCCGAGCCCGGGGTGGGCGGCGGGGGCGGCCGGGGAGGTGCGGGCGGCGGCGGGTATCCGGGCCCGCTCGCACAGCTCGTCGTCCTCGCTCCAGCGGCCGGGCAGCACCAGCCTCCAGTCGACCGGCACGCTGCCGTGGTCGGTGACGAGGAAGAGCCCGAGCGCGAGCTGGCAGCTCAGGGTGCGCCCGCCCGCGGGGTCGAAGCGGCGGTGCACTCCGGCGGAGCACTGGCCGCGCTTGGGAATGACCACGGGCACCATGCGCAGCGCCCGTACCCCGGCCTGCTCCCCGCACCAGGCGGCCAGTTCCCGACGGACCGGATTCCAGTCCCAGGTACTGGCGTTGACGACCTGGTGCAACGACTGCGAGGCGGCTCCGAGCGCGGCGGTGGACCGCGCCATGTTCCGCACGGACTTCTTTCCGGGCGTACCCAACAGCCCGGACAGGTAGGCACCGGCCCAACGGCGCTGATCGGTACGGGGCAGGCAGTGGAAGAGACGCCGGGCGAGTAAGTCGGCGGTCGGCATGGCGGGCAGCTCCCTCCGGCAAGGCGGGTCGGGTCGGTTGGCCAGCGAAATAAAGAATAGCGAGTGTTCTCTATGTTTTGCGACCCCTCGACACCCCCGCAACGACTTTGTCACCTCCGCCGGACCCCACGGCGCCCTCACACGAAGCGGCCCCGCCCACCGCGCGGGAGCGGCGTGCAGGCGGGATCGCCCACGTCATGGGCCCAGTCGTTCGGGCGCGCACCGGACATCGAATCCCGCACGATCTCGTGACCGCCTCCCACGACGGGACGGTCACATTCGCAGCAGATGCGGGTCGACGCCGCCATCATCCACTCACCCCGCTCGGACACGACCACACCTCGGCATCCGTCACGTGCACGCCGTGGTGGCCGCGGATGATGCCCCGGCTGACCGCCCCCAGAGTGAGCTGTTTCCCGCAGGAGCAGCACGCCCTGCCCACCGCCTGGTCCCACGTGAGTTCGCGCAGGGTGGGCAGAACGGCGTCCTGGCAGCGACTCCCCGGCAGTTCGTAAGGCTTGTCCACGGGCCCTCCTGTCCGCCCGTTACCTACGGGCGGACAGATGGTGTGCCACCGCGTGGGCCACAAGGACTACTCCGTGTGTCCCTGACGCCTGCGGCTCAGACTGCGCCGATCCACTCGGTGAAGGCGCTCAGTCCGGCGACATCGCCGCGCTTGAGCCGACGGATCCGCTCGACGTCCGCCCGCGCCCACGGGTGCTCCCGCACGTGCTGCGGCGCCAAGTCACGGGCCGTCCTGAGGGACGCGAAGGCCGCGTCCGGCCGCCCTTGCCAGAGCTGCGCCCGGCCCAGGTCGATGTAGTAGCCGCTCCGGCGCTCCGCCGGGACCTCGGCGCCCGGCCGCCATTCACGCGCCGTCCCGAGGGCCCGGCCGATCCGGTCTCCGCCGAGCCCTACGGCAACGGCGAGTTCGTGGATGCGCACGCTCGTCCGGCCGAAGGCCGTCCCGAGGTACACGCCCTCCGCGAGCCCCTCGGCCAGGCCCCTCGCCTCGGCCATGTGCGCGGTGGCCGCACACTCGTCGCGGGCTCGCGCGGCGACGACCGCGGCCCTCATGTGCAAGGCACCCCGCACCGCTGGCGTCAGCGGCGCGCGTCCGTCCAACGCCCGCTCCAATGCGACCAGTCCGCCCCGGTGGGAGTGAGCCGCCAAGAAGGTCTCGGCCCTGACGTACGACACCACGCCGATGAGATCCGGATCGGCCGCTTGCTCGGCCGCCCACCTCATCACCTCGATCAAGCGGGCGGAGAGGTCGTGCGCGCCGTACTTGTACGCCACCGCGTCCGCGGTACGCGCGGCCGCCACCACCAGGCGCGCCGTCAGTGCCCGTCCCGGTCCGGACTGGGCATGCAGGTGCGCCAGGGCGTCCCGGAGCAGCTCGGGAGCCGTGAGAGCGATCGGGCCGTACCGTGCGGCGAGCCGACACTCAACACCCGTGCCGATGTCGACGGTGAGCTGTCGCAGCGAGCGGCCCGGAGGGTCCAGGGGAACGTCGTACCCGGCGATGGCCGCCGAGATCGAGGGCAGCGCCGCCTGCACCCGTCCGGCGACCCCGGTGTATCCCGGGACGAGCCGGGCCACGTCCACACCGAGCGTCTCCGCGATCCGCTCCAGCATGTCCGCGCTCGGGTTGCGCGCACCTCTTTCGATCGCCTTCACCGTCGAGAGGGACGCCGGGATCGCACGGGCGAGGTCGGCCTGGGTCATGCGCCGTACGCGGCGCAGGGCGGCGATGCGCTGTCCGATGTGGTCCACGGGCATGGCGGCACGGTACTCGCGCCGGGACGAGCGCAGCCATGAACCGGCTTCCTTTTCCTACGTATTGACGACTTCGGCAAGTTCGGAGAGCGAGTTCACCGACCAGTCCGTGACCGCCCGGAGCGTCGGGTCGTCCGCCCACCAGAAACCCCACGGCCCGCGCCGGATGTGGGCCGTGCGCAGCCCGGCCGTCTTGGCCGGATGGATGTCGTTGGCCGGGTGGTCACCGACGTACAGCGTCTGGTCCGCAGGGGCTCCCGACACCGCGAGGACCTTCCGGAAGAAGGCCGGCGAAGGTTTCGCCGCGCCCCACTCCCCCGAGGTCGCCACGAGGTCGACCGGCAGGTCCAGCGCCCGGAGCAGGGCTCCGGCCCGAGCCGTCTGGTTTCCGGCGATCACGACCCTCAGGCCGAGGCGGCGCAGGGCCGTCAGGGCCGGCCGGACGTCCTCGTAGAGGTCGCTCTCGTCGAGCCGCTCGCCCTGGCCCGCGGCCTCCCGGGCGGCGTACTCTGCGGCGATGTCGATGTCCGGACGCAGCAGTCGAATGGCGTCGGCGTTGTCCCGGCCGTCCACGACGACGGCGCCCACCAGGGCCGACAACGTGTGCCGGGGCACGTTCAGCCAGTCCGCCCAGGACGCCCAGTACCGGTCGTCGCGCGTCAGGGTCTCGCCCACGTCCAATACGACGGTCCGCATCACCCCGCCAGCGTACGGGCCCCGTCCGAACATCACCATCGAGCGATGACGGGCCCGACGGAAGAGCACTCACCGCGCTCGCGGTCGCTTGATGGCGCTCGCGGCCGCGGCGGTCGCGGTCAGCAGCTCGAAGACGGTGGCGAGGCCGATCATCACGCCGGTCGGCTTGTGGAAGCCGAACACGAAGTCGAGCTGGGCGCTGAAGGCCACGCCGAGCAGGGGTTGCACGACGAGGGTCGTCACCGCCATCAGCCCGCAGACGACGGCCAGGGTGCGGGCGGGAGCGGCGGTGCGGGTGAGCATGGACACCCCCAGCCACACCAGCAGGGCGGCGGAGACCAAACCGCCGATCACGTTCATACGCGTCACGCCCGTCCACGGGGCGTCCGCGCCGGCCTGCTCCGAGTTGAGGAGCGCGAACGCCACCAGCAGGCCGGCGCTGACCAGCGCGAGGAGGCCGGCGGCGACGGCTGCGACGGAGCTGGGTCGCCTGGCCGTGGGTTGGCGCTGCGGCATCGCCGCGGCCGCGCCCGGCGGCCATGCCGGCATCGTCGGTACGGGGCGTTCGAGTGACTCCGGCGCCGGCGCCGCCTGGGCACCCCGTACCCGGTCCACCTCGGCCCGCATTTCCTCAGCCGTCGCGAAGCGCCGCGCCGGATCCTTCTCCAGCGCCCGGGACACCAGCCGCTGCACCGCGGGCGGCGCCTGCCAGCCCATGTCCGCGAGGAGCGGCGGCGGCTGCGTCACGTGCTTGACCGCGATCGCGGTGAACGAGTCCCCGTCGAAGGGGAGTTCACCGGTCAGCAGTTGGAAGAGCATCACCCCGACCGCGTACAGGTCCGAGCGGCCGTCCAGCGGCAGCGCCTGCGCCTGCTCGGGCGACAGGTAGTGCGGCGTACCGATCACCGAACCGGTCCGGGTGAGCTGGGTGACCGGTCGGTCGTCCTGCTGGGCACGGGCGATGCCGAAGTCCATCACCTTCACCACACCGCGGTCCGTCAGCATGACGTTCGCGGGCTTGATGTCCCGGTGGACCAGCCCCAGTTCATGGCTGGCCGCCAACGCCGCCAGGACGTCCGAGGTGAGCGCCAGCGCCCTCGCCGGATCCAGCCCGCCACGGGGCCCCGCCTCGTCCCGCAGCACCTCGCCGAGCGAGCGGCCCGCCACGTACTCCATGACGATGTACGCCACCGGCGGCGACCCGTCCGGCATCTCCTGCTCACCGGTGTCGTGGACGGCCACGACATTCGGGTGGTTGATGCGCGCGACGGTCCGCGCCTCGCGCTCGAACCGCTTCAGGAAGCCCTGGTCGAGGCCAAGTTCGGCGTGCATCGTCTTGATCGCCACGACCCGGTCCAGCCGGGTGTCGTGCGCCTGGTGGACGGCGGCCATGCCCCCGCTGCCCAGCAACCGCCCCAGCGCGTAACGACCGTTGCCGACCGCGCCGCCCAACCTGGTCGCCCATGCGTCGTCCTGCCCCTGCGCCATCACAGCCCCCACCCGTCTTGCCGATGCCGACGCACCCTATCGGGGCACGCACGGATCCCCCGGCCGGGATGGTTTCCCGGTCGGGGGATGCGTGTGCGCGGGGCCCGGGGGCGGGGCGGGCTCAGGCGGCCAGCTCCGCGAGGACCGAGTCGCGGTGCGCCAGGTTGGCGCGGGTGCCCGTGAACAGGCTCTCGATCGGGAGCCAGCGCAGGGTCACCGGGCCCGCCGGGGCGCCGGGAGCGGTACGGGCCGGTCAGGACCGGGGCAGGGACAGTGGCAGGCCAGGCATCTGCGGGTGCCGCAGGTGCTGCCCCCCGTCATAGACATGCAGTGTGAACGTCTCCGGGCCCGGGGCACCGGCCGCGTCGTAGGCGTCCAGGAGCCGCTCGATACGCTCCCACAACTTCACCGGCCCGCCCTCGCGCACGGCCCACCCACCGCCGCCAGGGGTGAGAGTGGCGGCGGAACCGGTGACAACGTCGACCAGGTGCACCACCTCGCCCACGGTCGTCATCTGCACGTCCGGCACCGCGCTCTGGACGAGGAACCGCAGGTGGAACGCCTCCTGGGTGGGGGCGCTAATCCGCTGCGGGCTGTGCGGCGTCGTACGGGCATTCCCGGGAAGGCCCGCGGCCCAGTGGGCGGGGTTCCCGAACATCGGTGCTGCGTGCGTACGCGCGGACATGAACGACACCGTGCCGCCCAGGAGTCGGCCCTCGGCGGCCCCGTCGGCGCCGACCGTAAGAAGGACACGGGCGTAACCGTAGAGCCAGCCGGAGAGGGTGAGCAGAATCTTCCCGCCCGGCCGGGTCTGCGCAAGCAGGGCCGACGGCACCGCACGGAACGAGCAGGCAGCCACGATCCGGTCGAACTTCGCCTCGGGCCAGTACCCGTACAGGCCGTCCGCCACCACGAGCGTGGGGGTGTAGCCCAGGCCGTACAGGGCGCCTGCGGCCTGGCTGAGCCGGTGCGGGTCGACCTCGATCGAGGTGACGTCGGCGGAGCCGAGACGTTCGCAGGCGAGCGCGGTCGAGTACCCGGTACCGGTGCCGATCTCCAGCACCGTGTGCCCCTCGCGAACGTCGGCGTCCGCCCACATCTGCACGACAAGCGAGGGCAGCGTGGAGGATGAGGTCGGGGCTCCACCGTGGCGTACGGCGGGCTGCTTCCAGTCGGGTTCGGCGCTGTCGAACTGCGTGATCAGTGTGGTGTCGGAGTACACGGCGGCCAGCCACCGGCCGTAGTCGAGCTCGGCCGTGACCGGCTCCCACACGGTCAGGCCCTGCTCGTCGCGCTCGTCGGCGGGCAGGTAGAAGCCTGGCACGAACCGGTGCCTCGGCACCCGCTCCACTGCCTGGCGCCAGGCCGGATCGGCAAGGGCGCCGCCCTCGGTAAGGCCCTTTGCCATCGTCTGGCGCAGTTGCGTGGCATCGGTCTCAAGGTGGGCGGGCATCGTCATCGCGTGCCGCCTCCTTCCTGGGTGAGGATGTCGGCGATGGCTTCGGTGATGGCTGGCGCGTCGGGTAACCAGCCCCACTGTCCGTTCGGATTGCACTCGATGGCCGTCCAGTGCTCGGCGGCGCTCCCGTCGCCGGTCAGGGCGAAGTCGAAGCAGCCGAAAACCAGCTCGAACGATGCCAGGTAGCTGAGGGCCGCGGCCGCGATGGACTCGGGGACCTCGATTGGGGTGTGGACCAGTTTGTTCCAATCGCCGCGGCGCCAGTCAAGGGCGCCGTCCGGCGCCTCGATGCGACTGGCAAAGATCCGCGTCCCGACCACGGTCATCCGCACGTCGCCGGTCTTGGGCACCTCCGCCTGGAACAGGTGCGGCATCACGCCCAGGGAGTCGTCGAAGGTGGCCCCGTCGACGCGCTGGGCCCAGATCGCTCCGGCGTGCCCGTCCTCGTCCTGGGGCAGGCCGCGGAAGGGCTTGTAGATGATCGGCCCGTGCTCGGCGGCGAACATGCGCGCCTGCTCCGCGTCGTTGGTGACCAGTGTCAGGGGGATGGTGAGTCCGAGCTCCGCCAACCGCCTCAGCTGGGCGGGCTTGAACTCGGCCCGCGCGACGGCGAGCGGATGGTTGACGTACAGGGCGCCGTTCAGGCTGTGCAGGATGCCACCGAGCCCGTTTCGGGCCTCAGCGGTCGCGAAGTCGCGCTGCTGAGCGGGTAGCTGCCCGTACCGGGCGGCGTACGGGGTGGGGCGGCGGTAATACACCGCCGCCACCTCCCCCAACTCCACCTCCCGGCTGCCGGTGACCAGCCGCCCGCCCCACGCGGGCGCCTCGGTCTCGATGCGGGCCGCGAAGGTCAGGGCGATCCCGATGTCGGCGGGGTCGACCCGGACGACGGGCACCTCACGCTCGTTGAGCACGGAGATCACCATGTCTGCGGTGACGTCCTCCAGCGCGGTGACGACCAGGATGGTGGAGGTCATGGATCAGTCCGACGAGTAGTCGGGGGTGGAGTCGTCCGCGGTCTGCGGCTGCGGTTCGGCCCCGTCACCGCCGCCGGACATCGACGTCGTCGGATTGGTCTGATTGGTTCCATGCTCGCCCATCTCCACCACCCGGCCGGCGGTGTCGGTGTAGCGGGCCCTCTGCGT
Organism: Streptomyces sp. NPDC051555; assembly: GCF_044454405.1. Taxonomy (NCBI): domain Bacteria; kingdom Bacillati; phylum Actinomycetota; class Actinomycetes; order Kitasatosporales; family Streptomycetaceae; genus Streptomyces; species Streptomyces sp. NPDC051555. The sequence continues at coordinate 64,027 of NZ_JBITDP010000004.1, read as the reverse complement.
GGACGCGTCGAGCGTCACCGCCGCGTAGGACGGCGGGCCGATCGGCAGTCGGTCCGTGACCAACCGCATCGCCCATGGAGCTTGGGGTGTAAGCGTCGCCATGCCCATTTCCTTCCCCTGTACATCGAGCGGTAGCAAGTCGGCTGCCGCCTGAGCAGAATCGCTGCCCGGCAGGGGTCCACACCAGTACCGTGGGGGTCGCGAACCGTGGCGGAAATGCCACGCTCCGTATACGTCGACGGGGAGGGTGAGGCAGTGACGTCCAGCAAATCCGGCAACCCGCACCTGGCGCTGTGGATCGCGGCCACGGGCCTGTCCCACGGGGAGATCACCCGACGGATCGCCACAGCGGCTAAAGCCCATGGCCATCGGCAGATCGCACCGGACGCGACCCGGGTTCGACGCTGGACCGACGGGGAACGGCCCCGCGCACCAGTCCCCGCCCTGCTTGCCGACGTCCTCTCGGAAGCGACCGGGCAGGTGCTCACTGCCGGTGATCTCGGCCTGACCGCCGCGGGCCCGGTGTTGGATGGCATCCAGCTCCCGCTGCTGACCGAGGCAGCCGCTCAAATCCTGGCCGGATGGACGCAGATGGACCTGTTCATGAACCGCCGCGACACCCTCAGGCTCGCCATCGGCGCTCCGCTGATCCTCGCCGCCGAACGGATGCTCGGCGGCACCGCCCACGCCCTGAGCAACGACCGCAAGGGCTTCGACACCGACACCGTCACCGCCCTCGAAGAGGTCACCGCCTTCTTCACAAAGGCCGACGCCTCCAAGGGCGGTGGCCTGTACCGCTCCGCGATCGTCGCCCAGCTCGCCGAAGTCGCCGGCCGCGTCCAGGACGGGGTGCCCCGCAGCCTGCGGACCCGGGTGTTCGCGGCAACCGCCGACCTGGCGGCGCTCGCCGGGTGGGTGAGCCACGACAGCGGCCGGTACCCGACCGCGCAGCGGTACTGGAGCTACGGGATCTACGCGGCCGGAGAGGCAGGACAGCCGGAGCGCGGGGTGGAGATCGTCACCCGCATGTCACACCAGATGATCTACCTCGGCCGCCCGGAAGACGCCCTGAGTCTTCTCGGCGTGGCCGCGGCGAAAGCGAAGATTCCCGTGACCCGGGCACTGGTCGCCTCACAAACCGGGCGGGTGCACGCGGCCCTCGGCGACGAGCGCCAGGCGGACCGGCACCTCGGCGACGCCGATGCATTCCTGGGCGACGGCCTCGGCGATGACGTCCCCGAATGGGTGGGCTACTTCGACGCCGCTGAGCACGCCGGCGCCCGCGCGGTCTCCGCCCGCGACCTCGCCGGACTCGGCCGGGGCCACCGGCCCGCGAGCATCCACTTCGAGGACGCCCTCGCGCTGCGCAAGCCCGGCTTCGACCGGGTACGCGTCATGGACCGCATCGGGCTCGCCGCCGCCCTCTTCGACCAGGGCGAGGCCGAACGCGGCGCCCAGGCCGCACAGCGGGCGCTCGACGACGCGGCCCGTGTCGACTCCACCCTCGTGACTTCCCGGCTCAACACGCTGCTGCACGCGGCCCGCCCGTACGAGACCACCGCGGTCAACGACGTACGTGACCGGGCGAAGGATCTCGCCGCCGCGCGTCCGACGATGGTCGCGGCCTGAGACCATCGAGGACATGGCCAAGCACCGCCGACCGGGACCACCCAACCAGCCGTCCCGCGCCGTCCCGCCCATCGACACCGCCGACCCGCTCGCCGCGTACAACAAGCGGCGCCGCCCGCCGATGGACATCTACCGGCGCCACCGGCCCGTCAACGGCGGCGCCGGCCACCTCCGCCCCGACGAGCCTCGCGTCCTGGAGGCATGGGACGGCTTCGCGTACCAAGTGATCGGTACCGCCCCCGACCTCGCGGTGGCCCAGGCCTGGGTGAACGAACTCCCGATCGGCGACGACCCCGCCGCGCGGTGATCCTTGGTAAAGGTAAGGAACGCGCTCCGACAGCACGGCACGAGAATCCCCCGGCCGATGGACTTCCCCGGCCGGGGGATCCTCGTACGGCTGGCCCGCAGGCGTGCCGCGGTCAGGCGGCCAGCTCCGCGAGGACCGAGTCGCGGTGCGCCAGGTTGGCGCGGGTGCCCGTGAACAGGCTCTCGATCGGGAGCCAGCGCAGGGTCACCGGGCCCGCCGGGGCGCCGTCGTAGCCGATCGCGGCCGCCGCCGTGTGGCGGGGGCCCGCCGGTACGTCGACCACCGACCAGCCCTTCGGGTGTCGGTCGGTCTCCCACCCCAGGTAGTCCAGGGACAGGTCCCGGCCGAGGCCGGTGCCCAACCCCTTGAGGTAGGCCTCCTTGCGGGTCCACAGCCGCCCGAAGGCAGAGGTGCCCGCGCATTCGGGGACCTCCGCCAGCTCGGCGCGCTCGTCCGCGTGCAACGCGGCGGTGCACACCCGGGCCGTCTCGGCCGTCGGCACCTTCTCGACATCGACGCCGATGGGTACGGAGGCCACCCCGATCAGCACGATCCCGCTGCTGTGCGACAGCGAGAAGTGCAGGTCGGAGGCGGGTTGCAGGAGGATCGGCCGCCCGTGCTGCTTGTCGCAGCACGGGCAGGGACCGCGGCCGAACTCCAGCGACCCGGCCGGTTCCCCCACGTACGTGGCGAGTACCCGGCGCAGCGCGATGTGCGCCGCCGCGTACAGGTAGCCGCCGGACTGGCGGCGACAGGCGCGGGCCCGCTGGAGTTCGTTCTCGTCCAGTTCGGTCATCTCCAGCACGCCGGTGATGTCGTCCGGCTTCGGCTGCCGCAGCAACCAGACATCAGCGCCGGCCGGCGGCGCCAGCTTCGCGGTCATCCGCCGGACCCGAGCAGCGCGACGACCATGGCCGCCAGCGCGTGCGTGTCCTTGGCCATGAGCAGCTCCGTCAGTTCGGGTGCGACGCCGAGCGAGGACTTCAGCCGGTACTGGAGCTCCAGCCCCAGCATCGAGCCGATGCCCACGCTGACCAGCGTCCGCTCGGTGTCCAGCGCGGCCGGGGTGACGCCCACGGAACGGGCGACCTCCCGGCGCACGTAGTCGGTGACCAGTTCCATCCGCTCTGCCGCCGTCGCCGACGCGAGCGTGGCCGCCGAGGGTGCGGTCACGTCCACGGAGACAGGGCCGTCGGAGACAGGGGCGCCCGGGACTTCGGCCGGTACGTCCCAGTCGGGTTCGGTATTGAGCCAGTCGAGAACCGCTTGGTTCGCCGTCACAGCTCCTCCTTCGAGTCGTGGTGCGGGGTGGGGTGGTGCAGGGACATCTGGGTGGGACATCTAGGGGTGGGACATCAGGGAGCGCACCCGCGCGGGGTGCAGCGGGAGGGCGCCGACGTCGCCGGGCAGTCCCAGGGCGTCCCGTACGGCGCCCGCGACGACGGCCCCGCTGCCCGCGGTGCCCCCCTCGCCGGCTCCGCGCAGGCCCAGTGGGTTGCCCGGGGCCGGGGCGTCCTCGTAGATCTCCACCTGGATCTCGGGGAGATCGGCGGCGCGCGGCCACAGGTAGTCGTCCAGGGTCAGGGACAGCGGGCGGCCGCGCGCGTCGTAGCGGAACTCCTCGGACAGCGCGCCGCCGATGCCCTGGACGGCGCCGCCGACGAGCTGGCCGCGCACCGCCTCGGGGTGCACCGCGCGCCCGATCTCGTAGGTCATCGCGTACCGCAGCAGCCGCACCGCGCCGGTGCCCGGGTCGACCTCGGCCTGCGCGAAGTGGGCGCCGTAGGGGTACGTCATCCCGTCCGCGGCGTACGTCGCCCGGCCGATCAGGCCGGCCTCCTCGCCGGTGCGGATCCACCGCGGGGTGAACGCCGCCGCGGCGAGCGCGGGCCAGCCGATCTCGGCCGGGGAGCTGGTCGAGCCGGTCGAGCCGAGGCCGCCGGGCACCGGGTGCACGGACTGCGGCGGGACGTCGAGGAGGCCCGCGGCCACCCGGACCGCCTTCTCGCGCACCGCCGCCGCCGCGCGGCGCACGGCCTCGCCGCCGACGACCGTGGAGCGGCTGCCGAAGGTGCCGCCGCCGTCGGGCAGGACGTCGGTGTCGGAGAGCACGACCCGCACCGCGGCCGGCGGCACGCCGAGTTCGTCGGCGGCGATCTGCGCCATCACGGTCTCGATGCCCTGCCCGACGTTGGCGCCGCCCATCGCGACCCGGACCGCGCCGGTCACGCCGATGTCGACGACCGCGCTGTCGTAGCCGAGCCCGGCCTTCTCCAGGATGACCGCGCAGCCGGTGCCGACGAGCCGTCCCGCGGCCCGGGCGGCCCGCGCCTCCTCGCGCCAGCGGGCGTAACCGACCGCGGCGAGCGCCTTGTCGAAGTGCTCCAGGTGGTCCTTGCCGTCGAGGACCAGGGGCGAGCCGAAGACCTGCATCGGCCGCCGGTGCGGGAGTTCGGCGCCGGTGAGGAGATTGCGCCGCCGCAACTCCACCGGATCGACGCCCAGTTGGGTGGCGGCCAGGTCGAGGGCGTGCTCGCGCACGAAGTTGTGCTGGAAGCGGCCCGGCGCCCGGTAGGTGCCGATCGGGGTCTTGTTGGTGGTGACGATGTGCACGCGCGAGCTGCACGCGGGGATCCGGTAGGCGCCCGAGATCATCGACGCGGTGAGCGCCGCGACGACCGCGCCGTGGGTGCGGACGTACGCGCCGTTGTCCAGCCAGGCCTCGTCGCGCAGTCCCAGCAGCAAACCGTCCGCGTCGAGGGCCAGCTCGATCCGGTGCTCCTGCTCGCGCGCGTGGTTGGCGGCGACCATGTGCTCGGCCCGGTCCTCGGACCACTTGACCGGGCGCCCGGTGCGCAGGCACAGGAAGGGCACGAGGAAGTCCTCGGGATAGAACTCGCCGCGGATGCCGAAGCTGCCGCCCGCGTCCGTCTCCCGCATGTGGATGCGGTGTTCGGGGACGCCGAGGAGGGAGGCCAGGACCCGCCGGTTGATGTGCGGGATCTTCGCCGCGCCCCGCACGACGATCCGCTCGTCCGGTCCGCCCGGGTCCTCCAGCTCGGCGAACAGGCCGCGCGGCTCCAGCGGGGTGCCGCTGTGCCGTCCGGTGCGCAGGTCGGCGCGGACCACGTGGGCGGCGGCGGCGAAGGCGGCGTCCACGTCCCCGTAGGTGAAGTCGACGGTGCCGACCCGGGCCGCGGGTGTCCCGGCCAGGGAGACGGGCCCGGGCCCGGCCGCCGCCGTACGGGCGTCCAGCGCCGGGGTCAGCTCCGCCAGGTCCAGGGCGACCAGCTCGGCGGCGTCCTCCGCGACGTAGGGGTCCTCGGCGAGGACGACGGCCACCGGCTCCCCCGCGTACCGGACGTACCCGGTGGCGAGCGGCGGTTGGAGGTAGGCGGTGAAGTCCATCCCGGGATGCGGCTGACGGACCGGTATCCGCAGGTCCGGGGGCAGGTCGGCGGCGGTGAGCACGGCCGCCACCCCGGGCAGGGCGGCGGCCCGCGCGGTGTCCACGCCGAGGATCCGGGCGTGCGCGAGGGGGGACCGTACGACGCGCAGCCACAGCTGGTCGGGGCGCGCCACCGCGTCGTGGAAGCGGCCGCGGCCGCGCAGCAGCCGGTCGTCCTCCGACCGGGGCACGGACCGGCCGACGGCGCCGGCGCCCACCACCCCGGTGCTCACGGTGTCTCCTCGGCGGCGGCCTCGGCGCGGGCCGCCCCCGCGGCGGCCGACACCGCGTCCACGATCGACTGGTAGCCGGTGCAGCGGCACAGGTTCGCCGAGACGCAGGCCCGCACCGCGCCGCGGTCCGGTTCGGGATCGCGGCGCAGCAGCGCGGTCGCGAGCATCAGGAAGCCGGGGGTGCAGAAGCCGCACTGGACGGCGAAGTGGTCGCGGAACGCGGTCTGGAGCGGGCCGAGTTCGCCGTCCGGTGCGGCGAGGGACTCGACGGTCTCCACGCAGCCGCCGTCGGCCTGCACGGCGAGCACCGCGCAGGACCGCACCGGCTCGTCGTCGAGCAGCACCGTGCAGGAACCGCACACCCCGGTCTCGCAGCCCACCTGGGTGCCGGTGAGCCGCAGGTCACGGCGCAGCACGTCGGCCAGGCTGCGTCGCGCCTCGACGTCCAGGGCGCGGCGCTCGCCGTTGACGGTCAGCGCCACGGGTACGGCGCGGGCGGCGGGGGTGAGGGGGGTCGGTGCGGAGACGGAGCCCGAGGCCGAGGGGGTCATACCGGCATCAGCTCCATTCTGTCGCGGCGCAGCGGGGCCAGTACGGCGGCCCGGGCGGCGGACTCGGCGAGCGCCCGGCGGGCCAGTACGGCGGCCAGGGTGCCCAGGTCACCGGTGGCCCCTGTGATCCGTACGGCCTTGGCGGCGGCCACCGCGAAGCTCTCCTGGCCGGGGCGGGCCCCGATCAGCAGGGCCTCGGCGGCCGGGATCCGCATGGGGCGCTCCAGCGGTCCCGCCAGGGCGAGGCGGGCGGAGCCGATCCGCCCGTCGGCGTCCAGGACCAGGGCCGCGGCGGCGGCCGCTTCCGGGATCCGGCCGGGCTGGACGGCGTACTCGACGAGGGCCGCGGCCGGCTCCGCGACCGGGAAGCGCACCTCGACCAGGATCTCCCCCGGCCGCAGGGCGGTGCGGTGGCGCCCCCGCAGGAAGGCGTCGGCGCCCACCACCCGCGTGCCGCCCGGCCCCAACAGGGTCAGTTCGGCGCTCAGCAGCACCGCGAGCAGGCACCACTCGGCGCCCGGGTCGGCGTGCGCGAGGCTGCCGCCGACGGTCCCGCGCACCCGCACCGGCACCTGTCCGATCAGCGCGGCCGCCTCGGGGAGCACCGGCAGCCGGCGGTTCAGCTCGGGGTCGGTGCTGCGCTCGACGGTGGCGTGCGGGGTGAGGGCGCCGATGCGGATGCCGCGCCGGCCGGTCTGGATGCCGGTGAGCGCGGGCACCCGGCCGAGGTCGACGATCAGGTCGGGCCGCAGCGCGCGCCGGTTCAGCAGCGGGACGAGCGACTGGCCGCCCGCGAGCACCCGGGCGTCGCGCCCGGCCTCGTGGGCCGCGGCCAGCGCCCACACGGCCTCCGCCGCGCTGGCGGGGCGGACGTAGTCGAACGGGGCGGGCCTCACGGCGCGTCCTGCGGGGGCACGCGCAGTTCGGTGTGGCCGTACTTGCGCATCAGGTCGGCGAGATCGAAGTGCGCCGACCGCTCGATGATCTTGTCCCCGCGGAACCGGTCGATGCCCAGCGCCGCGAAGGTGGCCTTGCGGCCGCTGGGCGGCAGCCCGCGGAAGGCGCCGACCTGGGTGGCGGTGCACTCCACCCGGGAGATGACGGTGTCCCCCTCGGCCCACTGCTCGACGACGGTGTCCACCATGTCGGGGAAGGAGGTCCGGAAGGCCCGCACCCAGGTGCGCACCCCCTCCGGGCCGTGCAGGCCGAACTGCGGCCAGCTGAAGTCCTCGTGGAAGAGGTCGTCGGCGAGGTCGAGCTCGCCGTGCGTGATGATCCGTTCGAAGAGCTGCGCGGCCTTGGCCTTGCGCTCCTCCACACTCAGGGCCGTCCCCGGCATGTCACACCTTCCCCAGAATCTTCGACGGGTCCTTGACGTGCGGGTCCTCGGTCGCGGCTCCGGCCCCGGTCTCGGCCCCGGTCTCGTCCTCCGGACGGGGCAGCGCCCGGCTCGCGGCGGCCGCGACCAGCACCAGGACCAGTCCGATCCCGGCGACCCAGCGCAGCGCGATCGCGTAGGCGCTGGGTCCCTCCCCGGAGCCGAGCACCGAGAAGAAGACGGAGCCGAGCAGGGCCACTCCGGCCGCGCTGGCGAACTGCTGGGCCGTGGTGAGCACCCCGGCGGCGGACCCGGCCTGGCCGGGCCCGACTCCGGTGAGCACCGCGCCGGTCAGGGCGGGCACGGCGAGGCCGTTGCCGAGGCCGATGAGGACCATCGGCAGCAGCAGCCGCAGGGCGCTGATCCGGTCGGCGGCCCAGGTGAGTTCGCCCAGCAGCACGACCAGTCCGGCGGCGGCGACCAGCGTGCCGCCCAGGACCGTACGGGCGGCCCGCGCGGGCGGGATCCGGCGCGCGGCCATGGAGGCCCCGGCGAAGGCGAGGCCGAGCGGGGCGAAGGAGAAGCCGGCGGCCAGCGGGCTCAGCCCGAGGCCGGACTGGAGCACCAGCGTCAGCGCGAACATGAAGCTGAAGAACGCTCCGAAGACCGCCCCGCTGACCACCAGACCGCGGTGGAAGGAGCGGATCCTGAAGAGCGAGAGGTCGAGCAGCGGCCGCCCGCCCCGGCGGGCCAGGGCCCGCTCCCACCCGAAGGTCCCCAGGAGCACGGGCACGGCGGCGGCCAGGCACAGCCAGGTCCACAGCGGCCAGCCCTCGGCCCCGCCGAGCATCATCGGTACGAGCGCCAGCGCGAGCCCGGCCGGGATCCCGATCGCCCCGACGGGGTCGAGCCCGCCCCGCGGACCGGCCCCGGCGGCCCGCTTCGGCACCAGCCGGCGGGCGAGCAGGAAGGTCAGCAGCCCGGCGGGCACGTTGACCAGGAAGATCGCGCGCCAGCCGATCCCGTCGGAGCCCGCCTGGAGCAGCATCCCGCCGAGCACCTGACCGGCGACCGCGCCGACGCCGACGGTGAAGCCGAACCAGGCCAGCGCGCGCGGTCGTTCGGCCGGGCTGAACACCCCGGTGATCAGCGCGAGCACCTGCGGCACCATGGCCGCGCCGGTCACGCCCTGGAGCAGGCGGGCCGTGACGAGCTGGCCGGGGCTCTGGGCGATCCCGCAGAGCAGCGAGGCGAGGGTGAAGGCGAGGGCCCCGCCGAGGAACATCACGCGGGAGCCGAAGAGGTCGCCGAGCCGGCCGCCGGTGATCAGACCGCTGGCGTAGGTGAAGGCGTAGCCGGCGACGATGAGTTCGAGGGCGACCGGTCCGGCGCCCAGCTCCCGCTGGAGGGTGGGGGCCGCGACGTTGACGACGTAGAGGTCGAACTGGGCCATGAAGAGCGCGGCCAGCACGACGGGCAGCATCAGCCAGCGCCGCGCGTAGGGGGCGGCTTCGATGGGCTGGGTGGGCTGGGGGGTCGAGGCGCTCACTTGGTCCCTCCCGCGGCCGCGGCGACCAGGGAGGCGGCGCTCTGTGCGCGTTCGCCCTCCAGCCGCCAGTCGATGGCCTCGTAGGCGCGGGCCGCCAGCTCGATCGCCTCGTCGGCGGAGCGCACGACGGGCAGCCCGAACAGCTCGACGATCTTCTCCAGCCGCTCCGGGCGGGTGCCCTCGACCACGTGGTAGTCGACGTCGAGGTCCTCCAGCGCCCGCAGCAGCATGTCGTCGCAGAACGCGCGGAAGTCGGGGTGCATCCGGCGGTGCCCGCCGGGCCCCACCGCCGCGGCGGTGGCCCGCAGGTGCACGAAGCCGTCGTAGGTCTCCTTCACGTGCTGGCGCATCGCGTGGCCGAGCTGGTCGACGGCCTCGGCGAAGAACCCCATGGCCGCGGTGGCCGGCGCGGTGGCGGCGGGAGCGGCGGGGTCCATCCCGAAGCGGACGCGGGCGGCCGCGTAGATCCACTCCTGGAGCGAGGAGCCGTCGGACACGAATCCGGCGCCCCGCGCCCCGAGCCGAGCTTCGTTCTGCACCCGGCCGACGTGCCGGCGCACGGCGAGCTGGATGTACTCGGCGGGCGTCACCTCGGCGAGCGCCTTGCCGGGCACGGCGTCGGGCAGTATCTCCCGGATGGGTCGGGCGGGGGCGAAGGCGAGACCGGTGTAGGAGGCGAGGGCGGTGGCCGTGGAGGTCTTCCCCGCGGAATAGGTACCGGACACGGACAGCCGCATCGGTGTCTCCTTTGGTGGTGTTCGGTTCGGTGGCCGGGGTGGGGCGCGGGGGTCCGGGTCGGCGGCGCCCCCGCGCCCGGGGGCCGGGGCGGCCGACCGGCCGAGGGGACCGGTCAGCCGCCCGCGGGGCCGCTCAGCTGGCCGAGGCCGCGGCCTCGGCCGGGAGTTCGTGCGCGAACGAGGCGCGCACGCCGACTCCGCCGAGGCCCGCCTCGATGTCCACGCTGCGCCACACCCCGCCGCGCAGCGGCAGCAGCCGCTTCGCCGTCAGCCGTGCCGAGGCGGTCTGCGCCTCGTCCCCGCGGGTCGGCAACGGCAGGGCCGTGTCCGCCGCGGTGAGCACGGTCTGCATCATCCACAGGGTGTTGCTCGCGGCCCGGTTCACCTGGTCCAGCTCGTACATGAGCACCTGGACCAGCTGGAGGTTGACCACGAAGGCGTCCACGAGCGAGACCGAGGGTTCGGTGGCCGCGTCGACGCCCAGCGCTCCGGGCCCGCCCGGGCCCTCGTTGGCACCGGGGACGAAGTGCACCCCGGCGGTGGCGCCCAGCTCCTCCATGTCGACCACCACGTCACGGATGACGTGGCGCCGGCGCTTGAAGCCGTCGCCGTAGAAGCGCCGCGCGCCCTCGCCGAGGCCCTCGTCCAGGCTGTGGAAGGCGGCCTCGCTCTCGGCCCGTACTCCCTCGTCGTGCTCGATCTCGCAGCGCACCCGCAGCTCGCCGACCGCGCCGTCGTGGACGGACAGCCGCCGCCCCGGGACCCCGGGGACGTCGTCGGTGCGCACCAGGCGCGAGGAGGCGGGGATCCGCAGCAGGTCCTCCTGCGGCGCTCCGCCGGCCCGCAGGACCACCTTGCGCAGCCGCATGGTGCTGCGGGCGTCGCCGGTCAGTCCGTAGGCGTGGACCAGGTGCAGCTCGGCGAGCTGCACGCCCAGGACCAGTGCGTCCACCGTGCTGAGGTGGGGGCGCAGGTCCGTGCCGTTCTTCTTGCGGGACCAGTCGGCCGGGTAACTGACGTCCACGGTGGCCCGGATGCCCGGCCGTTCGATGGTGACCGGGGTGGAGACGAGGTCGCGGACGAGGTACTCGGCCCGCTGGTAGCCGCGGGAGAAGAAGCGGCCCTCGGCGGGACCGAGGTAGTCGTCGACGGCCTTCAGGAACAGCTTCCGGGGAGTTTCTGTCTCGGTCGCGGCGGACACGTCACGCACCCGCCGTCGCACCGGCCGAGGCCGCACGCTCGAGGGCCGCCTCGTACGCGCCGACCAGCTCGCGCAGCGTCCGTATCTCCGTGATGGACAGGTCCGCGGCGAAGGGGTCGACGCCCAGCTCGGTCTCCAGCTGGATCAGCAGCTGGGCGAGCATCAGCGAGTTCACCCCGGACTTGAGCAGCTCGTCGTCCAGCGATACCTCTTCCTCCTCCGAGCTGAGGACCACGGACTGGATCTCGCGCTCGATGATCTGCTGGATGTTCTGCTCGTTCAGCATGTGATTCCTCCGTCGATGACCAATGACTGACCGGTGATGAAACGTGCTTGTGAAGAGGCGAGGTAGAGGACCGCGTCGGCGATCTCCTCCGCGCTGCCGAGCCGGCCCAGCGGAGTCCGGTGCTGGATCTTTTCCCGGTTCCGCTCGGTGACGTCCGAGGTCAGCTCGCTGTCGAAGAACCCGGGGGTCACGGTGTTGACCCTGATGCCCACGGGCCCCAGCTCCCGGGCGAGTGCCCGGCCGAACCCCTCCAGGCCCGCCTTGGCCGCCGCGTAGACGGCGACCCCGCGGTAGCCGCGGATGGCGTTGATGGACGAGATGTTCACGATGGATCCGCCGCCGCGCATCATCAGCCGGGCGCACGCCTGGGTGAGGTGCACGGGGGCGGTCAGGTTCGCCGCCAGCAGGTCGTCGACCCGCTGGGGGGCGAGGGTGAGGAACAGCTCCTGGTGGAGCACTCCCGCGTTGTTCACGAGGAGGTCGACCCGGCCGAAGCGGCCCTGGACCGCCTTGGTGAACTGCCGGATCTGCGCGGTCTCGTGGAGGTCCACCGACTGCCACAGGAAGGTCTCGGGCAGGGCCGCGGCCTTCTCCTCGGTGAACTCGTTGGGCTTGCGGCTGAAGGTGGCGACCCGCCAGCCCGCGGCGAGCAGCCGCTCCGTCAGCGCCCGGCCCAGGCCCCGGCTGCCGCCGCTGACGACGGCGACCCGCCCGTCCCCGGGCTCGTCGGTGGGCGGTGTGGGCTGCGTGCTCACACGGCGCTCCGGATCTTCTTGAACCGGTCGGAGTGCGTGTCCGCCGTGGTCACCTCGACCACCACCGGAACCTTGAAGGCCTCCAGGCGCTGGGCGCAGTACTCGCGGATGCGCCGGGCGGTCGCCCGCTCGTCCTCGACCGGTGCGATGAGGCGGACGATGGCCTTGACGACCTGTCCGGTGACGTGGCTCGGGCGGCCCGAGACGACGGCGTCGGCGACGTAGTCCAGCTCCAGCAGGACGTTCTCGACCTCGCTGGGGTAGACCTTCTCCCCCGCGACGTTGATGAGCTCGGACTTGCGGCCCAGGATCCGGACGTAGTCCCCGTCCGTCTCCACGGCGTCCTGGGTGTTGAAGAAGCCGTCGTCGTCGAAGGGCGCCGGCGCGTTGAGGTAGCCGAGCATCGCCATGTCGGAGCGGATCCACAGGATCCCGTCCTCGATGCGGTACGAGAACCCCTCGCCGCCCAGCTTGACCCACAGGCTGCCGTCGTCGCGGGACTTGGTGGGCATGATGCCCAGCTCGGACAGGCCGTAGGTCTGCTTGAGCCGGATCTGCGGCAGGGCCTGGCCCAGCCGGGTCAGGGTGCCTTCCGGCATGGGCTCGGTGCCGTAGCTGACCAGCTGGAGCGAGGACAGGTCGTGCCGCTCGTAGGCCCGGGAGATCAGCAACATGTTGAGGAACGTCGGGGTGGTGGGCAGGATCTGGATGGCATTGGACTCGATGGCCGCGCAGACCTTGTCCGGGGTCCGCTCGTCGATCGTGACGAGGGCGCCGCCCTGGCTGAGGGTGTGCAGCAGGGTGTTGATGCCGCCGATGTGGTCCAGGTTGAGGAACCCGAGGGTGCGCCGGGGGCGGGTCGGGGGGCCGTACTTGGACAGGACCTTGGAGAAGTCGAGGACGCTGGCCTTGCTGCGGCCGGTGGTGCCGGAGCTGAAGAGGACCAGTCCGGGGACGCCGTCCGTGCGGAGCTGGTCGTACAGCTCGTGCTCGGAGGAGCGGCCGGTGATCTCGATGCTGCGGCGCCACTGCTGGGAGTCGATCGTGATGACCGTCTCCACCTCGGCGACCTCGTGGAACTCGGCCCGCTTGGCGGGCGGCAGCGGGGTCATCGGGACGATGATCGCGCCGCGCTCGATCAGGGCGAGGAGGCCCGCACAGGCCTCGACGCTGCTGACGCCCTCCAGGGCCACGACCTGGCCGGCGTGGACGCCGCCCCGGTCGAGGAATCTCTCCCACTCGCCGGTCAGCCTGGCCAGCTGGGCGTAGCTGTAACTCACACCGTTGAAGACGATGGCATCGGCCTCACCGAAGCTCCGCATCCGGTCGAAGAACCATGACGTCATACGCTTTCCACCTCTTTCACCTCGTCGTGAGCGGCCGTGTGCCGGTCGCTGTGCCACTGCGGCAGGTCGAGCGCCGGGGGGACCGGCGCGGCGGGCAGCAGGGACCACCCGTGGATACGTGCGTGGGTGCGCAGCACCTTGTCGCCGCCGACGACCACCGCGGACCCGACGGCCCTGAGCATCGGCAGGTCGGACATGTGGTCCCCGTACGCGATGCACTCGGCCGGCGTGGTGCGGTGGCGGGCCGCGACGGCCCGGACCACCTCGGCCTTGGCCTCGGCGAGCATCGGGGGCCGGGTGAGCCGGCCCGTGTACCGGCCCCAGGCGATGTCGGGTTCGGTGCACCAGACCTCGTCGGCGCCGAGGTGCTCGGCGATCGGGTCGAGGACGGCGGGGAAGGAGCCGGAGACCAGGACGATCCGGGCGCCGTCGTCCTGGTGGCGCCGCAGGGCGGCGACGCCGTGTTCGTGGAAGAAGGTGCCGGAGCGCAGTTCGTCGCGGAACCAGTCCTCGGCGCGGAAGGAGACCTCGGCGGCGAAGGCGCCTTCGAGGTTGGCGAAGTAGGCGCGGTTGGTGACCGTACGGGGGCAGCCGACCTGGTTCATCGCCTTCAACTCGCGGCGGCGGCTGGTGTACTCGTGCGGCGGGTTGCCCAGCGCGGCGAGGTAGTGGCGCAGGAAGCGGAACATGCTCGGGGCGGTCGTGAGAGTGCCGTCCACGTCGAAGAATGCGGTGCGGTAGCCGTTCACTGCGTCTCTCCACTTCCGGCCGGGATGGTGCGGTGCGTGGGCTTCGGTAAGCGATCTCTCCGTGCGGTGGTGCGGGTGCGGGTGCGGTGGTGCGGGTGCGCGGTGGTGCGGTGGTGCGGTGGTGCGGTCCGTGCGGGCGACCCCCTCCCCCACGGGGGAAGTTGGGAGGAGGGAGCCGCGCGCGGGGCGCCGGACGCAGCGGGGGTGGATGCGTCAGACGCGCTCGGTGACGGGGGCCGCCACCGTGATCGGGTCCGCCGCGGTGACCTGTTCGGCCGGTGCGGCGGCTGCCTCGGCCACCTGGGTGGCGGAGGGCTTCTTGAGGCCGAGCGTGGCCAGGAAGGTCAGCGCGATGCCCGCGGCGGTGGCCCAGGTCGCGGCCAGGATCCCGTCGGTGAGCAGGGCCGGGTCGGTGGCCCCGTCGCCGCCCGCGGCGGAGGCCGCGATGGCGATGAGGACCGCGAGGCCGACGGCGCCGCCGATCTGCTGGCCGGTCTGGGCGACGCCCGAGCCGATGCCCTGGTCCTCGTCCGCGACGCCGGTGGTGGAGGCGGCGAACATGGCGGTGAAGATGACGCCCTGGCCGAGTGAGAGGACGACCAGCGGTGCGGCGATGACCGCGTACGAGCTGTCCTGGGTCAGCGTCAGGGCGAGGGCGACGGTACCCACCAGGCCGACCGTGAGGGCGATCAGCAGGGTCTTGCGGGCGCCGTAGGAGTTCATCAGCTTCCCGGCGGCCACGGTTCCGATCAGGACGCAGCCGGAGGGGAGCAGGAAGGCGAAGCCGGTGGCCCAGGCGCTGTAGCCCTGGACGACCTGCCAGTACTGGGTGAGGAAGTAGGCGTAGGCACCGAAGGTCGCCATGAAGAGGAAGGTGATCGTGGTGCCGACGGAGACGTTGCGGTTGGTGAAGAGCCGCAGCGGCATCATCGGGGCGCGGGTCTTCGACTCGATGGTGAGGAAGATGGCGAACATGACCACCGTGGCGATCAGGCTGCCGATGGTGGTGGCCGAACCCCAGCCCACCTCGGGGCCGTTGACCAGGGTGAAGACGAGCAGCGTGGAGGCCACGGTGCCGGTGACGGCGCCGGGGAGGTCGAAGCCGCTGGAGTTGGTCTTCGCCGTGGTGGGCAGGGCGCTGATGCCGTAGGCCATGGCCGCACCGGCGCACAGGACGTTGACCCACATGACGGCCTGCCAGCCGAAGGCGTCGGTCAGGATGCCGCCGAGGATGGCGCCGAGCACCATGCCGAAGCCGCCGGCGCCGCCCCAGACCGCGAGGGCCCGGTTGCGCTCGGTGCCCTCGGCGAAGAGCGTCGTGACCAGGGAGAGGGTGGCGGGTGCGAGGAACGCGCCGCCGAGGCCCTGGACCACGCGGGCCGCGACCAGCAGCCACGAGTCGGTGGCCAGGCCACCGGCGATCGAGGAGGCCGCGTAGAGGAAGAGGCCGAAGAGGAACATGTTCTTGCGACCGAAGAGGTCGGTGGCACGTCCGCCGAGCAGCAGGAAGCCGCCGAAGGCGACCGAGTAGGCCGAGATCACCCACTGCAGGTTCTGGGCGGAGAATCCGAGGTCGCTGCCGATGTCGGGCAGGGCCACGAACATGATGTTGTAGTCGATCGCGATGATCATCTGGGCGAAGGCCAGCAGGCCGAGAATCGCTCCGAGACGACGCGGCTTGGCCTGCACGCTGGTGGGCACGCCATTTCCTTCCGGTCGGACGGTCAAGGACGGGGGGATCAGTAACGGAAGGCGTACGCGAGCCGCTTGCCGAAGGACTTCTTCCGCATGGCTTCCATGTACGCGAGGTTGCTCTGGAGGTCCGAGATGTCGGCGGCCACGCGGCGCTCCGCCTCCTCGATGGCCTCCTTGATCGGGACGACGATCGGCAGCTCGAAGATCTCGACGATCTTCTCGATGCGCTGCGGGATCGGGCCGCCCACGACGCGGTACGGGATCTTGATCTCGTCCAGCGCGCCGATGAGCAGGTCGTCGGAGAGCCGACGGAACTCCTCGGAGACCGGGCGGTGGCCGTCGCGGTCCATGTCGAACTCGACGGGCAGGTGGACGTAGGCGTCGTAGGACCGCTTGGCGCGGTCCTTCTGTATGTCCCCGAGGGTGTCCGTGTACTTCTGGTAGAAGCCCTTCGAGACCACGCCCAGGGACTTCTTGATCGTCTGGAACCACCACGGCATGCCGGGGTTGATGCCGACCCGCATGCGGGCCTCGAAGTACACCCACTCGTGGAAGACGCCGCCGTCGGAGATGAACGCGCCGGTGCCGGCCTCGTTGACGAGGCGCTCCTCGTAGCGGCGCAGGCCCAGCTTGACCAGCTCCATGGCGTTGAGCTCCATCACCGTCTTGCCCGGGACGAGGTCGACCAGCAGCTCACGGGAGGTCTTGGCGTGCGTCCGGGGGATGCCGGTCGCGATGGAGAGGGCTTCCGTGGTGGTCGACTTGCCGGACGAGTAGGTGCCGGATATCGCCAGTTTGAGATCGGGCTTGTCGCCCCACTTGGGAACCTCGAGCTGCATTTTCGGTGACCTTTCTCTGGTGGCGCCTGGGGTGAGTGGAGCTGAGTGGAGCCGAGTGGAGCTACTTTCCGAAGGAGCGTGTCCGCTTTCGAGCGTGGGTGCGCATTTCGCGCGGTATTACTTCTGGACGGACGCGAGCGCCTTGTCGATGTCCACGACGGTCGGCAGGCCACTGATCTCGATGATCTGCTGGAGCCGCTCGGCGGGAGTTCCGGTGATCGTGTGGATCGGAATTCCGGTGTCCGCGAGGGCGGGCAGCAGGACCTCGTCCGACAACTTGCGGAAGATGTCGTTGATGGGACGGTTGTCCTCGTCCAGCGGGAATTCGATCGGCAGGTGGTAGAAGGCGTCGTACGCGGTCTTCGCGTGCCGCACCGCGAGCCTGCCGATGTGGTCGGCGACGTCCTCGTAGGCCGCGGTGACCTCGCCGCGGAAGCGGCTGTCGACCGACTGCTCGGTGCCCGGATTCGGGCCCAGGACCAGGCGGAGCTTGGCGAACACCCACTCGTGGATGATCGATCCGTCACTGATGAAGCCGGCCGGGTGGGCCGCTTCGTTGAGGGTGCGCTCGGCGTAGCGCTTCACGGTCAGCTGGAGCAGCTCACCCTCGGTCCAGTTCCAGATGTGCTTTCCCTCCCCACCGATGGGCTCCCGCATGGCGGTGCCCTGGGTGTAGGGAAGTCCGGTCACTTCGGAGAGGGCCTCGGAGAGGAGGGTCTTTCCAGATCCGTAGGCGCCGACAATGGCGATTCTCTGGCTCATGCAGAAATCATTTCAGCAGCCCGGGCTATTTCCCAGCCTCTCTTGCTGCTATGAGCACGACACCTGTTGCCAACACCAATAGGCGGGGCAGGGCGAAGAGCCGGCTGGCACACACAGAAAGCCCCGGCTCCATGAATTCTGAAGCCGGGACGGAAGATCTGCAAGTGCCGCGCCGTTTTTCAGGAAAATTCTGCCAAAGGTTCCCAGCAAGGGGTACCGGAATTGTCGCCGAGCCGCCCGAAGACCACATCGGAGAAGTGGTTGGCGAAGGCGATGGTGCCGGGGCGGGCCAGCTCGGCGAGCAGCTCGCGCCGGGAGTCGACCCCGCGCTCGGGCAGCGAGTCCATCGCCACCCGCCAGTCGGGGCGGGGGAACTGGGCGGGCGTGTGGAAGACGTCGCCGAAGGCGATCAGTCGGCGCTCGCCGGAGGAGAGCACGTAGGAGGTGTGTCCGCCGGTGTGTCCGGGGGTCAGCCGGGCGGTGACCCCGGGGAAGATCTCCTCGCCGTCCTCGACGGTCCGCACCCGGGGCGAACCGGCCGTGGGCTGGGCCCAGTTGGCCCATTCGGCGGCCGAAGCAGCGAAGGACGCGTTCACGAAGGGGGAGGCGAGGCCCTGGCCGGGGCGGAAGGCCCAGCCGAAGTGGTCGTCGTGGAGGTGGCTGAAGGCGATCAGTTCGACGGCGGCGGGGTCCACTCCGACGGCTTCGAGGGCCGCGGGGAGTTGCCCGCCGACGAGGGCGCCGAGCGCGGGGTGGGTGTGCGCGGCGGGGATGTCGTGGGGGCCGAAGCCCGCGTCCACGAGCATCGCGCGGTCGCCGTGCTGGATCAGGAGGGCGCCGATGGAGGCCGCCAAGAAGCCTTCGGGGTCCAGGAGTTCGGCGTTCTCGCCGGCCCAGTCCGCGTCCGTGGTGTCGGGGAGCCAGCGGCGGGGGTCGAGCTGCACGAACCCGTCGGGCAGCCAGGTGACGGTGTGCTCACCGAAGCGCAGGGTGCGCGGCGCGGTGGCCGGGGTGTTCCACCGGGTGGCGGTCGTCATGGCGGATCGGTCCTCTTCTCAGACGGTGGCGCCGCGCCCGCCCAGGGGGCGGGTCAGCGCGTCGGACCGCCCGGAGGCAGCCCATTGCTCGGTTAACTCGGCGGTTCCGTACTGCGGGCTGAGCAGGACCAGTTGGAGTCCGGCCCGACCGTTGACGCACAGCGAGACCTTGGTGAACTCCAGCTCGCCCAGGTCGGGGTGGCGCAGTCGCTGGGCCCCGTCGGCCCGGTCGGCGACCCGGTGGCGGGCCCAGAGGGCGGCGAACACCGGGCTGTGTTCGGTGAGTTCGCGCACCAGCGCGCCGAGTCGGGCATCGGCGAGCAGCTCGCCGCCCTGGGCGCGGAAGGCGGCGACGGCCGCGGCGGCCTCCTGGTCCCACTGGGGGAAGCGGTCGCGGGCGGCGGGGTCGAGGAAGAGCGTGCGCAGGTAGTTGGAGCGGTCGCCGCCGAGGCCGAGCAGTCGGGTCGCGGTGGCGTTGGCGGCGGTGACGTCCCAGCAGTGGTCCAGCACGTAGGCGGGGCTGGGGAGGAAGCCGTCGACGACCTGGAGCAGCAGCGGCAGGTCGTCGTCGGCACAGCGTCGGGGGCGACCGACGGCCGCGTAGCCGGCCAGCCGCATGGCGTAGAGGCGCTGGGCCTCGTCGAGCCGGAGCACCCGGGCGATGGCGCCGAGGATCTCCGGGGAGACGTTCTTGGCGCGGCCCTGTTCGATCCAGGCGTACCAGGAGGCCCCGATGCCGGCGAGCATCGCGACCTCCTCGCGACGCAGTCCTGGCACCCGGCGGGCCGCTCCGCCGGGGAGTCCGACCTGCTGGGGGGTGACCTCGGCCCGGCGCTCGGCGAGGAAGTGTCCCAGTTCGGCGAGTTTCGGGTCCACGAGCCGCGGTGCGTTACGAGTCATCGTGCATCTCCTCCTCACTCCCCGGTAAGCGTAGAGAACGCTCGCTCTTTTTTCTACACCATAGAGAGTACTCGCTTTGTTTTTCTGGGATGCTACGTAGGCAGGGCACGGCCGGGGGGCCGGAACGACGCCGGACACCGTCCACCAAGGGACCAGCCATGACGACACACCACGTACGTGCGGGTACGAAGCAGGAGAGGGCGGGCCGGACCCGCAACCTCCTCATCGAGGCGGCGGGGGACGAGTTCGCCCGAAGGGGTTACTCGGGCACCTCGCTCACCCGGATCAGCAGGTCGGCGATGGCCACCATCGGCGCCCTGACCTTCCACTTCCCGGCGAAGAACGACCTGGCCGAGGCGGTGTGCGAGCGGGGTCACGACCTGACCGCCGACGCCGTCGAGGAGGCCGCCGGGTCCACCGGTCCGGGCGGTTCGGCGCTGGAGGCGCTCACCGAGGTGACACAGACGCTCGCGCGTCTGCTGGAAAAACAACCCGTCGTCCGGGCCGCCGCGCGGCTCTCGCGCGAGCTGCCGGTGACGGCCGACTGGTACGACTCCTGGACCCCGGCCGTGCGTGCACTGCTGGACCGGGCCCACCGCGGCGGCGAGTTGGAGCGCGGGCCGGGCGCCGACCCCGAAATCGTCGGGGTGCTCGTCGCCTGCCTCGTCTCCAGTCTGGAGGTGTCCGCGCAGCGGCAGTACGAGTCGCCCGCGGGAAACGCGTGGAGCGTGCGGGGCCGGCTGGCCGAAGTGTGGGAGGTTCTGTGGTCAGGAATCTCCCGTACTTCCGTTTCCTCCGGGTCTGACAGCAGGGCCCCGGGGCCCTCGTCACCCGGCAAGGATCCCTCGGTGGCCTGAAAACACCCCTGGATGGACGGGTCCGGCACCGGCTCCGGCCGCTCGGGGCGGCCGGCTCCCGGGGATCGCGGGCCCGCTCAGACCTTGGCCGCGTCCTGCCCCTCGACGCGCGCGGCGCCCGTCAGGTCCAGACCGGAGATCACCGCGGGAGCCGCGATGGAGGGCAGCAGGTATCCCCACAGGGCGCTGATCCGCCCTATGAGGTTCTCCCGACCGGTGGTGATGTTCGACATCAACTGGGTTCCCGTGTAGGCCCCGACGAGCACCTCGGCGAAGTCGTCGACGTCCACGCCGGGCAGCAACTCCCCCCGCTGCCGGGCCGCTTCGAGCTGCCCGCGGAAGAGGTCGATCCACAGCCGGTACGGGGCCGCGTCCCGCATGCCGAACTCGCCCTGCTCCACCGCGAGCCGCACACCGGCCCGGAACAGCACATTGGTGCGCATCTGGTGGGCCACTTCGAGGTTGATGTAGATCAGCCGCTGCAGGCCGTCCTCACCCTCGGTGAAGGACAGGTCGGTGGCCTGCTCGGCCATCACCGCCTTCGCGATCTCCTCCTTGGAGGCGAAGTGGAAGTACATCGCGCCCATGGTGGTGTCCGCGGTGCGCACGATCTTGTTCATGCTGGCGCCGGAGAAACCGTGTTCGTCGAACACTTCGGCGGCAGCCCGGAGGATCTTCTCTCGGGTCCGGATGGCTCGGGCTTGCCTGGCCTGCGACACGATCACTCCACTTGCGCCTGGGTCGGATGGTGCGAGCACCCCTCGCAAAAAAACGAACGCCCTCTATGTTATGCCAGCGGGCCGGAGGGCTGGGGTGAGACCTCCCTCCGATGAACGCATCCTCCGGCAGCCAGTTCAAGCCACTCTCGACTTTCCACCCGTTCCCGCTCGACAAACAAAACGAGCACTCTCTAGTTTAATTCGTGCCGGCCACCCCGGACCTCGTCCGAAGGGCTCTCGGCCGGCCTGCTCCGGTACAGCCACGCACCTGCCCCGCTTCCGCGACGCATCTGCACCACGTCTGCTCCACACCGGTTCGCGCACGGCCATCTCTGGGGGATTCACATGGAGTTCGAGTACGCCCGCTACCAGTCCGGCGCCATCACGCAGCTCCCCTTCGGCGGGCCGGCCGAACCGCCGGCCACCGTCACCACCACGGTCCCCCGCGAGTACGTCCACAAGGCCGCCCTGGCGGAGGTCCTGCTGACCGGCTGGCACCGGGACGCCCAGGACTCCTTCACCATCACCGCCCAATGGCCGCGCGCCCACAGTTTCTACCGTTCCCAGAACGGCCTGCACGACCCGCTCCTCTTCGCCGAGACCGTGCGGCAGATCTTCCCGCTGCTCTCGCACGCCGCGTACACCGTCCCCTTCGGCCACCACCTGATCTGGGAGTACTTCCGCTACGCGATAGCCCCCGGCGCGGCCGCCCTGCAGGCCCGGCTGCGGCCCGCCGAGGTCACCCTCTACGTCAACTGCCACGACGTCGTCCAGCGCCGCGGCAAGCTCGGCGCCCTCTCCCTGCACGTGGAGGCCCGGCGCGACGGCGTCTGGCTCGGCAGCGCCCAGACCCGCTTCAGCAGCCACGCGCCCGCCATCTACCGCAGGCTGCGGGCCGAGTACGCCGATGTGGACACCGCCCTCGCCGCCGCCGTGCCGGTGCCGCTGCCCGTCTCGCCGAAGCTGGTGGGCCACGAGCTGCGGGAGAACGTCGTCCTGGCCGCCACCACCTCCCCGCACCGCTGGCAGCTGCGCGTGGACACCGACCACCCCGTGCTCTTCGACCACCCCGTCGACCACGTCCCCGGCGCGCTCATGCTGGAGGCCGCCCGCCAGGCCGCCCACGTCGTCGCCGGGCCCGCGCGGGCCATGGCCGCGGCGATGGACACCAAGTTCTCGCGCTTCGCCGAGCTCGACGCCCCGTGCTGGGTCGAAGCGGAACCGGAACAGGGCACCGGCCGGGTCCGGGTGGCCATCCACCAGGAGGGCCAGGAGCTGTTCACGGCTCGTGTCAGCACCACCCCGCTGCCCGCCCGGCGCCCCCTGCCGGGCCCCGCGGTGACCCACTCCCCCATCCACCCGGGCCTCCAGCCGACCATCCAGCCGGCGGTCTCCGCGTAACCGCGCGGGAGCGCGCCGCGGCCCTGCGGTGCCGTTGTCGGACCCCTCGGGTAGCGTCCCAAGTATCGGGATCTACTTGGGGGTTCGACGATCATGAGTGACCTCGCCACGCGGTCGGAGCTGGACTCGGCGATGGACCGCCACCGGACCGAGCTGACCGGGTACTGCTACCGGATGCTCGGCTCGGCCTTCGACGCCGAGGACGCGGTGCAGGACACGTACGTCCGTGCGTGGCGGAGCTACGAGAAGTTCGAGGGCCGCTCCTCGCTGCGGTCCTGGCTCTACCGCATCGCCACCAACGTCTGCCTGGACCTGCTGGCCGCGGGGAAGAAGCGGGCCCGCCCGATGGACCTCACGGCCCCGCAGCACCAGGCCTCCGCCGTCCTGAGCGAGCGGCCCGAGGTGACCTGGTTGGAGCCGGTGCCGGACGCGCGGGTGATCTCCCAGACCGCCGACCCGGCCGAGCTGGCCCTGGCCAAGGAGTCGGTCCGGCTCGCCTTCGTCGCGGCCCTGCAGCACCTGCCGGCCAAGCAGCGGGCGGTGCTGATCCTGCGCGAGGTGCTGGCCTGGAAGGCGGACGAGGTCGCCACCCTGCTGGAGACCAGCGTGGCCTCCGTCAACAGCGCCCTCCAGCGCGCGCGGGCCACCCTGGCCGCCGGTCGGATCCGCCCGAGCGAAGCGGCGGACCCGCTCGACGCCGACCAGGCGAAGCTGCTGGAGCAGTACCTCGCCGCCTTCGAGGCCTACGACATCTCGCGGCTGACCACCCTGCTGCACGAGGACGCCGTCCTGTCGATGCCGCCGTTCGACCTGTGGCTCCAGGGCCCCGAGGACATCGCCGCCTGGCACCTGAACCAGGGCATCGGCTGCCGCGGCTCGCGCCTGCTCCCCACCACGGCCAACGGCATGCCCGCCTTCGGCCAGTACCGGCCGGCTGCGGACGGCCGGGGACACGCTCCCTGGGCCCTACAGGTCCTGGAGGTCTCCCGGGGCCGGATCGTCGGCCTCAACGCCTTCTTGGACACCGCGCGCTGGTTCCCCCTCTTCGGGCTCCCCGAGCACCTCGACTGACCCCGCCAGTCCGGTCAGCCGGAGCAGGGCCAGGAGCCCCGCTCCGGCCCCCGTGACGGTCAGCGCGGCCCCGCCCCGGCGCGCGGCCAGGGCGAGCCGTGCCAGGGCCTCCACGGCCGCCAGGCCGGGCTCGGTGACGGCGCTGACGTCCCACACCACCCCCGCCCCGCCGGCGAGCCGCGCGAGGGCCTCCTCGGCCTCCGCCACCGTCATCCCGGGCCCGGGCACCACGAACCGTTTCGTCTCCACGCCTCAATGACCCCCGCCCCCGCCGGAACTCATCGGCGGGGGCGGGGATCGGGGTCGCTCAGGGGCGCGGGCGCACTACGCGATGCGGTCCAGCACGATCGGGGTCGCCGTGAAGGAGGTGCCCGCCGGGGCGATGTCGAAGGAGCCGTCGAGGGCCGCCAGCGCGTACTCGAACTTCTCCGGGGTGTCCGTGTGCAGCGTCATCAGGGGCTGGCCCGCCACGACGGCGTCGCCCGGCTTCGCGTGCAGCTCGATGCCCGCGCCCGCCTGCACCGGGTCCTCCTTGCGGGCGCGGCCCGCGCCCAGGCGCCAGGCGCCCACGCCGACCGCGTACGCGTCCGTGCGGGTCAGCACGCCCGAGGCCGGGGCGGTGACGACGTGCTGCTCGCGGGCCACCGGCAGGGCCGCGTCCGGGTCGCCGCCCTGGGCCGCGATCATCCGGCGCCACACGTCCATGGCCGACCCGTCGGCCAGCGCCTTCGCCGGGTCCGCGTCACGGATGCCGGCGGCCGCCAGCATCTCGCGGGCCAGCGCCAGGGTCAGCTCGACCACGTCGGAGGGGCCGCCGCCGGCGAGCACCTCCACCGACTCGCGGATCTCCAGCGCGTTGCCCGCGGTCAGGCCGAGCGGCGTGGACATGTCGGTCAGCAGCGCGACGGTCTTGACCCCGTGGTCGGTGCCGAGGCCGACCATCGTCGAGGCCAGCTCGCGCGCGTCCTCGATGTTCTTCATGAAGGCGCCGGAGCCGACCTTCACGTCGAGCACCAGCGAGCCCGTGCCCTCGGCGATCTTCTTGGACATGATCGAGGACGCGATCAGCGGGATCGCCTCGACGGTGCCGGTGACGTCGCGCAGCGCGTACAGCTTCTTGTCGGCCGGGGCCAGCCCGTCGCCCGCCGCGCAGATGACCGCGCCGGTGGTGTCCAGGACGTGCAGCATCTCCTCGTTGGAGAGCAGCGCGCGCCAGCCGGGGATGGACTCCAGCTTGTCCAGGGTGCCGCCGGTGTGGCCGAGGCCGCGCCCGGAGAGCTGCGGTACGGCCGCGCCGCAGGCGGCGACGAGCGGGGCCAGCGGCAGGGTGATCTTGTCGCCGACGCCACCGGTGGAGTGCTTGTCGGCGGTCGGGCGCGAGAGCGAGTCGAAGTTCATGCGCTCGCCGCTCGCGATCATCGCGGCGGTCCAGCGGGCGATCTCGGTCCGGTTCATGCCGTTGAGCAGGATGGCCATCGCCAGGGCCGACATCTGCTCGTCGGCGACGACACCGCGCGTGTACGCGTCGATGACCCAGTCGATCTGCTCGGGGCTCAGCTCGCCGCGGTCACGCTTGGTCCGGATGACGGAGATGACGTCCATGGGATGACTTCCTTCTACGCGCATAGAGAGATGAGGGGTGAGGGGTGAGGCAGGTGTGGAGAAGCAGGACGGCCCTCCGCCCCGAAGGGCGAAGGGCCGTCCGCACGGCTATCTCAGGTGGTCGGGCCCGAAGGCCTGCGGCAGCATGGCCGCCAGCGGCAGGACGCCCTCGGGCGTCTCCACCTGGAGCTCGGGCCCGCCGAACTCGTACAGGAGCTGGCGACAGCGCCCGCAGGGCACCAGGACCTCGCCCTTGCCGTCGACGCAGGTGAAGTGCGTCAGGCGGCCGCCACCGGTGGCCTGCAGGGCGGAGACCAGCCCGCACTCGGCGCACAGGCCGAGGCCGTAGCTGGCGTTCTCGACGTTGCAGCCGGTGATGGTGCGGCCGTCGTCGACGAGGGCCGCGACGCCGACCGGGAAGCCCGAGTAGGGGGCGTACGCCCGGGACATGGCGTCCCGGGCGGCCTCCCGCAGGGCGTCCCAGTCGGGCGCGGTCGCGGTCGTCACTTGCCCTGGCCCTTGCGGTAGGGCATGCCGTCCGCCTTGGGCATCCGCAGGCGCTGCGCGGAGAGCGCGAGCACGAGCAGGGTGGTCAGGTACGGGGCCGCGTCCACGAACTGGCTCGGCACCGAGTCGGTGGTCGCGTACCAGAGGAAGAGGCCGGCGGCGATGACCGCGGAGACGATCGCGGAGACGTACTTCTTCTTGTACAGCTGCCAGGCGACGGCCAGGACGAGCAGGATCGCGATCAGCAGCAGCATCGCGTGCACGTTCTCGGCGCCGCCGCGCAGCTTGAGGCTGTCGGTGAAGCCGAAGAGGCCCGCACCGAGCGCCATGCCACCGGGCATCCAGTTGCCGAAGATCATCGCGGCGAGACCGATGTAACCGCGGCCGCCGGTCTGGCCCTCCTGGTAGATCGGGCTGGCGACCTCGGAGAGGAACACGCCGCCGAGGCCCGCGAGGGCGCCCGAGACGATCACGGCGATGTACTTGTACTTGTAGACGTTGACGCCGAGGGACTCGGCGGCGACGGGGTTCTCGCCGCAGGAGCGCAGGCGCAGGCCGAAGCTGGTGCGCCACAGCACCCACCAGGTGCCCGGGATCAGCAGCAGGGCCACGACGGTCAGCAGCGACAGGTTGGTGACCAGACCGCCCAGGACGCCGGCCAGGTCCGAGAGGAAGAACCAGTGCTTGCCCTGGAGGGTGGTCAGCCAGTCGGACAGCCCCGGCACGGTGATGTGGTAGATCTCCTCGACGCGCGGCGACTGCTTGGAGGAGCCGCCGGGCGCCTCGTTGAACGTGAAGTTCGACAGGTACTGGGTGAAACCGAGGGCCAGGATGTTGATGGCCACACCGGAGACGATGTGGTTCACGTTGAAGGTGACCGTGATGATCGCGTGCAGCAGGCCGCCGAGGGCGCCGCCCGCGATGCCGACGACCACGCCGGTCCACGGGCCCCACTGGTAGCCCGCCCAGGCGCCGAACCAGGTGCCGAGGATCATCATGCCTTCGAGGCCGATGTTGACGACGCCCGCGCGCTCGGCCCACAGGCCGCCGAGACCGGCGAGACCGATCGGCACGGCGAGGGAGAGCGCGCCGGAGACCTGGCCGACGGAGGTCAGGTCCTGGGCCCCGCTGATCACGCGGACCAGCGAGACCAGCGCGAGGCCGCCCGCGATGATCAGCATGATCCAGGGCAGGGTGAGCTTCTTGCGGCCGGTCTGCTTCTTGGGGGCCGCATTCGTCGCGGAAACGGTGCTGGCGCTCACGCCGCGACCTCCTTCTCGGTCTTGATGGCGTGGCCCGCGGCCAGCTCCTCGCCGACCTTCTGCTGCTGGCGGCGGATGCCCCAGCGGCGGACGAGCTCGTAGGAGACGACGACGGCGATCACGATCAGGCCCTTCATGATCGTGCCGATCTCCTTCGCGTACCCGGCCGTGTCGAGACCGGCCGAGGCCTTGTCGATGAAGGACATCAGGAAGGCGGCGAAGAGGATGCCGACCGGGCTGTTGCGGCCCAGCAGCGCGATGGTGATGCCGGTGAAGCCGACGCCCACGGGGAAGGACAGGTTGTACGTGTGGGTCTCGCCCAGCAGCTGCGGCATGCCGGACAGGCCCGCGACCGCGCCCGAGATCACCATCGAGGTGATGATCATCTTCTTGGCGTCCACGCCGGACGCCTGGGCGGCGGACTCGCTGGCGCCGGTGGCGCGCAGGTCGAAGCCGAAGCGGGTGCGGTTGAGCACGAACCAGTAGACGACGCCGAGGGCGAAGGCCACGAAGGTGAAGCCGTAGATCTCCAGGCCGTCGCCGACGGTCACCGCGGGGAACCAACCGGACTCGGCGATGTCACCGGTCGTCAGGTCGTTGGAGCCCGCGGGCTGGACGCCGAAGTTCTTCGGCAGGATCAGCCAGGCGATGAGGCTGGTCGCGATGGCGTTCAGCATGATCGTGGAGACGACCTCGCTGACCCCGCGCTTGGCCTTCAGCACGCCCGCGATGCCGGACCAGAAGGCACCGGTCAGCATGGCGACGACCACGATGAGCAGGATGTGCAGCGGCCCGGGCAGGCTCACCGCGGTGCCCACGACGGCGGAGACCATCGCGGCGAGGCGGTACTGGCCGTCGACGCCGATGTTGAAGAGGTTCATCCGGAAGCCGATGGCCACCGCGAGCGCCGCCAGGTAGTAGGTGCCGGCCTGGTTCAGGATGAGGATCTGGACGTCCTCGTAGCCGGCGTTCTCCACCATGATGCGCAGCGGGTCGATCGGGTCGACGCCCGTCGCCGCCAGCACGATCACGGTCAGCACGAAGGCGGCGACCAGTGCGAGCGCGGGCCCGGCGAATGCGAGGAGCAGCCGGTCCTTGTCGAATTTCTTCATCGGGCCTCGTCCTCCGGGGATGCGGTACCAGCGTCGGCACCGGCGTCGGAGTGGTTGTCGGGTGCTTCCAGGTGCCCGGTCGCGGCGCCCGTCATGGCGGTGCCGAGTTCTTCCGGGGTGACGGTCGCCGGGTCGGCGTCCGCGACCAGGCGGCCGCGGTAGATCACGCGCAGGGTGTCGGACAGGCCGATCAGCTCGTCCAGGTCGGCCGAGATCAGCAGCACGGCCAGGCCCTCGCGGCGGGCCTCGCGGATCGCGTCCCAGATCTGGGCCTGGGCGCCGACGTCCACACCACGGGTGGGGTGGGCGGCGATCAGGAACTTGGGGTTGTGGCTCATCTCGCGGCCGACGATCAGCTTCTGCTGGTTGCCGCCGGAGAGCGAGGCCGCGGTGACGTCGATGCCGGGCGTGCGGACGTCGTACTCGCGCACGATCCGCTCGGTGTCCTTGCGGACGGCCTTCGGGTCGAGGATGCCGCGCTTGGAGTTGGGCGCCTCGGTGACGTGGCCCAGGATGCGGTTCTCCCACAGGGAGGACTCCAGCAGCAGGCCGTGCCGGTGGCGGTCCTCGGGGATGTAACCGATGCCGCCTTCGCGGCGCTTGCGCGTCGGGACGGTGGAGATGTCCTTGCCGTCCAGCGTGATGGTGCCGCCGTCGGGGATGCTCATTCCCATGAGGGCTTCGATGAGTTCCGTCTGGCCGTTGCCCTCGACGCCCGCGATGCCGAGCACCTCGCCCTTGTGGATGGTGAGGTCGATACCGGCGAGCACCTCGCGGACGATGCCGTCCGGGTCGGTGGCAACCAGGTTCAGGCCCTCGACCCGGAGCATCGGCGTCGTCGTCACCGTGGACTCGCGCGTCTCGGGCGAGGGGAGTTCGGAGCCGACCATCAGCTCGGCGAGCAGCTTGGTCGTGGTCTTGGGGTCGCGCGGGTCGGCGGTGCCGACCGTCGTGCCGCGCCGGATGACGGTGATGTCGTCGGCGACCTTCAGCACCTCGCCCAGCTTGTGCGAGATGAAGATGACGGTCAGGCCCTCGGCCTTGAGCTCGCGCAGGTTGTCGAAGAGCGCGTCCACTTCCTGCGGGACGAGCACCGCGGTGGGCTCGTCGAGGATGAGGATCTTCGCGCCGCGGTAGAGGACCTTGAGGATCTCCACGCGCTGCCGGTCGGCGACGCCGAGGTCCTCGACGAGGGCGTCCGGGCGCACGCCCAGGCCGTACGCGTCGGAGATCTCCATGATCTTCTTGCGCGCCTTCGCACCGATGCCGTAGAGCTTCTCGCCGCCGAGGACGACGTTCTCCAGGACGGTGAGGTTGTCGGCGAGCATGAAGTGCTGGTGCACCATGCCGATGCCGCGGGCGATGGCGTCGCCGGGGCTGGAGAAGGTGACCTGCTCCCCGTCGATCGCGATGGTGCCCTCGTCCGGCTTCTGCATGCCGTAGAGGATCTTCATCAGGGTCGACTTGCCGGCGCCGTTCTCACCGATCAAGGCGTGGACCGTGCCCTTGCGGACGCTGATCGCGATGTCCTTGTTGGCGACGACGCCGGGGAAGCGCTTGGTAATGCCGTTCAGTTCTACGGCGAGAGGGGGGCTGGACGCGTTGATGACGCACTCTCCTTGGCGCGGAAGGAGCTGGAAATGCCGTGGCGGCAGGGGGGACAGAGCGGAGGAGAGAAGGTATCGCGTCCACGATGCCTCTACGCGCGTAGCACTGTCGGAAGTGAAAACTTGCGGCCAAGTGGCCAGAAAAAGCGATCAAGAACCGAGGGAGACGGCTCGGGGCCCGGGAGCGGTAGAGACCGCTGCCCGGACCCCGGAAACCATGTCGACCCGTCAGTCAAGACGTTACGGAGTGGTCTTGACCGTGATCTTCTTCGCGATGATGTCGGCCTTCGCCTGGTTCACCGCAGCGATGACGTCGGTCATCTTCTTGTACTCGGGGTTGGAGTCGGCCAGGCCGACGCCGTCCTTGTCCAGGCCGTAGCGGATCTCGCCCGTCTGCGGCTTGCCGTCCTCGACCGACTTGATGAGGTTGAAGACGGACTGCTGGACCTGCTTGGTGACCGAGGTCAGGATGTGGTCCTTGTACTTGACCAGACCCGCCTGGTTGTACTGGTCCGAGTCGACGCCGATGGCCCACTTGCCCTTGGCGGCGGTGGCCTCGATGGCGCCCGAGCCGGCCAGACCGGCGGCGGCGTAGATCACGTCGGCGCCGGCGTCGAGCTGACCCTGCGCCGTGGCCTTGCCGAGGTCGGGCTTGGAGAAGCCGTCGAAGTTCGGGGGCTGGGTCAGGTAGTGCGAGAGCACCTTGGCGTTCGGGTTGGTGTCCTTCACGCCCTGCGTGAAGCCCGCCTCGAACTTCTTGATCAGCGGGACCTCGACACCACCGATGAAGCCGACCGTGCCGGTCTTGGAGACCTTGGCGGCGGCGACGCCGGCCAGGTAGGAGCCCTGCTCCTCGTTGAACACCAGGTTGGCGATGTTCGGGCCGGTCACCGAGGTGTCGTCGATGATGCCGAAGGTGGTCTTCGGGAACTTCGGCGCGACCTTCTTGATGGCCGGGGCGTAGGAGAAGCCGACGCCGATGACCGGGTTGTTGCCCTTGCGGGCCAGCTCGGTGAGGCGCTGGACCTTGTCGGCCTCGCCCTCGCCGTCGGTGGGCTCCGCCTCGGCGCCCTTGACCTTCAGGTCCTTCTCGGCCTGCTGGAGGCCCGCGTAGGCGGCGTCGTTGAACGACTGGTCGCCGCGGCCACCGATGTCGTACGCGATGGCGACGGAAGCTTCCTTCTTGTCGGAGGAAGATCCGGTGTCCGAGGACTTCTTACCGCCACAGGCGGTGGCCGAGAGGGCGAGCGCCGCGGAGGCGATGCCCACGGTGGCGATCCTGGTGATCCGGCGCAAGGGGAGGCTCCTTCAAAACCTGACCGAAGCGCCGGGACCGGCGCTGGTTTCGCCGCGATCGTAACGCGCGTAGATGTCAGTTAAAGACCCGTACATGAGTCGTTATCGGATCGTCGCGAACCGGACAGTGACCGATTGGTAACCGGACAGGCGTCCAGCCCTTGTGTATCAAGGGCTGGACGCGGCCACCCGCCGCTTCTCGGTTGTTGTACGGAGCTTTACCTGATCGGCCTTGCGCGGCGCCCGTCGAGGAGCGCGGCGGCGGTGAAGAACTCGACCCCGACGGCGATCGCGGACTCGTCCACGTCGAAGTCGCCGCGGTGCAGGTCGCGCTTGGCGGTGTCCCCCGGCGCGCGCACCCCGAGCCGGGCCATCGCGCCCGGCACGTGCTCCAGGTACCAGGAGAAGTCCTCGCCGCCCAGGCTCTGCTCGGTGTCCTCGATCGAGTCCGCACCGCGCCGCGCCGCCATCGACTCGCGCAGCAGCTCGACGACGGCCGGATCGTTGACGACCGGCGGCACCCCGCGGACGTAGTTGATCGTCGACTTGGCCCGGTGCATCGTCGCGATCTCGTCGATCGCCGCGTGCACCTGCTCCGGCGCCTCGTGCCAGGCGGCCAGGTCCAGGCAGCGCACGGTCCCGGACAGCTCGGCGTGCATCGGGATGACGTTGCAGGCGTGCCCGGCCTCGATCCGGCCCCAGGTGACGGCCATGCCGCTCCGGGCGTCCATCCGGCGGGACAGCAGCGCGGGCACGTCGAGCGCGATCCGGGCCGCCGCCGTCACCAGGTCGGTGGTCAGGTGCGGCCGGGCGGTGTGCCCGCCGGCCCCGTCGAGGGTGACCTCCAGCCGGTCGCAGGCCGAGGTGATCGGGCCGGCCCGCAGACCGATCCGGCCGGCGTCCACGCGCGGGTCGCAGTGCACCGCGATCATCTTGCCCACGCCGTCCAGCGCACCGGAGTCGATGGCCTCGGTGGCGCCGCCCGGCAACACCTCCTCGGCGGGCTGGAAGAGCAGCCGAACGGGCCGGGGCAGCAGCCCCTGCCGGTCCAGCTCGGCCAGGACCAGGCCGGTGCCGAGCACCACGGCGGTGTGCACGTCGTGACCGCAGGCGTGGGCGCGGTCGGGGACGGTGGAACGGTAGGACACATGGGTCTTGGCGTCCGGAATGGGCAGGGCGTCGATGTCCGCGCGGATGGCGAGCATCGGCACCACTCCGTCCCAGCTGCCGACGTCACAGATGAGCCCGGTACCGGAGTCCAGTACCCGTGGTCGCAGGCCCGCTTTCTCCAACCTCGCCTTGAGCGCGGCGGTGGTGCGGAACTCCTGGTGCCCGAGTTCGGGATGCATGTGCAAGTCCCGGCGGAACGCGATCAGTTCGGCACGCAGGTGGTCCGGCAGCGTACCGGGCAGCTCGGGCTGGGCGGGCTCGCCGGGCAGGGCGGTCAGTGACTCGCGGGACATCAACTGGTTCACCCGTTGAAGGGTAGGCGCACGGACGGCTCAACTGGCCGGAGATCAGGAAAAGTTCAACCCGTTAGGCGAAGAAAACCCGGCCTCTGGGCGCATGAGCGCATACCCCCGGGGGTAAACTCCGCCGCTCATCGAGCCGTCTGGGCGGTGTGGGCGGGGAGTCTGCGCACATCACGGGCGGTCCCGGCGACCCCGGCGAGGAAGCCGCGGGCCCGCGGGGACGCGTTCCGGGTGAGCCAGGCCGGATCGATCTCCCGGACCGCGACGGTGACCCCGGTGCCCGCGAGCGCGTACGGCAGGGTGTGCACGACCGTCGAGGGGAAGCTGACGACGGTCCGGCCGACCGGCCCCCGGCGGGCGATCAGCTCCAGCGGCAGGTCCGGACGGACGATCTCCAGCCCGGTCGCCTCGCTCAGCGCCCGCAGCTTGTCCGGGGACTCCCTGCGGTGCGCGAAGTAGCGGGTGGCGCCGTGCTCACGGGCCAGCGCCCGTACGGCCGCCAGATAGCGGTCCGGGTCCACCACGCCCGTCTCCACCAGCGAGGTGCCCACCAGGTCGGTGCCCTTGGTCAGCCGCGGCGGGCCGAAGCGCGAGCGGGCCCAGCCGAAGTCGTTGAGCCGCAGCCCCATGCCCGGCGGCGCGGTGACGGGCATCGAGGTGAACACCTCGACCCGGCGCCCCTCGCGCACCGCGGTGAACCGGCGGCGCGCGGTCCCGGAGACCGGCGCGTACGCCAGCTCGCGGATCCGGCCCGGCAGGCCGCCGCCGCCCGCCCGGTGCCAGCGCACCAGCCGTTCGCCGCGCGCGGTCCGGTCGATGAACTCCATGGTGGCGGTGCCGTCGTCGACGACGACCAGCTCGTCGGCGCGGACCAGGGTGAGCAGCAGCTGGACGTAGCGGGAGAAGGGGTCGCCGATGACGACGCGGCGGGCGGCCCGCACCTCGCGCACCAGCGCGGCGAGCGCCTTGAAGGGAGCCAGCTTGCCGCCCCGGGCCTCCTGCCAGCGCACTTCGTGGCCCTCGTCGCGGGCCAGCCCGGCCATCCGGCGCAGCTGTCCGCGGGACATGGGGTCGGTGGGCGGCAGCACGACGATCCGCAGCGGCGCCGCGCCGCCCGCGCCGCCGCCCGGCTCCCGGTGGGCCTCGCGGTAGGCCGGCTGGCGCGGGACGGTGCCGAGCAACGGGCCGCGGACCGCGTCGTCGGCGCCTCTCGCGTGGGCCCACTCCAGCGCGTTCAGGAGCTGGACCGGACTCTCGACGAGGGCGAGGGTGGCGGCGGTGGGGGTCATCGGGTGCTCCTTCGTCGGAGGCGCCGGGGAGGGGGCGGGGGCGCCGGGGAGGCTGGGGGCGGGAGGTCAGACCCCGGCCAGGGCGCCCTGGACCCGGCGGAGCTTCTTCATCGGGGCGAGCTCGGAGGGGTAGACCCGCTTGACCCCGTCACCGAGCGCGGCCTCGATGGTGCGGATGTCGCGGACCAGCCGGTGCAGGCCGCCGGGCTCGACGGAGGCCGCCTGGTCCGAGCCCCACATCGCCCGGTCGAGGGTGATGTGCCGCTCGACGAAGGAGGCGCCCAGCGCGACGGCGGCCAGCGTGGTCTGGAGGCCCGTCTCGTGGCCGGAGTAGCCGATCGGGACGTTCGGGTACTCCTCCTGCAAGGTGTTGATCACCCGCAGGTTCAGCTCCTCGGCCTTGGCCGGGTAGGTCGAAGTGGCGTGGCACAGAAGGATGTTGTCGCTGCCGAGCACCTCCACCGCGTGCCGTATCTGGCGCGGCGTGGACATGCCCGTGGAGAGCACGACCGTCTTGCCGGTGGCGCGTACGGCCCGCAGCAGCTCGTCGTCGGTGAGGGAGGCCGAGGCCACCTTGTGGGCGGGCACGCCGAACCCCTCCAGGAAGGCGACGGCCTCCGTGTCCCACGGAGAGGCGAACCAGTCGATGCCGCGCTCGGCGCAGTGGGCGTCGACGGCGCGGTACTCGTCCTCGCCGAACTCCACCCGGTGGCGGTAGTCGATGTACCTCATCCGGCCCCAGGGGGTGTCGCGTTCGACGTCCCACTGCTCGCGCGGGGTGCAGATCTCGGGGGTCCGCTTCTGGAACTTGACGGCGTCGCACCCGGCGTCCGCGGCGGCGTCGACGAGCGCGAGGGCCGTGTCCAGGTCGCCGTTGTGGTTGATGCCGATCTCACCGACGACGTAGACGGGCCGACCGGGACCGGCGGTGCGCGATCCGATCCGGCGCAGGCGGGGGTTGGAGGTGACGCTCATGTCAGGTGACGCCCTTCGGTGCGGGTGCGCGTACGGGTGCGCTTGCGGGTGCGGGGTGGTGGCGGGTCGTCCAGCAGGGGGGCCAGGGCGCGGGCGCGGGCCAGGTCGTGGGGGTCGTCGACCTCCAGGACCCGGGACGGGTCGGTGGGCACCGGGAGGACCCGGCCGAAGAAGCGGTGCCGGGCGGCCCGGAAGCCGGCCGCGTCCATGGCGTACGCCGCGCCGGTCTCCAGCAGGTCCTGGGGCCGGTCCTGGCGGCGCGGCCGGACGGCGGGATCGTGGTTGACCCCCGTGACGGCGCCCGGGGCGCGCTGGTCCGGGGCGCGCCAGAGGAAGCCGTGGAAGGGCGCCACCGTGAGCGCCGAGTCCGCGGCCCCGCCCGCCACCGCGGCGGCGACGCCCTCCACGTCGGAGGCCGTGAGGAAGGGGCTCGTGCACTGGACCAGGAGGACCACGTCCACGGTGACCGAGTGCAGTTCCTCGAAGGACTCCAGGGCGTGCAGCACGGCGCTCTCGCTGCTCGCGGCGTCCCCGGCGAGCGCCGCCGGGCGGCGCAGGGCGTCGGCCCCCGCCGCCCGCGCCGCGTCGGCGACCGCGTCGGAGTCGGTGGAGACCACCACGTCGGTGACGGTGGGCGCGGCCAGCGCGGCGCGCACCGCCCGGCCGACCAGGGGCACGCCGGCCACCTCCGCGAGGTTCTTGCCGGGCACCCCCTTGGAGCCGCCCCGGGCCGGGATCACGGCCAGCACCCTCACAGCTCCCCCATCCTGCGGATCGCCGGGGCCACCCGCTGGACCCCGTGCCGGTACGCGCCCCGCGCAGCCTCCCGCAGCCGCCCGCGCAGCCAGCCGCGCAGCCGGGACTCCCCCGCGGCGGGCCGCGTCGAGCCGGGCAGCGGGGTGCCGTCGGGGGCCAGGTGGTGGCGGGCCAGCAGCCCGGGCAGGTACCCGGGCGCGGTGGTGAGCGTGTAGTACGGGTCCGGCGGCGCCAGCAACGGCAGCGCGGCCAGCTCCGCGACCCGGGCGCGGGCCGCGTCGAAGGCCCCGGCGTCGGCCAGCACCCCCTGCGCGGCGAGCCAGCCGGGGTCCCCCGTCGGCAGCAGCCCGGCGTCGATGCGGTCCCAGGAGGCGAGGCAGCCGGAGCCGGTGAAGTGGTGGTTGCCCAGGGCCTCGCGGACGCCGAGGTCGGTGAGGACGGCGGTGGGGATCCCCCGGTGCAGGGATTCCAGCGCGGCGGTCGAGGACACGGTCACCAGCAGGTCGGTGCGGTCCAGGACCTCCCCCATGTTCCCGTACACCAGGCGGCAGTTGGCCGGCAGCCCGCCGGGCAGCCGGTCCGCGAGCCGCTGGTAGGGGAGTTCCTCCAGGTGCGTGGTGTGCTCGCCGGGACGGCTGCGCAGCTTGATCAGCACCTCGCGGTCGGGGTGGGCCCTGGCGTGCCCGGCGGCCCGGGCGAGCAGGTACGTGCGGTCCGCGCGGCTCTCGGGCACGGAGGGCTGGGCGGCGAAGACCACGGTGCGGGCCCGGCCGCCGCCCGCGCTCTCGTACGGCGCGCCGCCGAGGAAGGGCAGGGCGGTCTCGGTGACGGCGGCCGCGTCGGCGCCGACCCCTTCGTACACGGCGCGGAAGCGCTGCGCGTCGTGGCGGGAGTTGGCGAGGACCAGGTCGGCGCCGTGGCGCAGCAGCAGCCCGTCGGCGAGCTTCTCGTAGACGACGCCGACGTACCCGGTGACGAGCACGGGGCGCGCCGCCGGCTCCGGCCACAGGGCGCGCACGCCGTGCAGGACGGCTTGGACGGCGCCGCCGACGAGGGCGAGGACGACCACGTCGTAGCGTTCGCGGCGCAGCTCGTCGAGGAATTCGGCGCAGGTCACCTCGGTCAGTCGGTCGACCCGGGCGCCCACCTCGCCGAGCTGGCGGGCGGTGGGCGTGGCCCGGCCGCGCAGCAGGTATCCGGTGAGGTGGTGGCCGCCGGTCCCCGGGGGGCCCGGCGTGCCCGGCAGGAGTCCGCGGGCGGTGAGCGCGCCCCATTTCCATCGCGTATCGGAATCGGCGAGAACGGCGACCCGCTGGCTTACTGGCACGACCGAGAAGCTATGCGGGAATTCTCCTGACCGGCCCAACGAGCACGCAACAGCGGGTTAACAACCCGTCGGCAAAATGCGGAGCCGGGCGGGTTAACGCAGCCGCCGCGCGTCGTTCACGCGAAGTCCTCGTCCGGTCCATGGCGAATGCCGGGACGCCCCCATAACGTCGCCCGGGTGCTGAAGCTCTCTGTCGTCGTGCCGTTCTACAACGTGCGCGCATACGCCCCGGACGCCCTGAAGAGCCTCGGACGCAACGCGAGGGACGACATCGAGTTCCTCCTCGTCGACGACTGTTCGACGGACGGGACGGGCGAGTTGCTCGAACGGGCGGTCCGCGAGCTGCCCGGGGCCGTGCACCTGCGGTGCGACCGCAACGGCGGTCTGGCCACGGCCCGCAACACCGGCCTGGACGCGGCACGCGGCGAGTACCTGGCCTTCCTGGACGGCGACGACTGGCTCGCCCCCGGCCACCTCACCCGCACCCTGGCCGCCATACAGGGCCTGAACTGCGACTTCGTCCGCACGGACCATGTCCAGGTGACCGGCCGGGAGCGGGTCGTGCAGCGCGTCCCGCACGGCCCGTACGACGTGGTGGCCGACCCGCGCGGCGCGATCCTGCCCGCCGGGCGGTCCACCTCGGTGGACTACCCGTACGCCTGGGCCGGGATGTACCACCGGCGCCTCCTCGACCGGGGGCTGCTGCACTTCACGGACGGGCTGCGGACCGCGGAGGACCGGCCGTGGATCTGGCGGCTGCACCGCGGGGCGCGCTCGTTCGCGGCGGTCGGCCTGCCCGGGGTCTTCTACCGGCGCGGGGTCTCCACCTCCTTGACGCAGATCGGCGACGAGCGTCAGCTCGATTTCATCCGCGCATTCGATCAAGTCCTGTCGGAAACCGCCCAAGATCATGAATCCGCGGATCTCCTTCCGAAAGCCGTTCGCACGTATTGCGCAATTATCGCCCACCACATCGGATCCAGGGAAAGGTTCGAACCGGCCGTGGCCAGAAAACTCCGCTCGATGAGTGCGGAAGCGCTCCGGCGAATGCCGCGGCCACTGCTCGACGAGACGCTGAATTCGATGGACGCCGAACGGACCGCCCTGCTGCGGCGACTGCTCCGCCGCCGCGCCCCTTCGAACCGGTCGACCTCGGGGGCGTCGGCGTGAACCGGCCCACCACCCAGATCTTCCTCGCGTCCACCCTGTACGGGACGGCCACCCTCGCCGCCGCCGTCGACGCGGGCGCCTGCGACCCCACCGACCCGGCGGATCCACCGGTCCACCGCATCCTGCTGACCAGCGACAACGCCCCGATCCCCGAAGTCGCCCCGCCACTCGCCTCGATGCCGGGCTTCGACGCCCTGCGCAGCCGCTTCGACGAGGTCCTCGACTGGAACGCGGCGATCGCCCCCTTCCACCCCGGCGCCTGGACCCCGCGCCCGGAGGACGCGCCCTTGTGGGAACGCCAGTTGCGCGCGCTGTGGGGCCTGGGCGACGACCGGATCGAGCTGTACGTCGAGTCCGTACAGGTCGCCCCGGCCCAGGCGCTGTGCCGGCTCTTCCCCGGCGCGGCCGTCGAGGTCTACGCCGACGGGCTGATGAGCTACGGCCCGACCCGGTTCCGGCTCGATCCGCAGCTCGGCACCCGGGTGCGGCGCGTCCTGCACCTGGACCTGGTGCCCGGGCTGGAACCGCTGTTGCTGACCGAGTTCGGCGTACCGGCCCGGACGGTCCCGACGGACGCCTTCCTGAAGGTCCTGGCGGAACTCCCGGCGCCGGAGGCCGGCCCGGACGAGGAACCGCCGGCCCTGCTCCTCGGCCAGTACCTGTCCGCGCTCGACCTGCTCACGGCCGCGGAGGAGGAGGAACTGCACGCCGCGATGGTGCGGGGCGCCTGCGCCCGGGGACACCGGCGGCTGCTGTTCAAACCGCACCCCGGCGCCCCGGCCGGGTACTCCCGGCGGGCCGAGGAGGAGGCGGCGCGGCTGGGCGTCCCCTTGCGGGTGCTGCCCGCGACGGTGCTCGCCGAGACCCTGTTCGCGAGCATCCGCCCCGCCCTGGTGGTGGGTTGCTTCTCCACCGCCCTGCTCACGGCCGCGACCCTGTACGGACTCCCGGTGGCCCGGACCGGCACGGAGCAGGTCCTGGCCCGCCTCACCCCGTACCAGAACAGCAACCGCGTCCCCCTGGTCCTGGTGGACGCCCTGGTCCCGGACCTGGCGGAGCCCGCACCCCCGCTCCCCGACCTCCCCGCCCTCCTGACGGCGGTCCCCCACCTGCCGGCCCTGCTCACGGCGGTCGGCTTCACGATGCAGCCGAAGGTCCTGGCGGCCCGCCGCCCCGAAGCCGAGGCGTACCTGGCGGCGCACCTGACCCCGCGCACCCGCCCCTACTTCACCCGCCGCCGCCTGACCTCCCTGGCGCTCCCGGGCGGCCGCGTCCCGACCCGCCTGACCCCCCTGGCCACCCACCACACCCTGCGCCGACTGCGCCGAGCGGTCCTACGCCTGCGCCGCGCCGCCGCCGGCTAGCCGGCTAGCCGGCTACGACCTTGCCGGCGCCGGTCGATCCGCTACGGCATCCTCTGGCACCCAGGGGTGGGGCGGACGGTGAGGGCCCACTCCTGCACTTCGGTGACATGGCTCGGCCGGAGACCTGCATAGGGGTCCGGCTGGACGAGGAGCGTGGGGTCGCCGCGGGCCGCACGTTCGGCGGCCCAGATGTGGTCGAGGGCGGTGAAGTCGTCGTCGATCCAGACAACGGGGGCTCTACCGAGCCACGGGTCGACGTGGTCGCGTTTCCAAAGGTAGCCGTTGGGATGGCTCGTGGTGATCTGAGGCCGGGGGAGGTCGAGGTACGGGAAGGCTGGCAGACCCAGGAGCGGCCCGATGATCCTGGTCGCATCCTCGCGCCAGCTCGTGCACCACACCGGGCTGACGAGACCGCTGGTCACGAGGTCGGCGAGCAGCGGGCCGTGACTGGGATCGAGCCAGACGGGCACCGGGTCATCCGGCCCCCGCCCCCTGGGCAGGACGGCGTGGCGGGCGTGGGTGGGCGGGGTACTGCCGTCTACCGCCGGGAACGGTATGAGGACTCCGTCGATGTCCAGGAGCAGGTAGGGGCGGGTCATCGATGCCTCCAGTGTCAGCTGTCATCGTTTTCGGGCGGTGATCAGGAGGGTGGTGGGCCACGGGTCACGACGCGGGTGGCGGAGTTCCAGCACAGAGGTGATCCGCAGACCGTTCCGGGTGAGGTGGGCACCCCAGCGGCGGGCGTCGAACTCCCATCGGGCGATGGGCAGCCGCCTGTGGTCGGGCATGGTGACGTAGTCCTCGCGCGGACGGTCGTCCGTGGATGGATGTCTTCCGGCCCGGGCCGGGTGCGGAACGGAGAAAGCCAGGACACCGCCCGGCCCCAGGCGTCGGGAAATGGCGGCGAGTAGCAGCTCGGGAGCGACGAGGCCGACGGCACCGAAGACGGAGTAGATCGCGTCGAAGGTGTGGCTGGCGGCTTGTAGGTGGTGCAGGGCATGGCCGGCGGCGAAGGTGGCGCCGGCGATGTGGCCGTAGTGGGAGCGGGCGCGTCGTACTTGGAGTCCGACCAGGTCCACACCGATGGCGCGGGCCTGGTGATGCTTGGCGAGGTGGGCGACGTTGCGTCCGGAGCCGCAGCCCAGTTCCAGGACGCGCTTGCGGCACAGGTCCCGGCCAAGGGTCTCGGCGCCGGGGCCGAGACCCGGGTGAGTGCTCCACTCCATCCGAGTCGGTGCGGGAAGGGCCTGAGCCGGGCCGGCGGCGAAGCGCTGGACGGCATGGACATACCAAGGGGAGACCGGGGCGAGCACCTAGACCTCCAGTAGTTGGACCACGTCGTTCAGGTGGCGGCGGACGACGGGGATGTAGGCGGGGTCCTTGGCCGGGTCGTTGATCCAGCGGACGGCCTGCTCCATGAACCACTCGACCGCCCACATGCGGTGCCAGCCCAGGGCCCACTCTTCGGCGGCCAGTCCGCCCCGGGCGGCGAGAGCGTCTTCGTGGCCGCCTACGGCGACGTACTGCTCCAGGAACACCCGCAGTCGCACGGGGCTCGGCACGGCGGTGGTGCCGTGGTAAGAGGCGAGGTCGATCAGGCCGGGGCCGGTGAAGGCGCGCGCGAAGTCGAGGAGGTGCCAGCTGTCCTCGCCGATGTGGACGCTCGTGGGATGGAACTCCGAGTGGACCCAGCCGAACGGGTCGAGCGTCGCCCCCTGGACGCGGGCGTCGGCCGCAGCGGAGATCTTCCCCAGAGCGGTCTCGATGTCGTCGCAGTCCGTCCAGCGGTCGGCCCTCCTCAGCCGCTGGAGGTGATCGAGGGCTCGGCCGGGCAAGGCCGCGAGGCCCTGCCCGTCAAGGAAGGGCAGGGCGCCGGACGGCCGGGCTGCGTGGAGCATCACGGCGGCGGCCACACCATCGAGGTCCTCTGCCTCCCGTACGGGGGTGCCGAGGTCGTCCATGAGCATCCCGAGCCACTTGTCCTGCATAGCAATGGCGTGGAGTTCGGGTACTGGCAGGCCGCGCCGATGGGCCACCCGAAGAGCCTGGGCCTCACGGTCGAAGGGCTCCTTGGCGTACTTGAAGACGGCGCTCTCCCCGTCGGGGAAAGTGACGCGTTCGACGCCGGACATGCCCCAGACCCGGATCTCGGCCCGTTCCGGGAGGGGCTTGCCGACGAGGGTGCACAGGCCGTCCAGCAGGGCGGCGGTCAAGCTCTGGTCCATAGGGTGGCTCCGGGAGTCCGGTGTGTGCTCCGGGGCGGGCGAGCGCAGCACTCCGCCCCGGAGCCGTACAGGGGTTGGGGCTATTCGGCGACGGTCACGCGGTGGGCGAAGACCTGCTCGATCCAGCCCGCCTTGAACTCGGCCAGGTCGTCACGGAAGTTCGCCATCGAGGCACCGTAGGGCGCGACGACGCCGCCGGTCTGGTCCGGCACGGACTGGCAGCCGTGCACGAGCCGGCCGCCGAGCGCGGCGTGGGCCTTGATGGACTCGATCCGGCGGTGCTCGTTGAACCAGCCGCCGTGGTAGACCTCGTCCAGCATTGCGCCCATCGTGTCGTCCAGGTCGAAAACGACGGAGGTGGCGGCGGGGAAGAACCAGCACGGCCCGACGTTGGAGATGTGCCCGTCCAGCTCGACCTTGTTAAGCGCCATCAGCGTGGCCGCCTCGCGCAGCATGCGCAGGTGATCGGCGGTGATCTGCGGCAGGCCGAGGCCCGCCAGGTGCTCTTCGCGGAAGAGGTACGAGTAGACCCCGTACGCCGTGGCGAGCACGCGGGCGGCGTCCGACGTGGACTCGCCGTGGTTCTTGATGAAGTCGAGCGCGAGCTGTTCGACCGCGCTCTCGATCGTCTCCTCCACGTCCATGAGCTGGGTCTTGACCAGCCCCCAGTCCGCGACGAGCCAGGTGTTGGACTCGAACCGGAAGAAGTAATCGGCCGGGTCGATGCTGATGCATCGACCGTCCACCTGGATGCCGGGCAGGCGACTCCAGCGCGGGTCGAAGGCGTCGTGCAACTCGACCGTGATGGTCTCGGTATCGATGGCGGTCACCGTTTCTCCGTCTCTGATCGTCCAGGCTCGGGCATAGGGATGCCCGAGCCCGTGAGGGCGTACGGAACTTGGGGGCCGCCCGGCTCGAAAGCGGGGCAGCTATCGATAAGTGAACCGCCGGCTACGCAGAGTGGGTACGGTGTGACGGAGGCCAAGCGGTATACGCGGTTTACAGCTCCGGACCGGAGGCAATCGTGAAGGCGCCGAGCACCCCCAACCCCCGCCTGCGCGACACCATCGAGTCCGCCGGGTGCACGTACGACGCGCTCGCCAGAGACGTCCGCCGCATCGCCGCCGAAAACGGCGAGCTGCTCCAGACCAACAAGTCGGCGATCTCCCATTGGGCGAACGGCACCCGCTCGCCCTCCGGCCGGACAGGCCAGTACCTGGCCGAGGCCCTCTCCCGACGGCTGGACCGCGTCGTCACCCCGACCGAGATCGGCCTCCGCTCACCCGACGCGCAGTCATCACCGGAGACCGACCCAGTCACCGCCATCACGGACCTGGGGCGGGCGGACGTCGAACGCCGGCGCTTCCTGGCCATCGCCGCCTTCACCACGGCCGGCGTGGCCATGCCGCTCCTGCACGACCACGAAGCCACCTCCCGGATGCTCCGCGCCCGCACTGCCCGCTCCCTGGTCGGTAGCGTCGACATCGACGTCGTACGGCAGATCACGGAAGCCTTCAGCGCCGCTGACGAACGCCTCGGCGGCGGTCACGGCCTGACCACGGTCACCGCTTACCTCGCAGACACGGCAGCCCCGATGCTCCGTGGGCGCTTCCCTTCGGAACCGCTTCGCAAGGCGGCCTTTGGAGCCGTCGCCGAACTCGCCTACCTGGCTGGGTGGAAGCATCACGACCTCGGTAACGAGGGCGCCGCCCAGCGCTACTACCAGGTCGGCTACCAGCTCGCCTGCGAAGCCGACCCCCACGGCCACGCAGCCTGGATGATGCGAGCCCTCGCCCACCAAGCCCTCAGCCTCAAACAGCCCCAGCACTGTGTGGAACTGGTCGAAGGCTCTCTGCGGCTCGGCCTCGGCCACGTCGACGGCCAGACCGAAGCCCTCCTCCACATCACCCACGCGCGCGCATACGCGGCCGTCGGCGAGAATCCCTCGGCCGGACGCGCCCTCCTCGCCGCCGAGGACGCCCTCCAACGCGAGGACGGGCCCCAGCCCAGTTTCTCGCGCGTCAGCGGGCCGGCCGCCGGCACGGTGGCCAGCCACACCGCCCGCACTCTCACCGATCTCGCGGACCACCTCGGCACGGAGCAGCAGCACCGCGACGCGCTCACCCGGTGGGACCCGGAGAAGTACAAGCGCGTCCACGCGCTCACCCACGCCGATCTCGGAGACAGCCTCGCCGCCCAGGCCCGCGCCGACGAAGCGGTCGCCGCTTGGGCCCAGGCCCTCGTCCTCATGGAGGGCGTGACCTCCGAACGCACCCGCAAGGCGATCTCCTCGATCCGCTCGACCCTCGCGGTCTACCAGCGCCGCCGCGTCCCCGGCGCCTCCGATCTCGCCCGCTGCGCCCGCGAGGCCCTCGCCTAACATGCCCAACAACCCGCCCGACGAAGGGAACCCCGTGGCCCAGCAGACCGACGACCGCTCCCAAGCCCTCAAGCCGGCACTCGACTCCATGACCCTGCTGGTCGCGGCCGTCATCGTCCACGACAGGGCCACCAACCGCATCGTCCTCCTCCAGCGCAGCGAGAACGCCAAGTTCGCCCAGGGCATGTGGGACCTCCCCGTCGGCAAGAGCGAGCCGGGTGAGCCCATCACCAAGACGGCGGTCCGCGAGCTTCACGAGGAGACGGGCCTCACGGTGAAGCCGGAGTCCCTCAAGGTCGCCCACGTCATCCACGGCGCCTGGGGAGTCGAAGCCCCCAACGGCTTCCTCACGGTCGTCTTCGCCACCCACGAATGGACCGGCGAACCCGAGAACCGCGAACCCCGCAAGCACTCCCAGGTCCGCTGGATCGATGTCGCCGCCATCC
The DNA here is from genome assembly GCF_044454405.1 of Streptomyces sp. NPDC051555. Classification (NCBI taxonomy): domain Bacteria; kingdom Bacillati; phylum Actinomycetota; class Actinomycetes; order Kitasatosporales; family Streptomycetaceae; genus Streptomyces; species Streptomyces sp. NPDC051555. The sequence goes on along the minus strand of NZ_JBITDP010000004.1, from coordinate 19,847 downwards.
CCGACGCCTTCGTCGACACCACGGCCAACGCCCTTCACCACTACTTGAGAGGCGAGAAAGCGGTCTCCCTGAGCGGATGGTCGGCAGCCTGACCAGGGCCTCCCCCCGCCCCCGCACCCCCAGGCCTCAGCTCATCGCCAGTTTCGCCGCGAAGCCGAGGAAGAGGACGCCCGCCATCGAGGTGGCTCCGGCCGAGAGTCGGCGGCGGCGGGTGAAGGCCTCCGAGAGCTTCGTGCCGCCGAATATCAGGAGCGTGAGGTACAGGAAGCTGCCGACCTGCAGCAGTGACCCCAGCAGCAGGAACGACAGCCCCCGGTAGGGGTACGCGGGGTCCACGAACTGCACGAAGAAGGACATCAGGAACAGGATGGCCTTCGGGTTGAGCAGGCTGATCAGCAGCGCCCGGCGGTACGGGCGCTCCGGACCGGAGGGCGCGGCGGCAGCGGCGGCGACCACCTCCGGCTCCGCCCCCCGCGCCCGCCACATCGCCCAGGCCCCCCGCAGCATCCCCACCGCCAGCCACGACAGGTAGCCGGCGCCCAGCACCTTCACCACCCCGAACACCACCGGGCTGGCCTGGAGCAGCGAGGCCGCCCCCACCGCCGCCAGCGTCATCAGCACGGTGTCCCCGGTCCACACCCCGGCGGCGGCCTTGTACCCGGTCCGTACACCGCGCCGGGCGGCCACGGACAGCACGTACAACGAATTGGGGCCGGGCAGCAGGATGATCAGGACGAGGCCGGCGAGGTAGGTCGGAAGGTCTGTGACGCCATACATGTCCGGAGTGTCTCAGAACCAGGTGGCCGAAACATAGTGCCCGTACACGCCCCGTTGCCCGCCGCGGGGAGGGGGCCCGGCCTGGTAGAACGTCTCCGCAGCGGCCTCCGGTCACAAAGGCGCAACATCCCGGGAGCGCCCGCAACTATCCGCGCCCGCGAGGCATCGTCTAGTTACACGTCATAGAAACCGGGGGACCTGCCATGCACCGCCTGAACCGCCAGAGAGTCGTCATCCGCACGCTCGGAGTGGCCACCGCGGTGGCTCTCGCCGCCACCGCCACCGCCTGCGGGCCGCACAAGTCGGATGCGAAGGGGCCGGCCTCCTCCAGCTCTGCCGCCTCGACGCCGGCCTCGCCGTCGGCCCAGGACAACAAGCCGGGCGACGCCTCACCCTCGGCTTCCGCTTCGGCGTCCGGGTCCCCCTCGGCCTCCGCCTCCGCTTCCGCCTCCCAGGCCAAGTACCTGATGGCCGAGGGCACGGAGGACGACAACGTGCGCGAGCTCCAGGCGCGGCTCAAGCAGCTCGGCATGTTCAGCGCGACGCCCACGGGCTTCTACGGTTCCAAGACGATCGCGGCGGTCAAGTCCTTCCAGACGAAGCACCAGCTGACCGTGTCCGGCTCGGTGGACGACGCCACCTGGAAGAAGGTCCAGAGCGTCAGCAAGAAGCCCACCGCCGAGGAGATGTCGCCGACGACGAACCAGGTCGACGCGCCGGACCCGCGCTGCATGAAGGGCCGGGTGATGTGCATCAGCAAGGAGAGCCGCACCCTGGCCTGGATGATCGACGGCAAGGTCGTCTCCACGATGGACGTGCGCTTCGGCTCGGAGAACACCCCGACCCGCGAGGGCGAGTTCGCGGTGGGCTGGAAGGCGAAGGACTGGGTCTCGACGATCTACCACACGCCGATGCCGTACTCGATGTTCTTCAGCGAGGGCCAGGCCGTGCACTACTCGTCGGACTTCGCGGCCCGGGGCTACGCGGGTGCCTCGCACGGCTGCGTGAACGTGCGCGACAAGGCGAAGCTGTCGGCGCTCTACGACCAGGTGAAGGTCGGCGACAAGGTCGTCGTCTACTGGTGACCGGCGGACGGAAGTAAGAGGCGCGGGCAGGGCCGGGGGAACGAACCCCGCCCGCGCCAGGTTGCGCAGAGCCCAGGGGTACGGGGGGAACCCCGGCTCATGCGCGGCCGATGACCAGTCGGCTCACTTGTTACTGCGCCGGTGGTTCGAAAAGTGTTACAGCCAGCTCAGAGCAGGTGTGCGGGACGTCTTTCAGCGCCGCAGGCGCAGGCCCAGCGAGCCCGCCGCACCCGACGGGTCCCCGGTGCCCGGGCCCGGGCCGGGGCCCGGAACGGGAAGCGTGTCCGTCGGGCCCGTCCCCTTCGGCGGGGTGGCCGGGGTGGTCCTCAGCAGCTCGTCGCAGTAGCGCTGGACCTTCTGGCGACCCTTGGCCAACAGGTTCAGCCGGTTCTCCCGGTCGCCGTTCAGCCGCCCGGAGCGGAAGTCGCGGCACAGGTCGGCCGCCCCGCGCAGGGCGTCCTTGCCCTCGCCGGCGCCGCCGCCCTCGGTGATCCCGAAGTGCTCTCGGTTGTCCTTGCCCGCGCCGTTGCCCGTGGTGGCGCCCGTGCCGTCCGTACCGCCCGCTCCGCCGTTGTTCCCGCCGCTCGCCGCGGCGCCGGTGGCGCCCGGGGTGGCGCGGACATCCGGGCCCGGGGTGTGCGGGCCGCCCGGGGTGCTGCCGGCGTCCGACGGCCGCGACCACCGGGGCGCCTCGACGCTCGGTGCGGCGGTGCCGCCGACCGGCTCCGGGGTGGGCTCGACGCTGACGTCGGCGGAGGGCAGGGGGCCGGCGTTCAGGTGCAGGGCGCGGTCGAAGAGGCCGGAGCCCGCGCTGGCCGCGACGCCGCCGATGGCCACGCTGGCGACGGCGGCCGCGAGGCCCAGTCGCCACGCGCCGACCCGGCGCGGGGCACGGGCGGCCCCGACCGCTGCCCCGACCGCGACCGGCGTCGGTACGGGAACGATGGCGACCAGCGGCTCCGCACCGACAGCACCACCGACAGCACCGGCGGCGGCGCCGACCGATCGGCCGGCCGCACGGTCCGGGTGCGCCGCGCGGAAGGCGGCCAGCGCGGCGGCCTCTCCGGGCAGTTCGGTCGTGGCGGCCGCGCGGGGAGCGAGGGAGTCCAAGGCGTCGCGCAGCCGGGCGGCGTCCGCGCGGGTGCGGAAGTCGCCGCTCGGGTCCACCGGTTCACCGCGCAGCAGTCTGTCCGCCGCGGCTTTGTCCAGCCACCTGGTGCGATCGTCGGCCATCACATGTCCTTCTGCGTCCGCCAACGTGAATGCGTCACACCGGTTCGCTCCGCGAGTCCTCCGAACCGGGCCCGCTGGGCGGGTACGGCGTCCAGATCCCGGCCGCCACCGGTGTCCCCGGCGGCTCCCGCGGCTCCGCTGCCGCCTCCGTCACCGGTGCGGCCCGGCCGATTATCCCCGAGGCCCGCGGTGCGCCCGTCGCCCGCCCCGTCGCCCGCCCCGAGGTCGTTCTCGCTCACGATCAGCTCGGCGAGCCGCTTGAGCCCGCGGTGCGCCGCCGTCCGTACGGCGCCGGGTCGCTTGCCCAGGGTCTCGGCCGCGCTCTTGGCGTCGAGGCCGACGACCACGCGCAGCACGACGGCCTCCGCCTGGTCCTGCGGGAGCTGGGCGATCAGGGCCATGGTGCGGCCGGTGGAGAGGGCTTCCATGGCCTCGCCCGCGGTGTCGCAGTCGGCGGCGTGGCCGGTGAGTTCGCTCTCGTCGCCGCCGATGGCGGGGCGTCGGCCGCGCATCCGCATGTGGTCGAGGGCGCGGTTGCGCGCGATGCGCGCGGCCCAGCCGCGGAAGCGGTCGGCGTCGCCGGTGAAGGAGTCGAGGTCGCGCGAGATCTGCAGCCAGGCCTCGGAGGTCACGTCCTCGGCGTCGCCGTCCCCGACGAGCGTGCGGACATAGCCCAGCAGTCGCGGGTGCACCGCGCGGTACACAGTCCGGAACGCGCTCTCGTCGCCGTCCTGTGCCGCGAGCACCGCGGCGGTCAGCTCCGCGTCGTCCCCCAGCAAAGTCCCCAACCCGTTCACTGTCCTGTACGTCTGGCGCAAATCAGCACGTTACGGCGTGTCGCGGCTCCCGTCCACGCGTTGTACAACCTGCAACCAACCGTGCGCGAAGCGAGGTGTGACACAAAACGCACTCGCGGCGCTGACAGGGGTACGGGCTTGTCGCACGAGCCCGTAACGGATGGCGGCCGGGGCCTCTCCTGTGGGGGGTGGCGGTCTCGGTCGCCTTCCCCTCCACAACCCGCCCCATCTCCTCCTTTCGGCTCTCTTCCGGGTGAAATCCGCGGTTGGGTACGTCGCCCGGGCCTCCGCGTCGATAGCGTGGCGTGACACCCCACCAGCATCCCGAGGAGCCCCACGCTGTCCAGCCACCTTCCGGCGCAGGTCCGCGGCAGCGCGCTGGCTCGGTTCAACGCGGCGTCGGCCGAGTCCGCCCGGGAGGCCCTGCTGCGCTGCTGCGGCAGCGACCGCTGGGCGCACCGGGTGGCCGAGCACCGGCCGTACCCGGACCTGGACGCGCTGCTGGCCGCCGCGGACGAGGCGGCGTACGACCTGCGCCAGGCGGACCTGGCCCAGGCACTCGCCCAGGAGTCCTCGGCGGAGCTGGCCCCCGACGCCCCGTACGCCGCGCACCTCGCACTGGGCGCGGCGCACGCGGAGTACGAGCGGAAGTTCGGGCACGCCTTCGTGATCTGCCTCGACGGGCACCCGGCCGATGAGCACGCGCACCAGGTGTTGGCCGCGATCCGGCGGCGGATGGCGCACGAGGTGGACGAGGAGCGGGCCACCTCGGCCGACGAACTGCGCCGGGTCGCGTGTTCGCGACTCGCCCACCTCGTGGGTTTTCTCCACATGTCGGGCGGGGCCGGTGCCGGAACCACCGACGACGCGTCTGAATTGGGGCGTTTCGCTCCTGTGGGATAGTCCGTCCGTGCCTGTTTGATCACACCGATGGCCCCCGCGCAAGGGAACCGACAAAGCGTCGCTACGATGTCCGGGGCCGGAGGACCGTACCCGGCCGGGCCCGACCGACAATGAAGCCGGCTGGCCCCCGCCCCGCTTCCGGAGGGTTTTCCGTGCCGGCTGGAACGTTGTACCGCGGCCGGGAAGGAATGTGGTCCTGGGTGGCTCATCGAGTCACCGGCGTCCTCATCTTCTTCTTCCTGTTCGTACACGTCCTCGACACCGCTCTCGTCCGCGTCTCCCCCGAGGCGTACGACGATGTCGTGGCTACCTACAAGACGCCGATCGTCGCGCTGATGGAGTACGGCCTCGTCGCCGCAATCCTCTTCCACGCGCTCAACGGTCTCCGTGTCATCGCCGTGGACTTCTGGTCCAAGGGCCCCCGCTACCAGAAGCAGATGCTCTGGTCCGTGGTGGGCGTTTGGGTCGTGCTGATGGCCGGGGCCGTGTACCCCGTCCTGCACCACGCCTACCTCGAACTGTTCGGGAAGTGACACGCATGTCTTCTGACACTTCTTCCGCCCAGGGCATCAGCGACGTGGAGGGCGTGAGCCTCTACGACGTCGACAACCCGGCGCCGTACATCGAGGCCCCGCGCAAGCGCACCAGCAAGACCCCCCGCGCGACCCGCGGCAACTTCGAGATGGTCGCGTGGCTCTTCATGCGCCTCTCGGGCATCGTCCTGGTCGTCCTGGTCATCGGCCACCTGCTCATCCAGCTCGTGCTGGACGGCGGCGTGTCCAAGATCGGCTTCGCCTTCGTGGCGGGCCGCTGGGCCTCGCCGTTCTGGCAGGGCTGGGACCTGTTGATGCTGTGGCTGGCGATGCTGCACGGCGCCAACGGTCTGCGTACCGTCATCAACGACTACGCGGAGCGCGCCAACACGCGGCTGTGGCTGAAGGGCCTGCTCTACACCGCCACGGTGTTCACCATCCTTCTGGGCACGCTGGTGATCTTCACCTTCGACCCGAACATCCGCGGCACGGGCTGAGGCGAATCCTGATGAAGATCCACAAGTACGACACCGTCATCGTCGGCGCCGGTGGCGCGGGCATGCGCGCGGCCATCGAGTCGACGAAGCGCAGCCGCACCGCCGTGCTCACGAAGCTGTACCCGACCCGCTCCCACACGGGCGCGGCGCAGGGCGGCATGGCCGCCGCGCTCGCCAACGTGGAGGACGACAACTGGGAGTGGCACACCTTCGACACGGTCAAGGGCGGTGACTACCTGGTCGACCAGGACGCCGCCGAGATCCTGGCGAAGGAGGCCATCGACGCCGTCCTCGACCTGGAGAAGATGGGCCTGCCGTTCAACCGCACCCCGGACGGCACCATCGACCAGCGCCGCTTCGGCGGCCACTCGCGCAACCACGGCGAGGCCCCGGTCCGCCGGTCCTGCTACGCCGCGGACCGCACCGGCCACATGATCCTCCAGACGCTGTACCAGAACTGCGTCAAGGAGGGCGTGGAGTTCTTCAACGAGTTCTACGTCCTGGACCAGCTCCTCGTGGAGGAGGACGGGGTCCAGAAGTCGGCCGGCGTCGTCGCGTACGAGCTGGCGACCGGCGAGATCCACGTCTTCCAGGCGAAGTCCGTCATCTACGCCTCCGGCGGCACGGGCAAGTTCTTCAAGGTGACCTCCAACGCGCACACCCTCACCGGTGACGGCCAGGCGGCCTGCTTCCGGCGCGGTCTGCCGCTGGAGGACATGGAGTTCTTCCAGTTCCACCCGACGGGCATCTGGCGCATGGGCATCCTGCTGACGGAGGGCGCCCGCGGTGAGGGCGGCATCCTCCGCAACAAGGACGGCGAGCGCTTCATGGAGAAGTACGCGCCGGTCATGAAGGACCTCGCGTCCCGTGACGTCGTCTCGCGCTCCATCTACACCGAGATCCGTGAGGGCCGCGGCTGCGGTCCGGCCGGCGACCACGTGTACCTGGACCTGACGCACCTCCCGCCGGAGCAGCTGGACGCCAAGCTGCCCGACATCACGGAGTTCGCGCGCACCTACCTCGGCATCGAGCCCTACACGGACCCGATCCCGATCCAGCCCACCGCGCACTACGCCATGGGCGGCATCCCGACCAACGTCGAGGGTGAGGTCCTGTCGGACAACACCACCGTCGTCCCGGGCCTGTACGCGGCCGGCGAGGTCGCCTGCGTCTCCGTGCACGGCGCCAACCGCCTGGGCACCAACTCGCTGCTGGACATCAACGTCTTCGGCAAGCGCTCGGGCATCGCGGCGGCGAAGTACTCGGCGGAGAACGACTACGTCGAGCTGCCGGAGAACCCGGCGCAGCAGGTCATCGACCAGGTCGAGCGGCTGCGCAACTCCACGGGCAAGGAGCGGGTCGCCGACCTGCGCCTGGAGCTCCAGGAGACGATGGACGCCTGCGTGATGGTGTTCCGCACCGAGCAGACGATCAAGACCGCGGTCGAGAAGATCGCGGAGCTGCGCGAGCGGTACCTGCACGTGTCCGTCCAGGACAAGGGCAAGCGGTTCAACACGGACCTGCTGGAGGCCATCGAGCTGGGCAACCTGCTCGACCTGGCCGAGGTCATGGCCGTCTCGGCCCTGGCGCGCAAGGAGTCCCGCGGCGGCCACTACCGCGAGGACTACCCGAACCGCGACGACGTCAACTTCATGCGCCACACCATGGCGTACCGCGAGGTCGTCGGCGACGGGCCGGACGCCAAGGACACGATCCGGCTGGACTACAAGCCCGTCGTCGTCACCCGCTACCAGCCGATGGAGCGTAAGTACTGATGGCCACCCCGACCATGTCCAAGACGGACGAGATGGAAGCGGCGGCCGCGGCCTCCCCGTTCATCACGGTCACCTTCCGGATCCGCCGGTTCAACCCGGAGATCTCGGAAGAGTCGACCTGGCAGGACTTCCAGGTCGAGATCGACCCGAAGGAGCGCGTGCTCGACGGTCTCCACAAGATCAAGTGGGACCTCGACGGCACGCTGACCTTCCGCCGCTCCTGCGCGCACGGCATCTGCGGCTCCGACGCGATGCGGATCAACGGCAAGAACAGGCTCGCCTGCAAGACGCTGATCAAGGACCTCAACCCGGAGAAGCCCATCACCATCGAGGCCATCAAGGGCCTCACGGTGATGAAGGACCTCATCGTCGACATGGAGCCCTTCTTCCAGGCGTACCGGGACGTCATGCCGTTCCTCGTCACCAAGGGCAACGAGCCGACGCGCGAGCGCCTGCAGTCCGCCGAGGACCGTGAGCGCTTCGACGACACCACCAAGTGCATCCTGTGCGCCGCGTGCACGTCCTCGTGCCCGGTGTTCTGGAACGACGGCCAGTACTTCGGCCCGGCGGCGATCGTCAACGCGCACCGCTTCATCTTCGACTCGCGCGACGAGGCCGGAGAGCAGCGCCTGGAGATCCTGAACGACAAGGACGGCGTGTGGCGTTGCCGCACGACCTTCAACTGCACCGACGCGTGCCCCCGCGGCATCGAGGTCACGAAGGCCATCCAGGAAGTCAAGCGCGCCCTGATCACGCGCCGCTTCTGACCCCCGGGTCAGTTCTCGTACGAGGGCCCCGCCCCCGGTGTTCGCACCGGGGCGGGGCCTTCGGCGTACCGGTCCCCGTAAGGGTGGAGATCCCCCGGATGAACCTTTCATCGCACCGGGGCGACGGGCGAACGGCGGTACGGTCCCCGACGTCGCTTGTACCGAAGCGCTGTCCGCACCCACACTGAGAGAAGGAGGTGCTTCCCATGTCCGCTCTTGCCCATGAGACCCCATATGACCCGGGGCTCGATGAGGTCCTTTGGCAGGCCTGGAAGGCGATGGACCTTCCGGAGGGCTACCGGGCCGAGATCATCGAAGGGTTCATCGAGGTGTCTCCCACCGGCCGTCGCCGCCATGGCCTACTCACCAGCCGTCTGCGATGGGCCCTGGACGCCCATCTCGAAGGCGACCTCAAGGTCTTCCAGGACATCAACGTCATCCACGGCCGCAAGGTCTGCATCCCCGATCTCTTCGTGGGCCCGCGAGATCTTGACGAGATTCCCGACGAAGAGGATCTGGGCGTGGACGCCACCCGGGTACCGCTCGTCGCAGAGATCGTCTCGCCCGGTAAGGACGCCCACAGGCGGGACCACATTCGCAAACAACGGCGATACGCCCAGGCCGGCATCCCCGTGTACATCGTCATCGACGACTTCGACGACGGCGGTACGGTCACCGTCTTCAGTTCCCCCGACCCGGCCAAGGGTGCGTACGGGTCGAAGAGCCGCGTCGGCTACGGCACCCCCGTCACGATCCCCGACGGCCCCGCCAAGGGGCTGACGATCACCGGGGAGCTCACCGCCCCGTAGGCGGCGGTCCGCGAGGCCGTGGGAGCCGTGCGGGGACTGTGGAAAGATCGGCCGTATGAGTGAGCAGCAGCCGAACCCGTACGCAGGCGATCCCGGGCAGGGCGGATCGGGCGAGCCCAAGTGGGAGCCCGGCAACCCGGGCTACGGATACCCCCAGCCCTATCCCGACGCCCCGCCCTACCAGCAGCCCACGATCGGCGGTCAGGGCGTCCCGTACGCGGCGCCCGGGATGGCGTCCTTCGCCCTCGGGGACATCACCGTCGCCGGGGACCAGATCATCACCCCGAGCGGGACCATGCCGCTCAGGGGCGCGATGTGGAACGCCACGGACTTCTCGCGCACCGAGGAGAAGATCCCCACCTCGTCCATCGTGCTCGCGGTCGTCTTCGCCGTCTTCTGCCTGCTCGGCCTGCTCTTCCTCCTGATGAAGGAGAAGGTCACCAGCGGCTACATCCAGGTGACGGTGACCAGCGGTGGTCGCCACCACGCCACGATGATCCCGGCCGTCGACATGAACACCTTCCCCTGGGTGATGAACCAGCTCAACTACGCCCGCTCGCTCAGCATCTGAGGGCTCGCCGCTTCCTGGCCGGCACCGCCGCCACGATGGCCCCTCGGCATGCCGCCCAGGACGCGCAGGGCGCCCCGTGGGCGGCCCTCCGGGGTCCGTGGGCAGGTACGGGACCCGCCGGTCCGCGAACAGCGCCGTAGCGGGCAGCGCGCGGGGCCGAGCGGACCGCGCGGGCGCCCGCGCCCGCGCCCCCGCCGATCAATCCCTCCATGCGGTGACAGCCCTGGGCCGGGCTCGCGCCCGTCGCCAGCAGCTCCCCCATGGGCATCGCGCGTCAGCGCCCCGCACCCCGAAGCGCGTCGGCCGAGCCGCGGCCGGTCGAGGATTGCTCGCGCCATTCGCTTGAACGTGTTCAAAAACAGGTCTACAGTCATGCACATCAAGCAGTTGAACACGTTCAAGGAGCCGGGGCAATGGATCTCACCGTCCTCACCTATGTCATCTACCTGCTGGTCAGCGTCGGGCTGACCGTCTGGGTGGCCCGCACCCTCACCCGCAACGGCCGCATCTTCATCGCCGACGTCCTCCAGGGCAACGAAAAGCTCGCCGACGCGGTCAACCACCTGCTGGTCGTCGGGTTCTACCTCGTGAACCTCGGCTTCGTGGCCCTCTACCTCCAGGCCGACTACGCCATCCTGGAGGCCCGCGGGATCTTCGAGGCCCTCTCGGTCAAGCTCGGCGTCGTCCTGCTCGTCCTCGGCGTCATGCACCTCGGCAACGTGTGGGTGCTGAACAAGATCCGCCGCCGGGGCATCATGGAGCGCCAGCAGACCCCGCCGGTCGCGCCGCAGGGCTGGACCGCCCCGGCCGGAGCCTGACCGATGCTCACCGCCGGGGTGGCGAGTGCGCCCGTACAGAAGCTCGTCGTCCTCTACGACGCCCAGTGCCCGCTCTGCGTGCACATCAGGAACTGGCTGCTGAGCCAACGTTGCCTGGTCCCCCTGGCACTGATCCCCGCCGGGTCGCAGGGGGCCCGGAACCGCTTCCCCCGACTCGACCACGCGGCGACGCGGCGCGAGATCACGGTGATCGGGGACCGCGGCCAGGTGTGGACCGGCACGGACGCCTTCATCGTGACCCTGTGGGCCCTCCTCGAACACCGCCCCAAGGCCAACTGGTTGGCCACGACCACCGGACGGCCCTTCGCCCGGGCCACGATGCTCGCGGCGGCCGCCTGGCGCGGAGCCGTCCGTTCCTCGCAGGATCCTGCCGCCGAGGTCGCCTGTGACGACCAATGCGCCGTACCCCGATAAGGTCGGACACCGTGACTGATCAGAAGGCTCCCAAGAGCGAACACACCCGCACGCTGATCCTCGAAACCGCCCTGAAGCTGTTCCAGGAACGCGGTTACGACAAGACGACCATGCGGGGCATCGCCAAGGAGGCCGGAGTCTCGGTGGGCAACGCCTACTACTACTTCGAGTCCAAGGAACACCTGGTCCAGGGGTTCTACGACCGGATCGGCAGCTCCCACCAGGCTGCCGTCCGGCCGATCCTGGAGAGCGAGAGCGACCTGCAGAAGCGGCTCGCCGGAGTCTTCCTGAGCTGGCTGGACATCGCGGAGCCCTTCCACGAGTTCGCCGCGCAGTTCTTCAAGAACGCGGCGGACCCCGAGAGTCCGCTCAGCCCGTTCTCGGCCGAGTCCGAGCCCGCGCGGCGCCAGGCGATCGAGATGCACAAGGAAGTCCTGGCCGGGGCGAAGACCAAGGTGCCCGAGGAACTGGCCGACGTACTGCCGGAGCTGATGTGGCTCTCGCAGATGGGGCTGGTCCTCTACTGGGTCTTCGACCGCTCGGAGAACAGCGAGAAGACCCGGCGGCTGGCGGAGCGCGGCGCGCAGCTGACCACGCGCGGGATCGTCCTGGCCCGCTTCCGGGTGCTGCGGCCGCTGGTGCGCGAACTGCACGAGCTCTTCGCGGACTTCCTGCCCGGCATGGCCCAGGCCGCCGCCTCCACGAAGAAGGCGTCCCGCTTCACCAAGCCGGGCAAGGCTGACAAGGCGGATAGGGCCGAGAAGGCCGACAGGGCGGGAACGCGGGAGGCGTCGGACGACTGAGTCGTCCGACGCCTCCCGCTGCGATCCGTTCCCACCGACGGGGCCCCGCGGCCCCTTTGGCCCCTACGGCCCGGCGGCCGCCCGGCCTCACAGCCAGTTCAGCTCCCACAGGCGCCACACGCCCGTGCCGTCGGAGAGGTACTGCGCCCCGGTGACGGCCTCGCGGGAGAGGACGTAGTCCTTCTTCTGCCAGATCGGCAGCATCGGGATCTGCTGGGAGACGACCCGCTGGAGCTCGCGGAAGTCGTTCGCCGCCTCGCTGCGGTTCGAGAAGGACTGGGTACGGGTGATCAGGTCGCCCACCGTCTTGTCGGCGAAGCCGTTGTTCATGCTGGAGTCGGCGCCGACGAGCGGAGCGGTGAAGTTGTCCGCGTCCGGGAAGTCGGGGATCCAACCGATGGTGTAGGCGTCGAACTTGCCCGCCGCGTAGTCCCGCTGGAAGTCCTCCCACACCGGCACGGCCTCGGTCTGCACCTGGAAGAGGCCCGAGGACTCCAACTGCTTCTTGATCTCGGCCGCCTCGGGGACGTTCGCACCGCGCACGTTGAAGCCGAGCTTGAAGCTGATGGGGGTCGGGATGTCGGCGTCCTTGAGGATCTTCTTCGCGGTCGCGGCGTTCGGCGACGGGTAGGTGTCGAAGAAGGGCGTGCTGTGACCCGCGATGCCGGCCGGGACGGTGGAGTACAGCGGGGTGACCGTCCCCTTGTACGTGTCACCCGCGATCTTCGACCGGTCGAGCAGGGCGGCGATCGCCTGGCGGACCGGCTGCTTCGCCGTCGCCGAGCCCGGGCGGACGTTGAAGACCATGCTGCGGGTCTCGGTGCCGCCGGACTCCTGGTAGCGGGTGTCCTTCAGGCTCGGGTTCAGAGCCGCCAGGACCTCCGGGGGCATGTCGCGGTGGGCGACCTGGATCCCCTTGTCCTTCCAGGCCGCGTTCAGCGAGTCGGAGTCCTTGAAGTACTTGACCGTGACCGGCGCCTTGGCCGACTTGACCGCGCCCTTGTAGGCCGGGTTCGGCTTCAGCTCGGCGCTCGCGCCGTCCTTGTAGGCGCCCAGGACGTACGGCCCGGAGCCGTCCACCTTGTCGTCCTCGCGCAGCCCCTTCGCCGGGTACTTGTCCTTGTCGACGATCGCGGCGGCGCCCGTCGCGATCTTGAAGGGGAAGGTGGCGTCACGGGCGGAGAGGTTGAAGGTGACCGTCCGCCCCTCGGCCTTGACCGACTCCAGGGTGTTGAACAGCGGCGCCGGGCCCTGCTTGGAGTTGATCGCCTTGATCCGGTCGATGGAGAACTTGACGTCCTCGGCCGTGATCGTGCGCCCGTTGGCGAACTTCACGTCGGTGCGCAGCTCGCACTGGTACGTGGTGAGCTTCGCCCCGATGAACTTGCACGCCGTGGCCGCGTCCGGGACCGGTACGTCCGATCCGGCCTTGATGGTCAGCAGCGACTGGTAGACGTTGCTGTACAGGGCCCAGGACCCGGCGTCGTACGCCCCCGCCGGGTCCAGCGAGGAGACCGAGTCGGTCGTACCCACCGTGATCGCGCCATGCCCGGCGGCGTCGTCGGGCAGCAGCACCCAGGCTCCGGCCCCCACTGTGCCCAGGACCAGCCCGGCCGCGATGATCTTGGAGCGGACAGACCGCAGCATCCCAGAACTCCTCATAGCCCACCCCGCGCCGAGCCGCTCGTCCGCTGCTGGCGCATATTTATCCGATTACCGGTCACCCAATCACGGAAAATTCGGAGGTGGAAGGGCGTTTCGGTGCCGGGTCCGAGGAATTATGTCTGGTATGAGGCGAGTTGAACGACGGTGATGTCAGAGGGTGCCCCCACCCTTACGGGGGGTCCCCACGCACCGGCTCCCCGGGACACGTAAAGCTGCGTGTCCCCGTATCGTTCCAGACCCGCGACGGTCGGGTTGGCGAGTTCCGCGAGGTAGTTTCCCGGCCACAGCTGACCGCCGTGGGTGTGCCCCGAAAGTTGCAGGTCCACCCCGTGGCGGACCGCGTCGTGGATCACGATCGGCTGGTGGGCGAGGAGCACGGCCGTGCGGTGGTCGCGGTCGCGGCCGCCCAGGGCGCGGTCGAAGTCCGGGCCGTGCCCCTCGCTCTCGCCGGCGACGTCGTTGACGCCCGCGAGGTCGAAGTACGGCAGCTCCTGGCGGGCGTTCTCCAGCGGGTGCAGCCCGAGCTCGCGGACGTGGTCCACCCACTGCTGGGCGCCGGAGAAGTACTCGTGGTTGCCGGTCACGAAGAAGCTGCCGTGCCGGGCGCGCAGCCGGGCCAGCGGCTCGGCGGCCGACCCGAGGTCGTGGACCGAGCCGTCCACGAGGTCGCCGACGATCGCGATCAGGTCCGGCTGGGTGGCGTTGACGGCCTCGACGATGCGGGTGGTGTGGGCGCGGCCGAGGATCGGGCCGAGGTGTACGTCGCTCACCACGGCGATGCGGAAGCCGTGGGCGGCGCGGGGGAGTTTGGCGAGGGGGACGGTGACGCGCTTGACCTTGGGGCCGCGCAGGACGCCGTACGTGCCGTAGCCGACGGTGGTCGTCGCGGCCGCCACCGCCGCGCCGGCCAGCGCCCGCGCCACGAACACCCGCCGGGTACTCCCGGGCCCGGAGCCGACCTCGCCGGGGCCGGCCTGTGGGGAGCCCTGCGGCGCCGGGTGGGCCGACGCAGCCTCCGGCGGCGCCTCAAACGCCGGCGAGGCTGAATTCGCCCGCCCGGAACCCCCATCACCAGCCCCGCCACCGTCAGCCCCGCCGGCGTTTGAGGCGCCGCCGGAGGCACAACGGACCCCAGCGGGCGCACCCCCCTCAGCCCCGCCACCCTCAGCCCCGCCGGCGTTTGAGGCGCCGCCGGAGGCGTGGGGGGATCCGGCGGGGGCCACGCCACCCTCGGCCCCGGCGGGCGCGCCACCCCCGACACCAGCGACCCCGCCGGAGGCGGCCCGGCGGAGGAGGAACAGCCGCAGCGGCTCCGCCACCAGCAGGGCCAGCACCAGGTACAACAGCAGCGCCAGCCACATGAACCCCGGCCACGAAACCCCCCGCTGGACCCAGAACGGCGCCCCCGCCCGCCCCGCGACCAGCGCCGCCACCGACAACAGCGGCAGCCCGACCACACACCCCGTCAGCACCCGGCGCGCCCACCCGCCCGGCGCGGTCGTGTCACGCACCAGCCGGACCCACACCCACCGGTGCACCAGCACCAACAGGGCCAGCACCGCCAGCGCCACCAGCGCGAAGACCAGGACGGTCACCGCTCACCACGTGATCCACGCCGCAGCGCCCGCACCCCACGCAACCCGATGATCCCCACACCCGTCCCCAGGAGAAAGGACGCGATGGCGAGCATCAGGTGCACCCAGAAGTACGCGGTCGGCTCACCGGCGTCGTCGAAGGCCAGCCCACTGCCGTCCTTCCACAGGTTCGAAACGAAGGTCGTCCAGATGAACCAGGACCACGCCCCGAAGGCGAGCAGGAACCAGGATGCGGCGCGGCTGAGTCTCATGGGCCCAGTATCGGTTCCGTCCCCAGGACGGACGCGTCGGGGTGGGCTGTCCCGGCGGTGGTTGCGGCGGGTTGGCCGGAGCGGACCGGCTGACGCGGCGAGGGGATGTACGTTCTCGTGCGTGTCTGCCAAAAAGACCGCGCTGACGGTCCTCTCCACCGCGCTGCTGCTGCCCGCCCTGGTCGCGGCCCCCGCGTACGCCGTCACTCCCCCGCCCACGCCCACCCCCACGCCGTCCTCGGACGACAAGGGCGGCAAGCCCCCCGTGAAGGCGCCCGCACCGCCCCCCAAGATGTCCGGGATCGGCGGCAGCCTGCTGGGTCAGCCGGGCCCGCAGGTCAACCTGATGCCGGGCGCGCCCGCGCTGCCGACGAACCTGACGGGGCGTTCCTGGATCGTGGCGGACGCGGAGACCGGCGAGGTGCTGGCGGCGCAGAACGCGCACTGGCGGCTGCCCCCGGCCTCCACGCTGAAGATGCTCTTCGCGGACACCGTGCTGCCCACGCTCCCCAAGGACCAGGTGCACAAGGTCAGTCAGCAGGAGCTGTCCGGGATGGGCGCGGGCAGCAGCCTGGTCGGGGTCAAGGAGGACCAGGAATACACCGTGCACGACCTGTGGCTCGGGGTGTTCCTGCGTTCCGGCAACGACGCCGTGCACGTGCTGTCGGCCATGAACGGCGGCGTGGAGAAGACCGTCAAGGACATGCAGGCGCACGCCGAGGAGCTGCAGGCGCTCGACACGCACGTCATCTCGCCCGACGGCTACGACGCCCCGGACCAGGTGTCCAGCGCCTACGACCTGACCCTCATCGCCCGCTCCGGGCTGCAGAAGAAGGACTTCCGGGAGTACGCGGCCACGGCCAGCGCGAAGTTCCCGGGCGAGCAGCGGCCCGGCCAGCCGCGCGACTCCTTCGAGATCCAGAACACCAACCGGCTGATGACGGGCGCGGGCGGCATCAGCCCTTACAAGGGCATCGCGGGGGTGAAGAACGGCAACACCACCATGGCCGGGTCCACCTTCACCGGGGTCGCGCAGCGCGGTGACAAGAAGCTCGTGGTGACCGTGATGAATCCGAGCGCGGGCGGCGTCAACTCGGTCTACGAGGAGACCGCGACGCTCTTCGACTGGGGTTTCGCGGCGGTCGGGAAGGTGAAGCCGGTCGGCGAGCTGGTGCCACCGAAGAGCGCGGACACCTCCTCGCACGGCTCCCCCGCCCAGTCGCACGAGAACAACACGTCGGCCGCGGCGGGCGAGGAGGGCGGCGGCGGGCTCGGCACGGCGCTCGGCATCGCGGGCGCCGTGGTGGCGGTGCTGGCCGCCGGGGCGTTCCTGGTCAACCGGCGGTGGCCGCGGGGCCGCCAGGCGCGCGGCGGGGACCCGAGCTGACGTCCTGCGCTCCGTCGCTGTCGGCTTCGGCGTCCTCCGCGCCGTCGCCGTCGGCGTCGTCGCGGGTCGCCGTCCAGGCGGCGCAGAAGAGCAGCAGCTTCGCGGTGAAGTTGATCCAGAGCAGCAGGGCGATGGGGACGCCGAAGGCCCCGTACATGCTCTTGGCCGCGACCTCCCGCATGTAGCCGCTGAGCAGCAGCTTCAGCAGTTCGAAGCCCGCCGCGCCGATCAGGGCCGCCTGGACCAGGCGCCGGCGCGGCGGCTGGACCCCCGGCAGCAGGGTCAGGACGTACAGCAGGAGCAGGAAGGCGGCCAGCACCCCGACGGCGAAGGCGGCGGCGCGCAGGACCGCGCCGCCGCCGCCGTGGTCGGGGATGCCCAGCCACTTCCCGAAGCGGCCGACCGCGCTGGAGCCGACGATCGAGGCGGCGGCCGAGCCGAGGGCCGCACCGCCGAGGCCGATCAGGACGAGGGCGTCCTTGCCCTTGCGGACGAAGGGGTTCCCGTCGTCCTCGTCGTCCTTCTCCCAGACCGCGCGCAGGCAGCCGCGCATGGAGCCCACCCACCCGATGCCGGTGAAGAGCAGGATCCCGGCGGCGACGAGGCCGACCGTGCCGGCGTTGTGGACCAGGCCGTCGATGTCGAGCTGGTCGGAGATCCCGGGGACCTGCTTGGCCAGGTTGGCCTCCAGCCGGTCGAGCTGGTCGGCGGTGAGCAGCGTCGCTCCGACGGCGGCGGCCACCGTGATCAGCGGGAAGAGCGCGAGGAAGCTGATGAAGGTGATGGCCGCGGCGAGCCGACTCCAGCGCACCCGGTCCAGACGCTCGTACGAACGCCACGCGTGGGTCCGCATGAGGCGACGCACCAGGGGCCCGATCAAAGGGAGTTTCGTCAGCCAGTCCATGGGGTCACCGTAATTCAGCCTCCCGAAATAGCCGGGATTGTGGCTTTTGGGCGCTACGGTCGTCGATTGTGACTTTCCGCCTGACGGCTCGCCCGTTCCACGACCTGCTCCTGCGCAAGCTCCGGTTCCACACGATGGTGGGCCTGCGGCCGCTGCGTCCGGTCGGCCGGCCCCAGGGGCAGGAGCAGGGTCGGGAGCAGGGTCGGGAGCGGGGTCAGGCGCGGTGCGCGGTCGGCTCGTCGACCGGTGACCCGGCCTGCGCCGGAACGCCCGTCGGACCGGTCCCGAACGGGTACTCGCGCAGTTTGCGCCAGACCCCGTCGGAGCCCTGCTCGTAGAGCGCGAAGCCCGTGCAGGTCCAGTCCGCGTCGTAGTCGGCGAGGGACTCGAAGGCCAGGTCCATCGCCTCCTCGGAGATCCCGTGGGCGACCGTGACGTGCGGGTGGTACGGGAAGGCCAGCTCCCGGCTGACCGGGCCCCCGGGGTCGCGGACCTGGCCCTGGAGCCGGGTGCAGCCCGTGGCGCCCTCGACGACCTTGACGAAGACCACGGGCGAGAGCGGCCGGAAGGTACCGGTGCCCGAGAGCCGCATCGCGAAGGGACGGAAGGCCGCCGCGACCTCGGCCAGGTGGGCCCGGATCGCGGGCAGCCGCTCGGCGTCCACCTCGGTCGGCGGTACGAGGGTGACGTGCGTGGGGATGCCGTGCGCGGCAGCGTCCCCGAAGCCGGCGCGCCGCTGCTGGAGCTGGCTGCCGTACGGCTCCGGGACCGCGATCGAAACGCCGAGCGTTACGGTCCCCACGTATGTCTCCTCGGTGATCTGATCCGTGATCCGCATGCGGTCGTCGTCATGCGTCTGTGCGTCGCCTGTGCGCGGTGTTCCGCCCCCAGTGTGAGGCCAGCGCATCCAAACGGCCAGAGTCGCAGGTCCCAGCGGTTCGCGACCGGCGCCGTCAGTGCTTCGCGGGCAGGAGACCGAGTCGGTCGTACGCGCTCGCCAGCGTCTCGGAAGCGACCGCGCGGGCTTTCTCCGCGCCCTTGGCGAGGACGTCGTCCAGGGTCGCCGGGTCGTCCAGGTACTCCTGCGTGCGCTGCTTGAACGGAGTGACGAAGTCCACCATGACCTCGGCCAGGTCGGTCTTCAGCGCGCCGTAGCCCTTGCCCTCGTACTTCTCCTCCAGGACGGGGATCGCCGTACCCGTGAGGGTGGAGTAGATCGTGAGCAGGTTGCTGACGCCGGGCTTCTTCTCGGCGTCGAAGCGGATCTCGGCCTCGGTGTCGGTGACCGCGCTCTTGATCTTCTTCTCGGTGGCCTTGGGCTCGTCGAGGAGGTTGATCAGGCCCTTGGGGGTGGACGCGGACTTCGACATCTTGATCGCCGGGTCCTGGAGGTCGTAGATCTTCGCGACCTCCTTGACGATGTGGGCGGCCGGGACGGTGAAGGTCCGGCCGAAGCGCTGGTTGAAGCGCTCGGCCAGGTCGCGGGTCAGCTCGATGTGCTGGCGCTGGTCCTCGCCGACCGGGACGGAGTTCGCCTGGTACAGCAGGATGTCGGCGACCTGCAGGATCGGGTAGGTGAACAGGCCGACGGTGGCGTTGTTCGCGCCCGACTTGGCGGACTTGTCCTTGAACTGGGTCATCCGGCTGGCCTCGCCGAAGCCGGTGATGCAGTTCATGACCCAGCCGAGCTGCGCGTGCTCGGGCACGTGGCTCTGGACGAAGAGGGTGCAGCGCTCGGGGTCGAGACCGGCGGCGAGCAGCTGGGCGGCGGAGAGCCGCGTATTGGCGCGGAGTTCCTTCGGATCCTGCGGCATGGTGATCGCGTGCAGGTCGACGACCATGTAGAAGGCGTCGTGGGATTCCTGCAGGGCGACGTACTGCCGAATCGCTCCGAGGTAGTTCCCGAGGTGGAACGAACCGGAGGTGGGCTGGATACCGGAGAGCGCGCGGGGACGATCAGAGGCCATGGGCCCATTCTCTCAGGTGCGGGGGCGGTCTTCGGCCCGCGCTGGCCGGAATCGATTGGCTCCGGCGCCTCTGCGCTGTGCGGGGCGGTGCGGTGCGGGCGTGACCCCGCGTACTCGCGCGTACCCGGTCGGCTTGATCTTGTGCGAATCAAGCGACCGCTTTCCGCCCGCCCCCCACCCCTCCGGGGGGCGCCTCGGACACCGGCGCGGCCGAGGTGGCCCCGGGCAGGCCCCGGCCACATCCAGCCTCGCCGGCGTTTGAGGCGCCCCCGGAG
>NZ_JBITDP010000003.1:240477-564445 GCF_044454405.1 Streptomyces sp. NPDC051555 | reverse complement strand
GGGGGGGGGGGGCGGGGCGGGGCTGAGGGGTGGGCCAGCCCCGCCGACGGGGCGCGGACGGCCGGCGAGCCCGGGGCCGGTCAGGACAAGGGGAGGCCCGGGGCCGGGAAGTCGGACATGAGGGAGGTCACCTCGGCGCGGATGGTGGCCAGGGCCGGCTCGTCACCGGCGGCACCGGCCGCGACCCCCCGCGCGATCCAGTCGGCGACGACCGGCATGTGCTCCGGCCGCAGCCCCCGCGAGGTCAGCGACGGCGTCCCGATCCGCACCCCCGAGGGATCGAAGGGCTTGCGCGGGTCGAACGGCACCGTGTTGTAGTTCACGACGATCCCCGCCCGGTCCAGCGCCTTCGCCGCCGCCTTCCCCGGCACCCCCCGCGAGGTCAGGTCCATCAGGATCAGGTGGTTGTCGGTGCCTCCCGACACCAGGTCGAAGCCCCGCTCCAGCAGCGCCGCCGCCAGCGCCTTCGCATTGGCGACCACCCCGTGCGCGTACGACACGAAGGCCGGCTGCGCCGCCTCGTGCAGGGCCACCGCGATGCCCGCGGTCGTCTGGTTGTGCGGCCCGCCCTGGAGCCCGGGGAAGACCGCCTTGTCGATGGCCTTCGCGTGCTCCTCGCGGCACATCAGCATCGCCCCGCGCGGCCCCCGCAGCGTCTTGTGCGTGGTGGTGGAGACGACGTCGACGTGGGCGACGGGGCTGGGGTGCGCACCGCCCGCGATCAGGCCCGCGATGTGCGCCACGTCGGCCACCAGCACCGACCCGGCCTCCTTCGCGATCTCGGCGAAGGCCGCGAAGTCGATCGTCCGCGGCAGCGCGGTGCCACCGCAGAAGATGACCTTCGGCCGCTCCTTGAGCGCCAGGTCACGGACCTCGTCGAAGTCGATCAGGCCCGTGTCCGCGCGGACGCCGTAGCGCACGCCCCGGAACCACGACCCGGTCGCGGAGACCCCCCACCCGTGCGTCAGGTGCCCGCCCATCGGCAGGGCCATGCCCATCACGGTGTCGCCGGGCCGCGCGAAGGCCAGGTAGACGGCCAGGTTGGCCGGGGAGCCGGAGTAGGGCTGGACGTTGGCGTGGTCCACGCCGAAGAGCCCCTTGGCCCGCTCTATCGCGAGGGCCTCGACGCGGTCGATGTTCTGCTGACCCTCGTAGTACCGGCGGCCCGGGTAGCCCTCGCTGTACTTGTTCTGCAGCACGGTGCCGGACGCTTCGAGGACGGCGGCGGACACGTAGTTCTCACTGGGGATCAGGCGCAGGGTGTCGGCCTGCAACTGCTCTTCCGCCGCGACGAACGACGCGAGTTCGGGGTCGGTCGCGAAAAGGGCGGGGTGGCGGCTCGCGGACATGGCGGCTCCTCCGGGGTCGATGTCAGATCTCGTCCCCGCGAGGCCCAGGCGAGCGGCCCTTGATGCGGTCGTGCGCGCACGACTCCCCCGGAGTTGGTTCTCCGTACGCCAGTCGCCGTGCGTGCCGCCCAGCTTAGCGGCCGCGCCACGTTCGATGTTTCCCCGTCCGCATCGCGAGCGAGATAGACAATGACGCCACCCTCGTCACTGCCCGCACGGACGAAACGGAGACCCCGTGTCGACTCAGACCGATGCCCAGAGCAATGCCGCCACTGCGGCCGCGATCAGCGCCGCCGACGCGCACAGCGCGCACAACTACCATCCGCTCCCCGTCGTCGTCGCCTCGGCGGAGGGCGCGTGGATGACCGACGTGGAGGGCAAGCGCTACCTCGACATGCTCGCGGGCTACTCGGCCCTCAACTTCGGCCACGGCAACCGGAGGCTGATCGACGCGGCGAAGGCGCAGCTGGAGCGGGTCACGCTCACCTCGCGCGCCTTCTTCCACGACCGCTTCGCCGACTTCTGTGGCGAACTGGCCGCGCTGTGCGGCAAGGAGCTGGTGCTGCCGATGAACACGGGCGCGGAGGCGGTGGAGACCGCCGTGAAGACCGCCCGCAAGTGGGGCTACGAGGTCAAGGGCGTCCCCGACGGCCAGGCCAGGATCGTCGTCGCGTCGAACAACTTCCACGGCCGCACGACGACCATCGTGTCCTTCTCCACCGATCCCGAGGCCCGCGACCACTACGGGCCCTACACGCCCGGTTTCGACATCGTCCCCTACGGCGACCTCGACGCCCTCGCCGCGGCCCTCACCGACACCACCGTCGCCGTGCTGCTGGAGCCGATCCAGGGCGAGGCGGGGGTGCTGGTGCCGCCGCCGGGCTACCTGGCGGCCGTACGGGAGCTGACGCGCGAGCGGAACGTGCTGTTCATGGCCGACGAGATCCAGTCGGGTCTCGGGCGGACCGGGAAGACCTTCGCCCTGGAGCACGAGGGGGTCGTGCCGGACCTCTACATCCTGGGCAAGGCGCTCGGCGGCGGGGTGGTGCCGGTGTCGGCGGTGGTCGGCGACCGGGACGTGCTCGGGGTCTTCCGCCCCGGCGAGCACGGCTCCACCTTCGGCGGGAACCCGCTGGCCTGCGCGGTCGCCCTGGAGGTGATCGCGATGCTGCGCACCGGCGAGTACCAGCAGCGCGCCACCGAGCTGGGCGACCACCTGCACCGGGAGCTGGGGCTGCTGGTGGGCGGCGGCGCGGTGACCGCCGTGCGCGGGCGCGGGCTGTGGGCCGGGGTGGACATCGACCCGGCGCTCGGCACGGGCCGGGAGATCTCCGAGAAGCTGATGGAGCGCGGGGTCCTGGTCAAGGACACCCACGGCTCCACCATCCGCATCGCACCGCCGCTGGTCGTCAGCAAGGAGGACCTGGACTGGGGCCTCGACCAGCTGCGCGCCGTGCTGTCCGCGTAGACCTAGAGGATCACGTGGGGCAGGAAGCGGGCGTACTCGTCCGTGACCGGCCCCGCGGATTCGCGGATGCCGAGCCCCGCGGCCTCGTCCTCGACGACCCAGGCGCCGAGCACCACCCGGTTGCCGTCGAAGTCGGGCAGCGGGGCGAGGCCCTGGAAGCACACCCGCCCGTCGCCGGCGTCGTCCTCGTCCGGCTCGGCGGGGGGCTCGTACGGGGGCGCGCCGACGGGGTGCAGGGTGACCCCGGCGCCCTCGCGGCCCAGCAGCGGCTTCACGGCGTACCCCGTGGTGTGCGCGAGCTCGCGCGGGCCGTCGAGGTAGGCGGGGAGCAGGTTCGGGTGGTCCGGGTACAGCTCCCACAGGACCGCCAGCAGGGCCTTGTTGGACAGCAGCATCTTCCAGAGCGGTTCGATCCACAGGGTGGAGCCGCTGGCTCCGCCGAGGTCGAGGGTGTCCAGCACCTGCGGGCCGAAGTCGTCCTCGGCCAGCCACTCCCACGGGTAGAGCTTGAAGCAGCTGCGGATGAAGCGGAGCTTCTCGTCGACGAACCGGCCCGAGAGCCGGTCCCAGCCGATCTGCTCGACCGGCAGCGCCTCGGTCGCGAGCCCGGCCTGCTCGGCGGTCTCCCGGAGGTAGGCGACGGTCATCAGGTCCTCGCCGAGCTCGTCCGCCTCGGAGTGCGCGAAGTGCACGGGCCCGGGCGGCAGCAGCGGGGCCTGGCGGCGCCAGGCCTCGACGAGCCGCTCGTGCAGCGAGTTCCACTGGTCGGCGCCGGGGAAGCGCTCCTCCATCCAGAACCACTGCGGACCGGCCGCCTCCACGAGGGAGGTCGGGGTGTCCGCGTTGTACTCCAGCATCTTGGCCGGGCCGCCCGCGCCGTCGTAGCGCAGGTCGAAACGGCCGTAGAGGAAGGGCTGTTCGGCGCGCCGCCGCCAGGACTCGCCGATCAGCGCGGCAAGGCGCGGGTCGGTGATGCCGAGGTCGGCGAACCGGTCGTGCTCCACGATGTGCGCGGCCGCGGCCAGGCACATGGCGTGCAGCTCCTCGACGACGTCTTCGAGCGCCTCGACCTCGGGCAGCGTGAAGGAGTAGTACGCGCTCTCGTCCCAGTAGGGGCGCAGGGAGTCGTCGGGGTAGCGGGTGAGCGGGTAGACCAGCCCCTGCTCCTCGACGGTCCGCTGCCAGTCGGGGCGGGGCTCGATGGTGTGGCGGCGCACGCTCAGCCGCCGCTGCTCTTGGAGCCGCTCTTGGAGCCGCCGCCGATGCCGCCGCGGCTGACCGCCGACTTGTCGAAGCTGCCGCCGGTGACCTTGCCGCTGCTGCCGGTGGTGCCGCCGTAGTAGTAGGTGCCGCGGCCGCCGCTGCGGCACTCCTTGCTGTCCAGCTTGTCCAGCGAGGTCTTCGACACGCACCGCTTGTCGGGCTGGTCGCTGGAACCGCAGGCGACGAGGGAGGCGGCGAGCAGTCCCACGCCGCCGAGGGCGACCGCGCCGGAGCGCATCCGCCGTCGCGTCGTACCGCTGCTGATGTCCATGGACGGGCTCCCCCTGCCGGCAGTGTTGGCCGCCACCCTAGTGCGACGCGCCCACCGATGGAATCCGGCCATTCATGGTCATGATCCTTCAGGCCGGTCCGTTGACCCAGCTCCAGCCGCGCAGGCCCGGGTCGGCGAGTGCGCGCCCGAAGAGGGCGTGCGCGCCCTCGTCGGTGGTCCCGGGCGGCGGGGTCAGCACCAGGGACACCGTCCCGTCGGGGTACCGGGGCGCGTAGCCCCAGTCCGGCGGGAGTAACGAGATCAGCCGCACGGCCGCCAGCTCGGGCGCCGCGCCCTCGGGGCCGCGGCCGTCGGGGGCGACGACGAGGTGGTAGGTGGTGCTGGGCATCTCGGTCTCCTTGCAGGTCAACGCGGGGCCGGTGCGAGGAACGGCAGGCCGAGTTCAGCATTGCCCAGCACGGTCTCCACCGCGAGGAGGACACCGGCCGTTCCGGTCGCCACGTCGGTGGACAGGCGCAGGGTGTGGTCGCCGAAGAAGGCCAGGTGGCCGTCGCAGCGCACGGCGTGCCAGCCGAGGGCGTCCAGGTGCCGCAGGACGGCCCGGTCGGCGGCCGGGGACGCGTCGTGCAGGTGGCGCAGCGCCAGCAGCGCCCCGGCGCGGCCGTGGAAGAGGCCGGCGTTCAGCATGAAGGACGGGCCGACCTGCTCCCGCAGCGCGTCCCGCGCCCGGAGGAACTCCGGGTCGGGCAGGTGGCGCGCCGCCTCGTGGAGCACCATGCCCAGTCCGGCGCCGCCGAAGGCCAGGAACGGCACCTTCCAGGCGGCGTCCTCGGACCCGGCGGGGTCGCTGTCCTCGGACCAGCCCACCTCGGCGAGGTCGTGCCGTACCAACTCCCCCGCCACGTGGCGGTACTTGGGGTCACCCGTGGCCTCGTACAGGCGGAGCAGGAACAGCGCCCCGCCCGCCGCGCCGTGCAGCAGACCGGGCCGGCGGCGGCCCGCGCCCCCGCCGGGCGCCTGGTCGGCGATCAGCGCGGCGGTCCGCGCGGCCCCCTCGGCATCCCCGAAGTGCAGCTGGGTCAGGCCGATTCCGGCGAGCCCGCCGAAGAGGCCGTGGTCGAGGTCGTCCAGCGGGGTCGCGCGCACCCGCTCCATGACGGCGGCGGCCGCGTCGGCCCGGCCGAGCCGGTCCAGGGCGTACGCGACACCGCTCAGCCCGTCGTAGAAGCCGGGCCGCATGTCGGTGGCGCGGTCGACGGCGTCGGTCAGCCAGGCCACGTGCTCCTCGGCGGGCGTCCGGCCCAGCTCGGCGAGCGTCCACAGCACTCCGGCCGCGCCGAAGGCGAAGGTGGCGCCGCCGCCGGGCACGGAGAACTGCTCCACGTCGCCCGGGAAGAGCCGGTCCGCGCGCTGCGGGGTGGCGCTGGCCAGCAGGTCGTCGGTGAGGGTGCGCCGCAGCGCGGGCCAGTCGGGGCGGGTGGGCGCGGTCCACAGGGGCTCGGGGTCGTCCTCGGCCGACTGGCCGGGGTGCGGGTCCGGGCCGAGGTCCGCGCGGATCCGGTCGGCGAAGTCGGCGGGCACCGGGAAGTTCTCGGTGACCAGGCCGATCAGCTGGTCCACCTTGGCCGCGGACCAGGTGGCCATGACGGTGAGCGGCAGGAAGACGCCGAGCCGGATGCAGGCGAGGGCGTACCGGTCGACGGCCGTGCCCCGGTACCCGGTGGGGGCGCGGAAGCCGGGGGCGCCGATGGCCTGCGCGGACTCGGAGTCGACCGGGGTCGCGGTCTCCAGGTCGATGAAGGCGATGGTGTCGTCGGGCCGGACCAGGATGTTGTTGGGGTGGAGGTCGCCGAAGACGACGCCCCTGGCGTGCATGGCCTCGACGCCCCGCTCGACCTGCTCGACGATCTTCAGCGCCCAGGCCGTGTACGCGGCGTACGCGCCCTGCGCGCGGTCGTCGTTGACCAGCGGGTTGCGGCTCAGGAGCTCCCGGGCGAGCGGCTTGCCCTCCACGTACGCCCGGGCCAGGAACCAGTGCTCGTGGCCCTTGCGGTAGTCCACCACCGGGGGGATGCAGTCCAGGCCCGCGAGCTGCTCCAGGGCCCAGTGCTCGTGCTCCAGCCGGGCCACGGCGTCACAGCCGTCCTCGTCGAGCCCGGCCAGCGGGCGGGCCTCCTTGAGCAGGACGGCGCTGCCGTCACGGGTGTCGGTGGCCTGGTAGACGCCGCCGCCGTTGGAGAAGTGGAGGGCCTTGGTGGCCCGGAAGGGGAAGTCCTGGAGGGTGGCCGCGTTGCGGGCGGCGAGGGCGTCGTGGAGCACGCCCGGCAGCTCCACCCAGGCCGGGGGCCGGAAGGAGGGGCCGCGCACGTCGGGCACCAGGCGGCCTTCGGGGTCCTCGATGCAGTGCACGAGCTCGCCGGTCCCGGAGCGGCCCAGGCGGGCGACGAAGCCGCCGTAGCGCACGTACAGCGGGCCGGAGCGCCAGCGCAGGTCGCTGAGGATGGTGGGGCCCCGCTCGCCGTCGAGGAGGTCCCCGAGGCCGGTGAGGATCCGCTCCAACTGGGGCTCGTCGACGGGGTAGATGGTGAAGAACTTGCCGCTGCTGCCGCGGTCCCCGTACTTGCTGTTGCGCTGCTTGAGGATGCCGGCGCTGCGGATGAACTTGAAGGTGACCCGCTCCGCCACGCAGAAGTCCCGGACCAGGTCGAGGATCCGGTCGGCGTTCTCCAGGGTGGCCGACACGTGGATCTTCCAGCCCTGGCCGGGCAGCACGGTGGCGGGCGGGGTCATCAGCAGCCAGTGCGTGTTGTCGGTGCGGGTCCAGCCCTCGGGGAGGGGGCCGGTCACCGCCGGGAACGCGCTGGCGTCCGCGGCGGCGGTGGCCGGTACGTCGTAGAACGGATTGCCGGGCTGGCAGTAGGTCATGTAGCGAAGGTCCATGGTGCGCTCCGTTCGTGACGGGGACGGGAAGGGGTCTGGTGCCGGCTGGTGCTGGTGCTGGTGCTGGTGCCGGGGAGTTACCGGCGCCAGATCGGGGCGACGTACTTCTCGTACAGCCACTCGCCCAGCGGCAGGCTGCCGAGGTCGACGCGGGCGGCTCCGGTGCGGTCGGCGGGGAGCCGGTCGACCGTCAGCGGGAGCGTGGTGACGGGCAGTTCCAGCGGGGTGGCGGCCACCGGCAGGAAGGCCGACAGGGGCGCGGTGGTCTCGGTGCGGGTCAGCGCGGCGACGCGCGCGGTGCCGGTCTGCTCACGGGTCATCAGTCCGGCCCGGTAGAGGCGGACCGTGGCGTCCGGGCGGATCGCGGAGAGGTCGGCGCTGCTCGGCAGGACCAGCGCGACGCGTCCCTGGTCCTGAGCGACGTACCCGGCGGAGACGGTGTGCGCCACGGTGACGAAGACCAGCGCGGCGCCGGCCGCGCCGGTGAGCAGCAGGCCCGCGGCGACCGTGCGCCACAGCGGCGCCCCGGCGGTGCGGCCCTCGGCGGCGAGGCGGGTGAAGCCGAGGCCGAGGCGGTAGACGAGGTAGCAGACGGCCAGCAGGACGACGGTGGTGCCGACGGCGCCGAGCCGCTGGAGCAGGTCCGACCAGAGGGTCAGGGCGCCCGCGACGACGTACAGGGGGAAGGCCATGCAGGCCAGTCCGAAGGCCACCGCCCAGGGCCGGTCGCCGAGTTCGCGGGCGTAGTCGCGGCCGCCGAAGAGGATCTTCGCGAGGAAGCGGCGGGCGTCGGTCATGGCCCGGTCGCGCAGGTGCGGGACGTCCAGGTGGCTCATGAGCGCGATGTAGCCGTCGAGCTTCACGAAGGGCAGCAGGTTGACGACGCCGCTGGTGTAGGTGGCGACCGCGAAGACGAGGACGGCGTCGCGCAGGTCGGAAGGGCCGAGCGCCAGGGCGGTCAGGGCCGCGGCGCCGGCGATCACGCTCTGGGTGGCGATGCCCGCCAGGGCGACCCGGACGCGCTGCTCCTTGCGGGAGAGCCGCCAGCCGTCGGAGACGTCGCAGAAGAAGGCGGGCGACATGTAGAAGAGCATGAAGCCCATCCGGCTGGGCCGGCCGCCGTAGTAGGTGAGGACCGCGCCGTGGCCGACCTCGTGGACGGCGGTGGTGGCGAGCACCCCGATCATCACGCCGAAGTAGGCGGAGAAGGGGAGCGGCCGGCCCAGGGCCGCGTCGACCTCGGGCGTCAGCAGCGCCAGGGCGAGTACGCCGCCCAGGACGAACAGGGTGGCGATCGTGGCCGAGGCGCGTCCGGCGAGCAGCCGGATGACCGGTGCGAGGCGGGCCAGCAGTCGCTCGGGGCGCAGGATCGTGAACTGGAGGGTCATCGGCGGGACGAACCGGAACCAGCTGCTGTGGCGCTCCACGGGCGTGCCGTCGTCGAGGACCTTGCTCTCGGCGAGCTTGTCCACGGCGAGGCCGACGTGGTGCGCGGTCCACGGCGGGCCGAGGACCGCGGCGAGGCCGACGTGGTCGAGGGAGCCGTCCATCGCCCGCACCAGGCGCGCCAGATCGGGCTGGAGCCGGAAGTGCTGGTGTTCGCCGCGCTGGAGGACCCAGGGGGCGCCGGTCTCGACGGGCTCGTGGATCTCCACGTTCGCGGCGACGCGCGGGCGCTCCAGGAGCGCGGGGTCACGGTCCGCGGCGGCGGCCTGCTCGGCCGGTGCCTTCCGGATCAGCGTCTTGGGGGACATGTCTGGATCACGCCTTAGATGACGTCGCGGGAGAGCAGCGACTGGCGGGCGGCCACCGCGGCGGCGGCGAGCCAACCGGCGAGGACCAGGAGCGCGAGCGGTACGGAGAGCAGCTCGGGCTTGCCGTCGAGGTAGACGGAGCTCATCGCGATGGTGGGCAGGTACGCGGCCACCTCCGGGACGAGCTGCTGGAGGCCCGGTTCGACGAGGAGGGTCAGCCCGATGACGGTGACGACGGTGGCGAGCTGGTTGCGGATGATCCAGCCGAGGAGCACGCCCCAGGGCGCGGCGATCACGTTCACGGCGACCACGCCGAGGACGATCCGGGTGGTGTGTCCGGTCCAGTCGCCGTCGTAGCCGAAGTGGCCCGGCAGCGTGAAGGCGCACAGGAGGGCGAGGCCCGCGGCGAGGAGGCCGTTCAGGAGGCCGGCCGCGGTGGCGACGAGGGCCTTGGCGGACAGCAGCCGCAGCCGGCCGCCGCTGAGCAGCACCGAGCGGGCGACGGCGCCGGAGGTGTACTCGCGGGTGACGAGGATGCCCCCGAACACGGCGGCCATCAGGAAGGTCATCATCCACGCCTGGGCCATGTCGTCGGTGACGGCGGCGGCGGTGCTCTGGCCGAGGGCGATCTTCTGGTCGCCCGACGAGGCGTACCCGAAGCAGGTGAGGAGGGACATGAAGATCCCGGCGGAGAGCAGGATCAGCCAGCTGCGGCCGGTCCATGCCTTCATCCACTCGCCGGCGAGGACGTTACGCATGGGAGAGCCTTTCGGTGCGCGTGCTGGTCCCGGCGTCCCCGTCCACCAGCGTGAAGAAGCGGTCTTCGAGGCGCTCGGCGCCGTCGGAGGTCAGCTCGGCGAGGGTGCCCGCGAAGCGCAGGGTGCGCTGGACGACGATCACGTCGTCCACGGTCTGTTCGACCTCGGCGAGGAGGTGGCTGGAGACCAGGACGGTGCGGCCCTCGGCGGCCAGGGCGCGCAGGGTGTCGCGCAGCCAGCGGATGCCGTCCGGGTCGAGGCCGTTGGCCGGCTCGTCCAGGACGAGCAGTTCGGGGTCGGCGAGCAGGGCGGTGGCCAGCGCCAGGCGCTGGCGCATGCCGGTGGAGTAGCCCTTGGCGGAGCGGTCGGCGCTGTCGGTGAGGCCGACGCGGTCCAACACCTCCTCGACGCGGGCGTTCGAGACACCGAGGGTGCGGGCCCAGATGCGCAGGTCGCGGCGGCCACTGGCACCGGGGGTCGGGCCGATGCCGTCCATGCAGACGCCGATGCGCCGGGCGGCGTCGGGGAGTTCGGTGTAGGGCCGGCCGAAGACGGTGGCGGAGCCTGAGGTGGGACGGACCAGGCCGAGCAGCATGCGCAGGGAGGTGGACTTGCCGGCGCCGTTGCGCCCGAGCAGTCCGGTCACCCGGCCCGGGCGGACCTCGAAGGTCACGTCCTGCACGGCCGTGAACCGGCCGAACTCCTTCGTCAGGCCCGTGGCGCGGACGACACCGGCGGCGCTCATCGCTTGCTCGCGGCGACGTTCGCGCCGAGCTTGGCGGCGCAGCCGATCAGCCCGAGACCGATGACCGTCATGGCGGCGATGAGCGCGGCCCCGGACAGCTGTGCGTTGGCGACGGCCATGGCCAGCGCGAGCAGCGCGGCGGTGGTGCCCAGCTGGCCGTTCGACCCCTTGCGGGGATTCTCCTTCGACATGGTGGCTCCCTCTTCCTTCAGCTCTGTGCGTGTGGTGCGTGATGCGGGTGCGTGATCCGGGTGCAGGGGGCCCGCGGCGGTGGCTTGCGCCACCGCCACGGGACCGAGTCACCCTGGGGGACCGGAGTTCCGGTCCTGCGAACCGTCGGTAGCCGGGGCTACCGGTGCGATCAGGTGGCGAGCGTGGCGCTCGCGACGGCGATGCCGCTGATGACCAGGCCCTGCTTGAAACCGGACCAGAACGACGGGGCCTCCATGGCCTCCAGCTCCTGCATGCCGAGCTCAAGGGTGGTGGCGGCGTCCTGCTTCAGAAGGTCCTGCATGGTGGTGTGCTCCTGTTTTTTCGTGTGGGTCGTTCAGTGGGTCGTGCGGTGGGTCCTACCGGTCGGCTCAGGTGGCGATGATGGCCGCGGAGGCGACGTAGCTGCCGTAGGCCGCCGCGGAGGCGACGACCGCACCGGCGCCGATGCCGATACCGGTCCACCAACCCGGCGCCTCCATGGCCTCCAGCTCCTGCATACCGAGCTCAAGGGCGGGGAAGGCGTCCATCGCGAGGTTCTCCTGCATGGGAAAGCTCCTGTTCCGTGTGGGTCGTTCAGTGGGTGGTGCGGTGGGTGGTGCTGGTCGACTCAGGTGGCGATGATCGCCGCGGAGGCGACGTAGCTGCCGTAAGCCGCCGCGGAGGCGACGACCGCACCGGCGCCGATGCCGATACCGGTCCACCAACCCGGCGCCTCCATGGCCTCCAGCTCCTGCATACCGAGCTCAAGGGCGGGGAAGGCGTCCATCGCGAGGTTCTCCTGCATGGGAAAGCTCCTGTTCCGTGTGGATGGTTCGTGCTCTTTCGACCGCACCCCGCGGCGGTGCCTGCGGGTGCGGAAGTCATGGGGCCGGGCCGTGGGGCCGGGCCGTGGGTTTCAGGCCGCGACCTCGGCCAGCAGGCCGTACACCTCGCCGGTGCGCAGGCCGCCGAGCATCGGCAGACCGGCGCCCCAGGCGCGGACGGTGCGGCCCGCGATGTCGGCGAGCCGGTCGGGGCCCGCGGTGATGCCGCGCTCGATGCCCCAGGAGTCGACGAGGGCTTCGATGCCGGCCGCCGGGTCGGCGGGCAGGGCGTCGGGTTCGGTCGCCCGCAGCCGGGACCACAGGCGCTCCAGTCGGACCGCCGAGCCGAGCCTCGAATCGCCCGCGGAGATGGCCCGCCACAGGTGCGGCAGGATCGCCGCGACCGCGGTCATCTTGCGCACGCCGAGCCCGGAGGACAGCTCGTTGGCGATGAGCCAGCCCTTGACCGCGTACAAGTCGCGTCCCAGGTGGGCCCATTCGGCGTGGCTGAGCGCGCTCAGCTTGGCGATCTCCAGCCGCAGCCGGTCGTCGGTGGGGCGGCCGGCGCGGCGCGCGTCGCGCACCTCGTGGCCCAGCCGCACCAGCCGTTCGGCGATGGTCTCCACCAACGCGTCCTCGGTCGGCAGCTCCCGGTGGTCGCCCACGTACGGGCTGACCGCGCGGAAGAGCGCTTCGAGGACCCCCTCGGCGATGAGTTCGTCGTCGAGGGTGGCGGTGGCGGCCGGGTCCAGGACGGCGGCCCTGGGCCGCAGCGCGGTCCCCATCACGAGGCGCTTGCCCTGGCCGGGATAGCCGAGGCAGGCGACCCCGCTCGATTCGGTGCCGGTGCCGACCGTGGTGGGTACGGCGACCAGCGGGAGCCCGTGCGCGGTCCGCGGGCCGAGGATCAGCAGCCCGCTGCGCTGCGGCACCGTGAGGCGGGCGTACGCGTCGGGGTTGGTCCGTATCAGGGCGGCCAGCTTGGCCTGGTCGAGCAGGGAACCGCCGCCGATCCCGACCACCAGCTCGGCGTCCGCCAGCCGGTGGGCGAGGTCGACCACCGATTCCAGGTCGCCGGGGCCGGACAGTTCCAGCACCCGCGTCCGGTAGCGATCCCCCGCCAGCAGGGCGCGGACCGTGGCCGTGACCGGGGCGGATGCGACCGCCTCGTCCACGAGGACGGTGATCTGTCGCTCGGGGCGGCCGGTGAACCAGGCGCCCAGGCTCTCGCAGCCGATGAGCTGCTGGGCCGGGGCGTGCCAGCCCGCGCTCACGCCGGGACCCCGACCGCCGGGGCGGCCGTCCGTGCCAGGTGGATCTCCAGTCCGGCGACGACGCGGGCCAGCAGTTCGTTGAGGTCGGCGTCGGTGTAGGTGAGGGCGGGGAAGAGCTGTACGCCGTTCACCCCGGGGTGCACGATGGCGCCGGCCTCCCGGATCGCCTGGACCAGGGCGTGCACCTGGTCCTGCGGGAAGGGGGTCCCGTCCGGGTCGCACAGCCGGACGGAGCGGAAGAGGCCCAGGCCGGTGGTGGCGGCCACCCGGGGGTGGCCGTCGACGAGCGCGTCCAGTGCGGTGTCGAGCCGGGCCGACAGCCTTCGGCCGAGGGCGACCGCGTCGAGGCGGCGCATCTCGTCCAGGGTCGCGGTGATGGTGGCGCAGGTGACCGGGGTGCCGGCCTGGGTCTCGCCGTGGGTGAGGACGGCGCCGGCGTCCGTGAAGGCCGCCGCCACCTGGTGGGAGGCGATCACGACGGCCGCCGCGCTGGTGCCGTTGGTGAGTCCCTTGGAGGAGACCAGCAGGTCGGGCTGTTCGGCCCACTGCTGGGAGGCGAAGAGGCTGCCGGTGCGGCCGAAGCCGGTGGCGACCTCGTCGGCGACCAGCAGGAAGCCGTGTTCCCGGCGCAGCCGCAGCAGCTCGGCGAGGTACTCCTCGGTGAGGGGCACGGCGCCGCTGCCGAGCACCGGCTCGACGACGACGGCCGCGATCTGGGCGCCCTGGCGGGCCATGAGCGTGCCCAGTTCGGCCGGGTCGTTGGGGGTGACGTGCCGCACGAGGCGCTGGTCGACCCCGTAGAGCTGCTGCCCGAGGTCGTCGCCGGTGAGCGCGAAGCTGCCGTAGGTCAGGCCGTGGTAGCTGCCGCGCAGGCCGACGACCACCTTGCGCCGCGGCTGTTCGCGCAGTGCGTGGTACTGCCGGGCGACCTTCATGACGAGGTCGTTGGCGGCGCCGCCGGAGGTGGAGAACAGCACCCGTCCGTAGTGTTCGGGGCCGGCCGCCTCGACCAGGGCCTCGGCGGCCCGGCGGGCGTAGGTGTTCTCGTAGCGGAAGACCGAGAGGTACGAGGCTTCGCGCAGCGCCGCCGCCGCGGCGCTGGCGATCTCCTCGTTGCCGTAGCCGAGGTTGGTGTTCCACAGGCCGCTGGAGCCGTCGAGCAGTTCGCGGCCGTCGGCGAAGCGGACCCGGACCCCGTGCGCGGACACCGCGCAGAGGTCGTCGCGGCCCTGGTCGTGCGGTGGGGTCAGGGACGGCCACAGCGGGTGGTGGCCGGCAGCTGCGGTCCCGGGTGCTGTCCCGTTCACGGGGTCACCTCCGTCTCCAGGAGTACGTCGTGGTGGCGCTCGCCGACGGCGGGCAGCGGGTGGCGGGAGCTGATCGTGAAGCCGGCGGCGGCCAGTTCGGCCTCCAGCAGCGCGACGGGCAGGACGCCGATGGTGGTCGTGCAGACCTCCACGGGACCGGTGTCGGCGATCACGGCGGGGAAGAGCGTGACGGTGCGGCTGCCGGAGTCCGGCGTCCAGTGCTCGAAGAGCCGGTAGGCGCGGCCGCTGTCGGTCACGATCTCCATGTCGGCCTCGGCGGCCTCGGCGGCCTCGGTCGGGTCGGTCCCGGTGGTGGTCATGTCGACCGTCGAGAGCAGGAACCGGCCGCCGGGCTCCAGGTGTTCGCGCACCGCCCGGTACAGCCCGACGCGGCCTTCGGGGCCGAGCAGGGAGATGGTGGTGGTGCCCAGCACGATCGCGCCGAAGCGGCGGCCGAGCGCGAAGTCGCTCATGTCGGCCCGTACGGGCAGGCAGCGCTCGCGCAGGGCGGGGGGCGCCGCGGCCAGTCGCTGGTCGAGCAACTCCAGCATGTAGGAGGAGAGTTCCAGCGCGGTGACCTCGCGGCCCAGGGCCAGGAGGGGCAGCGTCAGGCGTCCGGAGCCGGCCGCCAGGTCGAGCACGGGGCCCGGGATGCGGCGGACCAGCGTGAGCAGTTCGCGCACTTCGTGGGTGCCGGTGCCGGCGAGGTCGTGGTAGACGGAGGCGCCCACGGCGTCGTACAGGTCGCAGAGCACGGCCCGTCCGCCGAGGGAGGCCAGCAGCTCGCCGGCGCGTCCGGGGACGTCGGCGGGGGTGGGGAGGCGGTGCCCCTCCTCCGTCATGGGCCCAGTCGTCTTTGTCATCGTCGTCGTCATGGCCGTCGTCATCGTCATCGTCGTCATGGCTTTCAGCGCCCCGCCGTCACGAGTTCGCCGACGCGTTCGTCGCGGGGCGCCGCCGGGTCGCCGGCGGCCGTGCCCAGGTCGATCCCGGCGCCCGCGAAGTACGCGGCGACCCGCTCCAGGCCCGTCCGGTCGGCGTGGGCGGAGCCCGCCGCCACCGAGCCGGACACCAGCAGCACCTCTGCGAGGGCGGCGGCGGCCGGGTCGAGGCCGAAGGTGCGCCCGCTCGCCGGGTCGTGGACGAAGGCGTGCTCGCCCGACCACAGCAGCAGCGGCAGCAGCGCGTCGGCGGTGTCGGCCGGTCCGGTCGCCGCCGCGGCGGCGGTCGCGGCGACGCCGAGGCGCCCGCCGAATCCGGAGACCCGTACGTCGACCACGCCGCGGGCCCGCAGGTCGCGGACCGCGCCGACCGCCGCGAGGTAGCGCCCCAACCAGGGCCGCTGAGCGACCTGTTCCGGTGCTCCGGCGCCGTCCGGCAGCAGCCAGCGGGCCTCCACGCGGTCCAGGTCGTCCTCGCCGAGGACACCCAGCCGGGCGCCGCCCGGGGCGGTGGACAGGGCGCCGTCCTGGTCGACGTACAGCCTGCGGCGCGGACCGTCACCGGCCGTACCGGCGCCGAGTGCGGGCAGGTCGGCGAGCTGGATGACGGGGTTGGTCAGGAAGTCGGGGAAGATGCCCGCCCGCCGGGCCTCGTCGGCGTCGGCGAGGTAGGAGTCGAGGTCCATGTCGTCGGCGACGCGGATCAGCGTCGGGCCGACCACCGACATGTAGGCGCTGATCCCGTAGTTCTGGATCTGGAGGTAGAAGTCGGTGCCGAGGGAGCATTCGGCGCCGGGCTCGCTGAGCGAGCCCTCGTAACCGGTCACGGCGGGTCCGTCCGGCGCGTCCGTGCCCTCGGCATGACCGGGTACGAACACCACGGAGTCCGGGCCGACGAGGTCCGAGCCGAGCAGCGTGGAGAGGTGGTCCGGATTTTCCAGGACGACCGTCGCGGCGCCCGTCGCGGAATGCTCCGCACCCGGCTTTCCGGTACCCCAGAGCATCAGATGCCGTTTGATTCCCGCCATGACTCCCCCTTCAAGGAATGCGAAGCACTACCGAGCGATACGAGCGATACGAAGCGAAGCGATGCGAAGCGAAGCGATTGGGTGGACGCGGTGCGCGCGTCGGATGGGCACCGGCCGGAGCCGGGCAGCACGGAGCCGGGCGGCGCGGGGTCGTGGAGCCGGTCGTGTGGTGGAGCCGGGCGGGTCAGGCCAGCGCGGCGAGGAGGGTCTTGAGTTCCTCGGTCGCCGCCTGCGGGCCGTAGAGGTTGGCCACGCCGGTGACGTTGAGGACGACCTCGTCCACGCCCGCGTCCTCGTACTCCTTCAGCTGCGCGAGGATCTCCCCGGTGTCGCCGCTGAGGAATCCGCGCCCCTCGACCAGGGCCCGCGCGTCCAGCGCCGGGTCCGTGCCGGTGATGCCGATCCCGGACTTGCGCAGCATGTCGACGTAGTGCGGCAGTCCCAGGTGCGCGGCGTTGCTGGCCAGCGCGATCTCACCCGGTGCCCGGTCGGTCCGGGCGAGCGCCAGCGGCACGATCGCCGTCAGCCGCGGCACCGGCCGGCCGGCCTTGGCCGCGCCTTCGCGCAGCGCCGGCAGCACGGTGTCCCGCAGGTAGGCGGCCGGGGTCAGCCAGGTGATCGCCACGTCGGCGACCTCTCCGGCGAGCCGTGCCATGGCGGGCCGCAGCACGCCGAGCCCGAGCTCCACCGGAGCGGAGGGGAAGGGGGCGAGCTGCGCCTCGCAGGTCACGTACTCCCCCGCCATCCGCACCACCTCCCCCGCCAGCAGGCCGCGCACGGCCGTCAGGTACTCGCGGGCCGCGGTCAGTGGCTTGCGGTACGGGGCCCCGCGCAGGGCCTGCTGGAGGGAGGGCGCCCCGGGTCCGAAGCCCGCGATCACCGGCTGCCCGGTGGCCAGGGCCAGCGAGCGGGCCTGGAGCGCGGCCTCGTAGGGGTGGCGCAGCGGCATGAGCGTCACGCCCAGCCCGGTCGGGACCCGGAAGCCGGCACCGGCCGCGTGGACGAACCCGTGGTGGGGTTCGACCATCACGGACTGTCCCTGCCAGAGCCGCTGGGCGTGGGTCCATTGGACGAGGCCGGCGTAGGGGAGGATCTGTTCCGGCCTGCGCGGCAGGAACGGTACGAGTACCGAATACGCGGTCATGGTGTCGCCCCTCTTCCTTCCTCGTCGGTTGTCATTGCGTGGGGTGGCGACTGTCGGATCAGATCCAGTCAGATCCAGTCAGATCCAGTCGAAGGTTTCCTGCCGGTCGACCGGCGGCTTGACCGCGGCGACGGCGGCGGTGGACCCGTCGTGCGTGGGCGGGTGGATGAAGGGCCCCGAGAGTGCGATTCCGGCCGCCACCGCGAATCCCGCGATGACCGAGGTGATGCGGGTGCGTCCGGTGCGCGTGGTCTTCTTCATCATTTCCCCCTGTGTGGATCGCCGTTGTTCCGACAAGGAGAAGACTGCCGAGTGGAAGGCCCTCGGTGGCGGTGTTCCCGACGCAGCTTCCTGCGCCCGCCGGTGCAGCAAGTTGCACCGAAGTCGGCGGGTCAGAGCGGTGCGAATCATTCCGTTACCCATGGTCAGGCCGGTGTCCGCGTTCCTATGATCAGGCCACCGTGTTGACCGCACGGGAACAGCACCACAAGGGGGAACCATTGCGCGCCGGAAGCCTCACGCATCTGGGGATGTCACCAGAGGACGAAGACCTGTACAGATGCCTGCTCCGCCTCACGGAAGGCACGCCCGCGGTCCTCGCCGACCACCTCGGCGTTCCGGCGCCCGAGGTGGAGCGATGGCTGGGGCGCCTGGAGTCGATGGAGCTGACCTCCCTCGCCGACAACGGCAACGTCCGGCCGGCGCCGCCCGCCATCGCCGTGCAGCGGCTGATCGACCTGCGGCTGCGGGAACGGCAGGAGGAACTGAGGCGGGTGGCCGCCGAGCAGCGGCTCGTGGAATCGCTGCTGGCCGAGCGGGACGCGGTACGACCGGTCGCGCGCGGGGCGTCGGAGCGGCCCGCGATCGAGCGGGTCGAGGGGACGCCCAACGTCCGGGCGGTGATCGACGAGCTGACGTTCTTCACCCGGGAGGAAGGGCTGAC
This sequence comes from Streptomyces sp. NPDC051555, assembly GCF_044454405.1. NCBI lineage: Bacteria > Bacillati > Actinomycetota > Actinomycetes > Kitasatosporales > Streptomycetaceae > Streptomyces > Streptomyces sp. NPDC051555. The sequence goes on along the minus strand of NZ_JBITDP010000003.1, from coordinate 546,283 downwards.
CACCCAACCGCACGGGGCGCTGAGCCCGGCCAGCATCGCCGCGTCCCGGCCGCTGGACGCGCGGATCCTGCGGCGGGGCATCCGGATGCGCACGATCATGCGGCCGGTGGCCGTGGAGGACGCGCCGACGCTGGCCTACCTCCAGGAGATCTCGGCGATGGGGGCGGACATCCGGATCTCGGACAAGCCGCTGGAGCGGATGCTGGTCTTCGACCGGGCGGCCGCGCTGACCCCGATCGACCCGCAGAACCCGCGCCTGGGCGCCCTGGTGATCCGGGAGTCGGGGCTGGTCGCCAACCTGGTCTCGCTCTTCGAGCGGATGTGGTCGGACTCCGTGCCGTTGGCGGAGGCCGTCGCCTCCCGGCAGGGCCCGGGGGGCGGGCTGAGCGAGATCGAGCGGAAGGTGCTGGCCACCATGTACGAGGCGGAGAAGGACGAGAGCGGGGCGCGTGAGGTGGGCGTCTCGGTCCGTACGTACCGCAAGTACGTGGCGGACCTGATGCAGCGCCTGGGGGCGACGAACCGCTTCCAAGCGGCGCTGCTGGCCCGCGACCACGGCTGGATCTAGCCGGCCCGTTCCCGGGCCGCCGTTGCCGGGGTTGCGTCCGGCGACGGCGGCGGGAGGGTGCCAGAGTGGGTCCCGTGCTGATCGGGATGGTGTGCGCGCTGGCGGCTGCGGTCTGTTTCGGTACCGCCTCCGTGCTCCAGGCGGTGGCCGCGCGGGCGGCCGAGCCCGGGACGGGGTCGGGGGTGGACCCGGCGCTGCTGCTGCGGGCGCTGCGGCAGTGGCGGTACCTGGCGGGCCTCGGCCTGGACGGGATCGGCTTCGTCTTCCAGATCATCGCCCTGCGCTCGATCCCGATCTACGCCGCCGGTGCGGCGCTGGCCGCCAGCCTCGCCGTGACGGCGGTGGTCGCGGCGCGGCTGCTGAAGGTCCGGCTCAGCGGTACGGAGTGGGGTGCGGTGGGGGTGGTCTGCCTCGGCCTCGCGCTGCTGGCGCTGGCCTCGGGGGCGGAGGGCTCCCGGCCCGGGAGTACGGCGCTCAAGTGGTCGATGCTGGGCGTCGTGGCGGCGGTCCTGCTCGTGGGGGCGCTGGCGGGACGGCTGCCGGACCGGGCGCGGGCGTTGGTCCTGGGCCTGGGGGCGGGGACGGGCTTCGGGGTGGTGGAGGTCGCGGTCCGGCTGATCGACGGCTTCGCGCCGGGGGCGCTGGTGGCGAACCCGGCGACGTACGCGCTGCTGGTGGGGGGTGGGGCGGCGTTCCTGCTGCTGACCTCGGCCTTGCAGCGCGGCTCGGTGACGGCGGCCACGGCCGGGTTGGTGCTGGGCGAGACGATCGGTCCGGCGGTGGTCGGGGTGGTGTGGCTCGGCGACCGCACCCGCGACGGCCTGGCCTGGCTGGCCGTCCTCGGCTTCGCGGTAGCCGTATCGGGCGCCCTGGCCCTGGCCCGCTTCGGCGAACCACCCCCGCCGGACCCGGCCGAACCCAGCCCCGCCGGCGTTTGAGGCGCCGCCGGAGGCCCGACCTCCGGCCCTACCGAATCCAGCCCGGCCGAACCCAGCCCCGCCAGCGTTTGAGGCGCCGCCGGAGGCAACACCGGCCACCCGGCCGGGTCAGGCGGCCAATCACCCGGCTGCGGGCCGTGGGGCCTCCGGCGGCGCCTCAAACGCCGGCGAGGCTGAATCGGGCCGAACCAGCCCCGCCGGCGAGGCTGGACGGGCCGGGCCCTAAGGGAGGGTGGCCGTCAAGGCTGCCAAGGTCGGGGTCCAGGCGCTGTCGGAGGGGGTGCCGTAGCCGACGATCAGGGCGTCGCGCGGCGGCATGTCGGCGTCGGGGTGCCGGAAGCGGCGCAGGCCCTCCAGGGCCAGCTCCTGCCAGGCGGCCGCCTGGATCACCGACCGCTCCGTCCCCCCGGGAAGGTCCAGCACGGCATGCAGCCCCGCCGCGATCCCGGACACGGCGACCCGCTCCCCCACCGCCGCCAGCAGCTCGTCGCGCCGCCGCCGGTACCGCAGCCGCATGCCGCGCACGTGCCGGTCGTACGCCCCGGAGGTGAGGAACTGCGCCAGCGTCAGCTGGTCCAGCGCACTGGAGGTCCAGTCGGTACGGCCCTTGACCGCGAGGAGCTCGTCCACGAGCCCCGGCGGCGCGACGATCCAGCCCATGCGCAGCCCCGGCGCCAGGGACTTGCTGGCGGTGCCGAGGTAGACCACCCGGTCCGGGTCGAGGCCCTGGAGCGCGCCGACCGGCTGCCGGTCGTAGCGGAACTCGCCGTCGTAGTCGTCCTCCAGGATCAGGCCCCCGGTGGACCGCGCCCAGTCGACGGCGGCCGCCCGCCGCCCGGGCGTCAGCGCGACCCCGGTGGGGAACTGGTGCGCGGGGGTCAGCAGCACGGCTCCCGCCGCCGTCCCGGCGAGCTCCGCCGTCCGCGCCCCGCAGTCGTCCACCGGCACGGGCCGGGTCCGCAGCCCGCCGCTCGCGAGGAGGTCGCGGTGCACGTCCAGGCTGTACGCCTCCACGGCCGCCTCCCGGACCCGGCGCGCCCGCAGCACCCGGGTCATCAGCTGCAGTCCGTGCGCGAAGCCGGAGCAGAGCACGATGCGTTCGGGGTCGGCGTGGACCCCGCGCGCCCGGGCCAGGTACCCGGCGAGCGCCTCCCGCAGCTCCACCCGTCCGCGCGGGTCTCCGCCGTAGCCGAAGGCCTCGTTCGGGGCGTCGGTGAGCGCCCGCCGGGCGGCGCTGAGCCAGGCCGCGCGGGGGAAGCCGCCGAGGTCCGGGGAACCGGGCATGAGGCTGTACGAGGGCCCCCGGCGCGCGGGACGGCGTACCGGCGCCGGCGCGGCGGCCCGGCGCGGGCGGGCCCGCTCGGCGACCCGGGTCCCGGAGCCCTGGCGGGCCGTGAGCCAGCCCTCTGCGACCAGTTCGGCGTAGGCCTCGGCGACCGTGTTGCGGGCGATTCCGAGGTCGGCGGCGAGGGTACGGGAGGAGGGGAGCCGGGTGCCGGGGGCGAGCCGCCCGCCCCGCGCGGCCTCGCGCAGCGATTCGGTGAGTCCGGCCCGCAAGCCGCGTCCCGCGACCAGTTCGAGATGCAGGTCAGCGCCGAAAGTGGCCCATGAATCCGTCATGAACATGGACCATAGCGGTGGGCCGCCCACTGCGTACGGTGGATCCATGACCACGAACGCACAGCACTCCGCACACGACCACCACGCCCCCGAGCACACCCCCCGGATGCAGATCGCCAAGCTCGCCCCCGAGGTCTACAAGGCGGTCCTCGCCCTGGAGATCGCCTCGAAGAAGGGCCTGGACCCGGCCCTCGTCGAGCTGGTGAAGATCCGTGCCTCGCAGCTGAACCACTGTGCCTTCTGCCTGGACATGCACACCAAGGACGCGATCGCGGCGGGCGAGAGCGTCGACCGCATCGTCCTGCTCAGCGCCTGGGAGGAGTCGCGGCACTTCTACACCGAGAAGGAGCTGGCCGCGATCGAGCTGACCGAGGCCGTGACCGTCCTGACCGACGGCTTCGTTCCCGACGAGGTGTACGCGACGGCCGCGAAGCACTTCGAGGAGGCCGAGTTGGCCCAGCTGATCGCCGTGATCGCGACGATCAACGTGTGGAACCGCTTCGGCGTCACCACCCGCCTGGTCCCGGGCCACTACACCCCGGGCATGTACAAGAGCTGACCCCGCGATCCGCGCGGGTCGGGGCTCCCGGGCCGGAGCCCGGTACCCCCGACCCCGCGACCTACGGGTGGAAGGCCGCCACGGCTGCCGTGAGGTGGGCCTGGACGGTGTCCCACTCGGCGGCGGGTCCGGCGGACAGCAGGGCCCACTTCTTGCCGTCCTGGGCGTAGAAGACCCGTTCGACGCCCCGGCGGCGGCCGTGCGACTCCGCGCTGTCGTACTCGTAGACCAGTTCGCAGGCGCCCGAGCCGCCGGGGGCCGCGCCGACCCTGATCTCGGTGTAGCCGGTGGTGCGGTTGCGCAGGTCGGCCGAGGCCCCCTTGACCGCGTCGAGGGGGCTCAGCTCCGGTTCGACCACCTGGAAGATCTGGAGCAGCGAGGAGCGGTCGGCGGAGCGGTAGAAGATGCCGTTGCCGGGGTCGTCGCGGTTCCAGCCCTTGGGCACGGCGACCGTGAAGCCCTTCGGGTCGGTCACGTTCACGTGCTCGCCCGCGGACGCGCTCGCGCTCGTACTCGCACTGGGCGAGGCCGAGGCGGACGGCGAGGGCGAGGCCGAGGCCGACGGCGTCCCCGTCGGTTCCCCGGAGGCCGGGGCCGAGACGGTGGGCGTGGCGGTGCCCTGCGCCTGGTCCGGGGTCGAGCCGCCGGTGTCGCGCAGCACGAACCAGACGACGGCCGCGCCGATCACGACGGCGGCCACCGCGATGCCCGCCGTGGCCGGGGTCATCCAGCGGCGCGACGGCCCGTCCCCGCCCGCGCCGCCGCCCGGGTACACGAGCGGCGGCGGCCCGTACGGGGGCTGCTGCACGGGCAGCTGCTGCGTGTAGGCGGGCGGGAGCGGCGGCAGCGACCCGGGGTCCGGCGGCCCGTACCCCGGGTGCGCCGGCGGCACCCCGTACGGGGGCGCGGCGGGCGGCTGCGCGGGTGGTTCGACGGGCTGCGCGGGCACCGTCGGCGGGGCGGTCGGCGGCGCCGCGGAGGGCGCGGCGGGCGCGGACGCGGGGTCCCAGACCCAGCGCTGCGCCTGCGGGTCCCAGCGGGGTGCGCCCGGGGCGGCGGGGGGCACGGCTCAGCCCCCCAGCGACACGAGCAGGGCGCCGAGGGCGGTCGCCGCGTTCAGCGGCTCGACGAGCGGGGCCCAGCGGGTGAGGGCCGCGCGCAGCCGCTCCCCCAGTCCGGGCCGGATCGCGTCCGCGCCCTCCAGCTCGCCCGCGACCTCGTCCAGTTCGGTGTCGAGCGCCGTACGGTCCGCCCCGCGCGGCAGCCGGACGAGGGCGGCGCGCAGGTCCAGTACCGCCTCCAGCAGTTCCTCGGGGCCGGGCGCGGGCGCCGGCGCCCCGTGGTTGACCGTGTTGGTGTTGTTGCTGCCGCCGATGCTGAAACTGCTGCCGCTGACGTCGCCGATCCGGACGCCCCGTCCGGAGTCGTTCCCGCCGTGCTGCCGCGCGTGCTCCTGCTCACCGCTGATGGCCACCGCTGCTCCTCCTCCTGCCCGGGTTGGTGGTGTTGGTGTGTCCGCTGCCGCCGACGCTGAAGGCGCTGTTGTTCACCGATTGGATGAACGTGCCGCCCTCCGCGACCACGACCGCACGCTGGGCGAACTCCTCGGTGTGCCAGCCCGCTTCGTGCAGGGCCAGTGTCACACCGCTCACCACCCGGTCCTGAAGGGTTTTCAAGTACCGGTCGAGGTCCATGAGATGGAAGAGCGACCCCCTGTCCTGGGAGGCGAGCTCGCGCACCGAGAGGCCGGGGCCCTCGGGGAGGGCGCCGCCGTGGCCGCCGGTGACGATCCGCCACCAACTGGCGATGCCGCGGCCGAGGATGACGACGGAAGAGGCGAGCGAGCGCGGGGTGTGGCGCAGCGCCCACGCGGCCTTGCCGAGCCAGTTGTTGTGGAGGTAGCGGTGGGCGTCGGCGTCGGCGTTCTGGAAGACGACGCGCAGCGGCAGCAGGACGTGCGGCGCGACCTCCAGCATCATCATGCCGCCCTGGGTGTGGACGCGGACGAAGAGGGTGACGACGAGGTTCTCGTCCCAACCGCCCACCCGGATGCGCAGGAAGTGGCGGCGGCGTTCGCCGCCCTCCTCTATGGCGGCGCCCATGTGCTCGGCCCAGGTGTCCGGGGTGAGCGGGACGGCGTCGCGGTGCGGCAGCCCGCCGCCGGGCAGGAACACGCACTCGTCGACGACGAGTTCGCGCATCCGGTCCAGTACGGCGGCCTCCGCGGCCGGGGAGCCGTGCGGCGAGGGCACCCGCAGGGCGTGCAGCAGCGGGACGATCCGGCGCACGATGTCGCTGTTGGTGAGCGGGACGGCCTTGCGGTCGGGGCCGAGGTCCTCGCGCGGGCGCAGCTCCACGGACAGGTGCCACGGGCGGAAGGGCTCGCCCGCGCCGCAGAACGGGTCGTTGATGTTGTACATGATCAGCGGGTTGTGCTGCTCGACCCGGATCCGGCCGCGGATCCGGCCGAAGCGCTCGCCGGGAGCGGCCTCGGCGGGGTCGCCCGCGAGGTCGGCGTACCGGCGCGGGGAGAGCTCCCCGGCGATGGCCCGGGCGGCCTGGCCGCGTTGCAGCCAGACGAGCGCGACCAGGGCGAGGAAGACGGCGAGCACCCACCACAGCGCGGCGGACGCCTGGCTCCCGGAGGAGCCGGCGGAGTAGTCCTCGTAGCCGGAGGCGAAGGAGTCGCCCGAACCGGAACCGGTGACGGAGCCCGTGAAGCCGTTCAGGAGGGCGTCGGCGCCGACGGCGCCCAGCGGGCCGAAGGCATCATCGGCGGCCAGTCCCACGCCGACGAGGGCGACGATCAGGACGGTCATCAGCGCCCAGGTGTAGACGCGCAGCACCACGCCCAGGATGCGCACCAGACGGTTGTCCTGGGCGCGCAGCCAGCCGGACAGGCTCATCAGGAGGAAGGGCAGCAGCAGGGCGATGAGCGCGCCGCCGGTGAGGACCATGCCGACGAGCCAGGCGCCGACCATCCCGGCGGCCCAGCCCAGTTCCGCGCGGCGGGCGCGCAGCGCGTGGGCGAGGACGCGGGCGGCGTCGAAGCCGTACGAGGGGGCGACGATGCGCTCCTCGTGGACGTACAGCTCGTTGATCACCTGGTCGCGGTAGCCGGCGTCGATGTAGGTGCCCGCGCACAGCATGCGGCCCGCTTCGCTGAGCGCCGGGTGCACCGGGGAGCGGCCGCCCCGGACGTCGTCACCGGCGCCGCCGCGGTCGGCGGGTGTGGGCTGGTGGGGAACAGGGAGGTCGGTCACCGGGCGACCTTAGGGTTCTTTCACCTGCCCGGACAGTCGAATCCAAGCCAAAACGCCCCGGCCAGGTTTGGCCGGGGCGCAAGGGACGTACGGGGTGCGGCTGTGCGCCTGGACGGCGACAGATCGCGACTAGATGAGGCCCAGCTCGCGGACCGCGTCGCGCTCCTCGACCAGCTCGGCCACGGAGGCGTCGATGCGGGTGCGGGAGAACTCGTTGACGTCCAGGCCCTGGACGATCTCGTACGTGCCGTTCTTGGTGGTGACCGGGAAGGACGAGATGATGCCGGTCGGCACGCCGTAGGAGCCGTCCGAGGGGATGCCCATGGAGGTCCAGTCGCCCTCGGCGGTGCCGTTGACCCACGTGTACACGTGGTCGATGGCGGCGTTGGCGGCCGAGGCGGCCGAGGACGCGCCACGGGCCTCGATGATCGCCGCGCCGCGCTTGGCGACGGTCGGGATGAAGGCGTCGGCGAGCCAGGCCTGGTCGGCGATCAGCTCGGCGGCGTTCTTGCCCGCGATCTCCGCGTGGAAGATGTCCGGGTACTGGGTGGCCGAGTGGTTGCCCCAGATGGTGAGGCGCTTGATGTCGGAGACGGCGGCGCCGGTCTTGGCGGCCAGCTGCGAGATCGCGCGGTTGTGGTCGAGGCGGGTCATCGCGGTGAAGCGCTCGGCCGGTACGTCCGGGGCGGCGGCCTGCGCGATGAGCGCGTTGGTGTTGGCCGGGTTGCCGACGACGAGGACCTTGATGTCGTCCGCGGCGTTGTCGTTGATGGCCTTGCCCTGGGGCTTGAAGATGCCACCGTTGGCCGCGAGCAGGTCGCCGCGCTCCATGCCCTTGGTGCGCGGGCGGGCGCCGACCAGGAGGGCGACGTTCGCGCCGTCGAAGGCCTTGTTGGCGTCATCGGTGATCTCGATGCCGCGCAGCAGCGGGAAGGCGCAGTCGTCGAGCTCCATGGCGGTGCCCTCGGCGGCCTTGAGGCCCTGCGGGATCTCCAGGAGGCGCAGGTTGACCGGCACGTCCGGGCCGAGCAGGTGACCGGACGCGATGCGGAAGAGCAGCGCGTAGCCGATCTGGCCGGCGGCGCCGGTAACGGTGACATTCACGGGAGTGCGGGTCATGGCCTTCTCCGTTGGACAGCTGGCGGTGGGGCGTCACCGCCCCCTGTGCGGGCGGACGCCGCTCCATATCCGCACTGAATCTTGACGTGAAGAGACATCCGCCGTCAGGCTATCCGACCCTGGACCGGCCCATGCGCCGGGTCCGTGTGGTCCGTGGCACACGAACGGGTGCACCGGCCGGATTTCCCCGGCCGGTGCACCCGTTCGGACGGCCGTTCAGGCCGCGGCCCGCCCCTGCTGCCTGGCTTCCGCCAGCAGGTCGGCGAACTTCCTGCGCGCCACGGCGATCTCCCCGGACAGGGCCCGCGCGGTGCGCTCCGCCGGTACGCACCCCCGCACCCGGGGGCAGTCCGGCCCGGCGGCTTCGGCCACGAGCACCGGACCCGGGGCGTCCGGGTCGCCCACCGTGAGGTCCCAGGTGTTCCACCAGGTGCCGCCCGCCGCGCGGTCCTGGCCCAGCTCCCGGAACACCGCTTCGATCCGCAGCTCCAACCCGGCCGGTCCGTGCGCCCCGACCCAGATGCTGAACTCGGCCTCCGGGACCTCCAGCCGGATCTGGCTGCCGATGAAGGAAGCGCTGATCAGACCGGGGATCCGCTGGGCGGAGACCGCGGCGGCCAGATGGATCGCCGGCCCCTGCACCTGGACGGGCCGCCGGTTCATTCCGACCCCTCCCGGGAGCGGTGCGCCCCGGCTCCGGCCCCGACCGACACCGGCGCCGGGACGGACGTCGGGACGGTCACGGGCGTACGGACCTCCCTGGCGGCCTCGGCCTGCTCGGCCACGGCTTCCGGCGAGCGGCGCGCGTTGCGCATCGCCTCCTTCGCCACCGACAGGAAGAACGCCGGGTAGCTGCGGTCGACGTACTTCGCCAGGGTGGTGACCTCGTCGTGCCGGGCCCGCAGCCGGTTGATCGACACGGTCATCGCCGCGTGGTGCTCGACGTGCAGGTTGTTGCCGTTGGTGTACCAGGTGCTGAACCAGCTCCCCGTGATGGAGCGGGTGTTGCGCAGCACGTCCGTGGTCTCCGTGTCGCACAGGATGTGCTCCGGCAGCTCCAGGAAGAAGTGCATCGGCGCCGCGACGAGCAACGGCAGCACCCACAGTTCCAGCACCGGCCCGCCGTAACCGGCCAGCGCCAGGGCCACCGCGACCACGGGCAGGACGGCCATCCACCGGTACTCGGACATGATCTCGCCGCGCCTGCGGTCCGAGATGTCCCCGGCGTCGTACTCCCAGGTGCCCCGCCAGCTGCGGACGATCTCGCGGCCGATCACGTACAGCCGCGAGTAGTCGAAGGCGCCGCGGGCCAACATCCCCCAGGTGAGGGGCGCCCGCGTGTCGAAGCCGAAGAACTCCGAGTCCTGCGGGGTCCCGAGCGCCTTGTGGTGCTGGAGGTGGCGCACCCGGTAGTGGGTGTACGACACGAGCAGCGGCAGCCCGAGCGGGATCCCGACGATCCGGTGCGGCTTGGCGGAGGTGAAGGCGGTGTGGTGCAGCGCCTGGTGCTGGAGTTCCACCATGTGCGTGTAGACGGCGGCGAGCAGCACGACCCCCGCCGCGGAGGGCAGCAGTCCGTCCTGCGCCGTGAGCACGACGCCCGCGGCGACGAGCGCCGCGGCGACGAACAGCTTGATGATGTAGACACTCTGGTCGTTCCCGGTCACGCGGGCCCGTGCGTACAGGAGCTGCGGCTTCCGGGGTATTTCTGCGATCGGCATCGATTCCACCCGTTCTCGACGTTCCCTGTCGGCTGTCCCGGCCCTCACGGGCCCCGGCTGCTAGCGGAGTGCCTTCATGGCGTCCCAGATGCGGGAGTAGTAGCCGTTGGCCACGCGCACCCGGGTCAGCACGCCGAGGGAGATCTCCCGCAGCAGACCGGGCGAGCGGTCCACGAGCGGTACGAAGACCCCCTCGAACCACTCGGCGCCGTGATCGGCGTCCACGTGGACGTGGATCCGCTGGTAGTCGATGACGTCCTCCGGGACGCCGAGGCGCCGGCAGCCGTCGACCATCGCCTGGAAGCGCGGCGAGGCGCTCTGCTCCAGGACGCCCATCGCGCCGAGGGCGCGCGGGTTGAGGTGGCGGTGGATGCCGTACTGGAGGAGCAGCGAGGCGTTCTCGTACGCCTCGGGGAACTGGAGGTTGGAGTAGTCGATGCCGGACTTCGCCAGGTGCGTGCGCATGTACTGGGCGGAGTGCTCGAACATCCGGGTGTGGATGTGCTCGATGTTGCCCTCGCCCATCTCGTCCCAGTAGTTCTCGGCGATGGTGAGCTTGGTGGGGCCCTGGGTACCGATCTGCACCATGGCCATCAGGTCGTCGAACTTGCTGTCGACGAGCTCCTCGCCCATGAAGAAGAGGGCGATCTCGTTGAGGTCGGCCTCGTCGGCGAGGTAGGCACAGAACTCGGGCTGGGTGTGCTGGTCCGCGGTGGTCAGGAACCAGCTGCGGAACTCCGTACCCGTCTTCGGCAGGGTGGCGAAGTCCACCTGGCCGTCCTCCCAGGACAGCCAGGCGTCCTCGATCGCCGTGATGCCCGGGTCGCCGTTGAGCCGGGGGATCGAGGAGAAGTCCTCGGGCCCCGCCATGTAGGCGACGTAGTGGGCGTGCAGTCGTTTGAAGAGCTTCAGCCGCACTTCGCGGTCGTGTGGTCCGGACTGCGGAAAAGCCTTGAGCAGGTCGTTCGCGAGTTCCTGGTCAAAGGAATTCGAGGAACCCGATACGGCGGAAATGAGAGGGGCAGCAAGGGCAGTGGCCATTGTTACCGTTCCCTTCTTGAGAGTCTCGTCCTAAACAAGACTCTGCCGTGTCCGGGACACCCGGGAGAAGGGCTCTCAAGGTTCAGCTAACCGCATTGCCGGAATACGCAGGAGGTCTGTCCGCGGATTCCTCCGGGCCGGCTCCCGCCGGCGGCGGGACGGCCTCCTTTCCCTTCTGCGCGGCCGGTTTGTCCTTGGCCACGACGAAGACCCCGCCGACCACCAGGGCCATGCCGACCAGGTGGTAGGCGCGCAGCTGCTCGCCGAGCAGCAGGACGGACAGGACGGCGCCGCTGACCGGGGTGAGCGCCGTGAAGGCCGCCACCACCGTGGTGTCCACGCTGTCGAGGCTGTCGTACATGAGCACGACCGCGACGCCGTTGATGGCGACCCCGGTGTAGGCCATCAGGGCCCAGGTCTGCCACCCCACCCCGGCCAGGGAGGCGCCCCAGTGCGACTCGAAGCCCGCCGGCACCAGGAACATCAGCGCCCCGGCCACCGACAGGATCAGCGAGAGCCGGGCGGGCGCGATGGGCGTCCGCAACAGCTTGCCGAAGGTGACGAAGACCGCCTCGCACAGCACCGAGCACACGAGCAGCAGCACGCCGAGCGCCGCGTGCGCACCGGCCGTGTGCCCGCCGCCGCTCATCACGTTGATGCTCACGGCCCCCAGCACGGCCAGCGCGATCCCGAGCCCGCGCCGCCCGGTCAGCCGCTCGCCGAGGAAGACGACGGCGACCAGGCTGATCGAGATGGGCACCATGCCCAGGAGCACGCCGGCCTCGATCGCCCCGGTGAACTTCACCCCGTACATGGCGAACACGCTGAACAGGAACACCCCGAGCAGGGTCTGCGCGAAGAGCACCGCGGTGTCGCGGCGCCCCGGCCGGGCGGGCCGCGCGCCGCCGCGCTCCGGGGGCCGCAGCCGCACGTACACGGCGAGCACCACGACCGCGGCGACCAGGCGCACGAAGGTGGCGGTGAAGACCGGCACCTCGCGCAGGATCAGCTTGCTCGCGACGAGGTACGAGCCGAGGAGGACCGTCGCGACCGTCATCTTGACGTGGACGGCGCGCATCACGACCGCCCGGCGCCCGCGGTGGCCGCCTCGGCGGCGGGGACCGGCTCCGCCGCCCCGGCGTGGGCGAGGGCGTACTCCACGATGGCCTCGGTGTGCACGTGGACCGTGTCGATCACCGGGGCGTCGAAGTCCTCCGGTCGGACCACCAACGGCACCTCGGTGCAGGCCAGGACGAGCGCCTGCGCGCCCTGCGCGAGGACGTCGTTGGAGATCCGCAGGAAGCGGTCGCGGGTGGCCTGGGAGATGGTGCCCGTGCACAGCTCGCGCTCGATGGAGTACTGCATGAAGGCCCGGTCGTCCGCCTCGGGGACGACGACCTCGATGCCGCGGGCGGTGAACTCGTCGCGGTAGAAGGACTCCTCCATCGAGAAGGCCGAACCCAGCAGCCCGATCCTGGTGAAGCCGAGGCGCTCGGTCTCCGCCGCGGTCACCTTGCAGATGTTGATGAGCGGGAGGTCGGTCTGCGCGGTGACCAGGTCGGCGTACTCGTGGACGGTGTTGCAGCAGATCGCGAAGAAGTCGGCGCCACCGGCCTGCAGGCGGCGCGCGGCGCCCGCGATCTGGCCGGCCACCGAGTCGCCGTCCCGGGCCGCGATCGCCTCCACCATCGGCTGGAAGTCCAGGCTCTCCAGGGCGATGCGCGGAGAATGCGCGAGACCGAGCCGACTGTTGATCTCGCGGTTTATGCGGTAGTAGTAGGTGATCGTCGACGGGAAGCTCAATCCCCCGACGAGCCCGATCTTCAGCACCCGGGGGGTCGCGCCTGTACCCGAGCCGTCATCCGTTGCGTTCATCACTGCTCCTCCGTAATCCGGAAAATTCCAGAGATACCTACCGACTGTGCATTCCCCGGGCGGAGCCGGGAAGGCACGGTCATGGTTCGGCTTTACGCAGTGCGGTTATCCACGCAACGGATGATCAGCGAATGATCCCGGTCCGGGTGATTATCCGACCCGGAAGACCTGTCCGGTCTGGTGGCCCTCGATCGACTTCACGTAGGCGGCCGCGGCCCGGCCCACCGGGACCGCGTCGAATCCGGCGAAGGTGTCGCCGTAGACGTCCATGGACTCCTCGAAGACGGTCGGGCTGACCGCGTTGATCCGCTGGCGGCCCGGGAGCTCGATGGCGGCCGCGCGGACGAAGGCCTCGACGGCGCCGTTGGCGAGGGAGGAGACCGCACCGGTGAGCAGGAACTCGCGGGCCAGGATGCCGGTGATGAGCGTGAACGAACCGTGCGCGGGCAGCCGCTCCAGGCCCTGGAGGACCAGCTCGATCTGGCTGACGGCCTTGCCTTCGAGACCGGCCCGGATGTCCTGGGTGGTCAGCTCGCCCACGGGCTTCCACGGGACGCTGCCCGCCGCGCTCGCGACCGCGTCGACCGGGCCCGCCTGGTCGTAGAGGGAGCGGATGGATGAGGGGTCGGTGATGTCGACGAAGAAGTCCGAGTCCTTGCGGGAAGCGGTGACGACCTCGTGGTCGCGCTCCCGCAGGGCCGTGTGGACCGCTCGTCCGAGTGTTCCGTTCGCGCCGATCAGCAGAATCTTCATGGACCGAGGATGACGCGGGAAAGACTGTGAAGTCCAGCTACTCAGGCTTCAACCATCATTAAGATGAACTCATGCTTGATGTGAAGCGCATGGTGATCCTTCGTGACCTGGCACAACACGGAAAGGTGACCGCGGTCGCCGATCTCCACGGCGTGACCCCGTCCGCCGTGTCCCAGCAGCTGCGGGCCCTGGAGTCGGAGGCGGGCGCCTCGCTCATGCGGCGCGAGGGGCGCGGGCTGCGGCTCACGGCCGCCGGAGCGGCCCTCGCGGCCGAGTGCGAGCACGTCCTGGCCGCGCTGGAGCGCGCCGAGGGGGCGGTGCGCGCGCTCGACGACGACCTCAGCGGAGAGCTGAGCATCGGCTGCGCGCCGAGCGCCCTGGGGCCGGTCGCGGCGCCGCTCGTCGCGGAACTGGCCCGGCGCCATCCGCTGCTGCGGCCCCGGATCGTGCAGGCCGAGCCGGAGGACGCCGTCCCGCGGCTGCGCCGCCGCGAGCTGGACCTGGTCGTCACCTACCACTACCACCTGCTGGGCGAGCCACCTGCGATCGGCACCACCTCGGTGCCGCTGTTCGACGATCCGCTCTGCCTGGCGCTGCCGGAGGCACTGCGGCCGGCCGTGGCGCGGGAGGGGCTCGCGGCGCTGCGCGACCACGCGTGGATCTCCGCGCCGGCGCCCAGCAGCTGCCGCGAGATGCTGCTGCACGCGTGCCGCAACGCCGGCTTCACCCCGCGGATCGAACACGACTGCGGCGATCTACGCGGGGCGCTGTGGCTGGTCGCCACCGGGCACGCGGTGACGATCCTGCCCAAGCTGCTGTGCGACGGTCCGCCGCCCGGCACCGCGATCCTCACGCTGCCGGGACGCGGCCGGACCATCGAGGCGCTGGTCCGTACGGGCGCCAAGGCGCAGCCCGCCATCGCGGCGACCCTGGCGACCCTGGCGGCGCTCGGCGCCCCGGCGCCCAGCGGCGGCCGGGCGTCGGGTCCTCAGGACGCCGGCGGGGCCGGGCTCAGCGGACCGTGAAGCGCACGGCGTCCGTCAGGAACGGGATCTCCAGCCACGGCTTCGGCTCCGTCACCAGCGAGAGCAGGATGATCGCGACGCCGAGGACGCCGTAGGTGACCATGTCCGTGAAGCGGGAGCGCACCGCGAGCATCCCCACGGACGGCAGCACCCGCCGCATCACCGCGGCGGCGACCAGCGCCACCCCGATGAACAGGCAGCCGACCCGGGAGTAGCCGAACGCGGTGATGAGCAGCCCGGCGGCGGTGGCCCCGAGCACGCTCAGCATCGGCCACTGGCGCGCCGGCGCGGGCGCGCCGCCGGGCGCCGCCCGGCCGCCGCCCTCGGGCCGGGCGGTGTCGCGCGTGACGGAGGGCGGCCGCCGCGACGGGCGCGCGGCGCCCTGCTCCGCGACCGCCTTGGGCTCGGCCTTGGGCTCAGCCTTGGCGTCGGCCTTGGCGTTGGCCTTGGGCTCGGCGCTGCCCCCGGCACTCGTCCCGGCGGAGCCGTCGCCGTCGGCCCGGTCCTTGGCCGGGCCCTTGCCCTTGGCCGGGCCCTCGCCCTTGCCCGAGGTGTCACCGGGGCCCGGGGCCCTCGTCTGGGCCCGGGGCGCGGTCGGCGGCTTCGCCCGGGTCCTGCCGCTGCCCCGCGGGTCCGCCCCGCTCACGCGGTCTCCGCCGCCGGAACGAGCCGCTCCGCCGCCTCCACCACATTCACCAACAGCTGCGCCCGCGTCATCGGACCGACGCCCCCCGGGTTCGGGGACAGCCACCCGGCCACCTCCGCGACCCCCGGGTGCACGTCCCCGACGATCTTCCCGTTCTCGTCCCGGCTGACGCCGACGTCGAGGACCGCCGCCCCCGGCTTCACGTCCTGTGGCTTGACCAGGTGCGGCACGCCCGCGGCCGCGACCACGATGTCCGCCTGCCGCAGCAGCGCCGGCAGGTCGCGCGTACCGGTGTGGCACAGCGTCACGGTGGCGTTCTCCGACTTGCGGGTCAGCAGCAGGCCGATGGACCGGCCGACGGTGATCCCGCGGCCGAGCACCACCACGTGCGCGCCGTTGATCTCCACGCCGTGGTGCCGCAGCAGTTCCACGATCCCGTAGGGGGTGCAGGGCAGCGGGCCCGGCTCGCCCAGGACCAACCGGCCCAGCGACATCGGGTGCAGGCCGTCGGCATCCTTCGCCGGGTCCATCAGTTCGAGCACGCGGTTGGTGTCGATGCCCTTGGGCAGCGGCAGTTGGACGATGTACCCCGTGCACTCGGGGTTGGCGTTGAGTTCACGGACGACCGCTTCGATGTCCTCCTGGGAGGCGGTCGCGGGCAGTTCGCGCTGGATCGAGGCGATGCCGACCTCGGCGCAGTCCTTGTGCTTGCCGTTGACGTACCAGCGGCTCCCGGGATCATCGCCGACCAGCAGGGTGCCCAGGCCGGGGGTGATGCCCCGGGCCGTGAGGGCCGCCACGCGGGCCGTCAGTTCGGACTTGATCGCGGACGCGGTGGCCTTGCCATCGAGAATCTGGGCGGTCATGGACCCATCCTCCCGGATGGACCGCCCCCGGTTCCACTCGCACCACTCGTGATGACCGGCCAAGACGCCCGCATCAGTGCCCGGTTCATTGCACTTGCACAACAAGTGGCGTGCTCAAGCGCCAATCGACTGGACAATGCGGGCCGGACCCGACCACGATGGCGGCAATAGTGCCGCGGGCAGTGCCGGGGGGCGGACCGCATTCGCAAGAGTTCCTCCGTGCTGACCACGCGTCCCCGCACTTCTACGGAGGAACACCCCAACATGAGCTTCGGCGACCCGAACAACCCGTACGGCCAGCAGCAGCAGCCGCAGGGCGGCCAGCCCGGCTACGGCTACCCGCAGCAGGCCCCTCAGGGCGTCCCGCCGCAGGGCGGCTACGGCTACCCGCAGGGTGGCGCCCCGGCGTACCCGGGCGGTTACTCGGGCGCTCCGCAGACGATGCCGGGCGGTGTGTCCGGCGCGCGCATCATGCTCTTCATCATCGCGGCGTTCCAGGTCATCGGCGCGGCCATCTTCATCCTCGCCGCCGCCGCCGTCGACAAGGCGAAGAACGACCCGACCATCCAGGCGGACAGCCAGTTCGACGCCCTCAAGGACTTCCCGACCGGGGCCCTGTACGGCTTCGCGGTCGCGATCCTCATCTGGGGCATCGTCGCCATCTTCCTCGGCGCGAAGTTCGGCAAGGGCGGCAACGCCATCCGCATCACGGGCATCGTCTTCGCCTCGATCACGGCGCTGCTCGGCATCTACCCGTTCATCCTGATCGGCCTGGTGCACACCATCCTGTCGATCCTGATCATCGTCTTCCTCGCGAAGGCCGACGGCGCCGCCTGGTTCAACCGGCCCAGGAACTTCTGACGCGTTCCGGCTGATCCGCACACGGCGAAGGCCGCGACCCGCACTCGCTGCGGGTCGCGGCCTTCGCCGTTCTCACTTCTCCCGGGATCAGTGGAAGAAGTGGCGCGTCCCGGTGAAGTACATCGTGACGCCCGCCTTCTGCGCGGCCTCGATGACCTGCTCGTCACGGACCGAGCCGCCCGGCTGGACCACGGCCTTGATGCCCGCGGCGGTCAGGATCTCCAGCCCGTCGGGGAAGGGGAAGAAGGCGTCGGAGGCGGCGTACGAACCCTGCGCGCGCTCGGCTCCGGCCCGCTCGACGGCGAGCTTCGCCGAGTCGACGCGGTTGACCTGACCCATGCCGACGCCGACCGAGGCGCGGTCCTTGGCCAGCAGGATCGCGTTCGACTTGACCGCGCGGCAGGCCGTCCAGGCGAAGGCCAGCTCGGCGAGTTCGGTCGCCGACAGGGCGTCACCGGTGGCGAGGGTCCAGTTCGCCGGGTCGTCGCCCTCGGCCTGGAAGAGGTCCGAGTGCTGGAGCAGCGCGCCCCCGCTGATCGGCTTGAGGTCGCCCGGCTGGTGCGGGCTGCCGTCCACCTTCAGGACGCGGATGTTCTTCTTCTTGGCGAGGACCTCCAGCGCGCCGTCCTCGTACGCCGGGGCGGCGATGACCTCGGTGAAGATCTCCGCGACCTGCTCGGCGAGCGCGACGGTGACCGGACGGTTGACGGCGATCACGCCGCCGAAGGCCGAGAGCGGGTCGCAGGCGTGCGCCTTGCGGTGCGCCTCGGCGACGTCGTCGCCGACCGCGATGCCGCACGGGTTGGCGTGCTTGATGATCGCGACACAGGGCTCGTCGTGGTCGAAGGCGGCCCGGCGGGCGGCCTCGGTGTCGACGTAGTTGTTGAAGGACATCTCCTTGCCGTGCAGCTGCTCGGCGTTGGCGAGGCCGCCCGGCTGACCGTCCGTGTACAGCGCGGCGGCCTGGTGCGGGTTCTCCCCGTAGCGCAGGCTCGCCTTGCGGTCCCAGGCGCCGGCCAGGAACTCGGGGAGCACGGCGCCCTCTTCCGGAGCGTACGCATTCGTGAACCAGGAGGCCACGGCGACGTCGTAGGCGGCGGTGTGCTGGAAGGCCTCGGCCGCCAGCCGCTTGCGCGCGGTCAGGTCGAAACCGCCGCCCTGGGCCGCGGCGAGGACGTCGGCGTAGCGCCCGGGGCTGGTCACCACGGCGACCGACGGGTGGTTCTTGGCCGCGGCGCGGACCATCGAGGGGCCGCCGATGTCGATCTGCTCGACGCACTCGTCGGGGTCGGCGCCGGAGGCTACGGTCTCGCGGAAGGGGTACAGGTTGACGATCACCAGGTCGAAGGGCTCGACCTCCAGCTCGGCGAGCTGGCGGCGGTGGTCCTCCAGGCGCAGGTCCGCGAGGATGCCCGCGTGCACGCGGGGGTGCAGGGTCTTGACCCGGCCGTCCAGGCACTCGGGGAAGCCGGTGAGCTCCTCGACCTTGGTGACGGGCACCCCGGCGGCGGCGATCTTCGAGGCGGTGGAGCCGGTGGAGACGAGCGTGACGCCCGCCTCGTGCAGGCCGCGGGCCAGCTCTTCCAGTCCCGTCTTGTCGTAGACGCTCACGAGGGCGCGCCGGATCGGCCGCTGGGTCGTCACGGGGTCGTTGCTCTCTGCGGTCTCTACGGCGGTCACTGGATTGTTACCTTTCGTCCCTCAATGCGGTAGCCGTGCCGGGCCAGGCGCCCCACGACATCGACGAGCAGCGTGCGCTCGACTTCCTTGATGCGCTCATGGAGAGCGGCTTCGTCGTCCCCGCCCAGGACCTCGACCACACCCTGGGCGATGATCGGACCGGTGTCCACGCCGGTGTCCACGAAGTGGACCGTGCACCCGGTGACCTTCGCGCCGTACGCGAGGGCGTCCCGTACGCCGTGCGCGCCGGGGAAGGCGGGCAGCAGGGCGGGGTGGGTGTTGATGAACCGGCCGCCGAAGCGGTCGATGAACCGCTCGCCCACGATCTTCATGAACCCGGCGGAGACCACCAGGTCCGGCTCGAAGGCGGCGGTGGCCTCGGTGAGGGCGGCGTCCCACTCCGCGCGGCTGGCGTACCCCTTGACGGGACACACGAACGTGGGGATGCCGGCCTTCTCGGCCCGCTCCAGACCCACGATGTTCTCGCGGTCGGCCCCCACGGCGACGACTTCGGCGCCCAGATCGACGGCATCGAGCAGGGCCTGGAGGTTGGTGCCGGAGCCGGAGACCAGCACGACCAGGCGGGAGGAGGCCATGGGGAGGCCCTTTCTTGCGGAATGCGGGTTTCGTCTTTGTACGGTCGTACGAAACTCGGGCACCCCGATATACGGGGGACCATACGAAGCCACCGACCGCCTGCAACGATACCGGCACACCGGACGGCCCCCGAGGGACGGGGGGACGACCGGCAGGTAGCGTCAGGCATACAAGCCGTTCACGGTCATTTACACCGGACACAGCAGCCACATGCCTCCCACCACACCACCACACAGGGGAAGAAACGCACCCGATGCCGGACCGCCGTCAGCCCTCCTCTCCCACACCGCCGTCCGCGCCCGACGACTCCCCCCAGCAGGACAATCCCTTCGCGGCTCCCCCGGAGGGGCGCCCCGACCAGCCCTGGGCGCCGAGGCGCGGCGCGGACGAACAGGAACGCCGCGGCCGGGACGGCGGTGACGGCGGACCGGACGGCCTCGGGGGCGGCCCGGCCCGCTGGGACCCGTCCGACCCCGTCCAGCGGCGCGCCCGGTACGCACTGCTCGCGGGCATGTGGGGCTTCTTCCTCGGCGTGTTCGGCATCCCGTCGGTGGGCCTGCTGCTGGGGGCGCTCGCGCTGTACTGGGGCGTGAGCGCGCTGCGCGCCAAGCGCCCCGAGCCCGCCGAAGCCTCGGGCACGACCGGCGCGGCCGGCGCGGCCCCGGCCGAGAGCGGCCTGGCCTCCCTGGGCCCGGCGGCCCGCCCCCAGCGCGCGGCCGCGATCAGCGGCCTGGTCACCGCGACGCTGGCGCTGGCCCTGGCCCTGGGCACCTACGGCCTGCAGATCGCGTACAAGGACTTCTACGTCTGCCGCGACGACGCCCTCACGCACACGGCCGAGCTCCAGTGCAACACCCAGCTCCCGAACAACTTCCTGGGCGACATCCTGAAGGTCCCCCAGTAACCGACGCCCAACCGGCCCCGGCCTCGGCCCCGGCCCCACCTGGAAGGGTCGGGGCCGAGGCCCGGAACGGGCCAGGGCCCGGCGCCAAGCACCCCGCCCGGAACGGGCCGGGGCCTGAGACCAAACGCCCTGCCCGGAACGGGCCAGGGGGGCCGGGGCTGGGGCCCGGGACGGGCCGGGGCCTGGGACCAAACGCCCTGCCCGGAACGGGCCAGGGGCCGGGGCTGGGACCCGGAACGGGCCGGGGCCCGGGGCCACGCACCCCGCCCGGAACGGGCCGGGGGTCCAGGGGCGGAGCCCATGGTTTCGGGAAGGGGCGGGGTCGGGGAAAGCTCCCGCAGGGCCCGCCCGCCACCGCTAGGTCGTCGGCGGCACCCGCCTGGTCATGACCCGTGCGCCCACCACCGCGGGGGTCAGGTCCACCGCCCGCGGGCCATCGGGTGCGCCCGGGTCCGCGTCGGCGGCCAGTTCCTCCAGGGCCACCCGCAGCGTCGCGGCCACGTCGCCCCCGTGCAGCGGTCCCGGTACCGGGGGGCGTACGGGGTCCGGCTCCACCGCCGACACCGAAACCGCCGGGAGCACCGGAGCCGCACCCGCACCCGCACCCGGCGTGAGCCCGGCCACCGCACCCGCCGGCGCGGTCAACGCGGAAGGCACGGACGACGCAGGCGACGCAGGCGGCGGGGACGGTGGGGTCCATGGGGCCGGGAAGTCCGGGACCAAGGTGCCCGCGGCCTTGCGGAGGGCGGCCCACCGGAGGTCCCGCACCCCGCTGTCGTGCCAGCTGCCCGCCGGCTCGTCCCGCCCCGCACGCCCCACCCGTTCCCCGCGCTCCGCCCGCGCCAACCGCACCGGACGCTCGCGCCACCCATGCACCAACAGCGCCACCGGCACCGCCAATCCCACCGTCCACCCCGCCGCCGCCGCTCCGGTCGTCCACCACACCGGACCGAAGTCGGCCAGCTCCCGCGAGCCCAGCGGCCCCCCGGCGATCGCCGCGAGCCCGCCCAGCAGCAACCCGCACACCACCCCGCCCAGCGCCGCGGTCAGCGCGGTCTCCGCGTAGGAGACCTCCCGGGCCCGCCGCACCGCGAACCACCCGACCACCAGCCCGGCAGCCACCGGGATCACGCCCACCGCCCAGGTCAGCAGCGAGCCGGGCCCCTCCGGCGGCAGCCCGGCCAGCAGCGGGAAGCCCGGCATCGCGGGCGATCCCGCGAAGCCGAGCGGGGTCGCGGTCGCCCCGGTGCCCACGGCGAAGCCCGGCCCGAGCGCGTACGCCGCACCCCACACCGCCGCGTTCGGCACCAGCCCCAGCGCCACCAGCAGCACCGCGAAGCGGCCCGACCACACCCCGGTCAGCGACAGGAACGAGGTCTGGACCTCCCCGGCGTGCCAGGCCAGCGAGGCCGCGAGCAGCAGCGCGCCACCGCCGAGGAGTACGAGCGCCCCCGCGCTCCCGGCCCGCAGCGCCAGCGCATACCGGGGGCGCGTGCAAGCCCTGCGCACGCCCCTCGGCACCCAGGCCGGCCACCGCACGCCCGGGCGGCCCCGGGCGGCCCAGACCCCGGCGGCGGCCGAGACCACCGCGACCAGCGGCACGTGCCAGGCCGCGCTGAGCGGATCGGCCGGCACCGGCCCGCGGGCCGCGTACACGGTGGCGCCCGCCCCGACGGCGAGGTAGCCGCAGAGCACCGCGGCGAACACCGTGCCGGCGGACAGCACTTCACCCCCGGCCGCGCCGGCGCCGTCGTCGCCGCCTCCCCCGTCGTCGGTCGCGAGCCGCGCCGCCCGCCGCATGAGGAGGATGGGCAGGCCCAGCAGCAGCAAGGGAGTGATCCCCACCGGCGCCGGCACCCCGGACAAGGTGTCGTACCTGATCAGCTCGGTCCCGTGGGCGAGCAGCCACAGCCCGGCCGCCACGTGCAGGGCCCCGCCGGGGCCGCTGTCGGGGTACGGCGAGCTGATCCACAGCACGATGACGAGGACGGCGACGCAGCCGAGCCCCAGTCCGGCGGCAACGGCCCCGCCCAGCACGCACGCGGCGGCCGCCGGGGAACGGCGCCGTCCGCCGGACCGCGGCGCCGCCGGCAAGGACGTCCCGCGTTCGGTCACTTGGGTCACCCCGCCATGGTGCCAACGACACGCGCTATGGGCGGGTAACAGGCGAATGCCCGTGGTGTCGCTCAATATACGTTTATGTACTTTTTCGCCCAGGACTGCCGGGTCGCGGGGAGTGTGGCATGACACAAAGCATCGAGACGACCTCGGAGCTGGCCCTTCCCTCCCCGAAGGAACGCCGCAGACTGCGCGAGGCGGCCGAGCTGACCCATGACGACGTCGCCACCGCCGTCGGCGTGACCCCCTCCACGGTCCGCTCCTGGGAGACCGGCCGCACGGCCCCCCGGGGCCGCAAGCGCGAGGCGTACGTCAAGCTGCTGACCGGGGCGGACGGGGCCGAGGTGGTCGAGGTGGCCGACGGCGACGACTCCCGCATCCCCGTGACCGGCGCCGCGGGCGATCCCGTGCACAACTCCGCGGCCGGGACGCCCGGCGCCGCCCTCCGGGTCGCCGGGGCGGTACGGGCCTTCACCAAGGCCGGCGGCGCTGCGCGGCCCGGCGCGGCCCAGACCCGACCCAAGGCCGCCGCCAAGCGGGCCGCGAAGCCCCCGGCCGGGTCCCCCGGGCACGAGACCAGGGCCGCCGCCCCCACCGGGCACCGGTCCCCCCACCCGGCCCCGACCGCCCCCGCCCGACCCCCGACGCCGGTACCTCCGGCACCTCCGGCACCTCCCACAGCCGCTCCCGCTGCCCGACCCGACCCGGCGCCCGCAGCGGCACCGGAACAGGCCGCCGAAGCCGACGCCGACCCCGCCGCGCCCGAGGCCCGGGACCGGCCGGAGCCGGTGCCCCTCGCCCCCACCGAAGCCTTCGACGCGCTCTACGGGTACGCCGCGCCCGCCCTCGTACGGCAGACGTACCTGCTCACCGGGCGCCGCACCCTCGCCCGCGAGTCCGTCGAGCGCGCCTTCCACCAGGCCTGGCAGCAGTGGCCCGAGGTCGCCACCGACCCCGATCCCGTCGGGTGGGTGCGCGCGGCGGCGTACGAGCACGCGCTCTCGCCCTGGCACCGGCTCGGGCGGGCGCACCGGCACCCCGACCAGCCCCCGGCCGAGCCCGCCGACCGCATCCTCATGGACGCGATGCTGTCGCTGCCCCCGGCCCACCGGCGCACCGTGCTGCTCTACGACGGCATCGGCCTCGACCTCCCGGACACCGCCGCCGAGACCGAGGCCAGCACCCCGACCGCCGGGAACCGGCTGGTCAACGCGCATGCCGAGCTGGCCGACCGGTTGCCCGAGCTGGTCGACGTAGCGCCGGAGAAGCAGTCGGCGCTGCTGCGCGAACGGCTGGGCTCGCTCGCGCCCGCCGTGTCCCTCGAACCGCGTCCGGCGGTGGACGTCCGACGCACCTCGGAGCACCGCACCCGCTTCTGGACCCGCGCGGTCGTCGGGCTGACGGCGGCGATCGCGGCGGCGACCGCCTACACGGCCGTGACGGCGCCCACGCGGTACGAGCCGGTGCCGGCCCCCGGGGCCACGGTCGCCGGCGTGCCCGCCCCGCACAACGGTCCGCCGCGGCTCAATGACGCGAGCAGGGAACTGCACGAGAAGCTCCGCTCGGAGCCGGCGGCCGGTCCCCACCGGCTGCACCCGAAGGGCGAATAGCCGGGGCAGATCCAGCTCCGCCGGGGGGGGGCCGGCTTCCCCGAGCCGGGGCGAATCCAGCCCCGCCGGCGTTTGAGGCGCC
This sequence comes from Streptomyces sp. NPDC051555, assembly GCF_044454405.1. Classification (NCBI taxonomy): domain Bacteria; kingdom Bacillati; phylum Actinomycetota; class Actinomycetes; order Kitasatosporales; family Streptomycetaceae; genus Streptomyces; species Streptomyces sp. NPDC051555. The sequence continues at coordinate 522,437 of NZ_JBITDP010000003.1, read as the reverse complement.
GCCGGAGGCGACACCGGCCGCACACGCCATCCGGCACCCCTCCGGGGGCGCCTCGAACGACGGGGCAGCCGGCCCTCGCGGACGCGGAAACGGGCGTGGCCCGCACCCCGAGGGGTGCGGGCCACGCCCGTACGCGTACTGCCGGTGCTGGGATCAGGCGCCCGTGGCGTTCAGGATCTCGCGCGCCAGCTTCGCCGTCTCGGTCGGCGTCTTGCCGACCTTGACGCCGGCGGCCTCGAGGGCCTCCTTCTTCGCCTGCGCGGTGCCCGAGGAGCCGGAGACGATGGCGCCGGCGTGGCCCATGGTCTTGCCCTCGGGGGCGGTGAAGCCCGCGACGTAACCGACGACCGGCTTGGTGACGTGCTTGGCGATGAAGTCCGCCGCACGCTCCTCGGCGTCGCCGCCGATCTCACCGATCATGACGATCAGGTCGGTGTCGGGGTCCGCCTCGAACGCCTCCAGGGCGTCGATGTGCGTGGTGCCGATGACCGGGTCGCCACCGATGCCGACGGCGGACGAGAAGCCGAGGTCGCGCAGCTCGTACATCATCTGGTAGGTCAGCGTGCCGGACTTGGACACGAGACCGATGCGGCCGGGCTTGGTGATGTCGCCCGGGATGATGCCGGCGTTGGACTGGCCCGGCGTGATCAGACCGGGGCAGTTCGGGCCGATGATCCGCGTCGTGTTGCCCTTGGCGGTGGCGTACGCCCAGAAGGCGGCGGAGTCGTGCACCGCGATGCCCTCGGTGATGATGACGGCCAGCGGGATCTCGGCGTCGATCGCCTCGATCACGGCGGCCTTGGCGAAGGCCGGCGGGACGAAGAGGACGGAGACGTTGGCGCCCGTCTTCTCCATCGCCTCGGCGACGGAGCCGAAGACCGGGACCTCGGTGCCGTCGAAGTCGACGGTGGTGCCGGCCTTGCGCGGGTTCACGCCGCCGACGATGTTGGTGCCGTCAGCCAGCATCAGCTTGGTGTGCTTCATGCCCGTGGCACCGGTCATGCCCTGGACGATGACCTTGCTGTCCTTGTTGAGGAAGATAGCCATGTGAGTCTGTGACCTCTGCCCTTACTTCGCAGCCGCGAGCTCGGCGGCCTTGTCGGCCGCGCCGTCCATGGTGTCCACGCGCTGGACCAGCGGGTGGTTGGCGTCCGAGAGGATCTTGCGACCCAGCTCGGCGTTGTTGCCGTCGAGGCGGACGACGAGCGGCTTGGTGACCGCCTCGCCCTTGTCCTCGAGCAGCTGCAGCGCCTGGACGATGCCGTTGGCGACCTCGTCGCACGCGGTGATGCCACCGAAGACGTTGACGAAGACGGACTTGACGTCCGGGTCGCCGAGGATGATCTCGAGGCCGTTCGCCATGACGGCGGCGGAGGCGCCACCGCCGATGTCGAGGAAGTTGGCGGGCTTGACGCCGCCATGGTTCTCGCCGGCGTACGCGACGACGTCGAGGGTGCTCATGACGAGACCCGCGCCGTTGCCGATGATGCCGACCTCACCGTCGAGCTTGACGTAGTTGAGGTTCTTGGCCTTGGCGGCCGCCTCGAGCGGGTTCGCGGCCGCGTGGTCCACGAACTCCTCGTGGCCCGGCTGGCGGAACTCGGCGTTCTCGTCGAGAGACACCTTTCCGTCCAGGGCCAGGATGCGGCCGTCCTTGGTCTTGACCAGCGGGTTGACCTCGACGAGGAGCGCGTCCTCGGCGACGAAGGTGTCCCAAAGGGTCACCATCGCCTCGGCGACGCCCTCGGCCACGTCGGCCGGGAACTTCGCCAGGGCCACGATCTCGCGGGCCTTGACGATGTCGACACCGTCGACCGCGTTGACCGGAACCTTCGCGAGGGCCTCGGGGGTCTTCTCCGCGACCTCCTCGATGTCCATGCCGCCCTGCACCGAGGCCATGGCCAGGAAGGTGCGGTTGGTGCGGTCGAGGAGGTACGAGACGTAGTACTCCGCCTCGATCTCCGGGGACAGCTCGGCGATCATCACCTTGTGGACCGTGTGGCCCTTGATGTCCATGCCGAGAATGTCCGTCGCACGGGCGACGGCCTCGTCCGCGTTGGCGGCCAGCTTGACGCCGCCGGCCTTGCCGCGGCCTCCGACCTTCACCTGCGCCTTGACGACCGACTTGCCGCCCAGCCGCTCGGTGGCCTCGCGAGCCGCCTCAGGCGTGTCGATCACTTCACCGGCCAGCACCGGTACACCGTGCTTGGCGAAGAGGTCCCTCGCCTGGTACTCGAACAGGTCCACGCGCGTCCGTCCCTTGTCTTCAAAGATTCGCAGTGATTCGCGGTTTTCTGCTATCTGCGTGGGCGTGCCGCGGAGGGCAACGTGACGGCGCTGTCACAAGGGAGGCGCACACGGTGACCGTGGACGCGGCATGTCCGTCCCGCAGGTTATCCCCGCGGGCCGTAGGTCCCTAAATCGCAGATCACACCTGAGCGGTGATACCTGTCACAGATCGCCTCACGGTTGATCTGCAGATTCGTGCGATCCGCCCCTGTGCAGCGGACGGGAGCGTGGTCCAGAGGTCGGTGGGTCGTCGGGGCGGTTCCTCACTCCGGGACCGGCAGCGGCTTCTTCTCGATCGCGGCCGCCATCACCTCCGGGAAGAGGTCGGGGGTGCAGGCGAAGGCCGGGGCGCCGAGGGCGGCGAGGGCCGCCGCGTGTTCGCGGTCGTAGGCGGGGGCGCCCTCGTCCGAGAGCGCGAGCAGGGTGACGAACTGGACGCCGGCCGCCTTCATCGTCGCGACCCGGCGCAGCATCTCGTTGCGGATGCCGCCCTCGTAGAGGTCGCTGATCAGGACGACGACGGTGTCCGCGGGCCGGGTGATCTTCGACTGGCAGTAGGCGAGGGCGCGGTTGATGTCCGTGCCGCCGCCGAGCTGGGTGCCGAAGAGGACGTCGACGGGGTCGTCCAGCTGGTCGGTGAGGTCCACGACGGCGGTGTCGAAGACGACGAGGCGGGTGGCGATCGAGCGCATGGAGGCGAGGACGGCGCCGAAGACCGAGGCGTAGACGACGGAGGCGGCCATCGAACCCGACTGGTCGATGCAGAGGATCACCTCCTTCTTCACCGATTGCGCCGCCCGGCCGTAGCCGATCAGCCGTTCGGGGACGACCGTGCGGTGCTCCGCCAGGTAGTTCTTGAGGTTGGCGCGGATCGTACGGTCCCAGTCGATGTCCCGGTGCCGGGGGCGGCTGATCCGGGCGGAGCGGTCGAGCGCGCCGCCCAGGACGGCCCGGGTCCGGCCGGAGAGCTTCTTCTCCAGCTGCTCCACCACCGCGCGGACCACCATGCGGGCGGTCTCCCGCGTGGTGTCGGGCATCGCCTTGTTGAGCGAGAGCAGGGTGCCGACCAGGTGGACGTCCGGCTCGACGGCCTCCAGCATCTCCGGTTCCAGCAGCAGGGCGGAGAGGCCGAGCCGCTCGATGGCGTCGCGCTGCATGACCTGGACGACGGAGGCGGGGAAGTACGTACGGATGTCACCGAGCCAGCGGGCCACCGCCGGGGCGGAGCCGCCGAGCCCGGCGGAGCGCTCCCCGGTGCGGCCGGGCGCCTTGCGGCCGCCGCCGGGGCCGCCGTAGAGGGCGCCGAGGGCGGCGTCCATCGCCGCGTCCCGGCCGGTCAGGGCGTGTCCCGTGCCGTCCGCCTCGCTCCCGCCGAGCACCAGGCGCCAGCGCCGCAGCCGCTCCCCCGCCGAGTCCGTCGCATCCGTCGCATCCGTCGCATCCGTCGTGTGCATCGTGTCCGTCGTGTCCGTCGTGTTCACCGGGCCACCCCCACCAGCTCGTCGTCTTCGCCACGGGCGCCCGCCAGCAGCATCCGGACCATGGCCACCACCGCGTCCGCCCGCTCCGCGTCCAGCTCCGGTCCGAAGCCCTCGGGCGCCGGCCCGGCCGTGGACGCGGCGCCGCCCGGCGCGGCGGGGCCGCGGCGCACCAGCTCGCCCAGGGTCCGCTTCACCCCCGGCTCGTAGGCGCCGAACGTGCGCCGCAGCAGCGGCAGTACGTCGACGAACGCACGCTCCGGCACCCCGGTCAGCCAGCCGTCGATCAGGCCGAGCAGGCGTTCGTCGTGCACCAGCAGCGTGCCGCCGCCGGACGCTCCGCCCGCGAAGCCCTCGATCCAGCCGGCCGCATCGGCGGGTCCGGTCGCCGGGGACAGCGCGAGGCCCATCAGCCGCGCGGTCTCCTCGGCGGTGAGGGCGCCCTCGTCGAGCAGCAGCCGGACCGCCCGGCCGCGGATCAGCCCGGGCACCGTGTCCCGGCCGGCCAGGGTCCGCAGCACCCCGGCCCAGCGCCCGCGCAGCCCGTCCGCACCGGCGTCGTCCGCGGCGCGCTCGGCGTCGGTGGTTACCGGGGCGTCCGCGGCGTCGCCACGGTCGAGCATCCCGATCGCCCCGTGGACCGCGTCCACGTGGCCGCGCATCTCGGCCGCGGCATCGGCGTCGAGCCCGGTGGCGCAGGCGGGCGGCAGCGCGACGCAGATCCGCTCGGCGAGCCCGGCCGCGACCGTGCCCAGCGCGGCCGTGTCCGTACCGCGCACGTCGCCGTAGCGCAGCGACCGGGCGAGGGCGGGCAGCGCCCGGGCGAGCCGGGCCACATCGGTGTCCAGCGCGGCCCGGTCGGCCAGCGCCCGCAGCACGGCGGGCAGCGCCCGCCCCAGCCCGGCCAGCAGGCACTGCTCGGCCAGGGCCGTCACCTCGCCCAGCTCCGCGGCGGCCGCCGCGTCGGCCTCGGCCTTGGCGGTGGCCGCGGCGAGCACGGTGGTGCCCCAGATCCCGGCTTCGGCGACCCGCACCGACAGCTCCGGTTCCCAACGCAGCCGCCAGCTCTCGCGAAAGGTGCCGGTGCCGCTCCGGGAGGCGGCGGGCGCGCCCCACCCGATGCCCAGCAGCCGCAAGCGGTGCAGCAACAGGCTCTTGGCGCCGTCGGTGTCCTTGCGCAGGTCCAGCTCCAGGTCCCGCACCTGGGCCTCCGCCTTCAGGCGCAGGGAGCGCTGGAGCCGGGTCAGGTCCCGTTGCAGGGGCACGACGGGCGTCTCGTCCGGGACCTCGCCGAGCACGTCGCCCACGACCAGGTGGTCCTCGATGAGCGTGAGGGGCACGGTGGAGCCCTCGCACATCACCGCGGTGGCCGCTTCGAGGGTTTCGCCGAGGCCGGGCAGCGGACGGCCGCGCAGCGCGGCCAGGGTCTCCGCGAGCCGGACCGCCTCGATCACATGCGCCGAGGACACCTGCCGGTCCGCTTCGCGGAGCAGCCCGGCGACCTTCGTCAGCCAGCGCTCCACGGGCCGGTCGCGGGCCGCGAAGAGGTGCGCGTACCAGCCGGGGGAGGTGATGCCCGCTCCGTAGCCGCCGGCCCGGGCCAGTCTGCGGTGGGTCCAGGGCACCCAGGTGGTCTCCACCTTGACCTTGGGCAGGCCGGTGAGCAGCGCCTTGTCGGCGGCCGCCGTGGTCTTCGCGCGCAGTGCGGGCACGTGCCAGGCCCCGCACACCACCGCGTAGTCGTCGCCGAACTCGCGGCGGGCGGCCCGCATCCGCTGGCGCATGTACGCCTCGCGGACCGCGTCGCGGGGGTGGCCGCCGTCGCCGTACTCCTCGCGCAGGGCGGCCATGGCCTCGCCGAGCGCCTCGAAGGCGGCCAGCGGCTCGGCCCCGCCGCCGCTCCCCCGGTGTTCGACGACGTCCTCCCACCACTGCTCCGGGTCCTCGTAGCCCGCGGCTCCGGCGAGCGCCGCGAGCGGGTCGAGCCGGATGCCGGCGACCTGATGGTCCCCCTCGACCGGCGCCCCCTCGGCGCCCTCGGTCCCGGGCCCGGACTCCGGCGCGGGCTCGGGATCCGGCTCCGCATCGGCCCCCGGCGCGACGGCGAGCGAGTGCGCGGCCGGCAGGTCGATGAAGCGGACCGGGATCCCGCGGGTCTGCGCCCAACGGATGGCGACCCACTCCGGGGAGAAGCCGGCCAGCGGCCAGAAGGCGGCCCGGCCCGGATCGTCGGCGACGTGGGCCAGCAGCGCCACGGGCGGGCGCATCCCCGGGTCGGCGGCCAACGGCAGCAGCGCGTCCCCCTCCGGCGGGCCCTCGATCAGCACGGCCCGCGGCGCCGCCGCGTCCAGGGCGGCGCGCACCGCCCGGGCGGAGCCGGGCCCGTGGTGGCGCACGCCCAGCAGGAGCGGGCCCGTGGTCCGCGGGCTCACGCCGTCACCTCCCGGCAGGCGCGGTAGAAGTCCTTCCAGCCCTCGCGCTCGCGGACCACGGCCTCCAAGTACTCCTGCCAGACCACCCGGTCGGCGGCCGGATCACGGACGACCGCGCCGAGGATGCCGGCGGCCACGTCCGAGGGGCGCAGTACGCCGTCGCCGAAGTGGGCGGCCAGGGCGAGTCCGTTGGTGACGACGGATATCGCCTCGGCGGTCGACAGGGTGCCGCTCGGCGACTTCACCTTGGTGCGGCCGTCGTCGGTGATGCCGCCCCGCAGCTCGCGGAAGACGGTGACGACGCGGCGGATCTCCTCCAGGCCCTCGGGTGCGGGCGGCAGGTCCAGGGCGCGGCCCATCTGGTCGACCCGGCGGGCGACGATGTCGACCTCGGCGTCGGCGGTCGCGGGCAGGGGCAGTACGACGGTGTTGAAGCGGCGGCGCAGCGCGCTGGAGAGCTCGTTGACCCCGCGGTCGCGGTCGTTGGCGGTGGCGATGAGGTTGAAGCCGCGGACGGCCTGCGCCTCCTGCCCCAACTCGGGTATGGGCAGGGTCTTCTCGGACAACACGGTGATCAGGGAGTCCTGGACGTCCGCGGGGATCCGGGTCAGCTCCTCGACGCGCGCCGTCATGCCCTCGGTCATGGCCCGCATGATCGGGCTGGGGACGAGCGCCTCGCGGCTCGGGCCGTGGGCGAGCAGCCGCGCGTAGTTCCAGCCGTAGCGCATCGCCTCCTCCGGGGTGCCCGCGGTGCCCTGGACGAGCAGCGTGGAGTCCCCGCTGACCGCGGCGGCCAGGTGTTCCGACACCCAGGTCTTGGCGGTGCCGGGGACGCCGAGCAGGAGCAGGGCGCGGTCGGTGGCCAGGGTGGTGACGGCGACCTCGACGATGCGGCGCGGGCCGACGTACTTGGGCGTGATCACGGTGCCGTCGGCGAGTTCGCCGCCGAGCAGGTAGGTGGCGACGGCCCAGGGCGAGAGCTTCCAGCGGACCGGGCGGGGCCGGTCGTCGGCGGCCGCGAGGGCTTTCAGTTCTTGGGCGAAGGCGTCTTCGGCATGCGGGCGCAGCACCTCGGCGCCGGCGCCGTTCTCGGGCATGGTCATGGTCCCCCTCCAATGCTCGGCAGCCGCTCCCGACTGCTGTGACCACGGTGCACCACGCCACTGACAACACCCCCTGCTCAGCACGTTGTTGCAGGTCAGGGCGATTGTCAGTGGGGGTGCCTACGGTGGAACACATGACTGAGCAGGGGGTCCGCTGGACAGCGGAACAGGTACTGGCTCTGGCTCCTGACGTGGCGTCACGCAAGGCGGGGGCCAAGCTGGGTGGGGCGGGTCCGTGGTCGCAGACCGGAGGTTCCGCTTCCGGCGCGCTGTGGGGGTGGTGCAAGGGCAGCGGCAGTACGCCGTACCGGACGGTCGTGGACCTGACGGGCCCGGCGTACACGTGCTCCTGCCCGAGTCGGAAGTTCCCGTGCAAGCACGCCCTGGGGCTGCTGTTGCTCTGGGCGGCGGAGGGCTTCGGCGAACCGGTCGAGGCTCCGGAGTGGGCCTCGACCTGGCTGACCGAGCGGGCGGCGCGGGCCGCCCGGGCCGCCGCCCCGGGGGCGGCCGCGGCGGTCGCGGACCCGGAGGCGGCCCGCCGGCGCGCCGAGCGCAGGGCGGCCCGGATCGGCGCGGGCGTGAGCGAACTGGAGCAGCGGCTGGCCGATCTTCTGCGCGGCGGACTGGCCGGTCAGGAGCACGCCGGATATTCCCTGTGGGAGGAGACGGCGGCCCGTATGGTCGATGCACAGGCACCCGGACTGGCCTCCCGTGTAAGGGAGTTGGGAACCATACCGACCTCCGGTCCGGGTTGGCCCGGCCGGATGCTGGAGGAGTGCGCGCTCCTCCATCTGCTGGACCGGGCCTGGCTCGGGGTGGGGGAACTTCCCGGGCCGCTGGCCGCCACGGTCCGGGCCGGAGTGGGCATCACGAGCACCGCGGAGGGGGACGCGGTGCGCGACCACTGGCTGGTGCTGTCCCAGTACGACACCGTCTCGCCGGACGGCCGGCTCACCACGCGCCGGATCTGGCTGCGCGGGGCGGCGAGCGGACGGGCGGCACTGGTCCTGGACTTCGGTCCGCCCGGGCGGCCACCGGGGCTCGCCCTGCCGGTCGGCCTGGCGCTGGATGCGGAAGCCCGCTTCCGGCCCGGGTCGGCGGGGCTGCGGGCGGACCTCGGGGAGCGGTTCGCCGCGCCCGTGCCGTGGCCGCCGGCCCCGGCGGGGATCGGGGCGGGGGCCGCGCTCGACGCCTACGGAACGGCGTTGCGCGAGGACCCGTGGCTGGACGCCTGGCCGGTGGTGCTCGGCCCGGTGGTTCCGCTCCCCGGGGAGCACGGCTGGCAGCTGGCGGACGCCCGGGGAACGTCCGCCCTGCCCGTGACGGCGGCCGCGGGGCGATCCCGTTCAGGGCTGTGGCAGTTGGCGGCGCTGTCCGGGGGCGACCCGGTGACGGTGTTCGGCGAATGCGGACACCGCGGGTTCACTCCACTGACCGCCTGGGCCGCGGGCTCCGACGAGCCCGTCGCCCTGGGCTGAACGACGGCGCGGCGCGAGCCGCGCGGCAGTACCGCTGGCGCGGGGGCGCCAGCGGGCAACGAGCAAGCCGGGGGGCTTCTGTGAACGACAACCACGCCAGCTAGCGGGCCGAAGGGCCGGCCGAAGGCACGACGCACACGACCACACACACGACCGCACACACGACACGAACACGACGCACACGACCACACACGGGGAGGACTGCTCCGGTCCCGCGGAGGGGGCGGGACCGGAGCGCACCACCCAGCAACAAGGCCGGGCCCGAGAGCAAGGACGAGGCCGAGAACGAGAACGAGGACGAGGGAGGGGCACATGAACGGGGACGGACACGGGGACGGGCACGGCCAGGCGCCCGGGGCCGAGCCGTGGGAGGAGCTGGTCAGCGCCGCACTGCTCGGCACCGAGCGGCGGCGCGGCAGCGGGGCGACCGGCTCGCCGCAGGCCCTGCTGGACGCGGCGGCCGTCGCGGCGGTGCGCCGCCGGGCGGGGCTGCGTCCGGCCGAGGCGGGCCCGCGGCCCGAGCCCGCGGCGCCGGACCCGCGCCCAGCGCCGCCGGATGCCGCGCGGCGGCGGCTCGCGCAGCTGCTGGCGGGCCGCACGGGCGGGGGCGGCGGGCGGCGCGGATCGGCGCCGGACCTGACCGAGCTGCTGCCGCAGTGGCTGGCCGCCGCCGTGCGGCACGGCTACCGGGCGCCCGCCGCCCAGGTACCCGCGCTGCTGGACGCGGCCAAGGCCCGTACGGATCTGCGCCCGCAGGCCCTGGCGCTCGCCGGCGCGCGGGGGCGGTGGCTGGCCCGGCTCAACCCGGAGTGGCGGTTCGCGCTGCGCAGCGGGGCCGGGGGCGGCGAACTGCCCGCCCCCGACGATCCGGCGGGCGTGGCACGGCTGTGGCAGGAGGGGCTGTTCGCGGAACGGGTGGCGCTGCTGGGGGCGGTCCGGGCACATGAGGCGGCGGCCGCTCCGCTGCTCCTGGCGACCACGTGGTCCACCGAGCGCGCCGAGGACCGGCTGATGTTCCTCGATTCGCTCCGCTCGGGGCTGTCGGAGGCGGACGAGCCCTTCCTGGAGCAGGCCCTGGGCGACCGGAGCCGCAATGTCCGGGCGACGGCGGCCGAGCTGCTCTCCGCACTCGTGGGGTCCGCACTGGCGGGCCGGATGGCGCAGCGGGCACTGGCCTGCGTGGGGCCGGAGGGCGTGGTCCCGCCGGTCGCCTGCGATGCCGGGATGCAGCGGGACGGCGTGGTCGAGCGCCCGCCGGCCGGTCGCGGGGAGCGGGCCTGGTGGCTGGGGCAGCTGGTGGAGGCGGCTCCGCTGTCGTGCTGGCGGGAGCGGTTCGCCGGCCTGGACCCGGCCGGGATCCTGGCGCTGCCGGTGGCCGAGGGCTGGGCCGAGGAACTGCACGCGGCCTGGTGCCGGGCGGCGGTCCGCCAGCGCGACCCGCTCTGGTCGAAGGCCCTGCTCGGCTCGGCGTCCGCGCCGCCCGCGGCGGGCCCGGCCACCGCCTCGCTCGCCGAGCGGGCGAAGCTCCTGGAGACCCTGCCCGAGGAGGAACGGGCCCGTTGGGTCGCCGAGTTCGTGCGGGCCCACGGGCTGTCGGAGGCCTTCCAGCTGCTCGGGGTGAGCGTGGTGCCGTGGGCCGCCGAGCTGGGCGACGCCGTGGTCGACGCGCTGGACTCGGCCCGGTCGGCGGGGAGTTACCCCTGGAGCTTCAGCGGGGTGATGGGGCTCGCCGAGCGCTGCCTGGACCCGGCGGCGGCCGACCGGCTGGAGTCCCTGCTCTCGGTGGCGCTGGCCGCGGAATCGGCCGGAGCGCCCGGGGCGGACGCGAACGCCCCCGGCGGATCGGCGGCCGCGGAGGTCACGCCGGGCGCCGAGGCGTACTGGGCCGAGGCCTTCCAGCGGTTGGTGTCCACCCTGCGCCTGCGCGCGGCGATGCTGGCGGAGCTGGCGGAGCCGGCCCCCGCCCGGGCGGCCTGACCCGCGGCGGTGCGGGGGGCCGGGCCGCCGGGGCGGGGGCTCGGTGGTCCGGTGGTCCGGTGGTCCGGTGGCTCAGGCCGACTGGCGGACGTTCGCGCGGACCCAGTCGACGATGGCGGTGGTCGTGGCGCCCGGGGTGAAGATCTCGGCCACGCCCTTCTCCTTGAGCGGACCGATGTCGTCCTCCGGGATGATCCCGCCGCCGAAGACCTTGATGTCCTCCGCCTCGCGCTCGCGCAGGAGTTCCAGGACCTTCGCGAAGAGCGTGTTGTGGGCGCCGGAGAGGATCGAGAGGCCGATCGCGTCGGCGTCCTCCTGGATGGCGGTGTCCACGATCTGTTCGGGGGTCTGGTGGAGGCCGGTGTAGATGACCTCCATGCCCGCGTCCCGCAGCGCCCGCGCGATCACCTTGGCACCACGGTCGTGGCCGTCAAGACCCGGCTTCGCCACCACCACACGGATCGGACCGGTCACACCCATCGCACTGCCTCCCGAGTGAACGAACGTTAAGTACAGCATCGCGCACACCTCCGTTTCGCGGTCAACCGGGAGGGGGAAATCACACGTGGGACAGCATTGATTCACTCGGGACGTCCGCGCCGTCGGTCGCCGGGAGAGCCGCGTAGAGCCACCCCGCCACCGCGCCGTCAGCCGCACGGCACGGCGGCGGGGCGACGGCGGCCACGCAGCGGACCAGGGGAGCCGCGCCCGGAGCGCCGAAGGCCACACCCGGAAGCCGCCAGGGGGAGGCCGTCGATGGGGCTGCCATTCGTCTTCACGTCCGTACCCGCGTCCGGCGCCGCGCTGCGCGCCGCCGCGCTCGAACTCGTCGTCCTCGCCGGACACCTGCTGCTCTACCCGACCGGGATCCTCCCGGAACGGCCGGAGCGGACCGGCTGCGCGCCCGGGGCCGCGACCCCGGGGGCCCGGCCGCCGGCGCTGCTGCTGCACGGGTTCACCGACAACCGGTCCGTCTTCGTGCTGCTGCGCCGCGCCCTGGCCAAGGGCGGCCGCCGCCGGGTGGAGACGTACAACTACTCGCCCCTCACCCTCGATCTGCGCGCGGCCGCCCGCCGGCTCGCCGAGCACGTCGAGGAGGTGTGCCGGCGCACCGGGGCCCCGCGCGTGGACCTGGTGGGGCACAGCCTCGGCGGGCTCATCGCCCGGTACTACGTCCAGCGCCTCGGCGGTGACGCGCGGGTGCGCACCCTCGTCACTCTCGGTACTCCCCACGCGGGCACCCGGGTGGCTGCGTTCGCGGGCGCGCACCCCGTGATCCGGCAGATCCGCCCGGACTCCTCGGTGATGGCCGAACTGGCCGCGGCCGCGCCCGGATGCCGGACCCGGTTCGTCGCCTTCTGGAGCGAGTTCGACCAGTTGATGGTTCCGGTGGAGACGGCCCGACTCGACCATCCCGACCTGCGGGTGGAGAACGTGCAGGTCACCGGCATCGGACACCTCGCGCTCCCGAAGCATCCGGCTGTCATCGCGGCCGTCCACCGGGCCCTCGACGGCCCGTCACCCCTCGCCCCGGCCGCCCCGGGAACCGCCTCCGTCGCCTGATCGGCGAACACCGCGCAGTCGAACGGATTTCGAACCCAGGGCCAAGGCTCCGTCTCCGCACGACCGAAAGACGGCCGAATGCCCGGTTCCGGAAACTCGAGAACCCCTAGAAGATTGTCGTTGCCAGTAACCGACGGGTACAGTCACGCCACTGCTCTCCTCCGGGGTCCACGAACCCCCCGGCCACCCAGGCTCCCCACCGCCGAGGCGAAAGAGAAGTTGGTGAACGACAGCACCACGTCGGGCCAGTATCCGGACAACGGATACGACGGCCTCTCCACCACCACCTTCGCCAGCGAGGTGCCGTACCCGTCCTTCGACACACAGGGCCAGGGGTACGACTACGGCGCCTACGCCGCTCCCTACGACACCGGCGCCTACGACACCACCGCGTGGAACGCCCCCGTCCAGGACGGCTATCTCTCCAGCATCCCCACCCAGAGCGCCGCCGACGACGTCAGCGGCCAGTGGGACGCCGGCGCCTGGAACACGGAGTACCAGCCGACCTCCTTCGGCCACGACGGCGGCGCCGCCCCCGTCGGCGCGACCACCGGCGACCCCTCGGGCCACTGGGCGATGCCGGGCTACGGCACGACCGGCAACGAGACCGGCGCCTACGACGCCACCGCCTGGAACACCGTGGTCCCGGAGGAACTGCCGCAGCAGCTCCAGCCCGAGGCGGCCTACACGTACTCCTACGCGTACGAGGCCACCACGCTCACCCCCGCCTACGACGCCGGCGCCTACGCGGCCCCGACGTACGAGGGCGACTACGCCGCGCACCACGACGGCGGCTACGACGACGGCGTCGGCGGATACGACAGCGGACACGACAGCGGACACGACAGCGGCTACGAGGCCGCACCGGAGTCCGGCCCGGCCACCGCCGTCTTCGACGCCGTGCCCGCCGAGGACACCTCGGCCGAGCGGGACGACGTCCTGGCCGCGGCCGCCCACGCCGACCTCCCCACCCAGACCATGGCCACGACCCCGCCCGTGCCGCGCTCCGCGCGCCGGGCCCCCGCCAAGGCGACCGGCGGCCGCCGGTCCCCGGCGAAGCGGTCCGCGCTGCTGACCGTCGCCGTCCCCTCGGTGTGCGTCATAGGGGTCGCGGGCGTGGCCGCCGCAGCGGTCGGCGGCTTGCCCTCCGGTGACAAGCCGTCCGGCGAGACGACCACGATGGCCGCGCCCGACCCGGCGTCCGTCAAACCGGTCGCCGCGAACAGCAAGCTCGACACCCAGCTCACCGCACTCAGCGCCGACGCGGGCGACTTCGCGGACCGGGCCAGCCGTACCCAGGAGCGCATCGACCTGAAGGAACGGCAGGACCTGGAGAAGAAGAAGCGCGCGGAGGAGGCGGCGGCCAAGGAAGCGGCCCGCCCCAAGTTCTCCCTCCCGGTCGACCAGCACGGCCTCAGCGCGGGCTTCGGACAGGCCGGCGGCATGTGGATGTCCGTGCACACCGGCATCGACTTCCCGGTCTCGTACGGCACGCCGGTCATGGCGGCCACCGATGGCACCGTGCGCACCCAGTGGAACAGCGCCTACGGCAACATGGCCATCGTGGTCTCGCCCGACGGCACCGAGACCTGGTACTGCCACCTCAGCAGCACCAAGATCCGGTCCGGCAAGGTCAAGGCCGGTGACGTCATCGCGTACTCGGGCAACTCCGGCAACTCCACCGGCCCGCACCTGCACTTCGAGGTACGGCCGGACAGCGGCTCCCCGATCGACCCGCAGGCGTGGCTGCGCAGCCACGGCATCGACCCCAACTAGGCCGCACGAAGCCACGCAGACACACGAAGACGCACGCAGACACACGCAGACACACGAACAAGGGGGCGGGGCCCGGGGACTTCACCCCGGGCCCCGCCCCCTTCTCGTGCGACCGGCGGCCTACAGCTTCTGGACGGGCGCGTACCGCAGCAGCAGCCGCTTCGGCTTCTCGTCCCCGAAGTCGATGGTGGCCTGCGCGTCCGCGCCGGTCCCCTTGACCTCCATCACCGTGCCCAGCCCGAACTGGTCGTGCGTGACCCGGTCCCCCACCAGCAGCGTGATGACCGGCTTGTCCGAGGTCCGGCGCGTCGCGAAGCCCGAGGGGCCCGACTTGGAGCGCGAGGACGACAGGAACGACTCGGGCGAGGTGCCGAAGGAGGTACCGCCGCCACCGCCCGAGCGGGAACCGACGGAACTGCGCATCGGGCCCGCGGGCTTCTGCGCCCCCGTCCGCTTCCACTGGAGGTACTGGTCCGGGATCTCTTCCAGGAACCGCGAGGGCGGGTTGTAGGAGGGCGTGCCCCAGGCGCTGCGCATCGAGGAGCGGGTCAGGTACAGCCGCTCGCGCGCCCGGGTGATCCCGACGTACGCGAGGCGCCGCTCCTCCTCCAGCTCCTTGGTCTGACCGAGCGCCCGCATGTGCGGGAAGACCCCGTCCTCCATGCCGGTCACGAAGACCACCGGGAACTCCAGGCCCTTGGCGGTGTGCAGGGTCATCAGGGTGATGACGCCCGTGCCCTCGGTGTCCTCGTCGGGGATCTGGTCGGAGTCGGCCACCAGCGCGACCTGCTCCAGGAACTCCGCGAGCGTGCCCGGTCCCGGCGCCGCGGGCGGGGCCACAGCGTCCGGATCGGCGTCGGCGCCCGCATCGGCCACCGCCACCGTCCCCGGGGCGTCGGCCTCGGGCGCCGCCGGCGCCGCGTCCGCGGCGGCCGCCCGCGCCTGCTCGAACTCCAGCGCCACGGCCGCGAGTTCCTGGAGGTTCTCGATCCGCGTCTCGTCCTGCGGGTCGGTCGAGGCCTGGAGCTCGGCGAGGTAGCCCGTACGCTCCAGGACCGCTTCCAGCACCACGGCCGGGCCCGCGCCCGAGTCGACGATCGTGCGCAGTTCCTCCATGAGCACGTTGAACCGCTTCACCGCGTTGGTCGAGCGCGCGGCCATGCCGTACGCCTCGTCCACGCGCTTCAGCGCCTGCGGGAAGGTGATCCTCTCGCGCAGCGACAGCGCGTCGATCATCGCCTCGGCGCGGTCGCCGATGCCGCGCTTGGGCACGTTCAGGATCCGGCGCAGCGGCACCACGTCCTCGGGGTTCGAGAGCACCCGCAGGTAGGCCAGGACGTCCCGGACCTCCTTGCGCTCGTAGAACCGCACTCCGCCGACGACCTTGTAGGGCAGGCCGACCCGGATGAAGATCTCCTCGAAGACGCGGGACTGGGCGTTGGTGCGGTAGAAGACGGCGACGTCGCCCGCCTTCGCGTCGCCCGCGTCCGTCAGTCGGTCGATCTCGTCGGCGACGAACTGCGCCTCGTCGTGCTCGGTGTCCGCGACGTAGCCGGTGATCCCGGCGCCCGAGCCGGCCTGCGTCCACAGGTTCTTGGGGCGGCGGTTCTCGTTGCGCTCGATGACCGCGTTGGCGGCGGACAGGATCGTCTGGGTGGAGCGGTAGTTCTGCTCCAGCAGGATCGTCGTCGCGTTCGGGTAGTCCTCCTCGAACTGGAGGATGTTGCGGATGGTCGCGCCGCGGAAGGCGTAGATCGACTGGTCCGCGTCACCCACGACGCACAGCTCGGCGGGCGGCAGGTCCGGGTACCCGGTGCCGACCAGCTCGCGCACGAGCGTGTACTGCGCGTGGTTGGTGTCCTGGTACTCGTCGACCAGTACGTGGCGGAAGCGGCGCCGGTAGTGCTCGGCGACGTCCGGGAACGCCTGGAGCAGGTGCACCGTGGTCATGATGATGTCGTCGAAGTCGAGGGCGTTGGCCTCGCGCAGCCGTGCCTGGTACATCGCGTACGCCTGGGCGACGGTCTTCTCGAAGCCGTCCACCGCCTGTGCGGCGAAGGCGTCGGCGTCGATCAGCTCGTTCTTGAGGTTGGAGACCTTCGCGCTGAAGGACTTCGGCGGGAAGCGCTTGGGGTCCAGGTCGAGGTCCCGGCAGACGAGCGCCATCAACCGCTTCGAGTCCGCCGCGTCGTAGATCGAGAAGGACGAGGTGAAGCCGAGGAGCTTGGACTCGCGGCGCAGGATGCGCACGCACGCGCTGTGGAAGGTCAGCACCCACATCGCGTTCGCGCGCGCGCCGACCAGCTCCCCGACGCGCTCCTTCATCTCTCCGGCGGCCTTGTTGGTGAAGGTGATCGCCA
Organism: Streptomyces sp. NPDC051555; assembly: GCF_044454405.1. Classification (NCBI taxonomy): domain Bacteria; kingdom Bacillati; phylum Actinomycetota; class Actinomycetes; order Kitasatosporales; family Streptomycetaceae; genus Streptomyces; species Streptomyces sp. NPDC051555. The sequence continues at coordinate 505,981 of NZ_JBITDP010000003.1, read as the reverse complement.
GGATCTGGCCGGGATGGACCCCGCGGGCACCCAGCAGGTGGCCGATGCGGTGGGTCAGCACCCGGGTCTTGCCGGAACCGGCGCCCGCCACGATCAGCAGCGGGGAGTCCGCGTGCACGACGGCGGCGCGCTGCTCGTCATTGAGGCCGACGAGCAGCGCCTCCGGGTCGATGACCGCCCGGGGGGACCCGCCCCGGTAGTACGCGTCCCCGCTCGGGGGCGCGTCGAAGCGACCCCCGAAGAGGTCGTCGGCGCCCGACTCGGGGGCGTGGTCCTCGGGCGGCGGCGGAGGCTCCTCGTGGGAGGGGGTGAGGTCCGCCAGGAAACTGTCGTCAAAGAGGCTGCTCATCGCCTTCCGAGTCTAGGGCCCGGGACCGACAGCCGGTCCCGGCACCGGAAATTCGGTCCCGCATATGCTCCCGGACCCTTCCCAGCCCCGCCCGGCGGCGCTAGCGTCCAGCGCCAACCGGAAGGAGGTGCCGGCCCGTGTCCCACCCCGCTCCCTCCCCCCACCGCAAGCCGCGCACCCGATTACGCCCGAGCACCCCGGCGGCCGCCGCGGGCCGACTGGGCGTCGTCACCACCGCCGCCGTCGCCGCGCTGGGGCTGCTCCCCCAGCAACTGGTCCTCGCCGCCCCTGCCGCCCCGGCCGCCCCGGCCGTCCCGGCCCCGCGGCCCTCCGTGGAGGAGGTGCGCTCCCGGGTGGACGCGCTCCAGCGGCAGGCCGGGACCGCCACCCAGGAGTACGACGCGGCCGCCGAGCGGGTGGCCGTACAGCGGGCGAAGCTGGTCGCGCTGATGGACCAGGTCGCCCACAACACGCAGCGGCTGAACGAGACCCGGCGCCTCCTGGGCAGCCTCGCGGCGGCCCAGTACCGGGGCGCCGGCCCCCTGGGCGACGCCGCCGCGCTGCTGCTCGGCTCCGATCCGCAGGGCTTCTTCGCCCAGGAACACCTGATGTCCCGGCTCGGGGACCGCGGCGAGCGCCTCCTGGCGGACGCGCGGCAGCAGCAGCTGGACACCTCGAAGAGAAGGGCGGAAGCGGCCGGGGCGCTGAGCGAAGTGGAGTCCTCCCAGGCGGAACTGCGGCAGCGCAAAAAGGCGGTGCAAGGCCGGCTGGCCGAGGCGAACGCCCTGCTCACGGGGCTGACCCGGGCCGAGCGGACCCGGCTCGCGGAGCTGGAGGCGGGCGCGGGGGCCGAGGCCCCGGGCGGCCCGCTGCCCGCGGACGCACCGCCCTCGGCGCACGGCGCGCGGGCGGTCGCCTTCGCCCGGGCCCAGCTGGGCAAGCCGTACGTGTGGGGGGCCACCGGACCCGGCTCCTACGACTGCTCGGGGCTGACCCAGGCCGCCTGGCGCGCGGCGGGCATCGACCTGCCGCGCACCACGTGGGACCAGGTCCAGGCGGGCCCGCGGATCGCGACGGCCGACCTGCGCCCCGGTGACCTGGTGTTCTTCTACGACGACATCAGCCACGTCGGGCTGTACATCGGCGGCGGCCGGATGATCCACGCCCCGCGCCCCGGGGCGTACGTCCGCGAGGACTCGATCCACTACCAGCCGATGTACGGGAGCGTCCGGCCGGGCTAGGGGTGTCATCGGGCGGCCACGAACGATCACCGGACGACAATCGGAATCAGTGCAGATCAGCTCCGGGCAGTTCGGATCATCTCGACATCTTCCCGTTACCTCCAGGTTTAGCGTCCTCCCCCAAGACCCGCACGACGGATCAGCAGGGAAGGATGTGAGGCCCCCGTGGCCAGTCATCGAAAGCCCAGGCAGCGCCCGCTCCTCTCCGGCGGCACCCTCCGCACCGCCGCCACCCTCGCCCTGGCGGGCGCTGCCACCGCCACCGCCTACGAAGGCACCTCGCAGGCCGACCCCCAGCCCACCCCGGACCAGGTCAAGGCCCAGGTGGACCGGCTCTACGAGGAGGCCGAGGCGGCGACGGAGCAGTACAACGGGGCGAAGGAGAAGGCGGAGGCCGCGCAGAAGTCGCTGACCGAGCTGCGCGACGAGACGGCCCGCAAGACCGACCGGTTGAACAGCGCGCGCAGCGCCCTCGGCTCGCTCGCCGCCTCGCAGTACCGCAGCGGGAGCCTGGGCACCGCCGTCCAGCTCGCGCTCGCCGACGACCCGCAGGACTACCTCGACCGGGCCGCCTTCATCACGCGGGCCGGCGACCGCACCGCCTCGGAGGTGGCCTCCGTACGCCGTCAGCTCGACGAGGTCGGGCGGCTGCGCGACAAGGCGGCGGGCCGGCTCTCGGAGCTGCGCGCCCGCGAGGCCGAACTCTCCGACCGCAAGTCCGTCGTCGAGGGCAAGCTCGACGCCGCGAAGCAGCTGCTGGCCAAGCTCACGGCCGAGGAGCGCGCGCGGTACGAGGCCCAGGGCGCGGGACCCACCACCGGAGCGGGCTCCGCCACAGCCCTGGCGGCCGCCCCGCCCGGCGACGGTTCGCGCGCGGCCAAGGCGGTGGCCTTCGCCTACGGCGCGCTCGGCAAGCCGTACGTCTGGGGGGCCACCGGGCCCGGCTCCTTCGACTGCTCGGGGCTGACCCAGGCGGCCTGGAAGGCGGCCGGGGTCTCCCTGCCCCGCACCACCTACACCCAGATCAACGCCGGCCACCGGGTCTCCCGCGACCAGCTCGCCCCGGGGGACCTGGTGTTCTTCTACTCCGGGATCAGTCACGTCGGCATGTACATCGGCAACGGCCAGATGATCCACGCCCCGCACCCCGGCGCCCCGGTCCGGATCGCCCCGATCGCCTCGATGCCCTGGGCGGGAGCCTCCCGCCCGGCGTGAGCGCCGTAGCGGATCTACGTTCGGTCGGCGATCAGATCGTTCATCAGGGTCTGTTTGATCAGGCGAAGTTTCGCCAGTTGCTTAGGGATACGAGCACGCGATTGCGCCAACGCCCTCAGCTCCTCGACGATGCGCCGCTGCTCCGAGATGCTCGGCAGCTCGATCTCCACGTCGAGCATCCGGCTTGTCACCAGTCGCTCACGAGGTAGCCCTTCCACTGCCTGAGCACGTATCCGCTGCTGCACCATGGGGTGACGCAGCCACCCCGCAAGGTAGGAGGCGTGAACGTGTTCGTGATGCGGAGTGAGACAAAGCAGCCTTGCGAAAACTGATGCCGACGGCACGAACTCCTGCCGTTCAGCCACGTAGAAGGGGCGGCCCTGGAAGATGGGTTCGGTCGTGACAAGCACGTCGCCGGGTTGCGGGGATGGGCCGAAGGAGCTGCGTGGGCGCTTCTCGCTGAGTTCCGAAACGTCCAGCACTCCCTCGCCTACGCGCCTTGTCTGCGCAACCGGAATCCCTTGGGTGCCAACATCGGAGTGCTTGTAGTACCGGGTAGCCGCGATCACCTCGCGCAGGGCACGGCGGTCGGTATCCTGCGCGTCCCCAGCAACGGGAGCGAGGACCGGAAGCCAGAGCACCTGCTCGGCAACGTCCAACTTGGCCAGCGCCGCCTCAACTTCCTTCTCCGTGTCAATGATCTCGTGGATGCGCTGGGTGGCTGCCTCGCGCGAAGTAGCCGAAGACCTCAACTCGCGGAAGTCCCAAGCCGCAGAGGGTCGCGACCAGGGGTTACTGCCGAAAAGTCGCTTGGCCGAACCAGTTACCTGGAACTCGACCTCCCGGAATGAGACCCGATACTTGTCCTCCAAGTTCCCATATGCCCGGATTACTTCACGCCGCCTGAGCTCAATGTGCGGCACGAGAACATTCGCCAGATCGCCGCGCAAGACACCCAGCACCGCACCCCGCTCCCCGGCCAAGTCAAGCCCATCGCGGACTTGACCCAGGCGCCCGAGAAAGGCTCTTTCCAATTCAAGAATCGCTCGCCGACTCTCGACCTTTGCTTTCTTGTCGAGGTCCGTATCACCCCGGTTCACCTCCGCGAGTACCGCGAGTTCGGCGAGGAATTCGGGGACGATGGCTGCGACCACCTTGTGGTCGTACGCCTGACGGCGTTCCACCGCGGTGCGCTTACGTTCCGGCACGAGCATGGCCTTGACCATCTCGACCCAACCGTCGATGACCCCGCCGAACCCTGTCACCGAGAGCGCCGCCAGGCCGTACTTCGCCTCGTGCCACCAGCCGGTGGCCGCACCCGCCAGCGCGTATCGGTCCAGGAGGCCCACCTCGCCAAGCCTGGAGCAGAATGAATCGATCAAGCCTGCCCGCAAATGGGCCAGTTGAGCCTTGCGCTCACCCTCCGCGCGACCGCCGCCATCGGCTGGCGCGAGCAGCGCGATCTGTTCTGCTTCCGACCGCCACCACTCCTCGAAAGCCCTCCACAGCATCGCCTCCCGCTCAGCCGCCAGCTCCGTCAGCCGCGCCGCGTCCGGCCGCTCGCCCTCCGGCAAGAAGTCGACGTACTCCGGGTCGCCCTCCCGCACCGCGAACAGCCCCGGCACATCCACGCCGTACGCGTCCAGCAGTGGCCTCTTCGCCTCGATCTCCGCGACCGGCACGCCACCCACCAGATGTGCCCGCATGTCCTGTGGCTCCGGCGACGGGGTGCTGTCCACGTACCGGCGGATGTTCAGGTCGTCCGCGCTCTCCGCAAGCTCCGACCGGTCGACGATCCTCGCGAAGCCCTCGACGTCCGCGTACGCGTGGAAGGTGGACACGATCTTCTCGACGTGCTCCGGCAGGAGCGTGTTCTGTGAACGTCCTGCCCCGTACTCGCGGTCGGCATTGATGAAGAGCACCTTGCCCCGCCGGGCCTGCGGCCTGCGGCCAGGCGCCCGCAGCACGATCACACACACCGGGATGCCGGTCCCGTAGAAGAGGTTCGGAGCGAGGCCGATCACGGCCTCGATCAGGTCCGCGTCCAAGAGCGCCGTACGGATCAGCCGCTCGACTCCGCCACGGAAGAGAATGCCGTGCGGCATGACCGTGAGGACCGAGCCGCCCTTCCCCTTCACCATGTCCAGCATGTGCTGGACGAACATCAGGTCGGCCTTACCCTTCTCCGGCGCCTCCCCGTACGGCATCCGTGACTTCTGGTGCGGTACATCGGCCTGCTTGTAGTCCATGGAGAACGGCGGGTTGCTGAGCACCAGATCGAAGTCGCCTTCGGGGTGCGAAGGGTTCGTGAGGGTGTCGCCGGTCTTGAGCGAGAAGGACTTGGCGCCGTGGAAGAGCATGTTCATCGTGGCCGTGGCCCAGGAGCCGTTATTGACGTCCTGGCCGGCGAGGAACAGGTCCCCGGAATCGCCACCGTGCTCGTCGATGTACTCCTTGGCATGGATCAGCATGCCGCCCGAGCCCGCACACGGGTCGTAGATCCGCATTCCGGCCGTCGGCCGGGCCAGCTCGACCATCATCCGGACCACCGATCGAGGGGTGTAGAACTCGCCGCCCTTACTGCCCACAGTGTCCGCGAAGGCCTTGATCAGGCACTCGTACGCGGCACCGACCATGTCCGGGAACTCGAAGTCCTCGCCGCGCATCCGGATACTGCCGAAGTGCTCGATCAGCGCCACCAGCCGCTCGTCCGCGATACGGTGGAAATTGACGTGTCGGAAGAGGCCGCGTAGCTCGCCGTTGCCCTCTTGGTTCTCCAACTCCTTGAGGGCGGGCCGGAGGTACTGCGTCGCGACCTCGTTCACCGCATCGGTGAGCCGATCCCAGCGGGCCGCCTCCGGTACGTACAGGACGCCGCGCAGGCGGTAGTTCTGGTACGCCTCCGCCTCGGCTTGGATGCCCTCCTCCGAGGCGCCCGCCGCCCGCTCCTCAGCGGTGATCACGTCACGCGCGGCCTCGAACTCATCATTGACGCGCTTCAGGAACAACAGCACGAAGATGACGTCACGATGCTCCGCCGCGACCATCGTGCCGCGCAGAATGTCCGCGGCCGCGAACAGGTGGCGTTCCAATTGCGCAAGCGTCAGCTTGGCCACGTACGGCACTCCTCTACCACTGACTGATCTGGACGTGGCGCAGTCAGTAGTCGACGATGCCCAGGGCATCCTCGACGAAGCTGTCCACGTCTGTGTACGGGTCCCACTTGTTCTGGTCCGGGCCCTCGTGCCGGGCGTTCAGCTGCTGAGCAAACCCTCGGGCCTTCTTGTACCTGCCGCGAACCTGATCCGGCATCACACGCTTCGCCATCTCTGGGGAGACGCTCTGGATCTTCAAGCCGTAGGTCTGCGGGAACCCGGGCTGCCCCTTGAGGCGGCTTGCGGCGTCATCACAAACACCACCGAAACTGGCGGTGTAGTTCTGGTAGTGCAGGAGCCGCCACAGCTCGAAGCAGGGGTGCGAGTACGCGATCTTCACACCTGCCTTCTTCGCCCTGGCGAAGGCGGTCGGGATGTCCTCGTGCTGATCGCGGTCGAAGAGGCACCAGACCTGAGGCCAGTTCCAGTCGCCTTCCTTGAGTCCGGCCTTCCGTGCCGCGCGCTCGGCCGCGGCCACGTAGGGGATGGCCTCCTCCACCAGAGGCAGCGGCTTGCGACGCTTGGAGGGCGCTGTCAGGTTCTTGAAGAGGATCTCTACGCCGTGTCCCCGCTGCGCGGGCGTACCGGAATCGCGTACGAACTCGACAAAGCCCGGCTCCGTGACCTCGCCCTCTGTGAAGACGTACACCTCGCGCGGCCGCTCCTCCGGTCGCGCCTTCTTCGCGCGTCCCGGATTGTTCCTCCCCTTGTCCCTCGCCATCAGGCCCGCTCCGCCTCCTGCACCCGTGCCGTCAGCAACTTTCGCCCGATCTGCCCCGCCGGCATCCGCGGCACGCCCCCGAAGGCACCCGCCAGGTAGGAGTCCGTGAGGTCTTCCTCAGCCCCCGGCCCCACGTCACTCAGGGGGTAGATCTCCGTGGCGCCCTGCTTGTCCTTCTCCGTGAGCCAGATCTGGCCCGGCTCCAGCTGACGCCCGCCCCGGGGGGAGCTGAGCAACGAAGGATCATGGGAGGTGAACACGAGCTGAGCGCCCTTGGTGTTGCTCCACGACGCCTGGAAGAGGCGCACCACTTCCGCCGCGAATCGTGGGTGGAGGCTCGCATCCAGTTCATCGATCAGGAGGACCGCACCCTTGTCCAAAGCCAAGAGGAGCGGTCCGATCAGCGCGAACCACGAACGCGTACCGAAGGACTCCCGATCCCAGTCGAGGGAGACGGACTCCCCGCCTTCACCGGCGTGGAGAAGCCGGACCACGGGCGCCTTCCCCGGCTGACGCTCGACTTCGGCCCCGGTGATGCCCAGGTCGGCGACCCGCAGAAGCTCTTCGATCCGCTCACGTGACTCTTCATCGAGCAGCCTGCCCGCCGTGAAAGCCTCACGTTGCGCGATTTCCGTCTCCGGAGTGACGTCCCAGAGGTTCTCCTGGAACCAGCGGTAGATCCGGGTGAGCTGCGGGTGATTGTCGTTGGCCGCACGAGAAAGGAAGAGTGCGTCCGGCCGGGTCGTCCGGGCCAGTAGCGCTCGATCTTGGATCCGCTCATTCGGAAACTTGAAGACCTTCTCCCGCGAGGCATCCCGGTCGAGCCACTCCTGACGCCTCCCCTTGGGGTAGGCGTGCAGCCACTCGGACTCCACACGGTTGGGACCCAGTTCGAATCCGTAGGTCCAGCGCACACCGTCGTCGAGAACGAAATCCGCCTCGTAGAAGGCGGTTTCCTCAGCGGCCTTCGGGTCGAGAGCGAAGACGTCGCGAGGAATCCCCTGGTACGCGGTCCACTGTGCGTATGAGCTGAGGACAGCCTCCCGCATCTCCCTCAGCGCGAAGATCACATTGGACTTACCGGAAGCGTTCGCGCCGAAGATACCCAGCAGTGGATAAACGCGGAGCTGCCTGCCGTCGGACAGCTCGACCGTCCTCGCAGCGTCCGACTCCTCGGCCTGCGGTACGACGAAGGAAAGCTCCTGCTCCTCACGTAGCGACCGTACGTTCGCCGTGCGGAATCCCAGCAGCATTCACCCTCCTCTCGTCGCACACAGAGTAGTCGCGTGATCGCTTATACGCCTACGGGACGGTCAGACCAGGCGGCGCGCCGTCGCCCAGCGGGTCAGTTCGTGGCGGTTGGAGAGCTGGAGCTTCCTGAGCACCGCCGAGACGTGCGACTCGACCGTCTTGACCGAGATGAAGAGCTGCTTGGCGATCTCCTTGTAGGCGTACCCGCGCGCGATCAGCCGCAGCACCTCGCGCTCGCGCTGGGTCAGCCGGTCCAGGTCCTCGTCGACCGGCGGCGCGTCCGTCGAGGCGAAGGCGTCGAGGACGAAGCCCGCCAGCCGGGGCGAGAAGACCGCGTCGCCGTCCTGCACCCGGAAGACCGAGTCGACCAGGTCGGCGCCGGTGATGGTCTTGGTGACGTAGCCGCGCGCGCCGCCCCGGATGACGCCGATGACGTCCTCGGCCGCGTCCGAGACGGACAGTGCCAGGAAGCGCACCGGGTTCTCGGCCGCCGACATCAGCGGGGCGCAGCGCCGCAGCACCTCGACCCCGCCGCCGCCGGGGAGATGGACGTCGAGGAGCACCACCTCGGGCCGGGTGGCGGTGATGACTGTGACGGCCTGGTCGACGTCGGCGGCCTCGCCGACGACCTCGACGCCCGTGCGCGGCGTCTCGCCGATCTCCGCCTGCACGCCGGTGCGGAACATCCGGTGGTCGTCGACGAGCACCACCTTGACCCTCCGGGTCTCGCCACCGACGGCCTCGCCCGTGGTGCTCGCGTTGTCCTCGGTCATGCCGGCATCGCCGCCCTCTCCATCTCCAGTTCGACTTCCGTGCCGCCGTCGGGCGCGGACCGCAGCCGCGCGGTCCCGCCGTTGCGCTGCATCCGGCCGATGATCGATTCTCGTACGCCCATGCGGTCGTCGGGTACCGCGTCGATGTCGAAACCGGGGCCCCGGTCCCGTACGGACACGAACACCGTCCGGCCCTCGACCTCGGCGTAGACCTGGACGGGCCCGCCCTCGCCACCGTACTTGGCGGCGTTGACCATCGCTTCGCGCGCGGCCTGGACCTGCGCGACCAGCCTCTCGTCGAGCGGGCAGTCGCCGACCACGACGACCTCGATGGGCACGCCGTGGTGGTCCTCGACGTCGGCGGCGGTCTTCTTGACGGCCTCGGCGAGGGTGTCGGGCTCCTCGTCCTCGTCCTTGCCGGTGCCCTCGGGCTTGTAGAGCCAGTTCCGCAGCTCCCGCTCCTGGGCGCGGGCCAGGCGCCGGACCTCGCCGACGTCCTCGGCGTTGCGCTGGATCAGGGTGAGGGTGTGCAGCACCGAGTCGTGGACGTGGGCGGCGACCTCGGCCCGCTCCTGGGCCCGGATGCGCATGAGGCGCTCCTCGGAGAGGTCCTGGGTCATCCGGATCAGCCAGGGGCCGGCCAGCAGGGCCACGCCGACGAGGACGGCGAGGGTCGCGGTGAGGACGTTGCCGAGCTGGGCCGCGGAGCCCCGTACGACGATGAAGACGGTGAGGCCGACGCCGACCAGGACGACCCCGGCGAGCGCGCGGGCGATCTGCAGGAGCTGACCGTGCCGGCCGTCCGCGGAGCTCCAGTGGGCCCGGCGGGCGTTGTCGGCCTGCCGCCACACCAGCACCACGCCGGCGCCGACGAGCAGGGTCGGCCAGATGTAGCGGTCGGCCTTCTGGTCCCCGGCCTGGAGCTTCGAGATGAAGATGCCCGCGCCGACGAAGAGCGCGATCAGCGCGGTGACCTGCCCCCGGTCGGGCTTGCGCAGCCGCCTGCTGCCGTCGGCCAGGGTCTCGAAGAAGGACCGGTGCCCGGTGCGGCCGCCGACGCCGAGCGGTACGAACACCCAGAAGGCGGCGTAGAGCAGCACCCCGAGGCCGTCACCGAACAGGAAGGTGCCGAGGAAGGCGAGCCGGACCCAGAGCACGGGCAGCCCGAGGTGCCCGGCGAGCCCGCGGGCGACGCCGCCGAGCATCCGTCCGTCGGCGCTGCGGTAGAGCTTGCGCGGCGGGATGTCGGTGGTCTCGGCGGAGGCGGAGGCGTGGGCGTGCGGTGTGCGGGGGGCGGCTGGTGCGGGCATGTCACCGATGGTCACACGCGCGAGGGGTCCGGGACATCAGGGCAGCCCCCCAGTTCCGTCGGGGGGATATCAGGGTTGCGCCAGGGTCGGGCCCGGTGCCGCTCGGCCGGACCGCCCGGCACCATGGACCCATGACCGAAGTGCACGACTCCCCTCCGCCCCCGGCGACGCCCCCGGCGGCGGACCCCGCCGACCGTCCGCCGCTGCGCCGCAGCAGGCGCGACAAGGTCCTCGCGGGCGTGTGCGGGGGCCTCGGCCGGCATTTCGACCTCGACCCGGTGGTCTTCCGCGTGGTGCTGGGCGTCCTCGCCGTCACCGGCGGCGTCGGCCTGATCTTCTACGGCTTCGCCTGGCTGCTGCTGCCCCAGGAGGGCGAGGAGGACAGCGAGGCGAAGAAGCTGCTGACCGGACGGGTCGAGGGCGCGACGCTGGCGGCGGTGTTCGCCGCGCTGGTGGGCTGCGCGCTGTTCCTGACCATGGCGGACAACGGCGCGATGGCGGTGTTCTCGGTCCTGGTCGTGCTCGCGCTGGCCGGGGCCTCGTACTGGTCCCAGCGCCGCCGCCACCTCCAGCCGCCGGAGGCGGACGCGCCCGATCCGCAGGGATCCGCGGCGGCGCGCGCCGCACAGCGCCCGGGGCACCGACCGGTGCCGCCGGAGACCCAGGCACCGCCCGCGCCCGGCCGCCCGTCCTGGTGGCGCGACCCCCTGGTCAAGGACGGTACGACCGGACCGGTCGGGTCCACCGGCTACCTGTGGGGGCCCGCCGACGCCGTCGTCCCGGCCGACGGCCCGGGCCCGGCGGCCCCGGCGCCGCGCGCCACCGCCCCGAGCGTCCCGCGCGGCGGCATCGGCGGGCGGGTCTTCGTCCTGGCGATGCTGGCCGCGATCGCGGGGACCGCGAGCGAATGGCGCACCGGGCCGCTGGGGCACGCCCTGGAGATCGGCTTCGCCTGCGCGCTGGCCGTCTTCGGCCTGGGCCTCGCGGTCAGTTCGATCCGGGGCCGGACCGGTTTCGGCACGGTGCTGCTGGGCCTGATCACCGCTGTGCTGCTGGCCGGGGCCACCGTGATGCCGCGGGAGATCGGCACCGACTGGCGCCGGATCGAATGGCGGCCGGCGGCGGTGGCCGACGTGCGGCCCGCCTACACGGCGGGCACCGGCTTGGCCACGCTGGACCTGAGCCGGCTGGACGTGCCCAAGGGGACCACGCTGCGCATCAGCGCCTCGCTCGACGCGGGTCGGCTGAAGGTGATCCTGCCGCGCGAGGTCACCGCGAAGACCGACGTCCGCCTCTCCTGGGGCGAGGTGCGCCTGCCCGGGGACACCCGCGACTACCTGCGCATCCAGCACCCCGCGACGCGAACGGCGACCGCAGCGCCCGCTCCCGGCACCGAGGCCGGCGGGACGATCGAGCTGCACCTGGAGACGGGTGTCGGACAGGTGGAGGTGGCCCGTGCCGCGTCATGAGTTCCAACCGGGACGGCTGCTGGCGGGCCTGGTCCTGCTGACCGGGGGAGTGCTGTACCTGCTGGACGCCGCGGGCGAGCGGGACGTCCCCTGGTTCCTGATCCTCCCGCTGGCCTTCGGCGGGCTGACCCTGGCGGCGCTGGTGGGCGTGACGACCTACGCGGTGCGGCGCGACCGCAAGGACCGGATCCGGGAGTCCAGCGAGAGGTAGGGCGCCCCGGCCAGGACCAGCGGCAGCCAGGCCATCAGGTACACGAGGTCGTTGCCGTAGTAGTACGGGGTCGCCGTCCAGGAGACCGTCAGCCACAGGCTGAGCGAGATCAGGGCGCCCCCGGCCGCCGCGAGCCGGGTCAGGAGCCCGGCCAGCACCGCGAGACCGACCAGCAGCTCCCCGACGGCCAGCAGCACCGCGAAGCCGACGGGCGCCTTGAGGGCCAGGTCCACCAGGGCGGGGATCGCGGAGGTGTCGCGCACCCCGCGCATCAGGTCGCCGATGGAGCCGTCGCCCGAGGCCGAGAGGAACGCGGAGTCGGTCAGCTTGTCCAGACCGGCGTAGACGAAGGTGACGCCGAGGAAGATCCGCAGGGGCAACAGCGCGTGGCGCACGCCCGCGGCGCGCAGCTGGGACAGGCGGTCGCGGACCTCATCAGTTCGGCTCACGCCTCATTGTGTACCGCGTGCGCGCCGGGCGTACTCGGACGGGAGGCCGCCTTCGCCCGATCCACCCAGCGCCTCCACGCCCGCCCCGCCCCGTGCGCCCCACTGCGCTCACCGCTCACCGCTCACCACTCACTCCGCGACGTCGATGCTGCACCGGTTGGATTCCACCCCGGCCGCCGTCACCACCTGGACGTCGACCCGCCCCGGTTCCACCTCCGCCGGGACCGGCACGGTCAGCACCGTGTCGGACGGGGTGGTGAACCCGCCCGCGACGGGCACCAGCGGCACGTGCACGTGCACCGTCCCGATCCGCACCACCAGCCGCGCCAGCATCTCGGGCGTCTGCGCCCCGGGCGGTACGAAGCCCACGCCCCGGATCTCGATGTCGTCCCCCGGCCGCACGGAGGCGTCGATGTCCCCCGGCTCCCGGGTCCGCACCACCGACAGCACCAGGGGGCGGCTGCCCTCCGCGTACTTGGCCGCCAGGTACACCGCCGCCGACAGCGCGACCAGCAGCGCCAGCGCCCACGGCAGTCGCGGGAGCCGGTCGGGGAAGCGGGCCAGCGTCACCGCCGCGAAGGCCAGCACCACCGTGGACACCAGCGCGTACTGGGCGTCGGGGAAGCTGCCGCGCCCCGCGTCGTCGGTCAGCAGGTCCGCCCCTCGCGGCCGGTCCGCGGGCAGCTTCTGTAGCCGCTGGCCCATGATCCGTACGGCGACCACCCGCCGGACCAGTACGGCCACGCCCGCGGTCAGCGCCACGACCGCCAGCAGCGGCAGCGCGCGCCACAGCCCGAGCCCGGCGTAGAGCGCGACCCGCTCCGGCCCGGGCGTCGAGGCGGCCAGCCGCACCGCGGGCAGCAGCGCCGCGAAGGCGGTGAGCACGAGCCAGGCGCACGCCACCGTCTTGGAAGTGGACAGCCGGTTGTCCTCGCCGACCATCGGGGCCAGCAGCCCGCCCCGCACGGTCTGGGCGCGGGCGGCCACGGTCAGCAGCCCCGCGAGCACCAGCGCGGCCAGCAGCGCGGCGGTGCGCGCCGTGCTCCACCCGTTGCCGACGGCGGTGCCGACCTGGACGAGCAGCAGCACCCCGGCGGCGATCCACACGCCGAGGACCGCGCGGCGCGAGAGCAGGTAGAGCCAGGAGTGCCCGGCCTCCCGGCCGCGGGCGGCCACCGTCCGGGCGGACAGCGTCAGTTCGTCGGACACCCACTGGCGGGAGGCCCCGGCCGAGCGGGCGACGGCGGCGGGCAGGCCCTGCCCGGCGGCGAGCCCGTCACGCTGCTCCAGGAAGGCTTCGACCGCGCGGCGGTGGCCTTCCCGGGCGCCGTGTGGGCAGTCGTCACACGTGCAGCCGCCGCCGTGGGTACTTCTGTGCATCTCTTGGACAGCCACGTGCGTGCCGCCTCTCTGACTACTTTCGCGCAACTACCGGGCAATGCCAGCGAATTGTGCACCACTGCGGCAGTGCTCCGGATTGCGCACGATGTCAGAGCAGGTGATTAACCGTTCATGATGTTGACGCCACCGCCGCGGGGCGGGGTGTCACACCTCCTGCTCCGGCCGCTCCACCTGCTCCCACAGCGGCTGGCAGTTCACCCACGCCGCCAGGTCGGTGCCGAACTGCTGCCGGGTCGAGGCCGCGCCGTGGTGGTCGATGAGCACCGGCTTCCCGGCCGCCCGCGCGATCAGCTGCACCTGCGCGGCCCGCTCGGCCGCGACGAACCACCACAGCGCCGCGTCCACCGAGTCCCCGACGGTCAGCACCCCGAGGTTGCGCAGCACCAGCGCCTTGTACGGGCCCAGCGCGCGCCCGATCCGCCCCGGGTCCGCCCCGGCGCCCGCGTACTCATCCAGGAGCGCGTGGTCCTCGTAGAAGGCGCAGGCCTCGTGGGTGATCGGGGCCAGCAGCTCGCCCAGCGCCGCGAGCGCCCTGCCGTACGGGGCGTGCGCGCGGACCACGGACACCACCTCGGGCCGGGCCCGGTGCACGGCGGCGTGCACGGCGAAGGCCAGTTGGTTGACCCGGCGCTCCCCCCGGACCACCCGGCCCTCCCCGTCGACCAGCAGCAGGTCCTCGGGGCCGAGGCCGGCGAAGGCCCGACCGAAGGGGTTCACCCAGTAGCAGTCGTCGTACTCCGGGTCGCGGGCGGTGACGTGCCCGCCGACCCCGTCCTCGTACCCGAGCCGCCCCAACAGCCGCAGCGCGCCCGCCAGCCGCCGCTTGCGGTGCGCGCGGCTCTCCTCGGCGGTGGCGAAGACCGGCGGCAGCTCGAAGCCGAGCCGCTCCACGGGCACGGGTGCGGGTGCGGGCGTCCGTACGTGCCCCTCGGCCATGGCCCCTCCTTCACGTTCGCGTCCTTCGAGGTCGCGGCGCAAGGTACCGGTGGCCGGTCGAAGTGGCCAGAGCGAAGTGGGGCCGGAGAGGAGCGGCCGGAGAAACGGCGGAGCCGCCGCCCCGGAAGGGGACGGCGGCTCCGTTCGTACGGACGGGGTGGGGACGGGTCCCCTACTCCCACTCGATGGTGCCCGGGGGCTTGCTCGTGCAGTCCAGGACCACGCGGTTCACGTCCGGCACCTCGTTGGTGATGCGGGTCGAGATCTTGGCCAGCACCTCGTAGGGCATGCGCGTCCAGTCCGCGGTCATCGCGTCCTCGGAGGAGACGGGGCGCAGCACGATCGGGTGGCCGTAGGTGCGGCCGTCACCCTGGACGCCGACGCTGCGGACGTCCGCGAGCAGGACGACCGGGCACTGCCAGATCTCCCGGTCCAGACCGGCGGCGGTCAGCTCGTGGCGGGCGATGGCGTCGGCCTCGCGGAGCAGGTCCAGGCGCTCCTTGGTGACCTCGCCGACGATGCGGATGCCCAGGCCCGGGCCCGGGAAGGGCTGGCGCTGGACGATCTCGTCCGGCAGGCCGAGCTCCTGGCCGACCATCCGGACCTCGTCCTTGAACAGCTGGCGCAGCGGCTCGACGAGCTCGAACTCGATGTCGTCGGGGAGCCCGCCCACGTTGTGGTGGGACTTGATGTTGGCGGTGCCGGTGCCGCCGCCGGACTCGACGACGTCCGGGTACAGGGTGCCCTGCACGAGGAAGGCGACCGCGGGGCCGTCCTCCTGGAGGATCTCCAGCTGGGCCTGCTCGAAGACGCGGATGAACTCGCGGCCGATGATCTTCCGCTTGGTCTCCGGGTCGGAGACGCCGGCGAGCGCGGTCAGGAAGCGCTCCTGCGCGTCGACGACCTTCAGCTGCACGCCGGTGGCGGCGACGAAGTCCTTCTCGACCTGCTCGGTCTCGCCCTTGCGCATCAGACCGTGGTCGACGTACACGCAGGTGAGCTGCGAGCCGATGGCCTTCTGGACGAGGGCCGCGGCGACCGCGGAGTCCACGCCGCCGGAGAGGCCGCAGATGGCGCGCTTGTCGCCGACCTGCGCGCGGATGAGCGCGATCTGCTCCTCGACGATGTTGCCGGTGGTCCAGGTGGGGGCCAGGCCCGCGCCGCGGTAGAGGAAGTGCTCCAGGATCTGCTGGCCGTGCGTGGAGTGCATGACCTCGGGGTGGTACTGGACCCCGTACAGCCGCTGCGCGTCGTTCTCGAAGGCGGCGACCGGGACGACCTCGGTGGAGGCGGTGACGGTGAAGCCCTCGGGGGCGGCGGAGCAGGCGTCGCCGTGCGACATCCACACCGACTGCTCGGCCGGGGTGCCCTCGAACAGGGTGGAGCCGGACTTGGAGACGGCCAGCGCGGTGCGGCCGTACTCGCGGGCGCCGCTGTTGTCGACGGTGCCGCCGAGGGTGGTCGCCATCAGCTGGAAGCCGTAGCACATGCCGAAGACCGGGATCCCGGCCTCGAAGAGGGCGCGGGCGTCGTCCAGGCGCGGCGCGCCTTCCTCGTACACGGAGGACGGGCCGCCGGAGAGGATGATCGCCTTGGGGTTCTTGGCCAGCATCTCCCCCACGGGCATCGTGCTGGGCACGATCTCGCTGTAGACCCGGGCCTCACGGACGCGGCGGGCGATGAGCTGGGCGTACTGGGCGCCGAAGTCGACGACGAGAACCGTGTCCGGGGCGCTGTCGTGGGCGGCGGAGGGTGCTTCTGGCACGGGGCGGCCTTCCGGCGGGAGAGGGTGGCTGTTTTGTCGATTCTACCGGTGGCGCAGGCCCCCGCTTTGTCGCACCATCCGAGGCGCACGTCACCGCGCGAGCGCCCGCCGCGCGTCCCCGATCACCCGCCGGGCGTCGGCCCCGTACACGGCTGACTCCCGCAGCGTCTCCCAGACGCGGAGGTGGGTGGCGACGCTGTCGGCGTCGTCCAGCCACAGCTCGGCGTGCCAGGTCTCCACGATCACCTGCCGGTCGTCGTAGATCCAGAACCCGGTGGCGGGCGGGATGCTCAACGCCGCGTCGAACGGGACGATCCCCAGCTCGACGGTGTCGAGTCCGATCACCCCCAGCAGCCGGTCGAGCTGCGCGGCGAGCACGGGCGGCGGGCAGATCCGGGCGTGGAGGGCCGCCTCCCACATGAGCAGGTGGAAGCGCTTGGCCGGGTCGTACAGCGCTTCTTGGCGCCGCACGCGCGAACGCACCGCCTCTTCCGTGTCGCGGGGCGACTGATGCAGCTCGGCGTACCGGGTGAAGATCGACCGTGCGTAGTCGGGCGTCTGGAGGATCCCCATGACCATGGAGCACTCCCACCCCCGCAGGACGGCCGCCTCCGCGTGCGCGGCGAGGTGCGTGTCCTGCACGCGCTTGTGCCCGGCGCTCAGCTGGCGCCGCCACGACCGGATGTGGCTCTCGAAGCCCCGGAGCCGAGCGAGCAGTTCGTCGTAGGCCTCGGGCTGACCGGTCCCCTCGGCCCATGCGCGCAGGTCCTCGGGCGTCGCCGTCTGCCGGCCGTTCTCCAACTTGCTGACCTTGGGCTGCGGCCAATCCAGCCGCCGGGCCAGCGCGGAACCGGTGAGCCGACCGTCGGCAGCGGCGAGCCGGAGTTCGCGCAGCCGTATGCCGAGCGCTTCCCGTGCCTGCTGATAGTCCGTGCTCACCGGTGCCCGCTCCATGCCCCCGGGGCGGCCGGTTCGTCGACGATGCGGACGCGCGCGCAGCGCCTGCCGAGCTCGACCTGCTCACGTCGACGCGCCATGGCGTCACCCCTCCCCTAGCCGGTGGGCCAAGCATCGGGCAGCGCTCGTCCCGCCGGCTAGGGATTCCGGGGCCCTGCGGGAGAATTACTGGGCATAGAGCGTGGGTGTACGCGCATAACCGCGCATAGATCCTGGCGACCCCCACCACCGACCACCTCCCACCGACCACGCACGGGTCACGCGCGGGGACGAGGCGTCTCAGTATCCGAATGCACTTGGCGGCGGAGGGGGCGGATGGTAATAATCGCTCCCATGCGCAAGCAGCTGAGCTTCCTCTTTACCTATGGCACCGGCCGGTCCGGTCGCCATGGGTCATCGTGATGCTCGCTTGAGCCGCTGACTTCCCAGAGCGCCCCGGTCCGACAGGACCGGGGCGCTCTGGCGTTCCCCCGGACCTGCGGGCCCCCACCCCACCGGAGGAAAACATGTCCGTCACCACCGCCACCACCGCCACCACCCCCGCGCAGCTGATCACCGATTCCCGCGAGCGGATCGACGCCCTCGACGACCGGATCATCGGGCTGATCCAGGAGCGGATGGCCGTCTCGGCCGTCATCCAGGACGCGCGCATCGCCGCGGGCGGGCGTCGGGTGCACCTGTCACGGGAGAACGAGGTGCTCTCGCACTGGAGCGGCGCCCTCGGCAAGTCGGGCACCGCGCTGGCCCTGACCCTGCTGGAGTTGTCCCGCGGCCGGGTGTGACGGGGCCCCGCCGCGGCCCGCGCGCGCCTGTTCGTCACTCGTCCGGGCCGTGACCGGCCTCGACCTCCCCGCGTTGAGTGGATTGTCCGTGCCAGCCAGGCGCGGCCCGCAAGAACCACGCGTGGCTCCGCTGGAGCGATGGAGACGCCCGCCCCGTGGAGCGCGCGTCGTGGGACCTCGCTCCTTCGTACGACCGGACGGCAGGGGACAGCAGCCCGGTCACAGAAAAGAACGGCCGGCCCAGGGGACGCCCCGGGCCGGCCGTTCTTCCGTTTCCGGTGTCCCGTCGTTACGCGCGCCCGCTGCGGCGGCGGAACGCCACGAACAGCGCGCCACCGGCCGCCAGCAGCATGGCCGCGCCCAGCGCGAGCGGCGCGGCGGAGCTACCGGTGGAGGCCAGCGGCCCCTTCCCGCCCTGGGCGCCCGCGGCGCCACCGGTCGCGGTGTTGCTCGACGCGCCGGCCGAGACCGAGGTGGTCGGGCTGGGCGAGGTGGACGGGCTCGGGCTGCCGCTCGGCGAACCCGACGGGGACGGGCTGGCGCCGCCCTTGGCGTCCAGGACGATCTCGGCGGTGTTGTTGCCCGTCTTCGGGTCGAAGCGGTGCGGGGTGACCCCCTGCGGGCCCGCCTCGCCGACGGAGACGGAGCCCTTGCCCGCGGCCCCCTCGACGATCTTGTCCACGCGCAGCTCGAAGGCGTAGCCCTCCTTCCCGTTCTCCAGCACGGTCGCCGCGCTCTCGCAGAAGTAGCGGGGCGCGCCGAGCTGCTGCTGCGCCGTGCGCTCGCTGCCGTCGGCGTTCACGGCGCGGCAGGCTTCCGGCTTCTTGGTGACGGAGGTGCCGGCCGGGACGCGGACGTCGGTACGGGCCACGGCGACCGGTGCCTCGCCGATGCGCGCGCGGTCGATCCAGGCCGGGCCCTGGTTGCGGAAGCCGACTTCGGCCGTGACGGTCTGGCCCGCCTTGGCCGGGACGGTGGCGCCGGTGGCGCCGAAGTCCGCGGTGTTGGCGGTGCGGAAGGCGAACTCGCGCCGGTTGTCGCCCGGTTCGAGGTCGGTGGCGGACTTGCCGCTCGTCACGGCCCCGTGCTTCTTGACGGCCAGGGTCTTGCCCGTGCCCTTGCCGGCCGGGGTCGAGAGGGCGGAGGCCCCGTCCGGACGGCTGCCCGTCTCGTAGATGCCGTAGCCGAGCTGGTCCTCGTACGCCCGCTCGGTGGCCTTGATGGTCAGCGGGTCCGCCAGCTCCCAGGCTTCGCCGGGGGCGAAGTCGCCCTCGAAGGAGCAGAGGGTGACGGCGGTCCGGCCGCCGCCGCGGGTGACGCAGTTGTCGTAGCTCTCCACGAACTCCATGCCGCGGGTGGCGGTGAGTTCGAGGACCACGCCGTGGGCGGCGCGGTTGCCGGTGTTGGCGAAGGCGAGCGCCACGGGCTGCTTCTGCCCGGGCACCAGGTCGGCCTTGAGCGGGAGCTTCTCCATCACCAGGTCGGGGCCGCCGACGCTCACCTTGGTGGTGGCGGGCCGGATGGTGGCGCCCTGGAGGGTCGCGGTCACCGCGAGGTCGGCGGCGGCGCCGTCCGCGCTGCCCTTGGCCGCGCCGATCAGCAGGTCGATCCCGGGGCGCACGCCCGCGGTACCGGGGTCCTTGCAGACGAGGGTGGCGGCGGCGCGCACGCACTCGGGGTGGGCGACGGCCGGGTTCTCCCGGACGTCGGCGATCCCGGCGAGCTTGCCGAGGTCGACGGTGAAGGTGACCTCGCCCCGGGGGACCTGGGCCGCGTCCCCCGCCGCCGGTTCGGGCAGGGTGAAGACGAGGCGGGATTCCTTCGCCACGCCCGTCGGGGTCCCCGGGTGGAGCCGGAGGCCGACGGCGGACGGACCGATGAGCGGAAGGACGGGATCCGCGGCGGCGGCCGGGGTGGTCAGCCCCAGGGCCACCGAACCGGCCACGGCCAGCAGGGAGATGCTCTTTCTCATGACCATCGAGACTGCCGAACGTCTGTGGCAGTTGCCTGGTTCCCCCTGTGACAGGCATCACTCGCAACCATCCGGAGGCGTCGTGTGTCACTTGAGTACGGGGTCTGCCCTCGGAGGGGGAGAGCAGACCCCGTTGTCATGCCTGTTCCCATGCCTGTTCCCATGCCCGCAGACTCAGTCGTTCCGCTTCTTCGGCGGGACCGGCGGAACCGCCAGGAAGGGCAGGCGGAGCGCCGCGAAGGCTTCCTTGGGGACCGCCGGACGGGCCGGTTCCACGGCCGTCAGACGCTCGTACGCCGCGCCCTGGCCGGGGCGGGGGTCGCGCTCGCCCTTGTTGGGCCAGTACGACATGGCCCGCTCGGCCTGGGCGGTGATCGTCAGCGACGGGTTCACGCCGAGGTTCGCGGAGACCGCCGAGCCGTCCACCACCGAGATGCCGGGGTGCCCGTGGAGCCGGTGGTACGGGTCCACCACGCCCTCCTCGGGGGAGGCGCCGATGGGACAGCCGCCGAGGAAGTGCGCGGTCAGCGGGGTCCCCATCAACTCGCCGATGTTGCTGCCGGGGAAGCCGTTGATCTCCTCGGCCAGCAGGGTGGCGGCCTGCGTGGCCTCCGCGATCTGGACCGGGTTGGGCGCGCCGTGGCCCTGCCGGGCGGTCAGCAGGCCCTTGCCGATGCCGCCGGGCTTGCGGTACGTCGTCAGCGAGTTGTCCAGCGACTGCATGACCAGGCCGATGATGGTCCGCTCGGACCAGCGGCGGTTGGAGAGCGAACGGGCGAACTGCAGCGGGTGCTTGGCGGTACGGGCGAACCAGGCGCGCACCCGGTGCGGGGCGTAGGGCACCTGCAGGATGGTCATGAACCCCATCGCGTTGGAGCCCTTGCCGTAGCGCACCGGTTCGATGTGGGTGTCGGCGTTGGGGTGCACCGAGGAGGTGATGGCCACACCCCGGGTGAAGTCGGCGCGCGCGTCCTTGCCGTGGCGCCGGCGGTAGCGGCGGTCGTCGGTCTGCGCGCCGACCAGGCCCTCGGAGTTGGTCCGGGTCAGGTCGCCGAGCCGGTCCGAGAGCCGGGGCAGCTCGCCGCGGTCCTTCATGGCGTGCAGCAGCGTCTGGGTGCCGTAGGTGCCCGCCGCGATGACGACGTACCGGGCGCGCAGGACCTTCGCCCGGCTGCCCTTGCGGCGGCCGTCGGTGGGGACCGTACGGACCCGGTGGCCGCCGTCCGGGTGTTCGGAGACGGCGGTGACCGTGGTCATCGGGTGGATGACGGCGCCCGCGCGCTCGGCGAGGTGCAGGTAGTTCTCGTTGAGGGTGTTCTTGGCCCCGTGGCGGCAGCCGGTCATGCACTCGCCGCACTCCGTGCAGGCCTTGCGGGAGGGGCCCGCGCCGCCGAAGTAGGGGTCGGCGACCTCCTCGCCCGGTCGGACCCCGCGCTGCCCCTCGGCGTCCGACCCGTCGCCGAAGAAGACGCCGACGGGCGCCATGTGGAAGGAGTCAGCGACGCCCATCCGGGCTGCCGCGGCCTTCAGGTGCACGTCGGAGGGGGTCATGGTCGGGTTGAGCCGGACCCCCAACATCCGCTTGGCCTGGTCGTAGTAGGGCGCCAGCTCGTCGTACCAGTCGGTGATGGCCGCCCACTGCCGGTCCTCGAAGAAGGCCGTGGGCGGCACGTACAGCGTGTTGGCGTAGTTGAGCGAGCCGCCGCCCACTCCGGCGCCGGCGAGCACCATCACGTTGCCGAGCAGGTGGATGCGCTGGATCCCGTACAGCCCGAGGGCCGGGGCCCACAGGTAGTTGCGCAGGTCCCAGCTGTTCCTGGGCAGGCCCTCCCGGGTGAAGCGGCGCCCCGCCTCCAGGACGCCGACCCGGTACCCCTTCTCCGTGAGCCGCAGCGCGGAGACCGCGCCGCCGAAACCCGAACCGATGACGATCACGTCGTAGTCGTACGCGTCGCCGCCCTGCGCGTCGTTCTGCGCGTCGGGCAGGTCGCCCGGCCCGTCGTACACGTCGTTGTCCTGCGGCACAGCCGTGCTCCTAGCGCAGTCGGAGAGCCTTCATGACCTTGAGGCTGCGGGTCATGAACGCCGCGTACTTCTCGTCGTCCATGCCCAGTGAGGGCGCCATGGGGAGCAGTCGCTGGTGCGCGACGGTCTGGGCCTCGGTGTACTTGAGGATGCCCTCGGAGCCGTGCCGGCGCCCGAGGCCGGAGTCCTTCATGCCGCCCATGGGGGCCTGCGCGCTGCCGTAGGCGGGCGCGTAGCCCTCGTTGATGTTGACGGTGCCGGTGCGCAGCCGGGCGGCGACCGCCAGGCCGCGGCGGGCGTCCTTGGTCCACACGCTGGCGTTGAGCCCGTAGGCGGTGGCGTTCGCCTGGTCGATGGCCGTGTCCTCGTCGCCGAAGCGGTAGATCGAGACGACCGGGCCGAAGGTCTCCTCGGCGCACACCGCCATCGGCGCCTCGACGCCGTCGAGGATGGTGGGCTCGTAGAAGAGCGGGCCGATGTCGGGTCGGGCGGTACCGCCCGCGACCAGGGTCGCGCCCTTGGCGACGGCCTCGTCGACGTGCCGCTGTACGGTCTCCAACTGGCGCTCGCCCACCAGCGAGCCCATGTCCGCTCCGTAGGCGAGGGAGTTGCCGAGCCGCATGGCCTTGGTGCGGGCGGCGAACCGCTCGACGAAGGCGTCGGCGATCGACTCGTGGACGTAGAGCCGCTCGATGGAGATGCACAGCTGGCCCGCGGAGGAGAAGCAGGCGCGGACGGCGCCCGCGGCGGCCTTCTCCACGTCGGCGTCGCGCAGCACCAGCATGGCGTTCTTGCCGCCGAGTTCGAGGGAGACCCCGACCAGGCGGGCGGCGGCCCCCTGGGCGACCTCGCGGCCGGTGCGGGTGGAGCCGGTGAAGGAGACGTAATCGGCGTGGCGGACCACCTCGGGGCCGACGACCGGGCCCTCGCCGAGCACGATCTGGAAGACGGCCGCGGGCAGCCCCGCCTCGATGAGCAGGTCGCGCGCCCACAGGGCGGTCAGCGCGGTCTCGGTGTCCGGCTTCATCACGACGGCGTTGCCGGCGACGAAGGCGGGCAGCGCGTCACCGACGGAGAGTTCCAGCGGGTAGTTCCAGGGGGCGATCTGGCCCACGACCCCGCGCGGCTGGCGCAGCTCGACGACCTTGGTCAGCACCGGCACGGCGCCGGTGTGGCTCTTGGGCCGCAGGTAGGAGGGGGCCTGGCGGCCGTAGTGGCGGGCCGCGATGGCGACGGCCTGCACCTCCTCGGCCGCGTGCAGGCGGGCCTTGCCGGTCTCCAGCTGGATCAGGTCGAGGACCTCGGCCTGCCGGTCGAGCACCAGGTCGTGGAAGCGCAGGAGGACGGCGGCGCGGCGGCGCACCGGCACGGCGGCCCAGGCGGCCTGCGCGGCGCGGGCCCGCTCGAAGGCCTCGGCGACGTCCTCGGGGGTGGCCTCGGGCAGCTCCGCCAGCCGGTCACCGGTGAAGGGCGTGTGGTTGGCGGTGCGGCCGGAACCGAGCACCCCCCGGGTGAGCCGGGCCACCAGGTCCGGGGTCACGACGTCGGTGGCGGTCCGGGCGCCGGGCGGGGCGGGGGCCACCGGATTGGTGGGGGCCGGAGCGGCGCGGAGGGGGGCGGGGGCCTGCGAGTCCGTCATGGCGGTGAGCGTATTGCGCCGGGAGGGCTTTGGGTACCCGTGGGTAACCGGATTTTGTCATTTCCGCCAGTGATCGCTGGCAGGATCGCTCCGATTGGCGTGATCTCCGCGCCCGCGCCCGGCGCACCGGGGACCGGACCGCCCCGCTCGGCCCCTCGCGCCGGCCCCGCTCAGCCCTTCGCGCCCGGCGGCTCCCAGCCGGTGAGCACGACGTCGAACTGCTGGCGCAGTTTGGCCCAGCCCTCGACCGGCCCGGACATGTAGACGGCGTACTCGGTCTCGTTCGGGGCGATGTACATCTGCTCGATGGCCCGGCGGGGACCTGCGTGCGTGCCCTTCTCGGTCCAGGTGAAGTCCCACAGGGCCGCGCGCGTGCTGCCGCGGAAGGTGTTCTGGTTCAACAGCTGCCGCTTGTAGTCCGTCCGTACGCGCACCTGCTGCTCCAGGTCGAGCAGGTGCGTGTACGGGTTGACGTAGTCCGGGGAGGCGTCCACGGCGATCCGGATGAAGTGCTTGCCGTTGTCCGGGGTGTAGTCGATCTGGTCGCCGTTCATCTGGCGCGTCCAGCCGTCGGGCACCAGCAGGGTGAAGCCCGTCGGGTCCTTCACCCGCTGCCACCCGTTGGGAACGGGTACCGGGGACTGGGACTGCGACTGGGCCTGGGCGCTCTGGCCCGAGCCGCCGTCCTTGCCGTCCGCACCGTCCTGCGACTCCGTGTACTTGAGGATCCCGAAGGCTCCGGCCCCGCCCAGCAGGGCCGCCACCACGGCCACCACCGCCGCGCGCCGGATCCGGCCGCCGGTGGGGCGCGGCGCCGAGTGCGGGTGCGGGTGCGGGTGCGGGTCCGGGGTCGTGCGCGTTTCGGGGTGCGCGGAGGGCGCGGTCGGCGCCTCCGTACGGAACCCCGCCGGTGCGGCGGCGGGCGCCGCGGGCTCCGGCTCGGCGGCCGGGGCGGGGCCGGGCGCGGGGGTGGCCAGCTCCTCCGGGGTCAGGCCGCGCGTGGGCACGTACGCGTGCGCCGACTTCGGCTCGCGCCCCTCCATCGCCTGGAGCAGCATCCGCTCGGCCTCGGCGGCCGACGGCCGCTGCGCCGGGTCCTTGCGCAGCAGCGCCGTGATGACCGCGCCGAGGGCGCCCGCCTGGCGCAGGGCCGGCGGTTCGTCGTTGACCACGGCCTGCAGGCTGGAGATGGGCGAGGTGCGGCGGAAGGGCGAGCGCGCCTCCACCGCCGTGTAGAGGGTGGCGCCCAACGACCACAGGTCGGAGGCCGGGTCCGGCGCCCCACCGGTGACCCGCTCGGGGGCCAGGTAGTCGATGGACCCGACGAGTTCACCGGTCCGGGTGATCGAGGTGTCCCCCTCGATCGCCGCGATCCCGAAGTCCGTGAGCAGTACCCGGCCGTCCTTGGCCAGCAGGACGTTGCCGGGCTTGACGTCCCGGTGCAGCACGCCGACCGCGTGCGCGGCGCGCAGCGCGCCCAGCACGTGCAGCCCGATCCGGGCCGCCTCGCGGGGCTCGATCCGCCCGGCCGCCTTGGCCGCCTCGGCGAGGGAGGGCCCGTCGATGTACTCCATGACGATCCACGGCCGGTCGTCGTGCTCGAACACGTCGTGGACGGTGACGACCGCCGGGTGGGCGATCCGGGCCGCGGCCCGGGCCTCCTTCTTCGTCCGGGCGTGCAGCACCGCACGGTCGGCCTCGGCGACGTACAGACCCGCCGTCAGTTCCTTGACGGCGACCGTCCTGCTGAGGAGTTCATCGTGCGCGCGCCACACCTTGCCCATGCCGCCGCTGCCGATCGGCTCGCCGAGCCGGTACCGGCCCGCAAGTACCGCGCCCGCGCCTGTCCTGTGTTCCACTCAACCCCGCCGCTCTCTGCCTACGGGCCAGATTACGGAGCGCGCGGGCACTGCCGGAACCGCGCGGGGCCGGTGAGACAGCACTGTGACGCAATCGCCGTACTGATCACCTGTCAGCAGGGCCTCAGGAACCCGGCCGGTAACTCCCCGTGGCCTTCTCGAAGACTTCGGTCACCTTGTCCTGGGCGTCCTGCGGGCCGATGACCATCACCACGTGATAGCGGCCGCCGAGGGCGACGACGCGGTTGCGCACGTAGACGGAACGCCCGCCTCCGTCGGTCCAGGTGTACTGGCCCTCCGCCATCAGCTGCTGACCGACCTTGGTCTGCTTCACCCCGGTCGAGGTCGCCCAGGTCGAGGTGCGGAAGGGCTCCAGCTCGCGCTCCTTGTCGCGCTGGTAGCTGAGCGGGTCCGGGTTGCCGTCCACGGCGTCCCGGCCGGGGGTCACGATGAGCACGAAGTCGCCGTTGGTGTAGCGGACCTGACTCATGTCATTGACCCCGTGGCGCTCCCAACCGCTGGGGACGAGGACCTGGAAGCCCTCCGGGTCCTGCTCGGCTGTGTAGCCGGCGGGCGCGCTGGCGGGTGGAGCGGAAGGACTACCGCTCTGCGGGGCCGGCTTGGACTGGGGCGTGCCGGTGGGGGCGTCGGCCCCGCCCGATCCCGGTGCGGAGGCGGAGGCGGTCGGCCCGCCGCCGCCCCGGGCCTGGGCGCCGTCCCCGTCCCCGGTCGTCGCCTTGGGCAGGAAGAACATGGCGTACGCGACCCCGCCCGCCAGCGCCACCAGGACGAGCAGCAGCAGGGTCCGGCCGAGGGAACGCCCGCCGCGGGGGCGGGAGGTGGCGTGCTGGCTGCCGCGGTGGCGGCCGTGCGAGAGGTCGCCCTTGCGGCGCACGACGGGCAGCCGGGCCGGGTCGGCTTCGGGCAGCGGGAAGGCGAAGCCGCCGATGCCGACGCCGTCCGGCTCGGGGGCGGAGCGTACGAGCGAGCGCAGCCAGCCGCGCAGCTCCTCGAAGTCGGGCCGCTCGGTCGGGTCCTGGCGCAGCAGCGACTCGACGATCGGGCGCAGCGGACCGCACTCCTCCGCGAAGGCGGGCGGCTCGGCGCACACCATCTCGACCAGCTCGGCGGCGCTGTCCTCGGGGTAAGGGGCGTGCCCCTGGACGGCCCGGTAGAGGAGCGCGCCCAGGGCCCACAGATCGGTGGCGGGCCCGATGGGCGCGGCCAGCTGCCAGTTGTCGTGGACGGGGCCGGCCTGTTCGGGCGCCCAGCGCTCGGTGACGGCCCCGACGACGGCCATGCGGGTGAGCCGGGCGCGCTCGGCGTCGAGCGCGGTGACGGGCCCCGCGGCCACGGCCGCGGCCCAACCGCCGGCGGCGGGCACCGCACGCTCCACCGCCGCGGGCGCCTCGGCCTCGCGGAACCCCTGCGGCAACGCCAACCGGCCCGGCAGCCCGGGTGCTGGGGAGCCGCCCTGGCCGGGGCCCCGCGGGGGCCCGTACTCCGGATCCGCGGCAGCCGCGTACCGCGGTCCGTCATCGCCCGTCCGGGTCCGGGCCGGGATCGGGGTCCAGCCGCGGTCCGGGTCCGCGGCGGTCCGGGGTTCCGGCGAGCCGAACTCCGGGCCGGGGGACCGGTCCCGGTCCGGGGTCGGCGCCGCTCCGGCTCCCGCGCCACGGCTGCCGTCCGGCGCGACGGACACCTCGTCCCCGGCGTACGGCGACCACAGCACCTCCGGCTCCGGGGAGCGGTCCGGGAACCCCTCGGCCCCGCCGCGGAGATACGGGTCCGGGGTCGGGTCCGCGCCGGGCTCCGGGCCCAGCGCCCAGGTCGGCTCCGCGGGCGCGTCCGCCCCGGGCTCCCGGGACCAGGACGCCTCCGGGGACGGGAACCCTTCGCCGCCGGCGCCGACACGCGGGTCAGGGTCCGGGGTCGGCTCCGCGCCCAGGGCCCAGGCCGGGGCGGGGGACGGCGGTGTCCCGGCGTCCGGGGCCGGTCCGGGGGCCGGGGCGCCGGTGCCGGGTGCGGGCGGGTTCGTCTCCGGGTCCGGGATCCGGGCCCCGTCCGGGGCGGGCCGCTGGTCCGGGGCCGGGGGGAGGGCCGCCGGGGTGGTGGTGCGGCGGGGGGTGGCGCCGTGCCAGGTGGCACCGGGGCCGCCGTACGGGTACGAGTACCCCTGCGGCAGGTTGGACCCCTCGGGCCGGTTCTCCTCCGGGGCCGCCCCGCCGCGTCGTTCCTCCGTCAGGCGCGCGGCGGCCTGCGCCCCGGCCCGGTAGGCCGCGACGGACCCGGCGCGCGCGGTGGCCTTGAGGTCGGGGCGCCCGGCCGTCGCGTCGGGAGTGATGTGATCGGTGTAGGTCGGCACGCCCCGCGACCCCGGCAGGGTCCCCGACAGCGGCGCGGTGTCGTAGCCGGGCGCCACCAGCGGCGCGTACGGCGGCGCCTCGCCCCGGCCCGGGTCCGGCTCGGGTACGCCCTCGCGCTCCTGCTCCGGATCAGGGTCCTCGGACGCGAAACGGCCGAGCCCGGGGCCGCGGTTGTCGTCATCGCCAGGACCGGGTCCGGGTCCGGGTCCGCCGAGGGGGTCGTCGTAGCCGTAGTGGTCGCCCGGCTCGTGGGAGGGGACCGGGCCCCGCCCGCCGAAGCTCGGAGCGCCCAGGTCGGGGCTGCCGAACTCCGAGGCCCCGTAGGGCTGCCCGGTCGGCCCCGTCGGCCCCGGCGGCCCGGACCGCACCGCCCCCGGCGGCTGTTGCCGCGGCGCCGGCACGCCCCGCGCCCATGCCGCGTCCTGGCGCGCGCCCTCGGCGCCACCCGGATCCACCGGGAGTTCCGACGGGTCGGCCGCCGGCACGGGGTCGTAGCCGCACAGGGCTTCCTCCGCCGCCCCGGCCGCCAGGCCGGTCAGCACGACGCGCCCGTCCTCGCAGACGAGCACCGTGCGGGCGGTGATGTTCCGGTGGGTCCAACCGTGCGCGTGCAGCACCCGCAGCGCCGTCAGCACGTCCGCGGCCACCTCCGCCGCGCGGTACGGGCTCAGCGGCTCGTCCGCTATCAGCGCGGCCAGCGACCTCGCGGGCACCAGCTCGCTCACGATCCACAGCGAGTTGCCCTCGGCGAAGACGTCGAAGACCTGGTCGAGGCGCGGATGGTCCGGCACCCGCGCCGCCGCCTGCGCCGCGGCGATCGCGCGCCGCACCGCCGGCAGTTCGTGCACGGGCCGCCGTCCGGCCGCGGGCGCGCGGTGGCCGTCGAGCATCTCCGCGT
This sequence comes from Streptomyces sp. NPDC051555, assembly GCF_044454405.1. Classification (NCBI taxonomy): domain Bacteria; kingdom Bacillati; phylum Actinomycetota; class Actinomycetes; order Kitasatosporales; family Streptomycetaceae; genus Streptomyces; species Streptomyces sp. NPDC051555. The sequence continues at coordinate 477,237 of NZ_JBITDP010000003.1, read as the reverse complement.
CGACGATCTCCGGTAACGGCACCTGCCGGACCAGTACTTCCTGCCCGCTGCGCGTGTCGAAGGCCCGGGTTTCGACCAGTTCGTACTCGTTGGACGCGTCCTGCGGGGGCAGCGGAAGGCGGTACCGCTCGGCCAGGATCCGGCCCGCGTACTCCTCCATGTCGCCTCCCCCGAGCGCGTTGGTGAGCGGGCGCCCCGGGTCTGCGCGGTGTGCGCTCCCGTGGCCCCGCTGACACGATACGTCGCCCGGGGCGCCCGCGTCCCGGGCCTTCCCAGGCCCGTGACGCCGCCGCGACATTCAGTGCGGCACGGGGAACTCCGTCAGGGGGTCAGCCGACCGGCTGGAAGGTGTCGAAGGCCGTGTTCCGCATCTGCGTGCACTCGGCTCCGTCCCACTGGTCCGACGCGCAGCTGAGCATGATCGCGTAGCCGTGCGTGGCGTCCATCTTGAAGCCGCGGTTCAGGACGCGGACCTTCATCCCGTTCTGGGTACGCTCGAACTCCCAGTCGGCGACGGTCGGGTAGCCCCGATACTCCACGACGCGCAGCCCGAGCAGCTTGTAGTCCTTGCTGTCGCTCGCCACGCCCGGAGCCGCCTCGGCCCAGGCGAGCCGGGCGTCACCCCCGGGGCTGTCGGTGTAGTCGACCTGGATCCGCGGGAAGCCGCCGTCGCGGCTGAAGATGCCGCCGGAGTTCCTGCCCGCGACGCCGGTCTGGTGGAAGCCCTGCGGCATCGTCATGGAGAAGTGGAACTTCTCGCTCGTCACCAGGGCGTAGCCCGCCGGTACGCCGTTCCCCGTGCCCTGTCCCGGGAGCTGGCCCGCGTTCTGGCCGGGGGTCTGCGCCTGGCCCTGGCCCTGCGAGGACTGGCCCTGGGTCTGCTGTCCGGTGCTGCCGTCGGGGCTGGGCGAGGTACCGCCGGTGGTGCCGGCGTTGCCGGTCCCCTTGCCGTCGCCGCTCGCGCTCGCGCCCGTCTTCGGGCTGGCCGACGTACCGCTGCCACCGGCGCCCTTGCCCGTGTTCTTCTTGCCGGGGTCGTCGTCACCACTGACGGCGTAGGCGATGAGCGAGCCGATGACCGCCAGGACGACGATCAGGCCGGCGATCGCCAGGGCGATCGTGCGGCGCGACATGACGTCGGTGAGCGGGGCGGCGACGGGGGCCGTGCGCGGCGTACGGGCGGGGGCGGCCGGGGCCTCCGCCGCCGAAGCCGCGCTCGCCGCCGCCTTCTGTTCGGCCGCGGCGAGCGCGGCGGCCTTGCGCGCCGACTTCAGCGCGGCGCGGGCGCGTTCGCGCTGCGCGCGGTCGCGTTCCTTCTGCTCGGCCTTCTCCGCCTTCTCGGCGGCGCGTTCGGCGGCCTTCTCCGCGACCTTGTCCGCGGCAGCCTGCTGGGCTTCCGCGAGCGATATCTGGCGGGTCTCCTCCACGGCCGGGATGAGCGGCGCGGGCGGTTCCTCCGGGGCATCGAGGACGGCGTTCAGCAGGGCGCGGGCACCGGCGTCGTCGAGCCGGTGCGCCGGGTCCTTGGCAAGCAGGCCGTAGATGACCTCGGTGAGCGGGCCCGCGTTCTTCGGCGGGTCGACGGGCTCGGTCATCACGGCGGTGAGCGTGGCGAGCGCGGAACCCTTGTCGTACGGCGGGGTGCCCTCCACGGAGGCGTAGATCAGCCCGCCGAGCGACCACATGTCGGCGGGCGGGCCCGGCTTGTAGCCGCGGGCGCGCTCGGGCGAGATGTAGGACGGGGCGCCGACGAGCATGCCGGTGGAGGTGACGGAGGGGTCGCCCTCGACCTGGGCGATGCCGAAGTCGGTGAGGACGACGCGGCCGCTCTCGGCGATGAGCACGTTGGACGGCTTCACGTCGCGGTGCAGGATGCCTTCGCCGTGCGCGGCCTTGAGCACGTCGAGCACGGCGAGGCCGACCTCGGCCGCGCGGCGGGGGGTGAGCGGGCCGCGCTCGCGGATGAACTCGGCGAGGGAGGGGCCCTCGATCAGCTCCATCACGATCCAGGGGCGGTCGTCCTCGTCGACGACGTCGTACACCGTCACGGCGCCGGCGCTGCGGATCCGGGCGATGGCCTTGGCCTCGCGCAGGGTACGGGTGACCAGGCGGCGCTTCTCGTCCTCGTCCACGCCGTGGCCGAAGCGGAGTTCCTTGACGGCGACGGTGCGGCCGAGGGTGATGTCCTTGGCCCGCCACACGGTGCCCATGCCGCCCTTGCCGAGCACTCCGCCGAGGCGGTACCGGCGGGCGAGCAGGCGCCCTTCGTCGGTGGTTCCGGTCGGCGGCACCGGGGCACTGGCCGCGACCGGCTGGCGACCGGCGCGCGGCGACGCGGGGTCCGCGGCGCCCGAAGGGGCCGACCCGGACCGCGTGCGGACGATCCCGGGCACTTCCAGCACCTCGTCCTCGGGCGCGGCGTCCTGCGGCTCGGCGTCCTTAGTCGCGGCGTCCTTAAGCTCGGCGTCCTGCGGCTCGGCGTCCTGCGGCGCAACGGCTTCGGGTCCGGCCGCCTGGGAGCCGGCGCCCTTCGAAGCGGCACCCTTGGACAACGCGACCGCGGGAGCGGCATCCTTCGCCGCGGCGTCCAGGGACACGGCGTCCTTCAACAGCCCGACCTTCGCACCGCCGTCCCGACGCGCGACGGCCTCGGGCCCGGCGCTCTTCGACGCGGCGGCCGCGGGCTCGGACGCCTTGGAGCCGGCGCCCTTCGGCTCGACGGCCGCGGGCTCCGCGTCCTTCGGCTCGGCGTCCTTCGGCTCCGCGTCCTTCGGCTCGGCGTCGACGTCCGGTGCGGCGTCGACGTCCGGCGCGGCGTCCTCGGCCTCAGCGGCCTCAGCGGCCTCGGCGTCGGCCCCGGCAGGGGCCGGGTCCGCGTCCGGTATCGAGGTGGCGTCCTGAACGCCCCCGCCGGCTGCGGCGGAAGGCTGGTCCGACACCTGGTCCGACCCCTGCCCCGACACCCGGTCAGGGCCTCCCCCGACGGCTGACTCCGCCACCGCGTCGGCGGTTTCCGCAGGGGACTCCGGCTTGCGCTTGTGCTCCGGCTTCGACATGCGTCCCCTCTGCGATCGTGCCGCCTTCTCCGGCCGGCCCGTCATCCCGCTGGGCCCGACGTAACCCGCCCCGGCCGAAACCTCATTGTTCCTCACTCCGCAACGGACGGGTGTTCCGGGTCCGCGGTTCCCCCGGGCCACCGTACGCCGTCCGCCCGACCCGCGGTACGGAGCACGACCCGGAGCGGAGCCGGAAGCGGAACCGGGACCGGGGCGGGGGTCGGGCCGTGCATCCGGGCCGGGGGAAGGGCGGGAGCGGAACGGGGTCGGCTCAGAGCGGAACGATGTCCGGAGCCCCCAACCGGGCCGCGTCCGCCGTCTGGTCGTCCGGTTGACGCTGCGACTCCCGCTCCGCCTGCACCCGCTTCTCGTAGTGCTCCACCTCCTTCGCGATCTGCTCCTCGTCCCACCCCAGCACCGGCGCCATCAGCTCCGCGCACTCCCGCGCCGACCGCGCCCCCCGGTCGAAGGTCTCGATCGAGATCCGGGTCCGCCGCGTGAGCACGTCGTCCAAGTGCCGCGCACCCTCGTGCGAAGCGGCGTAGACGATCTCGGCCCTCAGGTAGTCGTCCGCGGCCGCCAGCGGCTCCGCCAGCCCCGGATCCGCCGCGATGAGGTCCAGCAGTTCCTCCGTCAGCGAGCCGTACCGGTTCAACAGGTGTTCCACCCGGACCACATGGAGGCCCGTCCGGGCGGCGATCCGGGCCCGCGCGTTCCACAGCGCCCGGTACCCCTCCGCCCCCACCAGCGGGACGTCCTCCGTCACGCACTCGGCGACCCGCTGGTCCAGTCCGTGCACCGCCTCGTCGACCGCGTCCTTGGCCATGACCCGGTACGTCGTGTACTTGCCGCCCGCCACCACGACCAGCCCCGGCACCGGATGCGCGACCGTGTGCTCGCGCGAGAGCTTGCTCGTCGCGTCCGACTCCCCCGCCAGCAGCGGCCGCAGGCCCGCGTAGACGCCCTGCACGTCGTCCCGGGTGAGCGGCACCGCCAGCACCGAGTTCACGTGCTCCAACAGGTAGTCGATGTCGGCGCTGGACGCCGCCGGATGCGCCTTGTCGAGGTCCCAGTCGGTGTCCGTGGTGCCCACGATCCAGTGCCGTCCCCACGGGATGACGAACAGGACGGACTTCTCGGTCCGCAGGATGAGCCCCGTCGCCGAGTGGATCCGGTCCTTCGGCACCACCAGGTGGATGCCCTTGGAGGCCCGGACGTGGAACTGACCGCGCTCGCCGATCAGGGCCTGCGTGTCGTCCGTCCACACCCCGGTCGCGTTCACGATCTGCTTCGCGCGGATCTCGTACTCGCCCCCGCCCTCGACGTCCTGGACGCGCGCGCCGACCACCCGTTCGCCCTCGCGCAGGAAGCCGACGACCCGGGCCCGGTTGGCGCAGTGCGCCCCGTACGCCGCGGCCGTGCGCACCAGCGTGGCGACGTAGCGCGCGTCGTCCATCTGGGCGTCGTAGTACTGGAGCGCCCCGACCAGGGCGTCCTTGCGCAGCGCGGGGGCGATCCGCAGGGCGCGCCGACGAGAGAGGTGGCGGTGCACCGGCAGGCCGCGGCCGTGCCCGCTGGAGATGGACATCGCGTCGTACAGGGCCACGCCGGAGCCCGCGTACAGCCGCTCCCAGCCCTTGTGCTGGAGCGGGTAGAGGAACGGGACCGGCTTGACCAGGTGCGGCGCGAGCCGCTCCAGCAGCAGGCCGCGCTCCTTGAGGGCTTCGCGGACGAGCGCGAAGTCGAGCATCTCCAGGTACCTGAGCCCGCCGTGGATCAGTTTGCTGGAGCGGCTGGAGGTTCCCGAGGCCCAGTCGCGGGCCTCCACCAGGCCGGTGGAGAGACCTCGGGTCACGGCGTCGAGCGCGGTGCCGGCTCCCACCACGCCCGCGCCCACCACGAGCACGTCGAGTTCTCGCTCGGCCATCCGGGCGAGCGCCTCGGCGCGCTGCGCTGGCCCCAGTGTCGCTGTCCTCACGGCTGCCTCCCGTTGATGCGGGTGTTCCCGCTCATGTCCCCCTTGGTCACGATTCTGACCGTGGCACACCCACATCGGCCACCGCCTGTGGACAACACAGCGGTGGCGACCACCCCACAATGCCGCAGATCGGTCATATATACGCCTAGTCTGACATAGCGCCAGCTCCAGCTGTCCACAGGACTTGCGCGTTCAGCCCCCTCATGTCAGGGGAGGAAGGACGGCAAACCCCATGCCCGCTGACCTCGCCGTCATCGGACTCGGCCACCTCGGCCTCCCGCTCGCACAGGCCGCCGTTTCCGCCGGAATCGAGACCGTCGGATACGACAGCGGACCCGCCACCGACTCCACCCTCACGGCCGCGGAGATCCGCCGAATGTCGGCGGCGGGCTTCCGCGTCACCACCAACCCCGCCGAACTCGGCCGGGTCCGCACGGCCGTGATCTGCGCGCCCACCCGGCTCGGCGCGGACCGTGCCCTCGACCTGTCCGCCGTCGGCGAGGCCGGCCGCGCCCTGGCCGCCCGGCTGCGCCCGCACACCACGGTCATCCTCGAATCCGCCGCCCACCCGGGCGTCACCGAGGAATACTTGCGCCCCGTCCTCGAAGCGGGCTCGGGTCTGCGCGCAGGCCGCGACTTCCACCTCGCCTACTCCCCCAGCCGCCACGACCCCGGCAACCGGACGCACGGCATCGCCAACACCCCCAAGGTGATCGGCGGACTGACCCCGGCCTGCACCGAATCCGCCGCGGCCTTCTACGCGCGCCTCACGGAGAAGGTGGTCCGCGCGCGCGGACTGCGCGAGGCGGAGACCGTCCAGCTCCTGGAGACCAACTACCGGCACGTCAACATCGCGCTCATGAACGAGATGGCGGTCCTCTGCCACGACCTCGGCGTGGACCTGTGGGACGTGATCCGCTGCGCCGAGACGAAGCCGTACGGCTACCAGGCCTTCCGGCCCGGCCCGGGCGTCGGCGGCCACGGCATCCCCCTGGACCCCAACTACCTCCCGCACACCACCCGCACCCCCGGCCACCCCCTGCGCATGGTCGGCCTGGCGCAGGAGATCAACGACCGGATGCCGCAGTACGTCATCCAGCGCAGCGCCACCCTGCTCAACGAGCACGGCAAGTCCGCGCGCGGGGCGCGGGTGCTGCTGCTGGGGGTCACCTACAAGCCGGACCTGGCCGACCAGGAGGGCTCCCCGGCCCGCGAGATCGCGAGCCGGCTCCTCGACCTCGGCGCCCTGATCAGCTACCACGATCCGTACATCGCGGGATGGCGGGTACGGGACCAGCCCGTACCGCGTGCCGAATCGTTGTACGAGGCCGCGGCCAACGCCGACCTGACGATCCTGCTCCAGCACCACCGCACCTATGACCTGCAAGGACTCGCGGTGAAGGCCCAGTTGCTGCTGGACACGCGGGGCGCGAGTCCGGTGGGGGCCGCGTACCGGCTCTGAAGGCGCGCCGAAATCCCCCCTCGGGCTGTCACCGGCACCTGTTAGCCTGCGGCGTTCTTATTTCGCACTTACGTCCCCACGGTCACCCCTGGGGCACCCGTGCGCCCGTATCCCTGGGGGGGATCTCTCATGAGCCAGCAGTTCCAGCCGCCCGCGCCCGACTCCGTCACCCCGGCCCCCGGCTACCCGGCCCCGCCGGCGCCGAAGGGCAACGTGGCCCTCGGCGTCATCGCGGCCGTGGTCGCGGCGCTGGTCGCGGCGGCGGCGTACGGCGGGATCATGAACGCGATCGATCGCGAGTTCGGCTACGCCGCTGTCGGCGTCGGTGCTCTCGTCGGCATCGCTGCTGGAAAGCTCGGCGGCCGGAACCCGGTTCTCCCGGTCCTGGCCGGGGCGCTCTCCGTCGGCGCCGTGTACGCCGGTCAGCTGTTCTTCATCGCGCTCACCTTCGCGCGCCTCCAGCACGTGGGCGTGGCCGACGTGCTCGACACCCCTGGCATCGACGGCCTGACCGACGTCTGGAGCAAGGCTGCGGACCTCATGGAGTTCCTCTTCCTCGGGCTCGGGGCCTTCGCCGGCTTCACCACGGCCCGCAAGACCGCCGCGTAACCCTCGTCAGAGACCACCGGCACGACCCTGAGCAGGCACGACCGGATCACGGAGCGTTGAAACCACTGTTGTGGTCACATGCCCCGGTCATATGATCCGGCCGTGTCCGCTCATCCGCCGCTCGGTCGGCCCGTATTCGAACCCGTCGACCGCATACCGGCCCTCGCCACCCTCCGCAGCGCGGTACGGGGCCAGGACTGGTCCGCCGTCGCCGCCGCCTTCGACGCCCTGCCCCGCGAACAGGAACGGCCCGCGGCCTCCCGGGTCGTCGCCGACACCGAAGGGGCCGAGGAGTTCCTCGGCCGGGTCGTGGCGCAACGGCCCGGCGACCCGCTGGCCCGCACGCTGCTCGCCGACACCTTCGTCCAGATCGGCTGGAACATCCGCAGCGGGTACGGGGCCGAGCACGTCTCGAAGGACCAGTTCCGCGATTTCCACGCCTACCTGCGGCGCGCCGAGGTCCTCCTGATCGACGTGTGCGCCGAGTACCCCGCCTTCGGGCTCGCCTGGCACCACCGGGTGATCACCGCGCGCGGCCTGGAGCTGGGCCAGAGCGAGGCCCGCCGCCGCTACGACCGACTCGCCGAGCACCACCCGCACCACTACCCGGCGCAGATGCAGCTGCTCCAGAAGCTCTGCCCGAAGTGGGGCGGCAGCTGGGAGGCCGCGCACGGCTTCGCCTGGGAAGCCACCGTGAACGCACCCGCGGGCAGCCCCAACGGAGCCCTGGTCGCGATCGCGCAGATGGAGCAGTGGCTGGAGCTGGAAGGCGACCCGGCGCGCGAGGCGTACCTGCGCGAACCCGCCCGGCAGAGCCGGCTGCGGGACGCCGCCGCCCGGTCCGTCCTGCACCCGGACGCCCGCCCCGACGACCCGCAGGCCGTCGGCGCGCACAGCGCCTTCGCGGCAGCTCACTCCGTGGCGGGGCGCCACGCCGAGGCCGCGCCGCACTTCCGCGCCCTCGGCGACCACGCCCACGAGTTCCCCTGGGGCTACGTCAAGGTCGACTACGAGGCCGCGTTCGTCCGTCACCGCAAGCTCGCCCTGGCCAAGGGCTAGGGGGTCCCGTGAACAGCAACACCGACACCGACTACGTCGTCGACGGCATCCGCCACACCACCGTGGGCGGCATCCGCACCGTCCTCGCCCCGCGCTCCGGCCCCGTCGCCGCCGGGCTGCTCTTCCGGGTCGGCCGCGCCGACGAGACCCTCGCCACCAGCGGCATCACCCACCTCGTCGAGCACCTCGCACTGCACCGGCACGGCCTGGGCGACCTGCACTACAACGGCGCCACCGCCGCGGTCTACACCCACTTCCACGTCTCCGGCACCCCGGCCGACGTCGTCGAGTACCTGAACGGCGTCTGCGCCGCACTGCGCGACCTGCCGACGGAGCGGCTGGAGACCGAGAAGGAGATCCTGCGCACCGAGGCCGCCGGGCGCTCCCGCGGCCCCGGCCACGGCATGCCGCTGTGGCGCTACGGGGCCCGCGGCCACGGCCTGCTCAGCTACGCCGAGGCGGGCCTGCCCCGGCTCACCGCGCACGCCGTCCGCGAATGGGCCCGGACCCGCTTCACCACCGAGAACGCGGTCCTGTGGATCACCAGCGACACCGTTCCCGAGGGCCTGGACCTGACCCTGCCGGCCGGTGCGTGGCAGGAACTGCCGGAGGTCACCTCCGCGCTCCCGGCCACCCCCGCGTACTACCACGGCGAAGAGGGCGGGACCGTGCTCAGCGCCGTCGTCCCGCGCTCCACCGAGGCCATGCTGTTCTCCGAGGTGCTGGGCAAGGAGCTGTTCCGCGAGCTGCGCCAGAAGGGCGGCTACTCCTACACCGCCGAGGCCGACTACCAGCCGCGCGACCGCGACAGCGCGACCGTCGTGGCCTTCGCCGACGCGCTGCCCGAGAAGCGGGACGCGATGGTCGGCGCGTTCCTCGACGTGCTCGCGAAGCTGCGCGCCGGCCGGATCGAGCAGGCCGACCTGGAGTCCGTACGGACCACCGCGCTCGCCCGCTTCGACGTGCCGGAGCTGGCCGCGCACCAGCTCCCCGGGCACGCCATGAACCTGCTCATGGGCCACCGCAACCTCACCACGGCCGAGGCCGCGGCCGAGATCGAGGCCGTCACGGTCGAGGGCCTGCACCGGATCGCGCGCGAGGTGTGGGCGGGCGCCCTGATGCAGGTGCCCGGCGGCCGGGGCGTGGACTGGGCGGGCCTCGCGGAGGCCCCGCAGCAGTCCGCCGAGGTGGTCACCGGCCGGCGCTACGCCCGTCTGGGCGAGCAGAAGGCGACGCTGATCGTCGGCGGCGACGGCATCAGCCTGGTGGCGCCCGACCACCAGGTGACCATCCGCTACGCCGAGTGCGTCCTGCTGAACTCCTACCCGGACGGCGCCCGCTACCTCGTCGGCCAGGACGGCTTCACGCTCACCATCGAGCCCACCCTCTACGGCATCGGCGCGGCGCAGCTGGCCCCGCTGGACGCCGGGGTCCACCCCTCGGCGGTCGTCTCGATGCCGCCGCGCGATCCGTCGCGGATCCCGCGGGCGGAGGCTGCCGCGCCGACCGCCGGGACCACGGGCGCGCCCGCCGGGCCGCGGCTCACCTGGGTGACGGTCGTGCTGTGGGTGCTCGGCGTGCCCGCCGTGGCGCTCGGCGTCTTCGCCGCACTGGGCAGCTACGTCATCTTCCGCGACGCGGAGCGGCTGAGCACCTCCGACTGGGCCGCCGCGGGGATCTTCTGGCTGTTCGCGGCGGTCTTCCTGGCGCCGTGGGGAGTCATGCTGCGCCGCCGTTCGAAGGGCCGCTACTGACGGGCCGGTCGCGCGCGAACGCCGCAGGGCCGCCACCCCGTTCGGGGTGGCGGCCCTGCGGCGTTCGGTCCGCGGTGTCAGCGGCGGTGCTGGGAGTCCGCGACGGTGACCTCGACGCGCTGGAATTCCTTCAGCTCGCTGTAGCCGGTGGTGGCCATCGAGCGGCGCAGGGCGCCGAAGATGTTCATCGATCCGTCCGGGGAGTGCGACGGGCCGGTGAGGATCTCCTCGGTGGTGCCGACGGTGCCGAGGTCGACCTTCTTGCCGCGCGGCACGTCCTCGTGGACGGCCTCCATGCCCCAGTGGTGGCCCTTGCCGGGCGCGTCCGTGGCACGGGCGAGCGGGGAGCCCATCATGACCGCGTCGGCGCCGCAGGCGACGGCCTTCGGGATGTCGCCGGACCAGCCCACGCCGCCGTCGGCGATCACGTGCACGTAGCGGCCGCCGGACTCGTCCATGTAGTCGCGGCGGGCCGCGGCCACGTCGGCGACGGCGGTCGCCATCGGGACCTGGATGCCCAGCACGTTGCGGGTGGTGTGCGCGGCGCCGCCGCCGAAGCCCACCAGCACGCCGGCCGCGCCGGTGCGCATCAGGTGCAGGGCCGCGGTGTAGGTGGCGCAGCCGCCGACGATCACCGGGACGTCCAGCTCGTAGATGAACTGCTTCAGGTTCAGCGGTTCGGCGGCGCCGGAGACGTGCTCGGCGGAGACCGTGGTGCCGCGGATCACGAAGATGTCGACGCCCGCGTCCACGACCGCCTTGGAGAACTCGGCGGTGCGCTGCGGGGAGAGCGCGGCGGCGGTGACGACACCGGAGTCGCGCACCTCCTTGATGCGCTGCTTGATCAGCTCGGCCTGGATCGGGGCCTCGTAGATCTCCTGGAGGCGGCGGGTGGCCGACTCCTCGTCCAGCGCGGCGATCTCGTCGAGCAGCGGCTGCGGGTCCTCGTACCGGGTCCACAGACCCTCGAGGTTGAGCACACCCAGACCGCCCAGCTCGCCGATGCGGATGGCGGTCTGCGGGGAGACCACCGAGTCCATCGGAGCGGCCAGGAACGGAAGCTCGAAGCGGTAGGCGTCGATCTGCCAGGCGATCGAGACCTCCTTCGGGTCTCGCGTACGGCGGCTGGGGACGATGGCGATGTCATCGAACGCGTACGCCCTGCGGCCGCGCTTGCCGCGCCCGATCTCGATCTCAGTCACGTGTGGTGGCCTTTCCTCTGGGTCTGCCCGTCCAGTATCCCCGACCGGCGGCGGGCCGCGTTTCGGTGACCGCTGTACGGACGCTGTACGGACGCGGTACGGACGCCGGATCGACGTCGGACGGACGCTGTACGGGCGCACGGGAAGGGGGCGGGTCCGCCGTGCGGACCCGCCCCCTACGCGTACGTCGCCCGCTCAGCCCTTGCGGGAGTAGTTCGGCGCTTCCACCGTCATCTGGATGTCGTGCGGGTGGCTCTCCTTGAGCCCCGCCGAGGTGATCCGGACGAAACGGCCCCGGTCCTGGAGCTCCGGCACCGTGCGGCCGCCGACGTAGAACATCGACTGGCGCAGGCCGCCGACCAGCTGGTGCACGACGGCGGAGAGCGGGCCGCGGTACGGCACCTGCCCCTCGATGCCCTCGGGGATCAGCTTGTCGTCGCCGCCGACGCCCTCCTGGAAGTAGCGGTCCTTGGAGAAGGACTTGCGGTCGCCGCGCGACTGCATCGCGCCGAGCGAGCCCATGCCGCGGTACGACTTGAACTGCTTGCCGTTGATGAAGAGCAGCTCGCCCGGAGACTCCTCGCAGCCCGCGAGCAGCGAACCGAGCATCACCGTGTCGGCACCCGCGACCAGGGCCTTCGCGATGTCGCCGGAGTACTGCAGGCCGCCGTCGCCGATGACCGGGACGCCCGCGGCCTTGGCGGCGAGGGCGGCTTCGTAGATCGCGGTGACCTGCGGGACGCCGATGCCGGCGACCACGCGGGTGGTGCAGATCGAGCCGGGGCCGACGCCGACCTTGATGCCGTCGCAGCCGGCGTCGATGAGCGCCTGGGCGCCGTCGCGGGTGGCGATGTTGCCGCCGATGACGTCGACCGTCGAGTTCGACTTGATCTTGGAGACCATGTCGCCGACGAGGCGGGAGTGGCCGTGGGCGGTGTCGACGACGATGAAGTCGGCGCCCGCCTCGATCAGGGCCTGGGCGCGCTCGTACGCGTCGCCCGCGACGCCGACGGCCGCGCCGACCAGCAGGCGGCCGTCCTTGTCCTTGGCGGCGTTCGGGTACTTCTCGGCCTTGACGAAGTCCTTGACCGTGATGAGGCCCTTGAGGATGCCGGCCTCGTCGACCAGCGGAAGCTTCTCGATCTTGTGGCGGCGCAGCAGCTCCATGGCGTCGACGCCGGTGATGCCGACCTTGCCGGTGACCAGCGGCATCGGGGTCATGACCTCGCGCACCTGGCGGGCGCGGTCCGACTCGAAGGCCATGTCGCGGTTGGTGACGATGCCGAGCAGCTTGCCCGCCGGGTCCGTGACCGGGACGCCGCTGATGCGGAACTTCGCGCACAGCTCGTCGGCCTCGCGCAGGGTCGCGTCGGGGTGCACCGTGATCGGGTCGGTGACCATGCCGGACTCGGAGCGCTTGACCAGGTCCACCTGGTTGGCCTGATCGGCGATGGAGAGGTTGCGGTGCAGCACGCCGACGCCGCCCTGGCGGGCCATGGCGATGGCCATGCGGGACTCGGTGACCTTGTCCATCGCGGCGGACAGCAGCGGGACGTTGACCCGCACGTTCCGCGAAATCCGGGAGGAGGTGTCGATCTGGTCAGGCGCCATGTCCGACACGCCCGGCAGGAGCAGCACATCGTCGTAAGTGAGCCCCAGCGTGGCGAATTTGTCGGGCACTCCATCGGCGTTGACAGTCATGACACCTTCCCAGATGGTCTTGCTCAGCGCGGATGTCCATGCTAACGGGATCCCGGGGCGTCTCATTCCACGACCAAGATCGACAGAAAGATTCGTAGCTTCCTACGGACTTTTCATCGAGCTTAGGCCGGGGCGCCGCAGCGGTCTACGGGAACGACGCGGCCGGCGACCGGCGCCCACAGCTCGACGCCCGGCGCCCTACTGCTCGGCGAGGGCGCGCAGCCTGCTGAGCGCGCGGTGCTGGGCGACGCGGACCGCGCCCGGGGACATCCCGAGCATCTGGCCGGTCTCCTCCGCCGTCAGCCCGACGGCCACCCGCAGCACCAGCAGTTCGCGCTGGTTCTCGGGCAGATTTGCCAGCAGCTTCTTGGCCCAGGCCGCGTCGCTGCTGAGCAGCGCCCGCTCCTCGGGGCCGAGCGAGTCGTCCGGCCGCTCCGGCATCTCGTCGGAGGGCACGGCCGTGCTGCCGGGGTGCCGCATGGCGGCCCGCTGCAGGTCGGCGACCTTGTGCGCGGCGATCGCGAAGACGAAGGCCTCGAAGGGCCGGCCGGTGTCGCGGTAGCGCGGCAGCGCCATCAGGACGGCGACGCAGACCTCCTGCGCCAGGTCCTCGACGAAGTGGCGAGCATCACCGGGCAGCCGCGAGAGCCGGGTGCGGCAGTAGCGGATGGCGAGGGGGTGCACGAAGGCGAGCAGGTCGTGGGTGGCCTGGCCGTCGCCCTCGACGGCACGGCGCACGAGCGCGCCGACGGCCCCGGCGCTGCCGCCATTGGCGGTGCCGGTCGGGCCCGTGGCCGCGGTGGACCCCTCGGCCTCGTCGTCGCGCATCAATCCATGGTGCCTTGGCGCCGGAGCATTCGCGCCGCCACGGCCCGCGTTGTGCATCGAAGCGTTATGAGCGGGTGCACCTGAAGTCATTGCCCGTGCCCTCCCCTCCCGCTCGGCCGAATGGTCCCGGTACCCGAGGCCACAGCTCCGAAAGCGCGGCCACACCATCAAGGATGCGGCATCGCGCCCGAAGCGACACGTCCCTCGGATTGTGCCTCGCGAATCCCGGGTCCGCACCGCATGCGACTCGACCCGATCGCGCGGCCCCCGATTCCGTGCGGCGCCCCGCCCGTACCGACGGGCGGGACCACTGCGCGTCCGGCCCGCGAGGGGCCGGACAGCGTGCCGGATCCGGCGCGGCCCGCGGGGCGGGGCGCGGCCGGGGACGTACCGACGGGCCCCGATGGGACCGGGCCGGAGGACAGGCCCTAGCGGACCAGGCCCCAGCGGAAGCCGAGCGCCACGGCGTGCGCGCGGTCCGAGGCGCCGAGCTTCTTGAACAGCCTGCGGGCGTGGGTCTTGACCGTGTCCTCGGAGAGGAAGAGCTCGCGCCCGATCTCCGCGTTGGACCGGCCGTGGCTCATGCCCTCCAGGACCTGGATCTCGCGCGCGGTGAGCGTGGGCGCGGCGCCCATCTCGGCCGAGCGCAGCCGCCGGGGGGCGAGCCGCCAGGTCGGGTCGGCGAGCGCCTGGGTGACCGTGGCCCGCAGTTCGGCGCGCGAGGCGTCCTTGTGCAGATAGCCCCGGGCGCCGGCGGCGACCGCGAGGGCCACCCCGTCCAGGTCCTCGGCGACCGTCAGCATGATGATGCGGGCGCCCGGGTCGGCCGAGAGCAGTCGTCGGACGGTCTCGACACCGCCCAGCCCCGGCATCCGTACATCCATCAGAATCAGATCGGAGCGGTCGGCACCCCAGCGGCGGAGGACTTCCTCGCCGTTGGCAGCCGTCGTCACACGCTCGACGCCGGGCACGGTGGCAACCGCGCGACGGAGCGCCTCTCGGGCAAGCGGGGAGTCGTCGCAGACGAGGACGGATGTCATGACCGCCCTCCGCAGCTGCTGATGCGCGTCACCTTGAGCCTCCAGGCTGGTACGTATCGTCACCGTTGCGGTCGATGCTCCCGGACACCTGTCCGAGAACTTCTTGGTTCAACCGCCTTCGCACTCTCAACGACGGTCACTCGAAAGAGTTACGGGTCGGACGGACACCTTCGGCACTCTACGTGAGGTACCGAACACGGCGCGGGCGCCACGAGCCGCATGTCCTCCATCTGGAGCTATGCCCTATTTGGCGGCTTTCCTTCCGTTTGGCATGTGTCTGAGGCTAGATTCCCAATGAGTCATATTTACATCTACTACGACAGTAGATGTGGAGACATGGACCACATCCGCCTCAGTACCGGCACCAAGAGGACTACCCATGGCAGATTTCTCCCGCCTCCCCGGACCGAACGCCGACCTGTGGGACTGGCAGCTGCTCGCCGCCTGCCGCGGGGTCGACAGCTCCCTCTTCTTCCACCCGGAAGGCGAGCGGGGCGCGGCCAGGAGCGCGCGCGAGACCTCGGCTAAAGAGGTCTGCATGCGATGCCCGGTGCGTTCGGAATGCGCAGCGCACGCACTCGCCGTCCGCGAGCCCTACGGGGTGTGGGGCGGCCTGACCGAGGACGAACGCGAAGAGCTGATGGGACGGGCCCGACACCGGCTCATCCCGGCCACCAGCGTGACGGGGGCCGCCGTGTCGGGGCCGACCGTCAGGCACTGAGTCACCCCTCCGGCCCACCCCGGTCCACCCCGACAGGACGAAACGCCCGAAGGAACGTTTCTTCGATTCCGTCGGTTCCGCCGGATGATCCGACCGCCGCCACCGCCACCGACCCCCGGGGGGGCTGCCGACCGCCGTCGGCACGCCCGCCATCACCGGGCCGTCACCCGTCCGGCCGTACGACCGTACGACCGTCAGCGGGTGGCGGCCCGCTCCAACTGGTCCAGGGTCGCCGCCACCGCGGGGACCCGGGCCAGGTCCGCCAGCGTGAGCGCCACGACCTCCCGCTCCACGGCCGGCTCCAGCACCAGCGCGGCCACGCCCTTGGCCCGTACGGACTCCACCGCCAGCTCGGGCAGCACCGCCACGCCCAGCCCCGCGCCCACCAGGCCGACCACGGCCGGGTAGTCGTCGGTGGCGAAGTCGATCCGCGGGGTGAATCCCGCGGCCTCGCAGACGTCGACCAGATGGCGGCGACAGCGCGGGCAGCCCGCGATCCAGGGCTCCTCGGCCAGTTCCGCCATGCCCACCCGGGCCGCGCCCGCCAGCCGGTGGCCCTCGGGCACCAGCCCGACCAGCCGGTCCGTGAGCAACGGGCGGACGACCAGGTCGTCCCACTCGGCCGCCGTCCCGTCCGGCGCCGCCCCCGCGTAGCGGAAGGCCAGGGCCACGTCGCAGTCGCCCTCGCGCAGCATCTCCACCGAGCGCGGCGGCTCCGCCTCGACCAGCGAGATCCGCGTGCCGGGGTGCTCGGCGCGCATCGCGGCCAGCGCGGTCGGCACCAGCGTGGAGCTGCCGCTGGGGAAGGAGACCAGTCGGACCCGGCCCGCGCGCAGGCCGGCGATGGCCGCGACCTCCTCCTCGGCCGCGGTCAGCCCGGCGAGGATGCCCGCCGCGTGGCGCACCAGCGCCTCCCCCGCCTGGGTCAGCCGCATCTCGCGGCCGGCCCGGATGAGCAGGGGGGTGCCCGCGGACTGTTCCAGCGCCTTCATCTGCTGGGAGACGGCGGGCTGGGTACAGCCCAGTTCGCGGGCGGCGGCGGAGAAGGAACCCGTACCGGCCACGGCGCGCAGGACTCGGAGATGACGTGCCTCGATCACCCTTCGAGCATAAGGCTTGCTTTGGAGCCGCCGCCAATAATCATGGACGACTTTGAGGGTGCTCGACTAGCGTGCCTGGCATGAAGTTGATTTCCCTCAACGTGGGCCGTGCGACGGTCGTCGACTACACCGAGGCCGAGAGCGGCCGGACCGGCAGCGACAAGCGGCCGGTGGCCGGGCCGCTGCGCGTCTTCGCGCCCGGCCCCAAGGGCGCCGGCGGCGTCGAGGGCGACGCCGTCTGCGACCTGCGCCACCACGGCGGCGACCACCAGGCGGTCTACGCGTACGCGCGCGAGGACCTGGACTGGTGGGAGGGCGAGCTGGGGCGGACGCTGCCCGGCGGGATCTTCGGCGAGAACTTCACCACCGCGGGGCTCGACGTCACCGGTGCGCGGGTGGGCGAGCGGTGGCGGGTCGGCGCGGACCTGCTCCTCGAAGTGGCCTCCGCCCGGATCCCGTGCCGGACCTTCCAGGGGTTCCTGGAGGAGGAGAGCTGGGTCAAGCGCTTCACCCGGGAGGTCCGTCCGGGCGCGTACCTGCGGGTGATCGAGGAGGGCTCGGTCTCCCCGGGCGACGCGATAGAGGTCGTCCACCGGCCGGACCACGAGGTGAGCGTCGGCTTCTGGTTCCGCGCCTTCACCACCGAGCGCGCGCTGCTCCCGCGGGCACTGGCGGCGGGCGACGCGCTGGAGCCCAAGGCGCGGGACGCGATCCACGCCTACACGGCGAAGTACGGCATCGGGGGCGGCGGCACCCGGGGCTGACGGCCCCCGCGGCCGGCGCCGGCACCGCGACCCGGTGGACATTCGCGGTCGCGGCGCTAGGTTGCGCCTATGACGACTGCGTTGATCACAGGATCCACGGCGGGCATCGGCGCCGCCTTCGCACGCAAGCTCGCCGCCCAGGGGCACAACCTGGTGTTGGTGGCGCGCGACACCAAGCGGCTCGGCGAGCAGGCGACCGAGCTGCACGACCGGCACGGCATCGAGGCCGAAGTGCTGAGCGCCGACCTCTCCACGGAGGAGGGCATCGTGGCGGTCGAGCAGCGCCTGGCCGACCTCAAGCACCCGGTGGACCTGCTGGTCAACAACGCGGGCTTCGGCAACAAGGGTCGGTACCTGGAAGTCCCGATGGCCGACGAGCTGACCATGATCAAGGTGCACATCGAGGCCGTCCTGCGGCTGACCTCGGCGGCGACGGAGTCGATGCGCACGCGCGGCCGCGGCGGCGTGGTCAACGTGGCCTCCGTGGCCGCCTTCCTGCCGCGCGGGACGTACGGGGCGAGCAAGGCCTGGGTCGTGCAGTTCACCCAGGGCGCGGCGAAGGACCTGGCGGACTCCGGGGTCCGGCTGATGGCCCTGTGCCCCGGCTTCGTCCGTACGGAATTCCACGAGCGGGCCGGGATGGGCACCGACAACATCCCCAACTGGATGTGGCTGGACGCGGACAAACTGGTCGCCGCGGCGCTGGCCGACCTGGCACGCGGGCGGACGGTGTCGATCCCGGACCCCCGCTACAAGGCGCTGATGAGCGTGGTGAAGCTGGCCCCGCGCGGGCTCCTGGGTGGGGTGTCCTCGCGCACGGGCCGCAAGTACGGCCCCCAGTGACTGGCGGGTAAACCACCCAATTAGCGCAATTCTCCTTAAACTGGACGTGTCCCGTTCCCGCTGGGAGGCGACGCGATGACATTCGTACAGGTAATCGATTATGAGACCAAGCGGTTCGACGAGATGAACGCCCTCATCGACCGCTACGCGGAACAGACCGCCGGCAGGCGCACGGTCACCCACACCCTGATCGGCAGGGACCGCGACTCGGGCACCCACTACGTGGACCTGGTCGAATTCCCCTCCTACGAGGAGGCCATGAGGAACTCTCAACTTCCGGAGACGGACCGGATGTTCCAGGAGATGGTGGCCCTCTGCGACGGCATGCCCAAGTTCATGAACCTCGACGTGGTGCGCGACGAGTACCTCAACAAGCTCGTCGCGAACCGGATCTTCGAGGACGTGGCCGTCAAGGGCGACTTCGACGTCATCGACGAGTGCGTGGCGGTCGGTTTCATCAGCCACGACATGATGGACACCGAGGGCCTGGGCAACGGCCGGGACGGCATGCGGCGCACGATCGGCATGTGGCGCGAGGCCTTCGACTTCACCTTCGACAGGACGCGCCAGATCGCCGAGGGGGACTGCGTCACCACGCTGTGGGACTGGCGCGGCACCCACCGCGGCGAGTTCATGGGGGTCGCACCGACCGGCAAGGACGTCACGATGTCGGGTTGTACGACGATCCGGATCGAGAACGGTCAGATCGCGGAGGACTGGTGGTACTACGACGCACCGGGGCTGATGCGCCAGCTGGGCATGTGAGACGGAGAAAGCCCCGTTCCGGAGGAACGGGGCTTTCCCATGTGCCCGTGGGCGGGTGCGCCGGCGGGCCGGCGCGCTACCGACCAGGTCAGTGGCTGTGGCCGTGGCCGCCGTGACCGGCGTCGCCCTCGTCGTCGGCCGGCTTCTCGACGACCAGGGTCTCGGTCGTGAGCAGCAGGGAGGCGATGGAGGCGGCGTTCTCCAGGGCGGAGCGGGTGACCTTGACCGGGTCGATGACGCCGGCCTTGACCAGGTCGCCGTACTCGCCGGTGGCGGCGTTGAAGCCCTGGCCCTTGTCGAGCTCGGCGACCTTCGCGGTGATGACGTAGCCCTCGAGGCCCGCGTTCTCCGCGATCCAGCGCAGCGGCTCGACGGCGGCGCGACGGACGACCGAGACGCCGGTGGCCTCGTCGCCGGTCAGACCCAGGTTGCCTTCCAGCACCTTGACGGCGTGGACGAGCGCGGAGCCACCGCCGGAGACGATGCCCTCCTCGACCGCGGCGCGGGTCGCCGAGATGGCGTCCTCGAGGCGGTGCTTCTTCTCCTTGAGCTCCACCTCGGTGGCGGCGCCGACCTTGATGACGCAGACGCCACCGGCGAGCTTCGCCAGGCGCTCCTGCAGCTTCTCGCGGTCCCAGTCCGAGTCCGTGGACTCGATCTCGGCCTTGATCTGGTTGACGCGACCGAGCACGTCGTCGCTGCTGCCGCCACCGTCGACGACGACCGTGTCGTCCTTGGTGATCGTGACGCGGCGGGCGGAGCCCAGTACGTCCAGACCGGCCTGGTCGAGCTTGAGGCCGACCTCTTCGGCGATGACGGTGGCGCCGGTGAGGGCGGCCATGTCCTGGAGCATCGCCTTGCGGCGGTCACCGAAGCCGGGGGCCTTGACGGCCACGGCGTTGAAGGTGCCACGGATCTTGTTGACGACGAGGGTGGAGAGCGCCTCGCCCTCGACGTCCTCGGCGATGATCAGCAGCGGGCGGGAGCCGCCACCCTGGATGACCTTCTCCAGCAGCGGGAGCAGGTCCTGGATGGAGGAGATCTTGCCCTGGTTGATCAGGATGTACGGGTCCTCGAGGACGGCCTCCATACGCTCCTGGTCGGAGACCATGTACGGGGAGAGGTAGCCCTTGTCGAAGGCCATGCCCTCGGTGAACTCCAGCTCCAGGCCGAAGGTGTTGGACTCCTCGACGGTGATGACACCGTCCTTGCCGACCTTGTCCATCGCCTCGGCGATGAGCTCGCCGACCTGGGTGTCCTGCGCGGAGAGCGCGGCCACGGCGGCGATGTCGGACTTGTCCTCGATCGGGCGGGCGGTCTCCAGCAGCTCGGCGGAGACGGCCTTGACCGCCGCGTCGATGCCCTTCTTCAGGGCGGCCGGGGAGGCGCCGGCGGCGACGTTGCGCAGACCCTCGCGGACCAGCGCCTGGGCCAGCACGGTGGCGGTGGTGGTGCCGTCACCCGCGATGTCGTTGGTCTTGGTCGCCACCTCCTTCACGAGCTGGGCACCGAGGTTCTCGTACGGGTCGTCGAGCTCGACCTCGCGCGCGATGGTGACACCGTCGTTGGTGATGGTGGGGGCGCCGAACTTCTTGTCGATGACGACGTTGCGGCCCTTGGGGCCGATCGTCACCTTGACCGTGTCGGCAAGCTTGTTGACACCGCGCTCCAGAGCGCGACGGGCGTCCTCGTCAAACTTAAGAATCTTCGGCATGGGAGCGGTTCAGCCCTCTCGTTGCGATCCCCGGCCGCTCACCGCGACCGCCTTGAACGAACTACGCCCCTCGCCGCCCGGCATCAGCAGGGGTGACCAGGGGCGTAGCTCAAAGCAAAACTGGAGAAGTGACTTACTTCTCGACGATCGCGAGCACGTCGCGGGCCGAGAGGACGAGGTATTCCTCGCCGTTGTACTTCACTTCGGTGCCGCCGTACTTGCTGTACAGGACGACGTCGCCGACGGTGACGTCCAGCGGAAGACGCTGGCCGTCCTCGAAGCGACCCGGACCCACGGCGAGGACGACGCCCTCCTGGGGCTTCTCCTTCGCGGTGTCCGGGATGACCAGGCCGGAAGCCGTGGTCTGCTCGGCGTCGAGCGGCTGGACCACAATGCGGTCCTCAAGCGGCTTGATGGCAACCTTGGAGCTGGTGGTCGTCACGATCCGGTCTCCCCCTTCGGAGATCTCACGGGGTTAACTGTTTTGGGGTGGCGACCAGGTGGTTCCGTCGTCGCGGGTGCCGGACCTGCCTGTCGCTGTGTTGGCACTCACCAGTGGCGAGTGCCAGGCCCGAGACTATTCCGGCGATTAGCACTCGGTCAAGCGGAGTGCCAATTTCTCGCGTCCGGTGTTGTCCCCGCCCGGTGTGTGACGCTTGGTTCGTGCGCATTCTCGTGGTCGAAGACGAAGAGGGGCTGGCCGAGTCCCTCCGGCGCGGCCTGTCCGCCGAGGGCCACTGGGTCGAGGTCGCGCACGACGGCCACCGCGGCCTGGAACTCGCGCTCAGCGGCGGTCCCTACGACGTGGTCCTGCTGGACCTGATGCTGCCCGGGCTCAGCGGGTACGAGATCTGCACGCGGATGCGCGCCCACGGCGACGCGACCCCGGTGCTGATGCTCACCGCCAAGGACGGCGAGTACGACGAGGCCGAGGGCCTGGACTCCGGCGCCGACGACTACCTGACCAAACCGTTCTCCTTCGTCGTCCTGTGCGCCCGCGTCCGGGCGCTGGCCCGGCGGGCCGGGGCCCCCGGGCGCGCCGCCACCCTCCAGGCCGGCGACCTCTTCCTCGACCCCGAGGCCCGCCGCTGCCGCCGGGGCACCCTGGACATCGAGCTGACCGCCCGCGAGCTGGGCGTGCTGGCCTGTCTGATGGAGAACCCGGGACGGGCCGTGGCCAAGCAGGAGATCCTCGACGAGGTCTGGCGCTCCCCCGGCGGCTCCGCGGGCATCGACCCGAACATCGTCGAGGTGTACGTCTCCTCGCTGCGCAAGAAGATCGACGCCCCCTTCGGGCGCCGCTCCATCCGCACCGTCCACGGCACCGGCTACCGGATGGCCCCCGACGGTGGTTAGGCCGCCCAAGGCCCGCAAGAGACGGCCCAGCAGCGTCCGGGCCCGCGCGGCCCTCGCCGCCGCGCTCGCCATGGCGGCCGTCCTGGCCGTCGGCGGGATCTGGCTCTACGGCCTGCTGCGGGCCAACCTGCTGGACAACACCAACGGCCGCACCGAACTGGCCGCCCGCAAGGTGGCGGCCCAGCTCGACACCCGGACCCTGCCCGCGGGGCGGCTGCCGGCCCCCGAGAGCGGGGTGGACCTGGTGCTCGTCCTGGACTCCGCCGGCGCGGTGACCGCCGCCAGCGGGGATCCCGGGCGGCTGCCCGCCGAGCTGGCGGGGCTGCGGCCGGCCGCCGGGGCGGATGCGCGCGCGGCCGTCCTGCCGCCGCCCGCCCCCGGGAGCGGCGAGCGGCGCGCGGTGGTCGTGGTCCGCTCCCCCGGGGCGCCCGGGGCCGCCGGGACGCCGCACTACGTCTACGCGATGACCGTCCTCGGGGACGTGGACGGCGCCACCCGTTCCGTCGCCTACGGGATGCTGGGCGGCGCGCCCCCGCTGATCGCCTTCGCCGCCGCGCTCGCCTGGTGGGTCGCGGGGCTGGCGCTGCGTCCGGTCACCGCGATCGGCGACGCCCTGGCCTCGGTCACCGCGAGCGAGCTGGACCGGCGGGTGCCCGACCCCGGCGGGGCGGACGAGATCGCGCGCCTCGCCCGGACCGTGAACGACACCCTGGATCGGCTGGAGCGCTCGGACGCGCGCCAGCGCCAGTTCACCGCCGATGCCTCGCACGAGCTGCGCAATCCGCTGGCCGCCGTGCGGTCCCGGCTGGAGGTGGCGTTGGAGGAGCCCGACCGGGAGTCGGTCGCGGCCGCCCTGGCCGACACCGAGCGGCTCCAGCGGATCGCGGCCGACCTGCTGCTGCTGGCCCGGCTCGACGGGCGGCCCGCGCCGCGCACCGAGCCGGTGGACCTGGCGCTGCTGGCCGCGGAGGACGCGGCCCGGCGGCGCGCGCCGCGGGTGCGGCTGCGGGTGGCGGCGGGGGCGCCCGTACCGGCGGTCGGGGATCCGGCGCGGCTGGAGCGGGCGCTGGCCAACCTGGTGGACAACGCGCTGCGGCACGCCCGTACCGAGGTGGTCGTACGGGCGTACGCGCGCGGTGGCTGGAACGTGCTGGAGGTCGCCGACGACGGTCCGGGGATCCCGGCGGCGGACCGGGACCGGGTCTTCGAGCGGTTCGTCCGGCTGGACCCGGACCGGGGCCGGGCCAGTGGCGGCACCGGGCTGGGCCTGGCCATCGCCCGGGAGATCGCCCGCTCGCACGGCGGCGAGGTGAACGCGGCGGCCCCGGCGGACGGCGGCGGGGCGCGCCTGGTTCTGCGACTGCCGGCCGGGTCCTGAAAGGGTCTTCAGGACCCTCAGGTTTCCTTCAGCGACCGGCCCCCAGCATCGGATGGCATGAGTGCGCATCGCAGGAAGACGGGTCAGGGCACCCGGGGGGCACGGGGGCCGCACCGGCGGATCGGGCGCGCGCTGCTGGTCACCGGCTGCGCGCTGGCCGTGCTGGCGGGGGCCACGGGCTGGTACCTCTACGACGACCTGGCGGGCAGCATCGGCAGCTCCAAGGCGTTGAAGGGCGCCGAGAAGTCGCAGGCCGGGGATCTGAACATCCTGTTGATGGGGCTGGACAGCCGTCGGGACCAGAACGGCGAGCCGCTGCCCGACTCGGTCCTCGACAAGCTGCACGCCGGCAGTTCCGACATCGGCGGCTACAACACGAACACCCTGATCCTCCTGCACGTGCCCGCCGACGGCGGCAGGGCGAAGGCCTTCTCCATCCCGCGCGACGACTTCGTGACGATGCACGGGGTGCCCGGGGACACGGGCAAGCAGAAGATCAAGGAAGCCTACGGGCGGGCGAAGGCGAAGCGCGAGGACCAGCTGTCCGGCCAGGGGGTCAAGGACGGCCGGCAGCTGGAGCGGGAGGGGCGCGAGGCGGGGCGCAAGGCCTCGCTCGACACGGTGCGGGCGTTCCTGGGCGTGCCGATCGACCACTTCGCCGAGCTGAACCTGGCCGGTTTCTACCACGTGGCGGACGCCCTGGGCGGCGTACCGGTGTGCCTGAACAAGGCGGTCAAGGACAAGAACTCCGGCGCGGACTTCCCGGCCGGGCGACAGACCCTGAACGGGCAGCAGTCCCTGGCCTTCGTGCGCCAGCGGATGGGTCTGGACGGGGGCGACCTGGACCGGACGCGGCGCCAGCAGGCGTTCCTGGCCGGGGCGACGAAGAAGCTGAACGACGCGGGGACCTTTACGGATCCGGTGAAACTGCTCAAGCTGATCAACACGGCCAAGCAGGACGTGGTGACCGATGAGGGCTGGGACCTGATGTCCTTCGTCAAGCAGGCGAAGAACCTGTCCGGAGGCAATGTGGAATTCACGACACTGCCGATCGAGAGGTTCGGAAGCAACCATGGGACCGACATCAACGTCGTAGACGATATGAAGATAAAGCGCCTCATTGCCGAGCAGATAGGGCCCAGGGCGACCGCGAGCCCGAATGCACCGGGTGGCGCTGCCCCGTCACCGGGTACCGGGACCGCGGGTTCGACCCCACCGGTCGCGCCGCCGCCGACCGCGGACGAGAGGAAGCCCGCCATCGACGGCGGCGGCATCCCGTGCGTGGACTGACCCCGAGTACGACGGCGGGCGCCCGCCGTCGTACGGAAGCACTGCTGCTGGTCCTGGTCGTCACCATCACCGTCTTCGGGCACGTGAGCGCGAACCTGGCGATGAACGACCAGCTGCCCGCCAACCTCACCGGCTTCGCGGTCAGCATGACGCTGCTGTCGCTGGTGGGGCACCTCGGCGTGCGCCGGTTCGCCTCCCACGCCGATCCGCTGATCCTGCCGCTGGCGATGCTGCTCACCGGGCTGGGGCTGGTGCTGCTGCACCGGCTGGACCAGGCGTACCTGAAGGCGAGCAGCAAAGCCGTGGCGTACGCGCCCAGTCAGCTGGTCTGGTCGGTGGTGGGCGTCGCGGCCTGCCTGGGCGTGGTGGCGCTGTTGCGCGACCACCGGCTGCTCCAGCGGTTCATCTACATCACGATGGTCGTCTCGCTGGTGCTGCTGATCGCGCCCGCGTTCTTCGGCGCGGACACGTTCGGCGCGAAGCGGTGGATCATCATCTTCGGGATGTCGATCCAGCCCGGCGAGTTCGTGAAGATCATGATCGTGGTGTTCTTCGCGGGGTACCTGGTCCTGCACCGCGACACCCTGGCCCTGACCGGGCGCAAGTTCCTGGGGATGCGGCTGCCGCCGATGCGCCAGCTCGGCCCGATCATCACGGTGTGGATCGTCTCGCTGCTGGTGCTCGTCTTCGAGCGCGACCTCGGCACCTCACTGATCTTCTTCGGCGCCTTCGTGGTGATGCTCTACGTCGCCACCGAGCGCACCAGCTGGATCGTCTGCGGCGGGCTGATGGCCGCCGTCGGCGCCTTCGTCGTGGGTTCAACCCAGCCGCACGTGAAGGGCCGTGTGGCCGCCTGGCTGGACCCGCTGTCGTACTACCAGAACCCGCGGCCGCCGGGCATCATCTCCGACCAGTCGGCGCAGGCGCTGTTCAGCTTCGGCACCGGCGGGGTCTCGGGCACCGGGCTGGGCATGGGCCATCCCGAGCTGATCGGCTTCGCCGGGCAGAGCGACTTCATCCTGACCACGGTCGGCGAGGAGCTGGGCCTGGCCGGGGTGATGGCGGTGCTGATCATCTACGGGCTGCTGGTCCAGCGGGGGCTGCGGATGGCGCTCGGCGCCCGCGACCCCTTCGGAAAGCTGCTGGCGGTCGGCCTGGCCTCGTCCTTGGCGCTCCAGGTGTTCGTGGTCGCGGGCGGGGTGACCGGCCTGATCCCGCTCAGTGGAAAGGCGCTGCCGTTCCTGGCGAGCGGCGGTTCGTCGCTGCTGGCCAACTGGATCATGATCGGGTTGCTGATCCGGATCAGCGACAGCGCGGAGCGTCAGCGGGAGGCGGACTCCCAGCCGATGTCGGAGCCCCCGGCCACGCTGGCGGCGTAGCCCCTCGGTCGGCCGTGGTTCACGTGGTTCAGCCGCGGTCGAAGACGTGCACCCGGCCCACCTGGACGAAGCCCCGGCGCGCGTACCAGTGCCGGGGCCAGTCGGCCTCGTCGGCGGTGAGGAAGCGCGTGCCGCAGCCGGCGTCGGCGGCCGCGCGCAGGGCCGCGCCGAGGACCGCGTCGCCGTGGCCGCGGCCCAGGTGCTCCTCGGCGGTCATCAGGTCCTCGATCTGTGCGGTGCCCGAGGCCGGGTCGAGGTAGAGGTCGCACCAGGCGGCGACGTCCCCCTCGGCGCTGCGGGCGCCCAGGAAGCGCACGTCGGCGGCGCCCCGCAGGCGGGCCCGGCGCCGGGCCACGAGCTGGTCCAGCTCCGCCGCCTCGGCCTTCGGGAGGAACCCGCGCCAGCGGCGGGCGAGCGGCTCGCGGAAGGCCGCCAGGTCCACCTCCCCGGCGGCGGGCACCTCGGCGGCGGCCGGCACCGGTCCGGTGTGCCGCAGGACGACCAGGGTCAGGTGGGTGTAGCCGGCCCGGACCATGGACGGGGCCGCGGCGGCTCCGACCGCCTCGTCCAGGACGCTGACCAGCCGGAAGGGCAGGTGCCCGAGCGCCTCGTCGGCGAGGGCGGGGAGCGCGTCGGGATCCAGGGCGGCGGGGGCGTCGATGACGACCTGGTTGTCGGCCCGGGAGTGGTGGAAGGTGTCGTCGAGCGCGGCGAACCCGCCGGCCAGGCCGACCGTCCGCTCCGCCTGCCTACGGGCGAAGCCGGACATGAAGGTGGTCATCGACTGGATCTCGGGGGCCGGTGCGCGCATGTGCGCAGCCTAACGAGCACCCGGCCGGGGCCGCCCGCCCTTTTCCGGCCCGCCGCAGCGGCCCGGCTCAGCGGCCCGGCGGAGGACCCCTAGAGGTAGTCCTCCAGGCGCCCGATCCGGTAGCCCTGCTCCTGTATGCGCTGGAGCATCCGGGTCGTCATCTCGATCTCCGTCGCGCCCTTCAGCTCGGCCGGGCCGCGGAAGTGGGCGAGGACGATGTCACCGGGCTTCAGGGCGTCGCCCTCGGCGTACTGGAAGTTGTTGATCTGCATCGACGCCTGCCACAGGACCGCGTACGAGAGTCCGCACTCCGAGGCGGCGCGCAGGGTGTCGTCGTTGTAGTTGCCGTACGGCGGGCGGAAGAGGGTCGGCTTGGCGCCGAAGCGCTTCTCCAGGCGTTCCTGCTGACCGCATATCTCCTTCTTCTGCGCCGCGAAGGACAGCGTGCGCAGGTTCGGGTGGGTCAGCGTGTGGTTGTTTATCGTGCTGTGCGAGCCGTTGTCGCGGAGCGACTGGAAGTGCCCGTAGTCCGACGAGGCGATGTTGTCCGTCAGGAACATGCTGATCGGCAGCTTGAGGTCGGCCGCCATCTTCAGGAACTCGGGGTTCTTCTCCGCGCCGTCGTCGAAGGTCAGGAAGACGGTCTTCTCCCCGGCGGGCACGGGTATGCGGTTCACCACGGGTATCTTGCCCGGCCCGGCCTTCGGGAACTGCGGCTTCTGCGCGGGCTTCGCCGCGAATTCCAGCGGCTTGGCGAGGCCCCACCGCTTGTGGGCGTCGTTCGCGGAGGCGCTCGCGGAGGGCGCGGGGGACGGCTTGGCGCTGCCGCCTCCCGGGCCCGTGCCGTCCGTCGCGGTTCCCTGCGACGCCTGCGCCGTCTTGCGGCCGAGCCGCTCGATGGGGTCCACGCTGTTCCCGCACCCCGAAAGGGACAGCGCGAGCGCGCCGGCCGCCAGCGTTCCGGCCGTCAACCGGCGCGCGATGCTCACAAGTAATCCTCCAAGCGGGCCACGGCGTATCCCTTCGCCGTGACGGTCTTCATCACCTGGCGGATCATGTCAGGCATCGTGCCCTTCCAGTCCTCCCGCCCCCGGAAGTGCGTGAGGATGATGTCGCCGGGGTGCAGGTCCTTGTCCTCTTCCCGCCAGTCCATTCTGTCCGTGAACGCCTCCGCGTTCCAGATCGGAACGGCCTTCACTCCGCACGACTTCGCGGCGCGCAGCGTGTCCTGGTTGTAGTTGCCGTACGGCGGGCGGAATAGGGTCGGCCGCTTGCCGAACTCCTTCTGGATGGTGTCCTGCATGCCGCAGATCTCCTGGCGCTGCTTCTCGTAGGAGAGGGCGGGCAGGTAGCGGTGGTTGAGCGTGTGGTTGTTGAGGGAGACGCCCGCGGACTGCATCTCCTTGAAGTACGCGTAGTTGTCGCGCACCAGGTAGTCGCTGAGGAACGCCGTGTACGGGATCTTCAGCTCCTGCATCATCTTCAGGAACTCGGGGTCCTTCTCGGCCCCGTCGTCGATCGTCAGGAAGACGACCTTGTCCTCGGTGGGCACGGTCGTGAAGACCGGCGGGAGCTCGTCACCGTCCTCCACCTCGAAGCCCTTGCGGAAGGTGATCTCCGGCTTGGTCTTCGGCGCCGCGGGAGCGGCGAGCGGTGCCTGGGCCAGCCCCCACTTCTTGGCGGCGAGGGCCCGTGCCTGCTGGAGCTGCTGGGCGCTGACCGCGGGGCCGCCCTGGGCGCCGCTGCGGCCGGTCTCCGCCTTCTTGTCCTTCACCGCGGGGGCGGACCCGGTCGAGCCGCAGGCCGTCCCGAGGGCGGCGACCAGCAGCGCGGCCAGCGCCACCCCGTACCGGCCGCGCGTGCCCGCGACTCGGTGACCCATACGCGACTTATTTCCGTTTTTTCCTACTAGCTGCATAGCTGCGCATCCTGGCACCCGGCCCCCGCCCTCCCGCGGCGACACCGCGACCGGCGGCGGACGATCCATCGAGTGGCCCAAACTGTCCGACAATGAAGCGGTGAACCCCGAAGACTTCGCCGCCCTGCTCGCCCCCGAGGGCCGCGCCCTGCTCGACTCGCTGCGCGACTACGACCCGGCCCAGGAGCTGGCCGTGGCCACCCGGCTGCGCCGCGAACACCCCGCCGAGCTGGTCTCCGCCGCCCTCGGGCAGGCCCGGCTGCGCCAGCGCGCGGTGGTGAAGTTCGGGGCCGACGACGCGTACCGGATGTACTTCACGCCCGGCGGCGGCGAGATGGCCACCCGGGCGGCCGTGGCGACGTACCGCGCCGAGCGGATCGCCGCACTCGGCGTACGGTCGGTCGCCGACCTGTGCTGCGGCATCGGCGGGGACGCGCTGGCGCTGGCCCGCGCCGGGATCCGGGTGCTCGCCGTGGACCGGGACCCGCTGACCGTCGCCGTCGCCCGCGCGAACGCCGAGGCGCTGGGGCTGGCCGACCTGATCGAGGTCGTGGAGGCCGATGTCACCGAGGTCGACACCGCCGGCTACGACGCCGTCTTCCTCGACCCGGCGCGGCGCGGCGGACGCGGGAGGATCTTCGACCCCGAGGGGTACTCGCCGCCGCTGTCCTGGGCCGTGGAGACCGCCCGCGCGGCGAAGTACGCGGCCATCAAGATCGCCCCCGGGATCCCGCACGAGGCCGTCCCCGCCGAGGCCGAGGCCGAGTGGATCTCCGACGGAGGGGACGTGAAGGAAGCCGTGCTCTGGTTCGGGACCTCGCCCGGCGCCATCCGCGCGACCCTGCTCCCCGGACCGCGCACGCTGCGCACCGAGGACCCGCTGCCCGACCCGGAAGCCGGACCGGTGGGCCGCTACCTCTACGAACCGGACGGCGCGGTCATCCGCGCCCACCTCGTCGCCGAGGTCGCCGAGCAGCTCGACGGGCGGCTGATCGACCCGACCATCGCCTACATCACCGCCGACGAACTGCGCGCGACGCCGTACGCCACCGCCTACGAGATCACCGACGTGCTGCCCTTCGGCCTCAAGAAGCTCAAGGCCCTGCTGCGCGAGCGCGGAGTGGGCATCCTGACCGTCAAGAAGCGCGGCTCCGCGATCGAACCGGAAGAGCTGCGCCGCAAGGTCAAACCGCAGGGGCCGAACTCCGCGACGGTCATCCTGACCCGAGTGGCGGGCGCTCCTTCGATGCTGATCGGCGCTCCTGCACCGGTACCGACGCCCCAGGGGTGACGGCGGCGGCGCTCCCGGGCGGTGCGACCCCCGGCGGGCCCGCCCCGGGCGGCACGGCCGGCGGGCGCCGGAGCGGGCGGAAGGCCCGCAGGGCCCACCGGTAGTGCGCCGCCGCCTTGCCCGCACCCAGCAGCCCGGTGATCCACAGGATCATCCCGAGGCCCATCAGAGAGGCCACCTCGCCGTAGGTCTCCGAGCCGGGTCGGGCGGCGCTCGCGCTCCCGAAGGTCACCCACAGCCCGAGCCCGCACAGGACCAGTGAGGACAGCAACCACGCCAGGCTCCGCCCGGGCATCCGCAGCCGGGCGTCGTTGACCGGATCGCGGTCGGACTCGGCCCACGCGGAGAGCAGTTGGCGCACCCGGCGGTCCCGCTTGGCGCCCCACACGAACCAGAATCCGGCCGGTACGAGGACCCCCGCACCCAGGACCAGGAAGACGACGCCGACGAACTGCTCGGTCAGGCCGCCCTCTTCGAAGGCCATCAGCGCCATGCCGACGAAGGACCAGCC
The DNA here is from genome assembly GCF_044454405.1 of Streptomyces sp. NPDC051555. Taxonomy (NCBI): domain Bacteria; kingdom Bacillati; phylum Actinomycetota; class Actinomycetes; order Kitasatosporales; family Streptomycetaceae; genus Streptomyces; species Streptomyces sp. NPDC051555. The sequence continues at coordinate 446,707 of NZ_JBITDP010000003.1, read as the reverse complement.
GAGGGCGAAGACGGCGCTGACCGCCCAGAGCAGCAACAGCCGCCCCGTGCCCAGGCTCAGCCGCTCCAACTCCCCCAGGTAGCGGGCCCGGTCGGCCCGGACGGCGTGGGCGTCCAGCCATGCGCGCAGGTGCGCGGGCGGCGGCGGTGGCGGCAGGTCACTGCGGGGCATGCGCATGACGATAGCGGCACTCCGGAGCCGCCCGGGCCCGGGCCGGGTGCGGGCCGGGTGCGGGCCGGCCACCGGTCAGCCGCCGGTCCGCTCCACGGACTCGAAGCGCCACCGGTGCACCGGCCGGGCGATCAGGTCGGCGGCCGGTTCGGGCAGTTCGGGCAGCGCGTCCGCGCCGTCGCCCGCACCGGCGCCCACCTCCCACCAGGTGATGACCAGGACCCGGTCCTGCGGCGCCCGGAACACCTCGCGGCGCACCGGTTCACGGGCGAGCACCTGCGAACGGGCCCATTCCAGCAGCTCGTTGCCCCGGCCGTCGGCGGCCCGGGCCTCCCACATCACGGCCATGGTGGTGCTCATGAGTACAGGTTGTCCTTGCTCAGCTCGTGCACGTGATCGTGGTCGTGCGCGTGGCCGTGCGCGTGCCCGTGCCCGTCACCGTGCTCGTGCGACGTACCGGGCACGTGCGGTTCGGTCACCGGCAGCGAGGAGTCCGCCGAGAGGTCCCAGTCCGAGGCCGGCCGGTTCCGCTTGACCATCTCCGCGCCCAGCGCCGCCACCATCGCGCCGTTGTCCGTGCACAGCTTCGGCCGCGGCACCCGCAGCACGATCCCGGCGTCGTCGCAGCGCTCCTGCGCCAGCGAGCGCAGCCGCGAGTTGGCCGCCACGCCGCCGCCGATCATCAGGTGGTCGACGCCCTCGTCCTTGCAGGCGCGGATCGCCTTGCGCGTCAGCACGTCCACCACGGCCTCCTGGAAGGACGCGGCCACGTCGCGCACCGGCACCTCCTCCCCGGCCTTGCGCTTCGCCTCGATCCAGCGCGCCACGGCGGTCTTGAGCCCGGAGAAGGAGAAGTCGTACGCGGCGTCGCGCGGCCCGGTCAGCCCGCGCGGGAAGTTGATCGCCTTCGGGTCGCCCTCGCGCGCGAGCCGGTCGATGACCGGACCGCCCGGGAAGCCCAGCTGGAGCACCCGCGCGATCTTGTCGAAGGCCTCGCCCGCCGCGTCGTCGATGGTCGCGCCCAGCGGCCGTACGTCGCTCGTGATGTCCGGGGCCAGCAGCAGCGAGGAGTGGCCGCCGGAGACCAGCAGGGCCATCGTGGGCTCCGGCAGCGGCCCGTGCTCCAGCTGGTCCACGCAGATGTGGGAGGCCAGGTGGTTCACGCCGTAGAGCGGCTTGCCGAGCGCGTAGGCGTAGGCCTTCGCCGCCGATACGCCGACCAGCAGCGCCCCGGCCAGGCCGGGGCCCGCGGTCACGGCGATGCCGTCGAGGTCGCGGGCGCTGACCCCGGCCTCCTTCAGGGCGCGCTCGATGGTCGGGACCATCGCTTCCAGGTGTGCGCGCGAGGCCACCTCGGGCACGACCCCGCCGAAGCGCGCGTGCTCGTCCACGCTGGAGGCGATCGCGTCGGCGAGGAGCGTGGTGCCGCGCACCACGCCGACGCCGGTTTCGTCGCAGGACGTCTCGATGCCGAGGACGAGCGGTTCGTCAGCCATGGGATTCACCTTGAACTGGTCCGTCCAAGGGGACGGAACGTGCGGGATCGGAGAGTCGCATCACGAGCGCGTCGATGTTTCCGGGCTGGTAGTAGCCGCGCCGGAAGCCGATCGGCTCGAAGCCGAAGCGCTCGTAGAGCCGCTGGGCGCGGGTGTTGTCCACCCGTACCTCCAGCAGCACTTCGGCGCATTCGAAGGCGGTGGCGGCGCCGAGCAGATCGGTGAGCAGCCGGGCGCCGAGCCCGGTCCCCCACTGATCGCGGGCCGCCGCGATGGTCTGTACGTCGCCCAGGTCGCCGACGGCGGCGAGCCCGGCGTAGCCGACCAGGCGGCCGCCGTCCGCTTCCTCGGCGACCACGTAGCGGCGGGTGGCCAGCGGCCCGCGGGCGTGCGCCAGCTCGGACCAGAACATCCCCGCGGACCAGGCGTCCTCGGGGAAGAGCTCCTGCTCCAGCTCCAGCACGGACCCGATGTCCCACCAGCGCATCTCGCGCAGCAGGACGGCCGGGGCGGGCGGCGCGGTCGGGGCCGTCACTGGGGTGTGACCACCTTGTAGTTCTTGGGCACCTGGGCGTCGGGGCGGCGCAGGTACAGCGGGGTCGGCGGGAGGAACTCCGCCCCCGCCGCAAGCCGCTCCGCGGCCAGGGCGGCCAGCGCGCCGGCCGACTGGTGCTCGGGGCCGCGCGCGTCCGGGAAGTGGTCGGGGTAGAGCAGCGCGCCCGCGCCCACCACGGGCAGTCCGGCGAGCTGCTCGGCGATGTCGGCCGGGCGGTCCACGGCGGGCTCGGTGACCCGGGTGCGCGGGTCCTCGTAGCGGGCCCAGTACACCTCCTTGCGGCGGGCGTCGGTGGCCACCACGAAGGGGCCCTCGATCCCGGTGTCCCGGGCGGCGTAGGCCAGCCCGTCCAGGGTGCACAGACCGTGCACCGGCACGCCGAGGACGGAGGCGAAGGTGGAGGCGGTGACGAGGCCGACGCGCAGCCCGGTGTACGGGCCGGGGCCCACGCCCACGACGACGCCGGTCACCGCGTCGAGCTTCAGCCCGGCTTCGGTGAGGACCTTGTCCACGGAGGGCAGCAACAGCTCCCCGTGGCGGCGGGCGTCGACCTGGTGGGCCTCGGCGACGACGGACTCACCGTCGTGCAGGGCGACGGTGACGGCGGGCGTGGCGGTATCTACAGCGAGCAAGAGCACGCGAACAGCCTACGACTCCGCGGCCCGGGCCCCTTGCGGCCGGTCGAGCGGCGGCCCGGCTGCTACCGTCAGCGCGGGTGTAGCAGCGGGAGCCACCGAGCGGTGGATCCCCGCGGGGGCCCTCGGGAAACCGGGGGACCCGAAGGCAGCGGAGAGGTGGAGCAAGGTGGCACGCAGCAGCTCGGGAATCGTGGCCGGGCTCACCGCCGCGGCACTGGCAGCGGTCGGTTTCCTCGGCTACCAGGCGTCGGCGAGCGCTCCGGCCCGCCCGGCACCGGCCGCCCAGCAGCCGGCCCCCTCCACCGCGCCGAGCCAGTCCACCGCACCCGAGGCGCCGGGCAAGCCGGGGCCGGTCCCGGCCGACTCGGGCAAGGGCGTGCGCGTCGTCTACTCCGTGTCCCAGAAGCGGGTCTGGCTGGTGGGCGGGGACGGCGTGGAGACGAAGACCTTCTCGGTGATGCCGAGCACGGTGCACCCCAAGACCGGCAGCTACTCGGTCGACACGCGCCAGGGCGCGGTCACCGGGTCCGACGGCGCGGCGGTCGAACACATCGTGCGGTTCGCGACGACCGACGGGGTCGTGATCGGTTTCAGCGCCCGTAAGGACGGCGCGACGCCGGAGCCGGACGCGACGAAGAAGACCGGCGGCATCCGCATGACGCGGGCCGACGGCGACGCGATGTGGAACTTCGCCACGATCGGCACGCGGGTCAACGTCGTCGCGTGACGGCGCGCGCGGCTCCTGCGGGACGACCGCCGGATTGACCCGAACGGGTGACACGCACAGGACTCAGGCCGCTTCGGACTCCGGAGCGGCCTGCGTGCGTACGGGCGCGGGCGCGGGTGTGGACGCGGCCGGCCGCGCGGGCGGGGTCGACACGGCGGTGGCGGCGAGACAGGACGCGAGCAGCGCGCCCATCGAGGGCCCGGGCGCGACTGCGGACGCCCCGGACGGGCGGGGAACACGCTCTGCTGCCGACATGGCTGCCTCCTGGGCGCTCGACCGACGTCGAAGTTAGGTATACCTAACCAGCTCTCGGTACCATGTCATCACGCCACCGACCATCGGCGCAACATTTTGCCGACACCTTGTCGGTACCCGTCGGAACCTTGTCGGAACGTCCAGGCCCGCACGCGAACGGCCCGGCCCGCACCCCTCGAAAGGGACGCAAGGACCGGGCCGCAAGGACCTACTTCACCGGAACTACACCTGGGACCCGCCGGCCAGCGCCGCGATCCCCGCGTCCGCCCAGCGCGCGCCCACCCCGTACACCGACACCTGGCGCACGTCGTCGAGGACCTCCTCGTGGCCGACCGCGCGCGCGATCACCACGTGCAACCGGTCGTCGGAGAGCTCCTCCACCTTGCCGTCGCCCCATTCGACGACGACCACGGACTCGGGCAGCGAGACGTCGAGGTCCAGGTCCTCCATCTCGTCCAGCCCGCCGCCGAGCCGGTACGCGTCCACGTGGACCAGCGCCGGACCGTCGCCCAGCGGCGGGTGCACCCGGGCGATCACGAAGGTCGGCGAGGTCACGGCCCCGCGCACGCCGAGGCCCTCGCCGAGGCCCCGGGTCAGGGTGGTCTTGCCCGCACCGAGCTCACCGGTCAGCAGGACGAGGTCACCGGGGCGCAGCAGCGCGGCGAGCTGGCGGCCCAGGTCCCGCATGGCGTCGGGGGAATCGATCGTGATCAGAGCACGGCCGGTCGCGGCCTCAGCCGCCCGGTCGTGCGGTGCTTGCAGCGGTGCTTCCATGCCCGCCAACGTTAGTCGCTGCCGGGACCGCGCCCGTGCGCGCGAGGAGGTCGGTCAGCAGTGCGGTGACGGTCTCCGGGCGCTCCAGCATCATCAGGTGGCCGGTCTCCTCCAGGACCACCAGCTCCGCGTCCGGCAGCTCGGCGGCGATCGCCACGCTGTGCTCGGGCGGGGTGATCATGTCGCGGTCCCCGGCGACCACGGTGACGGGGAGGTCCGCGAAGTGCTGGAGGGCGGCCGTCTTGTCGTGAAGCATGATCGCCGGGAAGAACTCGGCGACCACGTCGATCGGGGTCGCCTCGATCAGCCGCTCGGCGAAGCGCGCCACGTCCGGGTCCACGTCCGGCGAGCCGAACGAGTACCGCTTGATCATGCCCGCGAAGAGGTCCGCGGTGGCCCGGCGCCCCTTCTCCACCAGCTCGACCTGCGAGCACAGCGCGCGCAGCACCCCCGGAAGCACCCGGCGCACCGCGCTGACCCCGACCGAGGGGAGCCCGTACGTCACCTCGCCGAGCCGGCCGCTGGAGGTGCCCACGAGTGCCACGCCGACCACCCGGTCGCGCACCAGCTCGGGGTACTGGGCCGCCAGCGCCATGATCGTCATGCCGCCCATGGAGTGGCCCACGAGGACCAGCGGCCCCTCGGGCGCGGCCGCGTCGATGACGGCCTTGAGGTCGCGGCCGAGCTGGTCGATGGTGACCGGTTCGCCGTCCGCCTGCGCGAGGCCGCGCGCGGAGCGGCCGTGGCTGCGCTGGTCCCAGTACACGGCGCGGACCACCCCGCGCAGCGCGGCGCGCTGGAAGTGCCAGGAGTCCTGGGCGAGGCAGTAGCCGTGGCAGAAGACGACGGTGGCGGCCGGAGCGGGCTTGCGGCGCAGGCGGCGGCGCTTGGCGCCGTCCTCGGGGAGCTCGTCGCTCTCGTAGTGGAGCAGCGTGCCGTCCTCGGCGCGGCACGTGCCCTCGGCGCCGCGCAGGGTGCCGTAGGGGCCCGACGCGTCGAGCGCGAGGCGCGCCTTCGCCCGGATCCCACGGCCGACCGTGAGCCGCTCGACGGCCACTCCGGCCGCCGCACCCGCCGCCACGACGCCGATCGCGGCGCCCGCCCAGCCCGCCTTTCGCCAGTTCTCGCTCACGCCGACCTCACTCAGCCATGAAACCCAGACGTACCGGACAAACCAACAATCAGCCTGACACAGGAACCACCCGTAAGGATCACCCGATCACGCATGGAGATGCACCCGGGGCACCCGGGACCCGATCCGCGTGACGATCTCGTAGGCGATGGTGCCCGCGGCCCGCGCCCAGTCCTCCGCGGTCGGCTCGCCCGCGTCGCCCGGGCCGAAGATGACGGCCTCGTCACCGGAGCGCACGTCCGCGCCGGGCCCGAGGTCCACCACGAACTGGTCCATGGCCACCCGCCCGGCCACCGTCCGCACCGCACCGCCGACCAGCACCGGGCCGGTGCCCGAGGCGTGCCGCGGGATGCCGTCGGCGTACCCGGCCGGGATCAGGGCGAGCCGCGTGTCGCACGGCGTCGTGTAGTGGTGCCCGTAGCTGACGCCGTGGCCGCCCGGCACGTCCTTGACCAGCGCCACCGAGGCCTTGAGCGTCATCGCTGGGCGCAGCCCGAGCTGGGCGGAGGTGCCCAGCTCCGGAGCGGGCGAGACCCCGTAGACAGCGAGCCCGCAGCGCACCAGGTCGAAGTGGCTCTCGGGGAGCGTCAGCGTGGCCGGGGAATTGGCGATGTGCCGGACCTCGGGCTCCAGGCCCTCCTTCTCCGCGTAGCCGACCATCTCGCGGAAGGCGGTCAGCTGGAGCTGGATGGAGGGGTGGCCGGGCTCGTCGGCACACGCGAAGTGCGACCACAGGCCGGTGACCTTGACGGTGCCCTCGGCCTCGGCGGCGACGGCGGCGCCGACCAGTTCGGCCCAGTCGGCGGGCTGGCAGCCGTTGCGGCCGAGGCCGGTGTCGGCCTTGAGCTGGATCCTGGCCGTGCGCCCGGCGACACGCGCGGCCGCCCGCACCTCCTCCAGCGCCCACAGCCCGCTCACGGCGACGTCGACATCACGCTCGACGGCCTCCTGCCAGGGCCCACCGGGGGTCCACAGCCAGCACATGACCCGGCCCTCGATGCCCGCGTCGCGCAGGGCGAAGGCCTCCTGCGGGGTCGCCGTACCGAGCCAGGTCGCGCCCGCCTCCTGGGCAGCCCTGGCACAGGCCACGGCCCCGTGACCATAGGCGTCCGACTTGACGACGGCCATCAGCTCGGCCCGGGGTGCCCGGTCGCGCAATGCGCGCACGTTCCCCCGTACGGCGTCAAGATCGATCTCGGCGTGTACGCGCGGCGGTGTCTCGTTCATCGCCGCAAGTGTCTCAGAACCCCACCAGCGCGCCGCTCAAGCACCCGAGGAGCCCACACCTTGACCAGGTTTCCCGCGCCCCGGCTCCCGCCCCACGGCGCGGGTCGCGGTCGGGACGGGGACCCGCAGGGGCGTCCCCGCAGGACGAGCGGTCCCCACCGAACGCCCCCGCCCCCGCGGCGCGGGTCGCGGTCGGGACGGGGACCCGCAGGGGCGTCCCCGCAGGACGAGCGGTCCCCACTGGCCACACCATCCGACCCCCCGCGGCCGCGAGCCGAGGAGACGCTCCTGCGGGTCCCCGGCACGACCGCGGCCCGCGCCCACCCCCAGCCCGTCCGGCGCTTGAGGACCCGCCGCAGGCCCCACGGACCCGCACCGACCCGTCGGGGGCAACCGGCGTCAGGACGGACCGGAACCCGCCGGGAACGAGACGTCCCGCCAAGCCCCCGGCACCGCCTCCGCCACCCCGTGCGCCAGCACCGGCCCCCCCGAGGCCGCCCGCCGCCCCGCCAGCCCGTGCAGGTACGCCGCCACCGCCCCCGCGTCCACCGCCCCCAGCCCCGCCGCCAACAACGCCCCCGCCACCCCCGACAGCACGTCACCACTGCCCGCGGTGGCCAACCACGGCGTCCCCGTGGCATTCACCCGAACCGGCCCCGCCCCAGACCCCGCACCCGCACCCGCACCCGCACCCGCACCCGCAACCAACGTCGTCGACCCCTTCAGCAGCACCGCGACCCCGTACCGCCCCGCCAACTCCCGCACGGAAGCCAACCGCGCCCCCTCCACCTCCGCACGCCCCACCCCCAGCAGCGCCGCCGCCTCCCCCGCGTGCGGGGTCAGCAGCACCGGCCACGGGTGCGCCCGCAGCGCCGCGGGGTCCAGCCCCCGCAGCCCGTCCGCGTCCACCAGCACCGCCGCGCCGTCCGCCGCCGCACCCGCCAGCAGCTCCGCGACCTCGCCCTCGCGCCCCGACCCCAACCCCGGCCCCACCACCCAGGACTGCACCCGGCCGCGCCCGACCAGCGTCTCGGGGTACCGCGCCAGCACCATCTCCGCCGCGCGCGCGGGCCCGACGTACCGCACGGCCCCCGCCCCGCCCCGCAGCGCACCCGCGACGGACAGCACCGCCGCCCCCGGATACTGCTCCGACCCGGCGACGACGCCCACGACCCCGCGCCGGTACTTGTCGCTCTCCGCCGTGGGTACGGGCAGCAGCGCGCCCACGTCGGCGTGCTGGAGGGCCTGCGCCACGGCGGTGTCCGGCAGCGTCAGCCCGATCTCCACCAACCGCACCACCCCGGCCCGCTCGGCCCCGGGGTCGATCAGCAGCCCCGGCTTGTACGCCCCGAACGTCACGGTGACGTCGGCCCGTACGGCCGCACCCGCGACCTCTCCGGTGTCCGCGTCCACCCCGCTCGGCAGGTCCACCGCGACCACCCGCGCACCGCGGGGCACCTGCGCCACCAGCGCGGCCGCCGCCGGACGCAGCCCACCGCGCCCGCCGATGCCCAGCAGTCCGTCCACGACCAGGTCCACCCGCTCCGGCACGCGCTCGGCCTGCCGGCCCCCGACGGCCCGCAGCGCGGCCAGTCCCCCCGCGTGCACCCGCTCGGGGTCCAGGAGCACGGCCGTCACCCCCGCGCCCCTGCGCGCCAGGCGCGCGCCCGCGTAGAGCGCGTCACCGCCGTTGTCCCCGGTCCCCACGAGCAGCGCCACGCGCGCCCCGTACACCCGCCCGAGCAGTCCGGCGCAGACGGCGGCCAGTCCCGCGGCCGCCCGCTGCATCAGGGCACCTTCGGGCAACCGCGCCATCAGCTCGTGCTCGGCGGCCCGTACGGTCTCCACGCTGTAAGCAGTACGCATGGCACCAGCGTGCCCGATCCCCCCGTCGCCCGGACGGCAACGGCCGCGATCACCCCTCGGCGATCACGACGGCCGAGGCCACCCCCGCGTCGTGGCTTAGCGAGACGTGCAAGGAGCGCACGCCGAGCGCCTGCGCCCGCGCCGCCACCGTCCCGGACACCCGCAGCCGCGGCTGCCCGGTCGGCTCGACGTACACCTCGGCGTCGGTCCAGAGCATCCCGGCGGGCGCGCCGAGCGCCTTGGCCAGGGCCTCCTTCGCGGCGAACCGGGCGGCGAGCGAGGCGGGTCCGCGCCGCTCGCCGCTCGGCAGGTTCAACTCCGTCTCGACGAAGAGCCGCCGCGCCAGCCTGGGCGTACGCTCCAGCGACGCCGCGAACCTGTCGATCGCGGCCACGTCGATCCCCACACCGATGATCACTTCTACGAACTCGCTTCGCTCACTCCACCGTCACGGACTTGGCGAGGTTACGCGGCTGGTCCACCTCATTGCCCCGCGCCGTCGCCAGCTCGCACGCGAACACCTGCAACGGCACCGTCGCCACCAGCGGCTGGAGCAGCGTCGGCGTGGCCGGGATCCGGATCAGGTGGTCGGCGTACGGGACCACCGCGTCGTCTCCCTCCTCCGCGATCACGATCGTGCGCGCCCCGCGGGCCCGGATCTCCTGGATGTTCGACACGATCTTGTCGTGGAGCACCGAACGGCCCTTCGGCGACGGCACCACGACCACCACCGGCACGTCCTTCTCGATCAGCGCGATCGGCCCGTGCTTGAGCTCCCCCGCCGCGAAGCCCTCGGCGTGCATGTACGCCAGCTCCTTGAGCTTGAGCGCGCCCTCCAGCGCCACCGGGTAGCCGACGTGCCGCCCGAGGAAGAGCACCGTGTTCTTGTCCGCGAGCGAGCGGGCCAGCTCCCGGACCGGCTCCATGGTCTCCAGTACGGCGTCCACCGCGCCCGCGATGTCGGACAGTTCGCGGATCACCGCCCGGATCTCGTCGCCCCACTTCGTGCCGCGCACCTGGCCGAGGTACAGCGCGACCAGGTAGCAGGCGACCAGTTGGGTCAAGAACGCCTTCGTCGAGGCGACGGCCACCTCCGGACCGGCGTGCGTGTACAGGACGGCGTCGGACTCGCGGGGGATCGTCGACCCGTTCGTGTTGCAGACGGCCAGCACCTTCGCGCCCTGCTCCCGGGCGTGGCGCAGCGCCATCAGCGTGTCCATCGTCTCGCCGGACTGCGAGATGGCGATGACGAGGGTGCGCTGGTCGAGGATCGGGTCCCGGTAGCGGAACTCGCTCGCCAGCTCCGTCTCGCACGGGATCCGCGTCCAGTGCTCGATGGCCAGCTTCGCGATCATGCCCGCGTGGTACGCCGTACCGCAGGCCACGATGACGACCTTGTCGACCTCGCGCAGGACGGAGGCGGGGATGCGGACCTCGTCCAGGGTGAGCGAGCCGCTCGCGTCGATCCGGCCGAGGAGGGTGTCGGCGACGGCCTTCGGCTGCTCGGCGATCTCCTTGAGCATGAAGTAGTCGTAGCCGCCCTTCTCCGCGGCCGAGGCGTCCCAGTCGACGTGATAGCCGCGCACGGAGGCGGCCGAGCCGTCGAAGTTGGTCACCGAGACCCCGTCGCGGCGCAGCTCGACGACCTGGTCCTGCCCCAGCTCGATCGCGGACCGCGTGTGGGCGATGAACGCGGCCACGTCCGAGGCGAGGAAGTTCTCACCCTCTCCGACGCCCACCACCAGCGGGGAGTTCCGGCGCGCGCCGACCACCACGTCCGGGGCGTCCGCGTGCACCGCGACCAGGGTGAACGCGCCCTCCAGCAGCCGGCACACGCGCCGCATGGCCTCGGCCAGGTCGCCGCCCGCCTCGGCGAACCGCTCGGCCAGCAGGTGGGCGACGACCTCGGTGTCCGTCTCGGACTCCAGCCGGTGCCCACGCTCCGTCAGTTCGGCCCGCAGCGCGGCGAAGTTCTCGATGATGCCGTTGTGCACGACGGCCACGCGCCCGGCGTTGTCCAGGTGCGGGTGGGCGTTGAGGTCGGTGGGCCCGCCGTGGGTCGCCCACCGGGTGTGCCCGAGTCCCGTGGAACCGGCCGGCATCGGGTGCCCGACCAGTTCCTTCTCCAGATTGACCAGCTTGCCGGCCTTCTTGACCGAGGCGAGGCCCCCGTCGGCGAGCACGGCGACACCCGCCGAGTCGTACCCCCGGTACTCCAACCGCTTGAGTCCGGCGATGACCACATCGAGCGCAGATTGCGCTCCCACGTAACCCACGATTCCGCACATAGGCGGCACCCTACGCCGCGGCCGGTGCGCATTCCGGTACCCGAACCGGACGAAAAACCCGCCCCGGCGAAAGGGCCGGGGCGGGTTGACGTCGCACGGCCGCCGGGCGGCCGGGATTTCGGGACGGACTCAGCCGAGCTTCTTGACCTGCGCGTCGACGACGGCCTTCGACGCCTCGCCGTTCCCACCGAACGAGATCGTGTAGAGCGCCGCGAGGGTGTTGCCCTTACGGACCACGACGAGCTGGGTGGGGGTCTTCTCGCCCTCCAGCTCGCGCTCGACGTTGAAGGCCACGGCCTCGTCACCGGCGGTCACCACGGAGCCCGGGGCGACCTTGGTGACCTTGCCCGTGTCGGCCTCCTTGGCTCCGGGGTAACCGGCGGCGCACGCCGTACCGGCCGCCTTCACCGCGGCGAAGGCCTCCTGGGCGCCCTTGCCCTCGTAGGAGTTGAGGCCGTCCATCGTGACCGTCAGCTTCAGGGCGTCCGTGATGGCCTTGAGCTTCTCCTCCGGGGAGGCGTCGTCGGCCGGCTTCTTGGGCTTGGTGGTGGCCTTGGTCGCGACGTTGGCCGCGGCCTTGCCCGGGCCGCTGCCCGCCATCACCAGGGCCAGCGGCTGGCACTCGGCCTTGGTGGTCGCGTAGGCCGCGGCGGCCTCCTGGAGCTCGCTCGCCGTGGCCTCCTTGACGACGTGCTCCGCCAGGTCGGCCTGGGTGACCAGCAGCGTCTTCAGCTCGGCGGCGGTCTTCGCCTTCGCGCCCGCGTCGGCGGCCGGCGCGGACGGGGCGGCCGAGGTGGCACCGCCGTCCTTCGACTCGTCCTTCGCGGCCTTGTCCGCACCGCAGGCGGTGGCCAGCAGCACCAACGACACCGCCGAGGCGGTCAGGACGGAACGGCGGACGAGAGTGGAACCCACGATGAATCTCCCCTATGACTCAAAACGATCACTGCGACTGCGCAGCCCACGTAATGTACGAGTAAATTCGCACTGGCGTACTGCAATATCGGGCCGCGGCCGAAAATCGTGATCACGGTGAGACCCGGCCGGACCTGACCGACTCCGACGGGCTTCTCGGCCCGCTTCTCGAAGCACACCGCCACCACCCGGCCGCCCCGGCCCCTGGAGTCGCGGTCGATTTCGGCGCCAACCGGCCAAGATCAGCGCCCACGTGACCGACCACACCACCCACAACGGCCCCGGACCCCCGACAATGGCGTTGTGATCACTTCGCCGCCACGAAGCACCACGGACCCCGCCACGGGCTGCGCAACGGAGCGCGCCGACCGGCCGGACCGACCCGCGCACCGCCGGGCGGACGCCTCGCCGTACGTCGACCTCACCCGGGCCGAGTGGAGCGCCCTGCGCGAGCGCACCCCGCTGCCGCTCACCGCGGACGAGCTGGAACGGCTGCGCGGCCTCGGGGACGTGATCGACCTGGACGAGGTCCGCGACGTCTACCTGCCGCTCTCACGGCTGCTCAACCTGTACGTCGGCGCCACCAGCAACCTGCGCGGCACCCTGAACACCTTCCTCGGCGACGCGGGCAACGGCCACGGCGCCCAGCGGGGCACGCCCTTCGTCATAGGGGTCGCCGGTTCCGTGGCCGTCGGCAAGTCCACCGTGGCCCGCCTGCTCCAGGCGCTGCTCGCCCGCTGGCCCGAGCACCCGCGCGTCGAACTGGTCACCACGGACGGCTTCCTCTACCCGATGAAGGAGCTCCAGCGCCGCGGCCTGACCGCCCGCAAGGGTTTCCCCGAGTCCTACGACCGCCGCGCGCTCACCCGTTTCGTCGCCGACATCAAGGCCGGCAAGGACGAGGTCACGGCCCCGGTCTACTCGCACCTCATCTACGACATCGTCCCGGGCGAGCAGCTCGTCGTGCGCCGCCCCGACATCCTGATCGTCGAGGGCCTGAACGTCCTGCAGCCCGCGCTGCCCGGCAAGGACGGCCGTACCCGGGTCGCCCTCGCCGACTACTTCGACTTCAGCGTGTACGTGGACGCGCGCCCCGAGGACATCGAGCGCTGGTACCTGGGCCGCTTCCGCAAGCTGCGCGAGACCGCCTTCCAGAATCCTTTCTCCTACTTCCGCAAGTACACCCAGGTCTCCGAGGAGGAGGCGCTGGACTACGCGCGGACCATGTGGCGGACGATCAACCGGCCCAACCTGTTGGAGAACGTCGCCCCCACCCGCGGCCGCGCCACCCTCGTCGTCCGCAAGGGCCCCGACCACAAGGTGCAGAAGCTCAGCCTGCGCAAGCTCTGAAAGGCCCCGGAGGCCCCGACAGCCCCGGGGCCGGTGCCCCGCCCGCTAACCTGCCGGGATGCTGCACGTACGCATGATCACCCCGGCCCACCGCACCGACGAGGTGGTCGCGCTCGTCCGGCGGACGGTCGGGACCACCCACCTGGCCGTGCTCGCGGGCGCCGCCCTCGATCCGGCCGGCGACCTGGTGCTGTGCGACGTGGCCCGGGAGTCCGCCGACGAGTTGCTGGTCGAGCTGCGCGCGCTCGGCCTCGACGACGTCGGATCGATCACGGTCGAGGGGATCGACCTGACGCTCTCGCGCAGCGCCGACCGGGCCGAGCGGGAGGCCCCGGGCGAGGGCGCCGACGCGGTGATCTGGGAGCAGTTGACCGAGGCGACCCACGAGGAGTCCACCCTCTCGATCACCTACCTGGCCTTCCTCGCCATCGCGACGATGATCGCGGCCTGCGGGGTGGTCCTGGACAACGCGATCCTGATCGTGGGCGCGATGGCGGTGGGCCCGGAGTTCGGCCCGCTCGCCGGAGTGTGCACGGGCCTGGTCCAGCGGGCACCCCGGCTGGCCGCCCGCTGCCTGATCGCCCTGCTCGTGGGCTTCGCCGTCGCGATGGCGGCCACGACCCTCTTCAGCCTGGCGATGGACGCGCTGGGCCAGTTCGACCGGGCCATGCTCGACGATCCGCGCCCGAACACCAGCTTCATCTGGCAGCCGGACCCGTTCTCCTTCGTCGTCGCGGTGCTCGCGGGCGTGGCGGGCGTGCTGTCCCTGACCTCGGCCAAGTCGGGCGCGCTGGTCGGAGTCGCGATCTCGGTGACCACCGTCCCGGCGGCGGCGAACGCCGCGGTGGCCCTGGGCTACGGCGAGTTCGCCCAGATGTGGGGCTCCGCCGAGCAGCTGCTGCTGAACCTCGCCGGGATCATGGTCGCGGGCACGCTGACCCTCACCGCCCAGAAACTGCTGTGGCGCACCCAGCAGGGCCGGATGCTCCGGCCGCAGGGTGCGCCACAGGGAAGTGGGCAGCGAAAGTCCTAGCCCGGGGCGGAACGGTCCTAGCCCAGGGCGGACTTCACGACGTCGGCGAGGCGGCCCGCGATCGCGCGCGCCTGCTCGATGTCGGCGGCCTCCACCATCACCCGAACGAGCGGCTCCGTACCGGACGGACGCAGCAGCACCCGGCCGGTGGTGCCCAGTTCGCGCTCGGCCTCGGCCACCGCGGCGGCCAGCTCGGCAGAGGTGCCGACCCGCGTGCGGTCCACGTCGGGGACGTTGACCAGGACCTGCGGCAGCCGCCGCATCACCCCGGCCAGATCGGCCAGGGTCCGACCGGTCGCGGCGATCCGAGCGGCCAGCATCAGGCCGGTCAGGGTGCCGTCGCCGGTGGTGGCGTGGTCGAGGATGATCACGTGGCCGGACTGCTCGCCGCCGAGCGCGTAGCCGTGCTCCTTCATCGACTCCAGCACGTAGCGGTCGCCGACACCGGTCTGCACGACCTGGATGCCCTCGCCCTCCATGGCCAGTTTGAAGCCGAGGTTCGACATCACGGTGGCGACCACGGTGTTCTCCCGCAGGTGGCCCGCCTCGCGCATGGACAGCGCCAGGACGGCGAGGATCTGGTCCCCGTCGACCTCGTTGCCCTCGGCGTCCACGGCCAGGCAGCGGTCGGCGTCGCCGTCGTGCGCGATGCCGAGGTGCGCGCCGTGCTCGACCACGGCCGCCTTGAGCAGGCCGAGGTGGGTGGAGCCGCAGCCGTCGTTGATGTTGAGGCCGTTGGGCTCGGTGCCGATCGTGATGATCTCGGCGCCCGCGCGGGTGAAGGCCTCGGGCGAGACGTGGGCGGCCGCGCCGTGCGCCTCGTCCAGGACGACCTTGAGCCCGTCCAGGCGGTTCGGCAGGACGCCGATCAGGTGGGCGACGTAGCGGTCGAAGCCCTCGGTGTAGTCGGAGACGCGGCCGACGCCGGAGCCGGTGGGCCGGTCCCAGGGAGCGCCGGTGCGGTGCTCGTCGTAGACGGACTCGATCCGGTCCTCCAGCTCGTCGGCGAGCTTGTGGCCGCCGCGCGCGAAGAACTTGACGCCGTTGTCGGGCATGGCGTTGTGACTGGCGGAGAGCATCACGCCGAGGTCGGCGCCCAGCGCCCCGGTGAGATACGCCACCGCCGGGGTGGGCAGCACACCGACGCGCAGGACGTCCACGCCCGCGCTCGCGAGGCCGGCGACGACCGCGGCCTCCAGGAACTCGCCCGAGGCACGGGGGTCGCGGCCGACGACGGCGGTCGCGCGGTGCCCCTCGAAGGTGCCCGCTTCCGCGAGGACATGGGCTGCCGCGACGGAGAGGCCGAGCGCGAGCTCGGCCGTCAGATCCGCATTGGCGACACCGCGTACACCGTCTGTGCCGAAGAGTCGTCCCATGTTGTCCTCCGAGGTTTCGCGTTGCGCGCAGTGACCGCTTGTGACAGTTATTTGCCGCTTGTGGCGGTAAACGAACCGCCCCGACAGCACAGAGTGTGCCGCCGGGGCGGGATCGTGCAGACCAGCAGGCGCAGATTAACGCTTGCTGTACTGCGGGGCCTTACGGGCCTTCTTGAGACCGGCCTTCTTGCGCTCGACCGCACGGTCGTCACGCGAGAGGAAGCCGGCCTTCTTGAGCGCGGCGCGGTTGTTGTCCACGTCCGCCTCGTTCAGCGCACGGGCCACGCCGAGGCGCAGGGCGCCGGCCTGACCGGAAACGCCGCCACCCGAGATGCGGGCGATGACGTCGTAGCGGTTGTCGAGCTCGAGCACCTTGAAGGGCTCGTTGACTTCCTGCTGGTGCACCTTGTTGGGGAAGTAGTCCTCAAGGGTGCGACCGTTGATCTTCCACTTGCCGGTGCCCGGAACGATCCGGACGCGGGCGATGGCGTTCTTGCGACGGCCCAGGCCGGCGGCCGGCTGCGGGTCGCCGAAGCGGCCGGCGAGCGACTCGGAGGTGTAGTCACCCTCCGGAACGTCCGCAGACTCGGTGGTGTACTCCTCGACAGCGCCCTCGAACTCTTCGTCGATGACAGTCTCGGTGGTGGTCTCGGCCACGATGCTCCTCAGAATTTTCTACGTCTTAGGGGGTGTGGCCGGAACTACTGCGCGACCTGGGTGATCTCGAACGGCACCGGCTGCTGGGCAGCGTGGGGGTGCACCTCGCCCGAGTAGACCTTCAGCTTCGAGAGCATCTGGCGGCCCAGGGTGTTCTTGGGGATCATGCCCTTGACGGCCTTCTCGACGGCCTTCTCCGGGTTGTTCGCCAGGAGGTCGTCGTAGCGGACCGAACGCAGACCGCCCGGGAAGCCAGAGTGGCGGTACGCCATCTTCTGGGTCGCCTTGTTGCCGGACAGGTGAACCTTGTCGGCGTTGATGATGATGACGAAGTCGCCCATGTCCATGTGGGGGGCGTAAGTCGGCTTGTGCTTGCCGCGGAGCAGGTTCGCGGCCTGGGTCGCCAGACGGCCGAGGACAATGTCCCGGGCGTCGATGACGTGCCAGACGCGCGAGATGTCGCCGGGCTTGGGGCTGTACGTACGCACGGTCGTAGCCTTCGCTTCTTCAGTGATGGGTATTCCCATATGGCGTGAGACCTTGGGAACGGGTCCTGACAAGGCCACCACGGACGATCACGACAGCCCTGGTCCACAACGGGGACGCAACCCGTGTGTACCGCTGGTCATCGGCCCGGTGGACCGGCGTAAGGGCCCTTTCACGTGAGAATGAACAAGCCAATACGCATAACGAACCAGCAGGATACCCGTGATGCCCCGGACGGGTCAAAACGCCGGACGAGCTCCTGCATCCGCAGGCTCGTCGGCGCGAGCGCGACCGGGCACGGCTCCTGCCGTTCGTACGTCATCAAGGTTAACCCGAGTCGGAGCCGTACACCTCCGCATCAGCGTGATCGCGAGCACGCCCAGGGTGAAGAAGTCCTTGAAGGCGCGCCGCTTGTGCTCCAGCTCAGCGGGCCACGGCACCCCCGCGACCTGGGGCCCGATACCCACCCAGAACCAGGGAGAACGCACCATCGAGTCCTCCCGCACCACCGACGCCAGCAACAGCGGGAGCACCACCAGCAGGTAGTGGTCGAAAGACGGCCGCGACACCAGGAATGCGGCGAGCATCACCATGCAGCCCGTCTCCGCCAGCCGCATCTGACCGGTGTCCCGGTCGTCCCTACGGCGCCACCTGCACCAGACCGCCCAGAGCCCGCCCAGCGCCCCCGCGAACGCCACCAGCACCGCCACCGGCTGCGGCACCCCCAGCCGCGGCAGCACGGCGATCGGCGAGGCGTCCCAGGGCAGCGCGTAGGCGTCCTGCCCCTGGAGCAGGAACGGCAGCGTCTTGGTGAAGAACAGGCTCGGGCTCGGCATCATCAGGGCCCCCGCCAGCGAGAGCCCCAGCGGCACCAGCACCGCGATCGCCAGCCCCCGCCACTGGCGCGCCAGCAGGAACAACAGCCCCACCGGCACCAGCATCGGCTTGCACGCGATCGCGAGGCCCACCACCAGCCCGGCCGCTCCCCACGACCTGCGGTGCGCGAGGAGCAGCGCGAGCGGCAGGGAGGCGGCCGAGATCGCCGTCCAGTTCCCGATCATCACCAGGTTCGCGTACGGCTTGTAACCGATGGCGAAGAGCGCGAAACCGCCCACCGCGAAGCGGGAGCGCAGCGGCACCGAGAACAGCTTCAGCGCCGCCCACCAGCCCAGCGCCAGCAGCCCCGACATCACCAGCGGCAGCACCCAGCGCAGCACCGGCATCGGCAGCAGCGCCTCCGGCACCGCCATCAGCACCGCGCTGGGCAGGTACAGGAAGCGCTTGTCCTCGTACGGGGAACCGCCCGACAGCAGGGTGTCCGCGGCCTTCACCACGAAGGCGTTGTCCGAGCCCCAGTTGTCCCGCAGGCTCATCGACACGGCGATGCCCAGCACGACGGTCAGGGAGACGGCCTTCCACGACCGCGGCGCCGGTCGCAGCAGCCAGTCGACGGCCCGGTTCGCGGAGCCCCACTTGTCCCACTTCATGAGCCAGATGCTAGGCCGCAGGCCCACAACGCCTCCCCCTCGACTCGCACGGGGGCGGTCTTCCCCCTCAGCGCTTCCGGTCGACCCTACGTTCGTCCCACACGGGCTCCTGAGTCTCCCGTACAACACCGTCCGAACCGAAGACCAAATAACGGTCAAAAGTACGGGCGAACCAGCGGTCGTGCGTGACGCACAGCACAGTGCCGTCGTAGCTCTCCAGGCCGTCCTGGAGCGCCTCCGCCGACTCCAGGTCCAGGTTGTCCGTCGGCTCGTCCAGCAGCAGCGCGGTGGTGCCGGCCAGCTCCAGGAGGAGGATCTGGAAACGCGCCTGCTGCCCGCCGGAGAGCTTCTCGAAGGGCTGCTCGCCCTGTCGCTCCAGCTCGTAGCGGCGCAGCGCGCCCATCGCCTGGCCCAGCGGCTTCGCCGCCTCCGTCCACAGGATGTCGACCAGGGTGCGGCCGAAGAGCTCGGGGTGCGCGTGCGTCTGCGCGAAGTGGCCCGGGGCCACCCGCGCGCCCAGCTTCCACGTACCCGTGTGCGTGACGTCCTCGCCCGCCAGCAGCCGCAGGAAGTGCGACTTGCCCGAGCCGTTCGAACCCAGCACCGCGACCCGCTCGCCGTAGAAGACCTCCAGCGAGAACGGCTTCATCAGGCCGGTCAGCTCCAGGTTCTCCACCGTGACCGCGCGCACGCCGGTCCGGCCGCCCTTGAGCCGCATCTTGATGTCCTGCTCGCGCGGCGGCTCCGGCGGCGGACCCGCGTCCTCGAACTTCTTGAAGCGGGTCTGCATCGCGTGGTACCGCGAGGCCATGTCCGGGCTGATCGCGGCCTGGTTGCGCAGGCGCAGCACCAGGGCCTTCAGCCGGGCGTGCTCCTCGTCCCAGCGCCGTTTGAGCTCCTCGAAGCGCGCGAAGCGCTCCTTGCGGGCGTCGTGGTAGGTGTCGAAGCCGGCGCCGTGCACCCAGACGTCGGAGCCCGTCGGGCTCGCCTCCAGGCTGATGATCTTCTCGGCGCCCCGGGTCAGCAGCTCCCGGTCGTGCGACACGAACAGCACGGTCTTGCGGGTGGCCTTGAGCTGCTCCTCCAGCCACCGCTTGCCGGGCACGTCCAGGTAGTTGTCCGGCTCGTCGAGGAGCAGCACCTCGTCCGGACCGCGCAGCAGCGCCTCCAGGACGAGCCGCTTCTGCTCACCGCCCGACAGCGTGCGCACCTCGCGGAACTGCGCGCTGTCGTACGGGATCGACAGCGCGGCCATCGTGCAGACGTCCCACAGGGTCTCCGCCTCGTAGCCCTGGACGTCCGCCCAGTCGCTCAGCGCCTGGGCGTAGGCCATCTGCGCGGCCTCGTCGTCGACCGTCAAGATCAGGTGCTCGGCCCGGTCGACGGCCTTCGCCGCCTCCCGGATCCGCGGCTGGGCCACCGAGACCAGCAGGTCGCGGACGGTGGTCTCGTCCCGGACCGAGCCGACGAACTGCGACATCACACCGAGCCCGCCGGTGACGACGACCCCGCCGCCGTGCGGCCGGAGCTCACCGGAGATCAGCTTCAGCAGGGTGGTCTTACCGGCTCCGTTCGCCCCGACCAGGGCGACCACGGAGCCCTCCCCCACCCGGAAGGAGACGTCGGGAAGCAGTACCCGCCCGTCGGGAAGGTAATACTCCAGATGACTCGCTTCGAGATGTCCCATGTCGGGCATTGTCCCGGTCCGCCCACCATCCGCCCAAACGGATTAGCAGCAGCCCGACCCCGGCAGCGTCCGCACGTTGCGCGCCTCCTTGCTCCGCGCGGCGAGCAGCTCGTCCGCCGGGTAGCCGACCTCTTCGAGGGTCAGCCCGTGCGGACGTACGACGTGCACGGAGGAATCGCGCACCGCGGCCTCCAGCACCTTCCCCGGCCACTCCACCGGCCGGTGCCCGTCGCCGACGTGCAGCAGCGCCCCCACCAGGGACCGCACCATGTTGTGGCAGAAGGCGTCGGCGCGCACGGTCGCGGTGACGATCCCCTCCGCGTCCCGCACCCAGCTGAGCTGCTGGAGCGTACGGATGGTCGTCGCGCCCTCGCGCTTCTTGCAGTAGGCGGCGAAGTCGTGCTCGCCGAGCAGCGGCCGCGCGGCCTCGTTCATGGCGTCCACGTCCAGCGGCCAGGAGTGCCACAGCACGTGCCCGCGGCGCAGCGGGTCCACCCCGGCCGTGTGGTCGGCCACCCGGTAGGCGTACCGGCGCCAGATGGCCGAGAAGCGCGCGTTGAAGCCGGCGGGGGCCTCGGCGACCTTCCACACCCGGATGTCGTGCGGCAGCCGCCCCGCGAGCCGGCGCAGCAGCTTGTCGTGGTGCTCGGCCCACACCTCTTCGGCCACGTCGAACTGGGCGACCTGGCCGCGCGCGTGGACGCCCGCGTCCGTACGCCCGGCCACGGTCAGCTCGACCCGGTCCGGCAACCGCATGACGGTCGTCAGGGCCGACTCCAGCTCGCCCTGCACGGTCCGCAGCGTCCGCTGCTTCGCCCAGCCGGAGAAGTCCTTGCCGTCGTAGCTCAGGTCCAGCCGCACCCGGACGTGCCCGGGCTCCACCTCGTCACTCACGTGACCGATCCTCTCAGCTGCTGCGTCGTTCCGAAGCCGCGTGTTTCCAACCACACATGCAGAACGGGCCCGCCCCGGGAAGGGGCGGGCCCGTTCAGAGCCGTTCAAGCAAGCGAGATCCCGGAGGATCAGGCCTCCTTGGTCTCCTCGGCGGGGGTCTCGACGGCCTCGGCCTTGGCCTCCGCCTCCTTGACCGCGCGCTTCGTGGCAGCCTCGGCCTCACCGGTGGCGACCTGCGCCACGGTCAGGGCCTCGACCAGCTCGATGACCGCCATCGGGGCGTTGTCGCCACGACGGTTGCCGATCTTGGTGATGCGCGTGTAACCACCGGGGCGGTTCTCGTAGCGCGGGGCGATCTCGGTGAAGAGCGTGTGCACGATGCTCTTGTCCGTGATCGTCTGCAGCACCAGGCGACGGTTGTGGATGTCGCCCTTCTTGGCCTTGGTCACCAGACGCTCGGCGTAGGGACGCAGGCGGCGGGCCTTGGCCTCGGTGGTGGTGATGCGGCCGTGCTCGAAGAGCGCCTTCGCGAGGTTCGCGAGGAGGTGCTTCTCGTGCGCGGCGCTGCCGCCCAGACGGGCACCCTTTGCGGGACGCGGCATGGTCTTACTCCTTCATATCTGCACCGGCCGTGTCAGGTACCGGTGTCAGTTCCCCCGGGGCGGACGCCCCGGGAAAGTTCTAGTACTGCTCGGTCTCGACGAAGCCGGCGTCGGCGTCGTCGTCCGCGCCGAAGGCGTCGGCGGCAGCGGTCGGGTCGAATCCGGGCGGGCTGTCCTTGAGGGCCAGGCCCATCCCGGCGAGCTTCGCCTTGACCTCGTCGATCGACTTCGCACCGAAGTTGCGGATGTCGAGCAGGTCGGCCTCGGAGCGGGCCACGAGCTCGCCCACCGAGTGGATGCCCTCGCGCTTGAGGCAGTTGTACGAGCGGACCGTGAGCTCCAGCTCCTCGATCGGCAGCGCCAGATCGGCGGCCAGGGCCGCGTCCGTCGGCGAGGGGCCCATGTCGATGCCCTCGGCGTCGATGTTGAGCTCGCGGGCCAGACCGAACAGCTCGACCAGGGTCTTACCGGCGGACGCCATGGCGTCGCGCGGGCGCATGGCCTGCTTGGTCTCGACGTCGACGATGAGCTTGTCGAAGTCGGTGCGCTGCTCGACTCGGGTCGCCTCGACCTTGTAGGTGACCTTCAGCACGGGGCTGTAGATGGAGTCGATCGGGATGCGACCGATCTCCTGGCCGACCTGCTTGTTCTGGACGGCGGAGACGTAGCCGCGACCGCGCTCGACGGTCAGCTCCATCTCCAGCTTGCCCTTGCCGTTGAGCGTGGCGAGGACCAGGTCCGGGTTGTGCACCTCGACACCGGCCGGGGGCGCGATGTCGGCGGCGGTGACCAGGCCGGGACCCTGCTTGCGCAGGTACATCACGACGGGCTCGTCGTGCTCCGAGGAGACGACCAGCTGCTTGATGTTGAGGATGAGGTCGGTGACGTCTTCCTTGACACCCGGCACGGTGGTGAACTCGTGCAGGACGCCGTCCACGCGGATGCTGGTGACAGCGGCACCCGGGATCGAGGACAGGAGCGTGCGGCGGAGCGAGTTGCCGAGGGTGTAACCGAAGCCCGGCTCGAGCGGCTCGATCACGAACCGCGAGCGGTACTCGTCGACGACCTCTTCGGTCAGCGACGGACGCTGAGCGATAAGCATGTGTGTGTTCCTTCAGTCGTGGACGCCCACTATTTGACGTCCTACGGGCACTACGTACAGCAAGGGTACGGGCGACACGTCCCCCGGAGGGGTCGTGCCGCCCGGAACCTCAAGAGCACACGGCGTACGCGTTCACGTACGTCAAGCGCGCTGCGTCAGACGCGGCGGCGCGGATCATCCCCGCGGAAGCGGGGTCGAGCGCCGCCCCGGATCAGACGCGACGACGCTTCGGCGGGCGGCAACCGTTGTGCGGGGTGGGGGTGACGTCCTGGATCGAGCCGACCTCGAGGCCAGTGGCCTGGAGGGAGCGGATCGCGGTCTCGCGGCCGGAGCCCGGACCCTTGACGAAGACGTCGACCTTGCGCATGCCGTGCTCCTGCGCGCGACGGGCGGCCGACTCAGCGGCCATCTGCGCGGCGAAGGGGGTGGACTTGCGCGAGCCCTTGAAGCCGACGTGGCCGGCGGAGGCCCAAGAAATCACGTTGCCCGCGGGGTCCGTGATCGAAACGATGGTGTTGTTGAACGTGCTCTTGATGTGGGCATGCCCGTGAGCGACGTTCTTCTTTTCCTTGCGGCGCACCTTCTTGGCAGCGCCCTGACGACCCTTGGGGGGCATCTATATCTCCTACGGGAGGTGGTCGGTCCTACAGCGAAGACCGCTGAGTAAGCGTCCGGCTGAGGACTACTTCTTGCCCGGCTTCTTCTTACCGGCGATCGCGCGACGCGGGCCCTTGCGGGTACGAGCGTTCGTGCTGGTGCGCTGACCGTGCACGGGCAGGCCACGACGGTGGCGGATGCCCTGGTAGCACTGGATCTCGACCTTGCGGCGGATGTCAGCCTGGATCTCGCGGCGGAGGTCACCCTCGGTGCGGAGGTTGGCGTCCACGTACTCGCGGATCTTGACCAGGTCCTCTTCGGCCAGGTCACGAACGCGGGTGTCGGGGTTCACACCGGTGGCCTCAAGGATTTCCTTGGACCGGGTGCGACCGACACCGAAGACGTAGGTAAGTGCGATCTCCACACGCTTTTCGCGCGGGATGTCAACACCGGAAACGCGTGCCATTCAATGGCTCCTGTGTGTTCGGGGGTCTTCAGCAGAACCGAACCCCGGCCGCCGACCACACCTGTTGGGTGGTGGTACGTCCGGGTCCCCGGCCCCCGCCGGAGGTGCCGCCGGCCCTGGTCGGGGCTAGGCGGGTTCTGCGTATGTACTTTTCTTACGTCGCGCGAAGAACTGCGGAAGGCAGGTCGGTCGGCGTGCGTCAGCCCTGGCGCTGCTTGTGGCGCAGGTTGTCGCAGATGACCATGACCCGACCGTGACGGCGGATCACCTTGCACTTGTCGCAGATCTTCTTGACGCTCGGCTTGACCTTCATGTTGGTGAGGTTCTCCGGGTCAGTGCCACCACCCGCACCGGGACGGATGCCCAGGCAGGAGTGAGGACAAGATCTACTTGTATCGGTAGACGATCCGGCCACGCGTCAGGTCGTACGGAGACAGCTCCACAACGACCCGGTCATCCGGCAGGATGCGGATGTAGTGCATCCGCATCTTTCCGCTGATGTGCGCGAGGACCTTGTGACCGTTCTGGAGTTCCACCTTGAACATCGCGTTCGGGAGGGACTCGATCACGGTGCCCTCGATTTCGATGGCACCTTGCTTCTTGGCCACGCTTCGCCTTTCGAATCGGCTACCTTGATCAGCTCCGCGCCCATGCAGGGCATGGAAATGCACGAGAGCCGACGAGTCAGTCTACGTCAGGGCACCCAGAAAGACGAATCCGGAAAGTGTGCCCCGAAGTGTAGATCATTAACCAGTGGGGTCCCCCCAGGGCCGCTAGGCCCGAGGGGACGGGTCGGGAGCCGTGGTGATCCCGTACTCCGCCAGCTTCGCCTTGCCGCAGCACCACTCCTGGACGCCGCGCTCGCGGGCTCGGCGCCGGGGCGCCTCACAAGCTTCGCGTGGCTGCGTCGGACTCCGTCCGCCCAAAGGGCACCGCGGCCGGGAGCCGGCTAGCCCAAGGGGTCCGGGGCGGTCGTGACTCCGTACTCCGCCAGCTTCGCCTTGCCGCAGTCCGGCGAGGTCAGGACGATGGGGCCGGCCTCGGTCAGCGCGATGGAGTGCTCCCAGTGGGAGGACCAGGTGCCGTCGGTCGTGATGACGGTCCAGTCGTCCGCCAGGACCTCCGTCTGGGCGGTGCCCAGGGAGACCATGGGCTCGATCGCCAGGCAGACGCCCGGGACCAGCTTGATCCCCTTGCCCCGCTTGCGCGAGACGTAGTTCAGCAGGTGGGGGTCCATGTGCATCTCGGACCCGATGCCGTGGCCGCCGTAGTCCTCGATGATCCCGAACTTGCCGAGGCTGTGCTCACCGGTGGTCGGCCGCGGCTGGCGCTTGATGTAGGTCTCGATCGCCTTGGAGATGTCCACGAGGCGGTTGCCGAGCTTCATGGCGGCGATGCCCGCCCACATGGACTCCTCGGTCACCCGGGACAGCTCCACCAGCTCCGGCGCGTGCCCGGTGCCCACGAAGGCCGTGTAGGCGGCGTCGCCGTGCCAGCCGTCGATGATCGCGCCCGCGTCGATCGAGATGATGTCGCCGTCCTTGAGGACGGTCTTGTCGTCCGGGATGCCGTGGACGACGACCTCGTTGACCGAGGTGCAGATGGTCGCGGGGAACCCGCCGTAGCCGAGGAAGTTCGACTTCGCTCCGGCGTCGGCGATCACCTTGCGCGCGACCATGTCCAGGTCCCGCGTCGTGGCGCCCGGCACGGCCGCCTCACGGGTGGCGGCGTGAATGGCGGCGACGACCAGTCCGGCCTCCCGCATCTTCGCGATCTGCTCGGGGGTCTTCAGCTGGACCATGAACGTGCCTTCCACCTTCGGGTCGGGATCGTCGATCGGGTTCTTACAACAGTACGGCCGCGGTGCCCAGTGGACACCGCGGCCGGTACGTGCGGAGCGGGAACTACTTCTTCAGG
Organism: Streptomyces sp. NPDC051555; assembly: GCF_044454405.1. Lineage (NCBI taxonomy): Bacteria > Bacillati > Actinomycetota > Actinomycetes > Kitasatosporales > Streptomycetaceae > Streptomyces > Streptomyces sp. NPDC051555. The sequence goes on along the minus strand of NZ_JBITDP010000003.1, from coordinate 421,008 downwards.
GCGTCCATCGCGCGCTGCGTGACGTCCTTGACCTCGCCGAGGGCGGGGATCGTCACGAGCAGGCCCTGGGCCTTGTAGAAGTCGATGATCGGCTCGGTCTGCGTGTGGTAGACGTCGAGGCGGTTGCGCACCGTCGCCTCGGAGTCGTCCTCGCGCAGGTAGAGCTCGCCACCGCACACGTCGCACACGCCCGCGACCTTCGGCGGGGCGTAGTCGACGTGGAAGATGTGCTTGTTGTCGTTGCGGCAGGTCCGACGACCGGCGATCCGCTTCACGACCTCGTCCTCCTCGACCTCCAGGTCGAGTACGGCGTCGAGCTTGATGCCCTGTGCCTTGAGGATCACGTCCAGCGCCTCGGCCTGGGAGACGTTGCGCGGGAAGCCGTCGAGCAGGAAGCCGTTCTCGGCGTCCGGCTGCTCCATCCGGTCCTTGGCCATGTCGATCGTGACCTCGTCGGGAACGAGGTCGCCCTTCGACATGTAGGCCTGCGCACGCTGGCCCAGCTCGGTCTTCTGGCTGATGTTCGCGCGGAACAGGTCGCCCGTGGAGATGTGCGGGATGGACAGGGTCTCGGCAAGCACGGTGGCCTGCGTTCCCTTGCCCGCACCAGGAGGTCCGACGAGGACGATACGCATCAGCGGAGGAACCCTTCGTAATTGCGCTGCTGGAGCTGGCTCTCGATCTGCTTCACGGTCTCCAGACCCACACCCACGATGATCAGGATGCTCGTCCCGCCGAACGGGAAGTTCTGGTTCGCGCCGAAGCCGGCCAACGCCATCGTCGGCACAAGAGCGATGAGTCCCAGGTACAGCGACCCCGGCCAGGTGATCCGGTTGAGCACGTAGCTCAGGTACTCGGCGGTGGGTCGACCTGCCCGGATGCCCGGGATGAACCCACCATACTTCTTCATGTTGTCTGCAACTTCCTCGGGGTTGAACGAGATCGCCACATAGAAGAATGCGAAGAACACGATCAGGAGGAAGTAGGCCGCGATGTAGTACGGGTGGTCGCCCTTGACGAAGTGCGCCTGGATCCAGGTGGCCCAGCCCGCCTTCGAGCCGCTGAACTGGACGATCAGGGCCGGGATGTAGAGCAGCGACGAGGCGAAGATGACGGGGATGACACCCGCCTGGTTCACCTTGAGCGGGATGTAGGTCGAGGTGCCGCCGTACGCACGACGCCCGATCATCCGCTTCGCGTACTGCACCGGGATCCGGCGTTGGGCCTGCTCCACGAAGACCACGAGGGCCACCATCGCGAGGCCGACCAGGATGACCACGCCGAACTCGACCCAGCCACCGGCGATCTTGCCCTGGAGCTTGATGGTCCACAGGGCACTGACGAAGCCCGCGGCGATCGAGATGAACATGAGGATCGACATGCCGTTGCCGATGCCGCGGTCGGTGATGAGCTCACCGAGCCACATGACGACGCAGGTACCGGCGGTCATGGTGATCACCATGGTGACCATGGTGAAGATCGAGCGGTCCGGGACGATCTTGCTGGCGACCTGGCAGCCCTGGAACAGGGCGCCGCTCTTGGCGGTGGCGACGAGGCCGGTGCCTTGGAGGATCGCGAGTGCGACCGTCAGATAGCGCGTGTACTGAGTGATCTTCGCCGTGCCGGACTGACCCTCTTTTTTGAGGTTCTCCAGCTTCGGGATGACCACGGTCAGCAGCTGCAGGATGATGCTCGCCGTGATGTAGGGCATGATGCCGAGCGCGAAGATCGTGATCTGCAGCAGCGCACCGCCGCTGAACATGTTGACGAGGCCGAAGAGGCTGTTGCTGCTGCCTGCGGCCTGGACACAGATCTGAACGTTCTTGTAGCTCACGCCGGGTACCGGGATATGGGACCCGAGCCGGAACAGCACGATGATGCCGAGCGTGAAGAGCAGCTTCTTGCGCAGGTCGGGCGTCTTGAACGCCCGGGCGAACGCGGTGAGCACGGTGCCTCCTGCGACCCCCGCGCTACTGCGTCAGAGGTGACGGTCTGAGGGATCGACGAATAAGACAAAGCAAAGGTGCAGGCCACCATACCGGCGAGATGGCCCGCCTAGGAACGACCAACCGGGGATGCCCCATATGTGAGGCATCCCCGGTCGGGTTTCTAGCTATAAATCACTGGGTTCGTCTTAGACGAGCTCGGTGACGGTGCCGCCAGCGGCAGCGATCTTCTCCTTGGCGGAGCCGGAGACGGCGTCAACCGAAACCTGCAGTGCCACGGAGATCTCGCCCTGGCCCAGGACCTTGACGAGGCAGTTCTTGCGAACCGCGCCCTTGGCGACCAGGTCGGCCACCGTGACGTCTCCACCCTCGGGGTAGAGAGCGCCGAGCTTGTCCAGGTTCACGACCTGGAACTCGGTGCGGAACGGGTTCTTGAAGCCCTTGAGCTTCGGCAGGCGCATGTGGAGGGGCATCTGCCCGCCCTCGAAGCGCTGCGGGATCTGGTAACGGGCCTTCTGGCCCTTCGTACCACGACCGGCCGTCTTACCCTTCGACGCCTCACCACGACCGACACGGGTCTTCGCGGTCTTGGCACCGGGGGCGGGACGGAGGTTGTGGGCCTTCAGCGGGCTGTTTTCAGCCATGTTAGTCAACCTCCTCAACCGTCACGAGGTGGCGGACGGTCTGCACCATTCCGCGGAACTCGGGGCGGTCCTCCTTGACGACGACGTCGTTCAGGCGCTTGAGCCCGAGCGAACGCAGCGTGTCGCGGTGGTTCTGCTTGCTACCGATGTACGACTTCGTCTGCGTGATCTTGAGACGGGCCATTACGCACCCGCTCCCGCAGCACGTGCACGCAGGAGGGCCGCGGGGGCGACGTCCTCGAGGGGCAGACCACGGCGAGCCGCGATCTCCTCGGGACGCTGCAGGCCCTTGAGGGCCGCCACGGTCGCGTGCACGATGTTGATCGCGTTGGAAGAACCGAGCGACTTCGACAGGATGTCGTGAACGCCGGCGCACTCCAGAACGGCGCGCACCGGGCCACCGGCGATAACACCGGTACCAGGGGACGCCGGCTTCAGCAGCACGACGCCCGCAGCGCGCTCGCCCGTGATCGGGTGAGGAATGGTGCCCTGGATGCGGGGAACCTTGAAGAAGGACTTCTTCGCTTCCTCGACACCCTTGGCGATGGCCGCGGGAACTTCCTTGGCCTTGCCGTAACCGACACCTACAGTGCCGTCACCGTCGCCCACCACGACCAGCGCGGTGAAGCTGAAGCGGCGACCACCCTTGACTACCTTGGCGACGCGGTTGATCGCGACAACGCGCTCAACGTAAGCGGTCTTCTCGGCGGCAGGGCCACCGTCGCGACCCTTCCGGTCCCGCCGCTCGCCGCCACCGGCACCGCTTCCGCGGCGCTGGGGTCCAGCCATTGGATTACCTCTCTCTGTTACGTCCGTTAGTCCCGGAACCGGGGCTTAGAACTTCAGCCCGGCTTCGCGGGCGGCGTCAGCCAGAGCGGCAATGCGCCCGGCGTATCGGTTGCCACCGCGGTCGAACACGACGGTCTCGACACCCGCAGCCTTGGCACGCTCGGCGACGAGCGCGCCGACAGCCTGGGCCTGAGCGCTCTTGTCGCCTTCGCCACCGCGGATCGAAGCGTCCAGGGTCGACGCGGACGCCAGGGTGTGACCCTGGAGGTCGTCGATGACCTGAGCAACGATGTTGCGGTTGGAACGCGTCACGACGAGGCGCGGACGCTCCGCCGTACCCGAGACGTTCTTGCGGATGCGGATGTGGCGGCGAGCCTTGGCGGCACGCTTGTACGCGTCGCCCTTGGCGATCTTCACACCGTATGCCATGGCTACTTACCAGCCTTTCCGACCTTGCGGCGGATGACTTCGCCGGCGTACTTGACACCCTTGGCCTTGTACGGGTCGGGCTTCCGCAGCTTGCGGATGTTGGCGGCGACCTCGCCGACCTTCTGCTTGTCGATGCCCTCGACCGTGAACTTGGTGGGCGACTCGACCTTGAAGGAGATGCCCTCGGGCGCCTCGATCAGGATCGGGTGGCTGTAACCAAGCTGGAACTCCAGGTTGGAGCCCTTCGCGGCGACGCGGTAACCGACACCGCTGATCTCGAGCGCCTTCACGTAACCCGCGGTCACGCCGGTGATCATGTTCGCCACCAGCGTGCGGGACAGGCCGTGCAGGGCCTTGTTCTGACGCTCGTCGTTGGGGCGCGTGACGGTGAGGACACCGTCTTCACCCTTAACGACACCGATGGGCGACGCGACGGTGTGCGAGAGGGAACCCTTGGGGCCCTTCACGGCGACCGTGCTGCCATCGATGGTGACGTCCACACCGGCGGGAACCTGGATGGGGAGCTTGCCGATTCGCGACATTGCTTTTCCTCCGTTCCCGACTACCAGACGTAGGCGAGGACTTCCCCACCTACGCCCTTCTTGCCTGCCTGCTGGCCAGTGAGCAGACCGTGGGACGTGGAGATGATCGCCACGCCCAGGCCGCCGAGCACCTTGGGCAGGTTGGTGGACTTCGCGTACACGCGCAGACCGGGCTTCGAGATCCGCTTGATGCCCGCGATGGAGCGCTCACGGTTCGGCCCGAACTTCAGCTCGAGGACGAGGTTCTTGCCGACCTCGGCGTCCTCGACCTTCCAGCCGGTGATGAAACCCTCTTGCTTGAGGATCTCCGCGATGTGCGACTTGATCTTGCTGTGCGGCATCACGACGGAGTCGTGGTACGCCGAGTTAGCGTTACGCAGACGAGTCAACATGTCTGCGATCGGGTCAGTCATGGTCATGAATCGGCCTTCGGCCTCTCTCGCCGGGGTTTCCTGTATGCGCCATCCCTCTCCCCACTCAGTGGCGGGACGGGTGCGGTGCGGGGACCTACGGCGTAGTAAGTCGTTATGGACGGCAGGCGCCCAACCCCACAAGCCTACGGCATGCGGAGCGGGGCACCCACCGGCCAGATGCTTACCGAGAGTCTCTGGTGATTCCCAAGTCCCTAGGGACGAGAGAGAATTACCAGGAGCTCTTGGTTACGCCCGGCAGCTCGCCACGGTGAGCCATCTCACGAAGGCAGACGCGGCACAGGCCGAACTTGCGGTACACGGAGTGGGGACGACCGCAGCGCTGGCAGCGGGTGTACGCACGCACACCGAACTTGGGCTTGCGGGCAGCCTTCGCGATGAGAGCCTTCTTCGCCATCTCGCTTACGCCTCCTTGAAGGGGAAGCCGAGGTGACGAAGGAGGGCGCGGCCCTCGTCGTCGTTGGTCGCCGTGGTGACCACGGTGATGTCCATACCCCGGGTACGGTCGATCTTGTCCTGGTCGATCTCGTGGAACATGACCTGCTCCGTGAGACCGAAGGTGTAGTTGCCACGGCCGTCGAACTGCTTCGGCGACAGACCACGGAAGTCACGGATACGCGGCAGCGCGAGCGACAGCGTACGGTCCAGGAACTCCCACATGCGGTCACCACGGAGGGTGACGTGGCAGCCGATCGGCTGACCCTCGCGCAGCTTGAACTGCGCGATGGACTTGCGGGCCTTCGTGACGGCCGGCTTCTGACCGGTGATCGTCGTCAGGTCCTTGATGGCACCGTCGATCAGCTTCGAGTCACGGGCGGCGTCGCCGACACCCATGTTCACGACGATCTTGACGAGGCCGGGGATCTGCATGACGTTCTCGTAGGAGAACTCCTCACGCAGCTTGCCCGCGATGTCCTCGCGGTACTTCGTCTTGAGACGCGGAGTGGTAGCCATCAGATGTCCTCACCCGTCCGCTTGGCAACGCGGATCTTGTTGCCCTCGTCGTCGAAGCGGTATCCGACGCGGGTGACGACCTTCTGGCCGTCCTTCTCCACAACCAGCTGAACGTTGCTGACGTGGATCGGCGCCTCGGTGATCACGATGCCACCGGTCTGCGAACCACCAGCGGTCTGACCGGCCTTGGTGTGCTTCTTGACCCGGTTGACACCCTCGACCAGGACGCGGTTCTCAGTAGGGATGGCCACAATGACCTTGCCCTGCTTGCCCTTGTCCTTACCGGTGATGACCTGAACCAGGTCGCCCTTCTTGATCTTCATGCTTACAGCACCTCCGGCGCGAGCGAGATGATCTTCATGAACTTCTTCTCGCGCAGCTCACGGCCCACCGGGCCGAAGATACGGGTGCCACGAGGGTCGCCGTCGTTCTTGAGAATGACAGCGGCGTTCTCGTCGAAGCGGATGTACGAGCCGTCCTGGCGGCGGCGCTCCTTGACGGTGCGAACGATGACAGCCTTGACGACGTCACCCTTCTTCACATTGCCGCCCGGGATAGCGTCCTTGACGGTGGCGACGATGACGTCGCCGATGCCCGCGTAGCGGCGACCCGAACCACCGAGAACACGGATGCAAAGGATTTCCTTGGCACCAGTGTTGTCGGCGATACGCAGTCGCGACTCCTGCTGGATCACGTCTATCTCCTGTGTGTCTGCCGGTTCCCGGCAGGGGCTTCGCGGTGCTCTTTCAAGCGGTGGAAGCCCCTACCGAGCCTGGCGGAACTGACCTGGGGGAAACCCCCCAGGCAATTTCCTTACTTGGCCTTCTCGAGGATCTCGACGATGCGCCAGCGCTTGCTCGCCGACAGCGGACGCGTCTCCATGATGATGACGCGGTCGCCGACGCCGGCAGCGTTCTGCTCGTCGTGAGCCTTGAGCTTGTTCGTACGGCGGATGACCTTGCCGTACAGCGCGTGCTTCACGCGGTCCTCGACAGCGACGACGACGGTCTTGTCCATCTTGTCGCTGACGACGAGACCCTCACGGGTCTTGCGGAAGCCGCGGGCAGTCGTCTCAGTCACGTTCTTCTCGCTCATCAGGCGCTCTCCACCGTCTCGATACCGAGCTCACGCTCGTGCATCAGGGTGTAGATGCGAGCGATGTCCTTACGGACGGACCTGAGCCGGCCGTTGTTCTCCAGCTGACCCGTGGCCGCCTGGAAGCGCAGCTTGAACAGCTCTTCCTTGGCCTCGCGCAGCTTGCCAACGAGCTCCTCGTTACCGAGCTCACGCAGCTCGGACGCCTTGGTTCCCGTCGCCATCACGACTCACCTGCCTCGCGCCGAACAATCCGGCACTTCATCGGAAGCTTGTGAGCAGCGCGGGTGAGCGCCTCACGAGCAATCTTCTCGTTCGGGTAGGACAGCTCGAACATGACCCGGCCCGGGTGCACGTTCGCGATCCACCACTCGGGAGAACCCTTACCGGAACCCATGCGGGTCTCGGCAGGCTTCTTCGTCAGGGGACGGTCCGGGTAAATGTTGATCCAGACCTTGCCGCCACGCTTGATGTGGCGGGTCATCGCGATACGAGCCGCCTCGATCTGGCGGTTCGTCACGTAGGCCGGGGTGAGCGCCTGGATGCCGTACTCGCCGAACGAGACCTCAGTACCGCCCTTGGCCATACCGCGGCGCTTGGGGTGGTGCTGCTTGCGGTGCTTGACCCTACGAGGGATCAGCATGTCGGTCAGGCCTCCGTTCCGGTGCTCTCAGCCGGAGCGGCGGCAGCAGCCTCGGCCTTGGGGGCCTCGGCGCCGACAGCCTGCTGCGGCTTGCGGCCGCCACGGCCGCCACGCTCGCCACCACGACCACCACGGCCACCGGCCGGACGGTCGTTCGCGCCACCACGGGCCGGGCGGTTACCCGCACGGGCCGCAGCGTTCTCGGCGCGAACCTCGGCGATGTTCTTGACGTCGCCCTTGTAGATCCAGACCTTCACGCCGATACGGCCGAAGGTGGTCTTGGCCTCGAAGAAGCCGTAGTCCACGTTCGCGCGCAGCGTGTGCAGCGGCACACGACCCTCGCGGTAGAACTCGGACCGGCTCATCTCGGCGCCGCCGAGACGGCCACCACACTGGATCTTGATGCCCTTGGCGCCGGCCTTCATCGTGCCCTGCATGCTCTTACGCATGGCGCGACGGAAGGAAACGCGGGAGGACAGCTGCTCCGCAACGGCCTGAGCAACCAGCTGAGCGTCCATCTCGGGGTTCTTGACCTCGAGGATGTTCAGCTGGACCTGCTTGCCCGTGAGCTTCTCGAGGTCACCGCGGATGCGGTCGGCCTCGGCGCCACGGCGGCCGATGACGATGCCGGGACGAGCGGTGTGGATGTCCACACGCACGCGGTCACGGGTGCGCTCGATCTCAACCTTCGAGATGCCGGCGCGCTCCATGCCGGACGTCATCATCCTGCGGATGGCGACGTCTTCCTTGACGTAGTCCTTGTACAGCTTGTCGGCGTACCAACGCGACTTGAAGTCGGTGGTGATGCCGAGCCGGAACCCGTGCGGGTTTACCTTCTGGCCCATTACCGGGAACCTTCCTTGCTGCTGACGACCACGGTGATGTGGCTGGTCCGCTTGCGGATCCGGTAGGCACGGCCCTGAGCACGCGGACGGAACCGCTTCAGGGTCGGGCCCTCGTCCACGTACGCCGCGCTGATTACCAGCGAGGAGGCGTCCGTGTGGTCGTAGTTGTGAGCCGCGTTGGCGATGGCGCTGTCCAGCACCTTGCCAACGGGCACGCTCGCGGCCTGCGGGGCGAAACGCAGGACGGCCTGAGCCTCCGTGGCATCCATGCCACGGATAAGGTCCACCACTCGGCGGGCCTTCATGGGCGTGACGCGGATGTACCGCGCCTGGGCCCTGGCTTCCATGGTTGTCCCTTCGGTGTAAGTCATAGTCGTTACCACCCCGCCTTTAGCGGCGCTTCGACTTCCGGTCGTCCTTGACGTGGCCGCGGAAGGTGCGAGTCGGCGAGAACTCGCCGAGCTTGTGGCCGACCATCGACTCGGTGACGAACACCGGGACGTGGATCTTGCCGTTGTGCACCGCGATGGTGTGACCCAGCATGGCCGGGATGATCATCGAGCGACGGGACCAGGTCTTGATGACGTTCTTGGTACCAGCTTCGTTCTGTACGTCCACCTTCTTGATGAGGTGTCCGTCGACGAAGGGTCCCTTCTTGAGACTGCGCGGCATCTAAACCCGCTCCTAGCGCTTCTTGTTCGTCTTGCGGCGGCGGACGATGTACTTGCTCGAAGCCTTCTTCGGCGAGCGAGTACGACCCTCCTTCTGACCCCACGGGGAGACCGGGTGACGACCACCGGAGGTCTTACCCTCACCACCACCGTGCGGGTGGTCGACCGGGTTCATCGCGACACCGCGGACGGAGGGGCGAACGCCCTTCCAGCGCATACGGCCGGCCTTGCCCCAGTTGATGTTCGACTGCTCGGCGTTGCCGACCTCGCCGATCGTGGCGCGGCAGCGGACGTCGACCAGGCGAACCTCGCCCGACGGCATACGCAGGTGGGCGTACTGGCCCTCCTTCGCCAGCAGCTGCACGGAAGAACCGGCAGAGCGGGCGAACTTGGCGCCACCACCGGGACGGAGCTCGATCGCGTGGATCGTGGTACCGACCGGGATGTTGCGGAGCGGGAGGTTGTTACCCGGCTTGATGTCGGCGCCAGGGCCGTTCTCAATCCGGTCGCCCTGGCTCAGCTTGGCCGGGGCGATGATGTAGCGCTTCTCGCCGTCTGCGTAGTGCAGGAGCGCGATGCGCGCGGTGCGGTTCGGGTCGTACTCGATGTGAGCGACCTTGGCCGGCACGCCGTCCTTGTCGTGACGACGGAAGTCGATCACGCGGTAGGCGCGCTTGTGGCCACCACCCTGGTGGCGAACAGTGATCCGACCGGTGTTGTTACGGCCGCCCTTGCTGTGCAGCGGGCGAACCAGCGACTTCTCCGGCGTGGACCGCGTGATCTCGACAAAGTCGGCGACGCTGGAGCCACGACGGCCCGGGGTCGTCGGCTTGTACTTGCGGATACCCATTTCTCAGTCCTCGTCCGATTCCGGACGACTAGACCCCCGTTAGGAGGCCTGGCCGCCGAAGATGTCGATTCGGTCGCCCTCAGCGAGGGTCACGATGGCGCGCTTGGTGTCAGCGCGCTTGCCGAAACCGGTCTTGGTGCGCTTGCGCTTACCCTGACGGTTGATCGTGTTGACCCCGGTGACCTTGACCGAGAAGACCGCTTCCACAGCCTGCTTGATCTGGGTCTTGTTCGAGCCCGGCGCGACGATGAACGTGTACTTGTTCTCGTCGAGCAGCGCGTAGCTCTTCTCCGAGACAACCGGCTTGATCAGCAGGTCGCGCGGGTCGTTGAAGGTCTTGCTGGTAACGGTCGCGTCAGACATTACGCGTCGCTCCCTTCGGTCTCGTCGGCCTTGGGGCCAGACACGAAGGACTCGAAAGCGGCCTGGGTGAAGACCACGTCATCAGAGACGATCACGTCGTACGTGTTCAGCTGGCCCGGCTCCAGGATGTGCACCTGGGGCAGGTTGCGGGCGGACAGCCACGCAGCCTCGTCGGCGCGGTCGACGACCAGGAGCAGGTTCTTGCGCTCCGAGATCTTGCCGAACAGCGTCTTGGCGGCCTTCGTGGAGGCGGCACCCTCGACCACGCCGGTGATGACGTGGATGCGGGAGTGACGCGCACGGTCCGACAGGGCACCGCGGAGAGCGGCGGCCTTCATCTTCTTCGGGGTCCGCTGCGAGTAGTCACGCGGCTGCGGGCCGTGGACGACGCCACCGCCGACGAACTGCGGAGCGCGGGTCGAACCCTGACGGGCGCGGCCGGTGCCCTTCTGGCGGTACGGCTTGCGGCCACCACCACGGACTTCGCCGCGACGCTTGGTCTTGTGCGTGCCCTGACGGGCAGCAGCCAGCTGAGCGACAACGACCTGGTGGATCAGCGGAACGCTGGTCTTGGCGTCGAAGATCTCCGCGGGGAGTTCAACGGTACCGGCCTTGTCGCCTGCCGGCGAAAGGATGTCAATGGTGCTCATTACCTCAAGCCCCCTTGGCCGCGGTACGGACCAGGACGAGGCCGCCGTTCGGACCGGGGACCGCACCCTTGATGAGGAGCAGACCCTTCTCCGCGTCAACCGCGTGGATGGTCAGGTTCTGGGTGGTGACGCGCTCGTTACCCATACGACCGGCCATGCGCATGCCCTTGAAGACACGCCCAGGGGTGGCGCAGCCACCGATCGAACCGGGGGAGCGGTGCTTGCGCTGCACGCCGTGGCCGGCGCCGAGGCCCTTGAAGTTGTGACGCTTCATGACACCGGCGAAGCCCTTGCCCTTGCTGTTGCCCGTGACGTCGACCTTGACGCCGGACTCGAACACAGCAGCGGTGATCTCCTGGCCGAGCGTGTACTCGCTGGCGTCGGAGGTGCGGAGCTCCACCAGGTGGCGGCGCGGGGTTACATCGGCCTTGGCGAAGTGACCCTTGAGGGGCTTGTTCACCTTGCGCGGGTCAATCTCGCCGAAGGCGATCTGGACCGACTCGTAGCCATCGATGTCGTTCTTACGGACCTGGGTAACGACGCAGGGCCCAGCCTTGACGACAGTGACCGGGACGACACGGTTGTTCTCGTCCCAGACCTGGGTCATGCCGAGCTTCTCGCCCAGGACGCCCTTGATCTGCTTTGCCATCTTCTCCGTGCCTCTCAGAGCTTGATCTCGATGTCAACGCCGGCCGGAAGGTCCAGGCGCATCAGCGAGTCAACGGTCTTGGGCGTCGGGTCGAGGATGTCGATCAGGCGCTTGTGCGTGCGCATCTCGAAGTGCTCGCGCGAGTCCTTGTACTTGTGCGGCGACTTGATGACGCAGTACACGTTCTTCTCAGTGGGCAGCGGCACCGGGCCCGCGACCGACGCACCAGTGCGCGTCACCGTCTCGACGATCTTCTTCGCCGAGGAATCGATGACCTCGTGGTCGTAGGCCTTGAGCCGGATGCGGATCTTCTGTCCCGCCATGGCTACTCCGTAGTCCTGTCTGTTGTGGAAACGCTCTGGCTCCCGGTCGGCCGCGGATTCCTCCGCAGCTCCTCCTCCGACCCACGCGGTCGGGCGTGTCGCACTCCCTCCAAAGAAATTTCCATAGGAAATTCCCTGCCAAGGGGGTGCGGTCCCAAGACCGCGCATCGGGGGAGAAACACCCACCGAGCGCCTGGCCTACTCCGTGCTGACACTTCCCAGAAGATTCCCGTACGTCCGCCCCAGTGCTGCCCCGGAGGGCAGATGAAGGCGACGAGTACTGTGGGACTCGCTTCCGGTCCTCCCGGCGGGAGGCGCGCAGCATCGGCACTCAGCCGAGCAACTTGAGTAGTCTGCCATACCCGACACGTATGGCGCCAATCGGGCGCAGAACAATACCCCGTCGCGCTGCGTGGTCAAACCGCACCACGCAGCGCCGTGCCGCGCCGTGCGCGCCCCGGCCGCAGGGGCCGCCGGGGCGGGGGGTCAGGACCGGGAAACGGTCCCGCAGTCCTGCGGCAGCGCGTCCAGCGGCGTGCTCCGGTCGTACGGGTCCGTGACCGACCCGGTCGGGCTCGGCGACGTACGCCGGTCACTGGCGAACTGCGGGTGCAGGTAGCCGGTCCCGTCCCGGGAGCAGTCGTCGTTGCCCGCGCTCTCCTTCCACTCCACGAGCTGCAGCGTGCCGTCGGTCGCCCGCCAGCGCTTCGGGTCGTGGTAGGCCGTCGTCACGGTGCGCCGGACGATCGTGCGGGCCACCTCGTCGGAACCGCCCTTCGCGCGCACGACCGGGTAGACGAAGGAGTAGTCGGCGTGCACGAGCACCTCCCCCTCCTTGCCGCCCTCGACGGTCATCCGGCCCCGGGTCTTGACGACCCCGCCGTGGAAGCGCACCTCCGCCGGGTCGAAGCGGCTGAAGAGGAACAGCGGGTTGTCCTGCGCCGAGGGCTTCTCCAGCGCCCGCTCCATGACGCCCTTGACGTCGTCCTGCAGCGGGTCCAGGAGTGCCAGGGCGACCTCGGGCCGTCCCCCGCCCAGGACCGCGGGGTCCAGGTTCGAGGCGATGAGCAGGTCCCGGGTGCGGGCCAGCAGGGACGCGACCTCTTCCTGGGGGATCCCGTTCACCGCGGTGGCGGCCGGCAGCTCGATGCCGGCGGCGCCGTCCGCCCACTGGAGGGCCGGGGAGCCGAGGAAGGGCTCCTTGAGGGTCGGCCGGTCCGGGTCCACCGGCCCCGGAGCCGCGGTCGGCCGTGCGGTCTCGGCGGGCAGCGGGGCGGCGCTCGCGGCCCGGCCGGGCGCCTCCCGGTCCCCCTCCCCCGTCAGCTTGTCGACCAGCAGCTCGGGCCGCAGGGCGACCATCGCGAGGCCCGCGACGAAGACGATGGCCAGGGTGGCCTTGATCCGCCGCTTGGCCTTGCCCCGGCCCTGCATCTCCTGCCAGGCCGGCCCGGTCCGCCAGCCGGGCGGCTCGGCGGGTACGGACCTGCCGCGGCGCCCGAACCGTCCGCGGGCGGCGGCGGCCCGCTGCTCGTCCTCGCGGCGCAGCCGCTCCGTCACCATCCGGGCCCGCGCCGACGGCTCCTTGGGAGCCTCCCCGGTCCCCCGCTCGGCGTCCCGCACGAACCGCGCCCACTCGTCGTCGGAAACGCCGGACCCGCTCCCGCCGTGGCTTTCGTCGTTTGTCATGCCCCACCCCCGTGATCTTTGTGAGCGGAGCCTCTCACAGCCCCTGACCAGCCCGAAGGCGGCCCCTGGGAGTCCCCTGGCCGGATCCGCACCCGCAAAGATCAACCCACCCGCGCGGCCTTCTACGCTGCCGTTTCGAGCACGGGGGTGGGACATGAGGGGTGACGGCGGCAACGACCCGTCGAAGAACCTGGCGGTGGATCCGGTGGCCGTCGAACAGGTACTGAGCGGCTTGAGGGCGACGACGGCGGAGCTGGACGAGATCGGCGGCATCCAGGCGTCCTCGGCGGGCGCTTCGTTCGGCGCGGGCTTCGGCGGCCTGGCCCTGACCGGCATGGAGGCGGGCCACCCGGCGCTCGCCTCGGTCTTCGAGGACTTCTGCGGGCGCTGGGAGTGGGGGGTACGGGCACTCGTCCAGGGCGTCGGCGGACTGGCCCAGGACCTCGGTCTGTCCGCGGGCGCGCTCTGGGAGGAGGACCAGTACCTCCAGGGCGCCTTCAAGGTCGGCGCGAACTCCCTCTACGGCAACCCGCACGCGAGCGAGGACGAGATCGAGGGCAGGTCCTGGGACGAGATCGTCCAGGGCAACCCGTACGAGCCGGACTTCGGCCCGGAGGCCGACCGTCGCGCCGCCGAGGGCATCGAACGGACCTGGACCGACGCCGGCCGCAGGGTCTCCACCGAGGGCTTCGGCGGGGCCGCGGTGGACCGCGCGGCCGAGGCGGCGGGGGTGGACCCGGCCCTCATCGACCGGGCCCAGGCGCGGGTGGCTCGGGGGGACGAGGGCTGATGGGTCTCAAGGACTACCTCCCTGACTGGGCGGACGACGCCGCCGAGGTGGTGGGCGAGGGCGTCGAGTGGGTGGGCGACAAGGCCGCGGACACCCTGGAGGCCGCCGGCTGGCGGAAGGGGGCGAACGCGGTCCGCGAAACGGTCGACTCCGCCGCGAACTGGCTCGGCGCCGACGTCGCCGAGGTCCAGCTCGGCCAGAGCGACGACCCGAAGAAGCTCGTCCACGGCAGCCCCACCAAGCTCCGCTCCACCGCCGCCCACCTGACCGACCTCCAAACGGCCTGCGACCGTACCGGGGCCGGCCTCAAGGGGCTGGACTCCGCCGCACTCAAGGGCGAGAGCGCGGACGCCTTCCGCACGGCCCTCGCGCGGCAGACCCCGCCGTGGTTCAAGGCCGCGGACGCCTTCGCCGAGGCGGCGGGCGCGCTGACGCACTTCGCGGGCACCGTGGAATGGGCCCAGGGCCAGGCCCGGGAGGCCATCGCGGCGTACAAGAGCGCGCTCAGGACCTCCGAGACGGCGCGCACCGCCTACAACGCCCGGGTCGATGACTACAACGCGGCGCTCGACGCCAAGGCGGACCCGCTCCCGACCCGGCCCGCGGGCTTCACCGACCCGGGCGCGGAGGGGATCAAGGCCGCGCACGAGAAGCTGGCCGAGGCCCGCCGGCAGCGCGACGACGCCTCCCGCACGGCGGTCACGGCCCTGGAGGCGGCGCGCGACGCGGCGCCACCGATGCCGTCGTTCGCGGAACAACAGGTCAGCAACATGGCCCTGACCTCGCTCAACGCGGGTCATGTCGCGGGTGGCGTCATCAAGGGCACGGCGGGCCTGGTCAACTTCGTTCGTGCCCTGGACCCGCACGACCCGTACAACGTCGCGCACCCCGCTGAATACCGGATGCGGCTGAACCAGACGGCCGCCGGACTGCTCGTCTCCGCGAACGACCCCTTGGCTGCCGGCAAGGCGATGGTCGACGAATTCGCGAAGGACCCGGGCGAGGGCATCGGCAAGCTGATCCCCGAGATCATCGGCGCGAAGGGCGCGGGGCGGGTCGCCGAGGGCCTGCGGGCGGGCCGCCTGGCGGAGGACCTCCGGCCGGGCTCCAAGGGGGCCCACGCTCCCTCGGCCCGCGAGGACCTGCGCGGTGCCGAGCAGGAGCGCTCGCGACAGCAGGCCGACAAAACGTGCGAGGGAGACCCGGTCGACGTCGCGACGGGCCGGATGGTCCTCCCCCAGACCGACCTGGTCCTCCCGGGATCACTACCGCTGATATTCAGCCGAACTTTCGAATCCTCTTACCGGTCGGGCCGCTGGTTCGGTCCCACCTGGGTCTCCACCGTCGACCAGCGCCTGGAGATCGACGCCGAGGGCGTGATCCTCGTCCGCGCGGACGGCAGCCTCCTCTCCTATCCGCATCCGGCGCCGGGAGTCCCGGTACTACCGGCCCTCGGACAACGCTGGCCCCTGGCCCGCGACCCGGACGGCTGCTACACGGTCACCGACCCCGAGAGCGGTCAGGTGCGCCACTTCTCGCCAGAGGGCCTGCTGACCCAGCAGGACGACCGCTCGGGCGCGTGGATCTCGTACGCCTACGACGAGACGACGGGCGCGCCGCTGCGCATCACCCACAGCGGCGGCTACGAAGTGACCCTGGCCTCGGCCGAAGGCCGAATAACCGGCCTGAGCGCGTCGGGCACCGAGATCCTGCGCTACGCCTACACGGACGGCCACCTCACCGAGGTCACCAACTCCAGCGGCCGCCCGTTGCGCTTCGGCTACGACGAGCTGGGCCGGATCACGTCCTGGACCGACACCAACGAGCGCCGCTTCGACTACGTCTACGACGACCGTCACCGCTGCGTGGCCCAGTCCGGCGCCAACGGGCACCTGAACATCCGGTTCGCCTATGAGGACGGCCTGACCACCCTCACGGACTCGCTGGGCCACCGCACGCTGTACGGGGTGGCCGACCGGGCCCGGGTCGTGTCGACGACCGACCCCATGGGTGCGACCACCCGCTTCACCCACGACCGCCACCACCGGCTCCTGTCCCGTACGGACCCGCTGGGGCACACCACCCGCTTCGAGTGGAGCGAGGAGGGGCACCTCCTCGCGGTCATCCGCCCGGACGGCCGCGCGACCCGGGCGGAGTACGACGCCCGCGGCCTGCCGGTGAAGGTGGCGAACCCGGACGGCACGACGGTCCGCCAGACGTACGACGCCCGGGGCCGCCGGACCTCGGTCACCGACCCGTCGGGCGTCACGACCCGCTTCGCCCACGACGCGCGGGGCCACCTGTCGGCCGTGACGGACGCGCTGGACGCGACGACGGCGGTGCGTTCGGACGCCGCGGGCCTGGTCGTGTCGACCACGGACCCGCTGGGCGCGACCACGACGTACGAGCGCGACGCCTTCGGCCGCCCGGTCGCGGTGACGGACCCCCTGGGCCGCACCACCCACCTCACGTGGAGCGTGGAGGGGCGACTGCTGCGCCGCGCGTACGCGGACGGCAGCGCCGAATCGTGGACGTACGACGCCGAGGGCAACTGCCTGACCCACACGGACGCGGCGGGCGGGGTGACGGTCTCCGAGTACGGGGACTTCGACCTGTTGGTGGCCCGTACCGGCCCTGACGGGGCCCGGTACGCGTTCGCGCACGATACGGAGCTGCGCCTGACGGGCGTGACCAACCCGCAGGGCTTGGAGTGGAGTTACCGCTACGACCCGGCGGGACGACTCGCCTCGGAGTCGGACTTCGACGGCCGCGCCCTGACCTACGGCCACGACGCGGCGGGCCGGCTGGTGTCCCGTACGAACGCGCTGTCCGAGGTCACCCGCTACGAGCACAACGCCCTGGGCCAGGTCGTCGGCAAGCGGACTCCGGCCGGCTCGACGGCGTACGAGTACGACGTCTCGGACCGGCTGGTCTCGGTGACCTCACCGGATTCCACCCTCACCCGGCTGCGCGACCGCGCGGGCAGGATCCGCTCGGAGACGGTCGACGGCCGCACGCTGAGCTACGCGTACGACGCCCTGGGCCGCCGCAGTGCCCGTACGACGCCCAGCGGCGCACGGTCCGAGTGGGCGTACGACGCGGCGGGGCGGAGCACGGCCCTGACGACCTCCGGCCGCATCCTGACCTTCACGCACGACGCGGCGGGCCAGGAGCTCGCGCGGACGGTGGGCGCCGTATCCCTCACCCAGGAGTACGACGAGTCGGGCCGCACGACCGCGCAGTCGGTCGTCGGCCGGGACGGGCGCACGCTCCAGCGCCGGGGCTACGGCTACCGCGCCGACGGCCACCTGACCGGGACCGAGGACTCCCTCACCGGACCGCGCACCTTCACGCTCGACGCGGCCGCGCGGGTCACCGCGGTGGAGGCGGGCTCGTGGTCGGAGCGGTACGCGTACGACGAGGCGGGCAACCAGACCTCGGCCTCCTGGCCCGACCGCCACCCGGGGGCCGAGGCCCAGGGGACGCGCGCCTACACCGGCACCCGGCTCACCCGGGCGGGCGCGGTCCGCTACGAGTACGACGCCCTGGGCCGGACGGTGCTGCGCCAGAAGACGCGCCCGTCCCGCAAGCCCGACACCTGGCGCTACGAATGGAACGCGGAGGACCAGCTGGCGGCGGTCACCACCCCCGACGGCACCCGCTGGACCTACACCTACGACCCCCTGGGCCGCCGCACCTCGAAGCAGAGCCCGACGGAGCGGGTCCTGTTCACCTGGGACGGCGCCACCCTCTGCGAGCAGAGCACGGGCCCGGTCACCCTGACGTGGACCCACCGGGGCCTGCACCCCCTGACCCAGACCGAACACCTGGACCAGGAGGGCGTCGACGACCGCTTCTTCGCGATCGTCACGGACCTGATCGGCACCCCGACCCAGCTGATCGACGAGGCGGGCGAGGTCGCCTGGCACACCCGCACCACCCTCTGGGGCACCACGACCTGGAACCGCGACGCCACCGCCTACACCCCGCTCCGCTTCCCGGGCCAGTACTACGACCCGGAATCCGGCCTCCACCACAACGTCTTCCGCACCTACGACCCGGAAACGGCCCGCTACCTCACCCCGGACCCCCTGGGCCTCTCCCCCGCCCCCAACCCGACGACCTACGTCCACAACCCCCACACGTGGGCCGACCCGTTGGGGCTGGCACCGGAGGGATGCCCGGAGCGCGGACCCT
Organism: Streptomyces sp. NPDC051555; assembly: GCF_044454405.1. Lineage (NCBI taxonomy): Bacteria > Bacillati > Actinomycetota > Actinomycetes > Kitasatosporales > Streptomycetaceae > Streptomyces > Streptomyces sp. NPDC051555. The sequence goes on along the minus strand of NZ_JBITDP010000003.1, from coordinate 402,511 downwards.
TCGAATTCCGGGACCCGCACCCGGATCACCCACCGAGCCAAAAGCTGACAGATCTCATGCGAGCAGCACCTAAGGGTGACTATATAGACTGCTCAGACATCTCAAAATACATATTCGACCGCGCCGGTGGCGAGGGGAAGATAATCCACTACATTACGCCGTCGGGAACCATTCGAACACCCGAAGCGGGCGGAAACACCATAGCCACGTGGGATTTTCACGAGGTATACACCGACGGTCGATACATATACGATCCAACAATGAGCAGCAACCCGATCCCCAGCGGAGACTACGAGAGGGCGATGCGCTCCGAAAACAACGAACGGGTCATTAGGCAAAATGGACCTTGGACCCCCTCCCCAAAACGCCAATGGAGGTGAGTAGCGATATGAACGATTCGCGATTCATTCAAGCGCGAGAAGCGCTTGAGCAGTTCGCTCCGCTCATTCGACTTAAGTCGATTCCCGCAATCCATCCCACTTACGGGTCCTGGCAGCTACCAGAACTGGCGTGGCGCTTCGCTGAAGCCCGCGACGACCTGCGTGAAACATTCACTTCAATCGCACGCACTGCACCAAAGAACACCGAGTGGACCCTTGTCGAGCGAAAGAACTCGTTCATCCTCCCCCTCCGACTCGCCAACTCGGCGACAGGACCAAACGGGGAAGGGATCAGTGAAGCCCGTCTCTCGATCGTGCAATCCGACCAGGAGTTCTGCGCCGCCGCGAACGAAGACATGGACCTCATCATCCAGGCCATCGCCGAGGCGGGATCGAAGAGGGAGCCGCGACCGGGTCCGTCAGCCACATAGTCAGCCACCGAGAAAACTGAGCCGTGGAATATTGGAAAGTAGAATGGCTGCACGAGCCGAACGATGACCCCACCACCATCTACAGCGAGATCGGGCCAGACGGATACGAAACACGGAAGGTGCACCGTTACACGAATGGGCGCATGCTGAAGAGTGACGACGTTCACGAATCCCTAGACATCGGGCTGAGCGAAGTTCCGGTCGGGGAGATTAAAGACGTAAACAAGCTGCCCTACTTCACGGCACGCTTGGTGACGTCAGCGGACTTCCAACGAGCCTGGGATTCGGCAGGCTGGCCCTCCACCTAGCCGCATCGGGCGAGATAGACCCTGCGCGAAGAGCGGCCCCAGCCCGACTGGAGATGGACAACACCATCAAGGACGCACCTCGGTTCCGCCACGCGCGGGCAGCCCTCGAAAAGTTCGCCCCGATCGCCTGACTCAAGTCCACTCCAGCGATCCACCCAAATTACGGTTACTGGCAATTGCCGGTGCTGGGATGGCGCTTCACCGAAGCCCGCGACGAGCTGCGTGAGACGTTTGATTCAATCGCACCAGGCTCGTTCTTGAGTGGGTCAGGGTGATGCCGCACGCGGACGCTCCCCGCCGGGAAGCAGCCGCAGACCGGCTCGCCGAGGGCGACTTCCATGGTTCGCCGAGTTCCTCGACGCCGGGCCCGGCACTCGGTGAGTACGTGCACGACCTGTTGGAGGCGTGACCGGGCCCGCGCCACGGGAGCCGCATCGCGGGTTTCCGCGTGGCGGTCGGGTTAGTTGTGTAAGGGGTTAGTACTGGGGAAGCGAAAGGCCTCTGCCAAGCCCCTCCGGCCTCCCGGGCGGGGGTGCGGCGGGGCGTAGCTCACATGGGTGAACGGGGCCAACTGGGCTGGCTTTCATGGGGGTTCGCTGGCATATGCTCGGCGCGACAAGTCCAGACATGCGTCGGCCCCCGGCGGGACTGCAATCCCGGGCGGGGGCCTGACCAGCGAGAAGAGCTACTTCCCGATGGGTATTCAGAAGCTTAACGTGCGCTCGCGCGCCTCGTCCCGGAATGCCGACGGGAGTCCCCGGTACGGGGTCATCCACGTCAACATCCGGCACACCCGCCGCTTCACCGTGGTGGGCAACCACCTCGCCCAGCACGACGAGATGTCCCTGATGGGCATCGGCCTCGGTACGCACATCCAGTCGCTGCCGGCCGGCACCCCCGTCGGCATCAAGGACCTCGCCGCCCGGTTCCCCGAGAGCGAGTACCGGATCGCCCGGGCGCTGCGGGAGCTGGAGGAGCACGGGTACCTGGAGCGCACCCGGGATCGGCTGCCCGGTGGGCAGGTGGTCACCCGGACCGTGTTCTACAACCGGCCCGGGTACGCCGTCCCCGAGGAGGAAGCCGGGCCGGATGCGGGGCGGGGAGCCGAGCCCGTGGTGGCGGAGGCCGAGGTCGAGGCGCTACCGGTATCGGTGGCGGTCGCCACCCCGTTGCGGCCGCTGCCCCGGCCCGCCGGCCCGGCCAGCGCCGTGCGCAGGGACGCGGCCGAGCGGGTGCTCGTAGGGCTGCGCGGGGTGGATCCGCGGTTGCTGCTCGGGGAGCGGGACGTCGAGCGGCTCACGCCTGCGGTCGAGACCTGGCTGGAGCGCGGGGCCTCGCCGGACGCCGTGACCGCCGCGCTCACCCTCCATCTGCCGCCCCGCACGCGGAATCCGGCCGCCCTGATCGCCTACCGGCTCACCAGCCAGATTCCGCCCGAGCGGGTGGCTGCCTCAAGCCGGGCGCCGATGCTCCTGGTGCTGCCGATGCAGACCTGCGAGCGGTGCGACCTGGCCTACCGCGGAGCCGAACCGGGCTGCTGCAAGGGCTGCAGCTAGCCTCTCCGTACGCCTTCGGCGAGCTCGCCCGCCAGGGCCTGGACGGCGGCGAGGCCGGCCGGGAGGTCCGGGGCGTCCAGGAGGAGCTTGACGAAGGCCGAGCCGACGATCACACCGTCCGCGAAGACCGCGACCTCCTTCGCCTGCACCGCGTTGGAGACACCCAGCCCCACACAGACCGGGAGGTCCGTGGTCTTACGGGTCCGGGCCACCAGGTCCTGCGCCTGCTCACCGACCGAGACCCGCGTCCCCGTCACCCCCATCAACGACGCCGCGTACACGAAACCCGAACCCGCAGCCGTGATCGTCGCCAACCGTGCATCCTTGCTGGACGGCGCCACGACGAACACCGTCGCCAGACCCAACTTGTCGGCGTGCTCGCGCCACAACGCGGACTCCTGGACCGGCAGATCCGGCAGGATGCACCCCGCCCCACCCGCCGCCGCCAACTCCACCGCGAACCGCTCCACCCCGTACCGGTCGATCGGATTCCAATACGTCATCACCAACACCGGCGCGCCCGTCGCCTCGTGCGCCTCGCGCACCGTGCGCAGCACGTCGGCGATCTTCACGCCGCCGCGCAGCGCGATGTCGTCGGCGGTCTGGATCACCGGACCGTCCAGGACCGGGTCACTGTGCGGCAGCCCGACCTCGACGACGTCCGCGCCACCCGCGATGATCGCCTTGATCGCCGCGATCCCACCATCGACGGTCGGGAAACCCGCCGGGAGATACGCCACCAGCGCCGCACGATTCTGCGACTTGGCCTTCGCCAGGGTGTCGCTCAGCAGCTGGACGTTGCCCTGTCCCGCAGTCGTGGTGCTCACTTGGTGGCTCCTTCGGTGCCGTCGTAGAGGCCGAAGTAGCGGGCCGCCGTGTCCATGTCCTTGTCCCCACGACCGGACAGGTTCACGATGATCAGCCCGTCCCTGCCCAGCTCCTTGCCCAACTCCAGAGCCCCGGCCAGCGCGTGCGCCGACTCGATCGCCGGAATGATGCCCTCCGTGCGCGAGAGCAGACGCAGCGCCTGCATCGCCTGGTCATCGGTCACCGCCCGGTACTCACCCCGACCCGCGTCCTTCAAATACGCGTGCTCCGGACCGATCCCCGGATAGTCCAGACCCGCCGAGATCGAATACGGCTCGGTGATCTGACCCTCCTCGTCCTGCAACACGTAGGAACGCGAACCATGCAGGATCCCCGGCTCACCCGCCGACAACGTCGCCGCGTGCTCACCCGTCTCGATCCCGTGCCCCGCCGGCTCGAAGCCCACCAGGCGTACGTCCGCGTCCGGGATGAACGCGTGGAAGAGACCGATCGCATTCGAACCGCCACCCACACACGCGGCCACCGCGTCCGGCAGGCGTCCCTCACGCTCCAGGATCTGACGGCGCGCCTCCACACCGATCACCCGGTGGAAGTCGCGCACCATCGCCGGGAACGGGTGCGGACCCGCGACCGTACCGAACAAATAATGCGTCCGGTCCACATTCGCGACCCAGTCACGGAACGCCTCGTTGATCGCGTCCTTGAGCGTCCGCGAACCCGACTTCACCGCAATGACCTCGGCGCCCAGCATCCGCATCCGGGCGACGTTCAACGCCTGACGCTCGGTGTCGATCTCACCCATGTAGATCGTGCACTCAAGACCGAACAACGCACACGCGGTGGCGGTCGCCACACCGTGCTGACCCGCACCGGTCTCCGCGATCACCCGCGTCTTACCCATGCGCTTGGTCAGCAACGCCTGACCCAACACATTGTTGATCTTGTGCGAACCCGTGTGGTTCAGATCCTCACGCTTCAGATACACCGTCGCCCCGCCCGCGTGCTCCGCGAACCGCGGCACCTCGGTCAACGCACTCGGACGACCCGTGTAATTCACCAACAGATCATTCAACTCAGCCGCGAACGCCGGATCGACCTTCGCCTTCTCATACTCCGCCGCAACCTCATCCACCGCGGCCACCAACGCCTCCGGAATGAACTTGCCACCGAAATCACCGAAATAGCCCTCGGTGTTCGGGACCGCTCCCCCCGCGTCCGGGAAGAAGGAAGTGGTGCTGGTGGTCGTGGTCATGACCGGGTCTCCTCGGGGGTGTTCTCTGCGGTCTCGTCGGTTTCTGCGGCCTTCAGTTGCGACACCAGCGCCGCCGGATCGGCCGAGCGCATCAGCGTCTCGCCGACCAGGACCGCGTCCGCGCCGTCCGCGCGCAGGCGGCGGGCGTCCGCCGGGCCGCGTACGCCGCTCTCGGCGATCAGCACCCGGTCGGCCGGGACCTGCGGGCGCAGCCGGCCGGTGAGCCCGAGGTCCATGCGGAAGTCGCGCAGGTCGCGGTGGTTGACCCCGATGTTCACGGCGCCGAGGCCGAGTGCGGTGTGCGCCTCCGCCTCGCTGTGCACCTCCACCAGGACGTGCAGGCCGAGGCCGGTCGCGTACGCGTACAGCTGGGCCAGCCGCTCGCCGGTCAGCGCCGCGACCACGAGCAGGACCGCGTCCGCGCCGAAGGCCCGGCCCTCCGCGATCTGGTACTCGTCGACGATGAAGTCCTTGCGCATGACGGGCAGGCCGACGGCCTCCCGTACGGTCGCCAGGTCCTCGGGACGGCCGCCGAAGCCCTCGGTGTGCGCGAGGACCGAGAGCGCGCAGGCGCCGCCCGCCTCGTAGGCGCGGGCCAGCTCGGCGGGCCGGTAGTCGTCGGTGAGCGGGCCCTTGAGCGGGCTGCGGGGCTTGAGCTCGGCGATGACGCCGAGGCCGGGGGCGCGCAGGGCCGCGCCGAAGTCCCGGACGGGGGGAGCCGCGGCGGCCCTGCGCTCGATCTCGACGAGCGGGACCTCGGCGCGGCGGGCCTCGGTCTGGCGGTGCGCGGCCGCGATCAGCTCGGCCAGCAGACTGCTGCCGGCCGGCGCTGCCGCTGCGGGCTCTGCCGCGGGCTCCGGGGTGGTGGTGCGGGTCAACGTACGACTCCTCGTCGTGTTCATGGGGCGTCGTGTCATGGGGTACGCGTCATGGGGTGCGCGTCACGGGGTGCGCTTCACGCGGCGGCCGGGACCGGGCGGCGGGCCGCTCCGACGGCCGTCCAGGCGTCGAGCACGGCGGCGGCGCGGCCGCTATCGATGGCTTCGGCGGCGCGCGCGATCCCCGTGTGCCAGTCCTCGCAGCGCCCGGCGGCCCGCAGGGCGGCGGCCGTGTTGAGCAGCACGATCTCCCGGTGCGGGCCGGTTCCACCGCCCAGGACGCGGCGTACGGTCCGGGCGTTCGCGGCGGCGTCGCCGCCCCGCAGGTCCGCCAGGGTGGCGGGGGCGAGGCCCAGCTCGGCGGGGTCGAGCCGGTAGGAGGTGGTGCGGCCGTCGGCGAGTTCGACGACGCGGGACGGGGAGCAGGTGCTCAGCTCGTCCAGGCCGTCCTCCGCGCAGAACACCAGCGCGCGCTCGGTGCCGAGCCGGTGCAGGACCTCGGTCATGACCTCCAGCAGGGCCGGGTCGGAGACGCCGAGGGTCTGGTAGCGGGCGCCGGCCGGGTTGCAGAGCGGGCCCAGCACGTTGAACACGGTCCGCACGCCCAGCTCGCGGCGGGGCCCGGACGCGTGCCGAAAGGCGGGCTGGAAGACGGGCGCGAAGAGGAAGGTGATGCCCACCTCGGCCAGGCAGGCGGCCGCCTCCGCCGGGCCCGCCTCGATCCGTACGCCCAGGGCTTCCAGGACGTCGGCGCTGCCGCAGGCCGAGGAGGCGCTGCGGTTGCCGTGCTTGGCGACCGGGACCCCGCAGGCCGCCGCGACGATCGCGGCGGTGGTGGAGATGTTGAAGGTGTCGTGGCCGTCGCCGCCGGTACCGCAGGTGTCCAGGACCCGGCCGTCGCCGGGCAGGCGGGTCCCGAAGGAGCGGGCGGTGGCGACGAGGCCGACGATCTCCTCGACGTCGGCTCCGCGGGCGGACAGGGCCATGGCGAATCCGGCGATCTGGCCGGGGGTGGCTTCCCCGGCCAGTACGGCGGCCATGGCGCTGCCCGCCTCGTCGCGGCTGAGGCGGCGGCCCGCCGCCAGGGTGCGCAGGGCGTTCTTCACCGGGCGGCTCCTTCGAGCGGGACCGGCGCGGGGACGGGGATCGGGGCCGACGTCGCGATCCGTGCGGGCGCCGGGATCCGGGCCGACGCCGCGATCCCGGCCGGCGCCGGTACCCGGACCGAGTCGACGAAGTTGGCGATGATCCGGTGGCCCTGCTCGGTGAGCACCGACTCCGGGTGGAACTGCACTCCGTACGTCGGGTGCGCGCGGTGGCGCAGGCCCATGACGGTGCCGTCCTGGGCCCAGGCGTGGGCGACCAGCTCGGGCGGCAGGCTCGCGGGGTCCACGGCCAGGGAGTGGTAGCGGGTCGCGGTGAAGGGGTCCGGGAGGCCGGTCAGGACGCCCGTGCCGTCGTGCCGCACCCGGTCGGTCTTGCCGTGTACGGGCCCCACCCGGACCACGTCGGCGCCGAAGGCCGCGGCGATCGCCTGGTGGCCCAGGCAGACGCCGAGCAGCGGGAGCCGACCGCTGAGCGCGCGCACGGCGGCGAGGCTGATGCCCGCCTGGCCGGGGTTCCCGGGGCCGGGCGAGATCAGGACGGCGTCGTGGGCGGCCAGTTCCTCGATGGTGATGCCGTCGTTGCGGTGGACGAGCGGCTCGGCGCCCGCCTCGGCCAGGTACTGGACGAGGTTGTAGGTGAAGGAGTCGTAGTTGTCGATGACCGCGATGCGCGGGGCCGGGGCGGACGGGGCCGGGACGGGTGCGGGAGTGCTCATGCGCCGGCCTCCGCCCGCTCCACCGCGGCGAAGAGCGCCTGCGCCTTGTTGAGGGTCTCGCGGTACTCGGCGGCCGGGTCGGAGTCGGCGACCACCCCGGCTCCGGCCTGGACCCACGCCTGCCCGTCGGCGATGACCAGGGTGCGCAGCGCGATGGCCGTGTCCAGGTCGCCGCCGGTACCGACGAAGCCGAGCGCGCCGCCGTAGACCCCGCGCCGCTCCTGCTCCAGCTCGGCGATGATCTCCATGGCGCGGATCTTCGGGGCGCCGGAGACGGTGCCCGCGGGGAAGGTGGAGCGCAGCGCGTCGAGCGGCGTACGGCCCGCGGCGAGGTCGCCGCTGACCGTGGACGACAGGTGCATGACGTGCGAGTAGCGCTCGACCTCCATGAGCCGGTCGACCCGGACGGTGCCGGGGGCGGCGATCCGTCCGATGTCGTTGCGGCCGAGGTCGACGAGCATGACGTGCTCGGCGCACTCCTTCTCGTCGGCGAGCAGCTCCGCTTCCAGGGCCGCGTCGGCGGCGGCGTCGGTGCCGCGCCAGCGGGTCCCGGCGAGCGGGCGGGTCTGTGCCCGGCCGTCCTCGACCTTGACCAGGAGCTCGGGCGAGGCCCCGATGACGTGCCGGCCGCCGCCGAGGGAGAGGTGGAACATGTAGGGCGACGGGTTGACGGCGCGCAGGTGGCGGTAGACGTCCAGGGGCGCGGCGGCCAGCGGCTTGCTGAACCGCTGGGAGAGCACGACCTGGAAGATGTCGCCGGCGCGGATGTACTCGCGGGCGGTTTCGACCATGTCGAGGAAGCGTTCCTCGGTGGTGTGGGCGCGCCAGGCGGAACGGTCCTGCTGATCGGCGGTCCGGGTCCGGGCCAGCGGTCGGTTCCCCGCGCCCGTGGCGGCCACCGCGGGGTGGTCGCCGTAGAGCCGCTCGTGGGCCGCGCAGAGCCGGGCAACGGCGTCCTCGTAGGTCTCGGCGGCCGTGTCGTACAGGGTCGTGATCAGCACCCGGCGGGTGGCGTGGTCGAAGACGACCAGGTCATCGGCCTGGAGGAACACCGATTCGGGCATGTCCGGACCGGGTCGGGGCGCGCTGGGCAGCCGCTCGAAGTGGCGGGCGCTCTCGTAGCCGAGGTAGCCCACGGCCCCGCCGTGGAAGGGCGGGAGCCCGGGCAGCCGGGCGACGTCGCGCTCCGCCAGCGGCTGGAGCGCGAGGAGCGGGTCCCCGTCGCCGAGCGGGAGCGGGCGGGTGCGGTGGGCGATGTACGAGTACCGCGCGACGGCGACGCTCGTGTCGGTCCCGATGACGCTCTCCAGCAGCAGGCCGGTCTCGTCGGGTCCGCAGAGGCGGGCGAAGGCCGTCACCGGGGTGAGGGTGTCGGAGAGCAGCTCGATGTGGAGCGGTACGAAGGCGTGGCGGGCGGCGAGGTCCAGCGCGGCGCCGGCGTCGGGCAGCACCCCAGCCCGCAGGTCCGCGGCCGCACGCTCGGCCGCCGCGCACTCGGCCGCCCGGAGGTCGACGCTCTCGTCGACGGGGGCGCTCACGCGTCGGCCCCCGATCCGGGAATCGGTCCGGGAATCGGTCCGGGAACCGGATCCACCCCGCGGTCCACGGCGGCCTCGGCCAGGTCGAGGATCCGCGCGCAGTCCTGCGCGTCCGCTCCGACGGCGACCAGCGCGGCGAGCCGCGGGATGGCCTGGCGGGGCGGCAGGAGCAGGGTGTCACCGGGCCCGGCGAGCACCGCGGTGTGCGCGATGCCGGGCACGGCCGCGGCGGCGGTGAGGTCGAGCGGCCGGGCGAGGCCGTCGGTGGCCGCGTACACGAAGCGGACCTCGGCGGTGTTCCCGCGCGTCGGGGTCAGGTCGGGGAGCCGGCCGAACGCCAGCTCGGCGGCGACGGCGACCAGGTCGATCCCGCTGGCCAGGGCGCTGATGAAGGGGATCAGGTCGCCGCCGAGGCGGGCGTTCAGCTCGATCAGGCGCGGGCCGCGGGAGGTGAGGCGGACCTCGGCGTGGGTGACGCCGGTGGTGACGCCGAGCACCCGGTGCACGCCGATCACCAGGTCGCGGACCTCGTCCGCCCAGGGCTCGCCCTCCGCGGTGGCGACCAGGTGGCCGACCTCCTCGAAGTACGGGGCGAAGCCGAGGCGCTTGCGCGCGACGTGGACGACGTGGACCTCGCCTTCGTGGACGGCGCTATCGATGCTGATCTCGGGGCCGTCGAGGTACTCCTCGACCAGGACGCCGTGGCCGGTGGGCAGCGTGGCGAAGGCGGCGCCGTCGGCGAGGGCGAAGGCCGCCCGCACCTGGCCCTCGTCGTCGGCGCGGGTGACGCCGATGCTGCCGGCGAGGGCGCGGGGCTTGAGGACCACGGGGTAGCCGAACTCGGCGGCGGCCAGGGCCGCTTCGTCCGCGGAGGTGACGAGTCGGTGACGTACGGCGGCGAGGCCCGCACCGGCGAGCAGCGTGCGGGTCGCGTACTTGTCGCGGCAGCGGCCGGCGGCCTCGGCGGACAGGTGCGGCAGCCCGAGCTTGGCGGCGGCCGCGGCGGTCGCCTCGACGGCCGTCTCGTCCCAGGTCAGCACGGCCGCGGAGGCGATGTCGGGGCCCGCGAGGGCGAGTACGGCATCGGCGATCGCGACCGGATCGGACAGGTCGGTGACGGCGTAGGAATCGAGGTACTCGCGCTGCCAGTCCGGCTCCGCGGAGAGCACCGCGGAGAGGGTGTGGCGGGCGTGCAGGGACTCGAAGGAGTAGGCGCGGTACGGGCGCCCGCCGCTGCCGACCACAATCAACCGCGGGGCGGCGGAGGTGGGCGCGGGAACGGCTACGGGCCCGGGCACGGGCGGGGGCGCGGGCGGGGAGTGCGAGGTCATGGCCGCGCCCCTCAGACCTGGGCCGCGTCGGACGCGTCGAGCGGCGCGAGGAGCTCGGTCAGCTCGTCGAGCACGCCCTTCAGGTCGCCCGCGAGGTCGGCCGGGGCGTGGAAGACGGACGGGTCGGCGGGGTCGGTCAACTCGCCGACACCGGGGACGGACAGGCTGCGCTCCGCGGCGCGGAAGCCGATCCGGGTGAGGATCGGGCGCAGCATCTCGACGGCCGGCACGCCGCCCGAGGGGCCCGCGGTGTAGCTCAGGAGGGCGACGGGCTTGTCCTGCCACTCCTGGTACAGGAAGTCGATGGCGTTCTTCAGCGGCGCGGTGAAGGCGCCGTTGTACATGGGCATCACGAAGAGGTAGGCGTCGCCGCGGGAGACCGTGGCGCTCCAGTCCTTGGTGTGCTGGTGGACGTACGCGCCCTCGGACGGGTGTCCGGGCTCGTCGAAGAAGGGCAGGGCGGCCTCGGCGAGGTCGACGGTCTCGACCTCGAAGCCGCCGTGGCGGCCGGCCTCGGCGGCGGCCCAGGTGGCGACGGCGGGGCCGACGCGGCCGGGGCGGGTGCTGGCGATGACGATCTGCAGGCGGGGCATGTGGTTTCTCCCTGGTGGACGTTCCGGTGGTCACCGCGGATCGTCCGGAGGGGCGTGGGCCCCTGCAGTGATCCGTAGGTAAGCAGCCGAGCGGGGCCCCGCGCAACCGGATCCGGCCGCCCCGGACGGTCCGGCCCGATCCTTCGCCCCGTTCTGTCCGCTTCTGGCTGCCCGGAGCTCCCTGGCGCATTCACGACAGCCGTAAACGCGCAGCCCGGGACGCGGGTCCCGCCGGGGGTCGCCGCTGCCACAGTGAAGCCACGTCACCGCGGATCACACCGCTTCCCACCTCCCCCACAGGGCCCCTGCCCCACCCGGGACCCGCGCCCCACCCCAGCCTCCGGCGGCGCCTCAAACGCCGGCGAGGCTGCGGCGGGGCTCCCCATCCGGGCCCCGCGCCCCACCAGGTCCCGCCCCCCACCGGGACCCCACCGCGCCGCCGCGCATTCGGCGGCTTCCCCTTCGTGCCGTGATCCGGCATGCCCCGATCCGGCAGAAATGGAGACCGCCCATGGAGAGTCCCGTCACCGGCCGCTACGTCGAGGAGACCCGACGCCCGGACAGCGAGCTGCGCACGCTCACCGCACGCGCCGCCGTCCCCGCCGCCTACGCCAAGACCTACGGGCACGTACTGCTGCCCCGGCCCGTCTTCGTCTCCGAGCGCGAGATCAGCGCCTTCGCCGACGACCTCGCCGCCCTCTTCCGCATCCTCGTCTCGCTGCCGGAGCGCTGCTACGACGGCGACCTCGACCGCTACGGCGCGGCCATCGGCCTGCCGCCCGAACTCTGCGAGGTGATGCGCGAGGGCGCCGGTGGCGACCCGCTGCTCTACGCCCGCGCCGACGCCTTCCACGACGGCACCGGCTTCCGCCTGCTGGAGCTGAACGTCGGCAGCGAGCTGGGCGGCATCGACAGCGCCCAGCTCAACCGCGCCTTCCTCGACGTCCCGGCCTTCCGCGCCTTCGCCGAGCGGCATCGGCTGGGCCACACCGACACCATGGCGGAGCTGGTCACCGAGCTGTACGCCGCGGCGGCCGCCCGGACCGGATCCGGCCCCGTCACCGGCGCCCCGGCCGTGGCCCTGTTGGAGGCGCCCGGCGCGCTCGGCGAGCACGACGGGGTCTTCCTCTCCATCCAGGAGGACCTGCGCGGCCACGGCATCGACCTCCAGCTCGGGGAGGTCCAGGAGCTCACCGAGGGGCCGGACGGCAGGCTGAACCTGCACGGCCGCCCGCTCGACGTGATCCTGCGCTTCTTCGCCGCGGGCCAGATCGCCGGCGACCCGACCGCCCGGGCCGCGCTGAGCCTCGTCAACCGGGCCCACGCGCAGGGCCGTACCGCCCTGTTCACCCCGCTCGAAGGGGCCCTGTTCACCAGCAAGGCCGCCCTCGGCCTGGTGCACCGCCCGGCCGTCCGCGCCGCGCTGACCGGGGCCGAGCTGGAGCTGATCGACCGGGTGCTGCCGCGGACCTGGGTGCTGGGGGCCGAGGGGTGCGAAGACGCCCTGGAGCACGCCCGTACGCACCGCGCCTCGCTCGTGCTCAAGCCCGGCATCGGCTACAGCGCCGACGGCGTGGTCATCGGCCGGGACGTCGACGACGCGGCGTGGGCGGCGGCCCTGGAGGCGACCGCCCTGCGCGACTACGTGGCGCAGGAGCTGGTCGTACCGGCGCTGGAGCCCGCCCTCGACCCGGACACCGGCGTCATCGGGGAATGGGTCGCGAACTGGGGGATCTTCGTCACCCCGCGGGGATACGGCGGCGCTTTCGTCCGCGCCCTCCAGCCGCGGGACGGCTCGGTCATCACCTACGCGAACCCCGGCACCCGCGGCACCTGCGTATTCACCCACCCGGAAGACGAGGAGACCCTGGCATGAGCACCGAAAGCAGCACCGCCGAAAGCAGCACCGCCGAACACCGGCCGCACGTCGTCGTCGTCAACCGCTGGCGCGAGCGGTACGCGGAATTCACCCGCTACATCGACCACGCCGCGCACCGCGTGAGCTACGTGAGCACCGAGGTCGGCACCGGTTCCGTGCCCGCCGAGGCCCACGAGGTCGTCCTGGTCCCCGCGACCGACGACCTGGAGCGGGTCCGCGCCGAGGTGCGCGCCCTGGCCGCCCGGCACGGTGCGCCCGCCGCGATCGTCGCCCTCAAGGAGGACGACTTGCTCGTCGGGGCCGCGCTGCGCGAGGAGTGGGACGTACCCGGCCCGCGCCAGCCCTCGCAGATCGTCTTCCGCGACAAGTACGTGATGTGCCGCGCGGTCGCCGACGCGGGCCTGGACGTACCGGACTTCGCCGCCGCCACCGACGCGGCCGCCGTCCGCGCCTTCGGCCACGACACCGGCTGGCCCGTCATCGTCAAGCCGCGCACCGGCAGCTCCAGCTCCGGCGTGGTGCGGGTGGACCGCCCCGAACAGGTCGCCGCGCTCGACCTGGACAGCGAGCCGATGCTGGTGCAGGCCTTCGTGGACGCCCCGATCTCGCACGTCGACGGGGTCTTCGACGGCGAACGGCTGCTCGCCTGGCGGGCCTCCCGCTACCTCAACACCTGCCTGGGCTTCCGCGACGGGAACCACCTCGGCTCCGTCGAGATCGACGACCCCGAGGTCAACGCGGCCGTGGAGCGGGCGGCGACCGCCTTCCTCGGCGCGCTCTCCCCCGGCCGGGCCACCGTCTTCCACCTCGAAGTCTTCATCGACCGGGACGCGGACGGCCGCCCCCACTGCCGCTTCCTCGAATGCGGCGCACGGGTCGGCGGCGCCGAGATCGCCTTCCTCTGGCGCGAGGTGCACGGCTACGACCTGATGCACGCCGCGTGGCAGCTCCAGCTGGACCTCCCGCTGCCGCCCGTCCCGGCGGTGGCCGCCGCTCCGCACGCCGCCGACGAGGTGGCCGGCTGGATGCTCGTGCCCGCCCCGGCGATGCGCCCCTGCCGCATCACGGAGTCGACCTCCATGACCGGCCGCGCCCTCGGACCGTACGCCGAGGTCGTGCTGCCCCCGGGCGAGGTGCTGCCCGACGCGGACGCCTACTACGAGCACGTCGGCGGCAGGTTCCGCTTCCGCGCCGCGACCGGCGCCGAGGCCGAGGCCGCCATCACCGCCACCGCCAAGGACTTCCGGGTGCGCGCCGAGCCGCTCGCCCTGTCCACCACCACCGCCTGACAGGAGCATCGTGGCCAAGGACTATTCGGTTCCCGTACTCGACGGAGACGGGGACAACGACTACACGCGCTACATGCGGACCGACACGCTGCTGTCGCTCCAGCGCCGCCCCGAGGACATGATCCACCGGGACGAGATGCTCTTCCAGGTCGTCCACCAGTCGACCGAACTGTGGCTCAAGCTCGCCTGCTACGAGGTCGAGGAGGCCACCCGGCAGATCGACGCGGGGCAGCTCGACACCGCCGCCCGGCTGCTCGGCCGTGCCTCGCTGAGCGCGCGGATGACCGCCGACCAGCTGGAGATGATGCGGCAGCTGGCCCCCTGGGACTTCCAGATCATCCGTACCGTCCTCGGGCACGGTTCGGGCTTCGAATCCCCGGGCTGGAAGGCCGCCCGGCTGGTCAGCCAGGATCTGGAGAAGGCGTTCCGGCGGCTGACCGAGGCCCGCGGCACCGATCTCGTCGAGGTCTACCGCAGCGGCCAGGACACCCCGGAGTACCGGCTCGCCGAGGCGCTCATCGACTGGGACGAGCGCATCTCGCTGTGGCGCACCCAGCACTACAAGATGGCCACCCGGGTCATCGGCCACTCCGTGGTCGGCACCAAGGGCGCGCCGGTGGAGTTCCTGGCCAAGCTGATCGGGCACAAGTTCTTCCCGCAGCTGTGGGAGCTGCGCACCGAGCTGACGCTGAGCGGTCCGATGGGCGAGGACGAGCCGGCCCCCGAGTACGCCGAGTACCTGGAGGGCGCCGCGCCGCCGGCCTGCCCGATGGGCCCGGCGTGAGCTCCGGCGCCACCGGCACCACCGGTGTCACGGCCGGTGTCACGGCCGCCGGCTTCCGGCGCGCCTTCCCGATGCTGGAGCGGACGGTCCACCTGGCCAGTTGCAGCCTCGGCGCCCGGTCGGACGCGGTCGACGCCTCCCTGGAGCGCATGCAGGAGGCCATCGGCGCGCGCGGGGCGCCCTGGGACCGGTTCGAAGGGGAGGTGCACGAGGCCCGGGAGAACATCGCCGCCCTGATCGGCGCGAGCCCCGACCAGATCGCGATCCTGCCCAACGCCTCCGTCGGCGCCTACCAGGTGGTCTCCACCCTGTCCCTGGAGACGCCCCGGACCGAGATCGTCACCACGGTCGAGGAGTTCCCCTCCATCGCGCACGTCTGGCTCGCCCAGCGACCGCGCGGCGCCCGGGTCCGTTTCACCGGGGACCGGGAGGGCGGGCGGGTCACGACGGCCGACTACACGGCCGTCCTTGGCCCCGGCACCGCTCTGGTCTCGGTGCCGATGTCCACCTACCAGTACGCCGAGCGGCCCCCGGTGGCGGAGATCGTCGGGGCCGGCCGCGAGGCCGGGGCGCTGACCTTCGTCGACGCCTACCAGGCCGTGGGCGTGATGCCGGTGGACGTCACCGAGATCGGCTGCGACTACCTGGTCGCGGGCACGATGAAGTACCTCGCCGGCCTGCCCGGCCTGGCCTTCCTCTACGCGCGCGCCGGCCTGACCACCGACCGGGAGCCGCGGCTCACGGGCTGGTTCGGACGGGTCGAGCCGATGGCCTTCGACCCGCTGCGGCTCGACTTCCCGGCCGCCGCCCGCCGCTTCGAGACCGGGACCCCGGCCGTGCCCGCCGTCTACGCCGCGAACGCCGCCTTCGGCCTGTTCGACGGCGTCGACTGGGCCGACGTACGACGCCACGTCGGCGCCCTGGTCGACCTCGCCGCACGCACCCTGACCGCCCAGGGCGAGCGGGTCCGCCGGGCCCGGACGCCCGAAGTCCAGGGCGCCCACCTCGCGCTGTACGACGTCGACCCGCGCTCCCTGTCCGGATGGCTGGCGACGCGGGGCATCGCGGTCAGCCCGCGCGGCCCCGTCGTGCGCCTGTCCTTCCACTACTACAACTCCGCGGCCGACGTGGAGGCCCTGTGCCAGGCGGTGCGCGCCTTCCGCGCACTGACCGGACCCGCCCTTCCCGTCCCCGTCCCGCTCCCGAAGGTGAGACCCCCAGAGTGAAAGAGCTGACCGACTGGCTGGCCGATCCCGTGCCCGGCCGGTTCCCCTACCCCGCCGTGCTCCAGGAGTTCCACCTCGTCGGCAAGCACTTCGTGTCCGACGCGACCTTGAAGTCCCTGGCCCTGGCCCGCGAACGGCTCGCCCCGCAGCCGACCCCGGCCGCCGACGCGGCCGGGCGCCTGCTCCTGGACCGGTTCCTGGACACCGCGCTCGACAAGTGGGACGGGCGCTACGACTACCCCACCTACACCTCGCTCGGCGTGCTGGGCCTGCCCACCGCCGACGACGGCCCGCAGGCCGCCGCCGCGGCCCGGGTGACCCGGGACCGGCTGACCGCGCAACTCCTCGCCGACCTGCTGCGGTTCGAGCTGGCCGCCGCCGAGGGGCGCACCGCGTGGCTGCCCGAGATGCGGCCCGACGCCCGGATGGTGGAGAAGCGCCACCGGCTCGCGGTCCGCGTGGCCCGGCCCGCCCTGGAGCGGCTCGGGTTCGGGGACCGGCTCACCGCCGCCGACCCGGCCGGGCAGGCCGCCCAGCTGTGGGCGCTGGCCGACGGCGAACTGCTGGACGGGCACGAGCGCCAGGTGCTGCGGCTCAGCATGCTGCCGGTCTACGTGTCGCACGACGAGCACATGTTCATCCGGGTGCTCCAGACCTTCGAGACGACCTTCGCGCTGCTGGCGCTGAGCATCCGTACGGCCATCGGCCACCTCGACGGCGCCCGTACCGATGAGGCCGCGGCCCACCTGGCGGTCGCCGAGAGCGCGCTCGCCGAATCGGCCCCGCTGTTCTCGCTGCTGGCGACGATGCAGGTCGAGTCGTTCCGGGTGTTCCGCGACTTCACCGAGGGCGCCAGCGCGATCCAGTCCCGCAACTACAAGCTGGTCGAGTCGCTGTGCCGGGTCCCGGACCAGGACCGGCTCGACTCCCCCGCCTACCGCTCCACCCCCGAGGTGCGCGAGCGGATCCTGGCCGGCCAGCAGACCCTCGACGAGGCCTGCACCGCCGCCCAGGGCGACCCGCGCTTCACGGCCGCCGACCGCGAGGTGCTGACCGCCTCGATGCTCGGCTTCGCCGGGGCGCTGCGCCGCTGGCGCCAGACCCACTACCGGATCGCCGTGCGGATGCTCGGCACCCGCTCGGGCACCGGCGCCACCGAGGGCACCCCGTACCTCAGCTCCGTGCGCAAGATCCCGGTCTTCCGCAGCGTCGCGGAGGAGCCGGACACCGACGGCGCCGCCCGCGACCTCCCCAGCGGCCTCCCCGCCGACCTCCCTGCCGACCTCCCTGCCGACCTCCCGGCCACCCTCTCCGTCGGCCACCCGAACGAAGGCGAAGCAGCAGCATGAACAGCGACCAGATCCCCGTGGGCATCGTCGGGGCCGGACCCGTCGGCATGGCCCTCGCCGCCCGCCTGGCCTCCTTCGGCATCCCCTCCGTGCTCTTCGAGCGCGACCCCGAGCTGCGCAAGCAGGGCTCCAAGGCCTGCCTGATCCAGGGCGACGTGCTGGAGGTGCTCGACAAGTTCGGTTGCGCCGAGACCATCGGCGCCGAGGGCGTCACCTGGACCACCGCCCGCACCTACGTGCGCGGCAAGGAGATCCGCGCCGCCGAGTACACCCGCCGGATCGGCTACGGCCCCTTCGTCAACATCTCGCAGTTCCGCATCGAGCAGCTGCTGCTGGAGAAGATCGAGTCCGAGCCCCTCGCCGAGGTCCGCTGGGCGCACGAGATCACCGACGCCGTGCAGGACGCCGACGGGGTCACCGTCACCGCCGACACCCCTAACGGCCCGCGCACCTCCACCTGCCGCTACCTCGTCGCCTGCGACGGCGTGCGCAGCCCCATGCGGGCGCTCACCGGCGTCGCCTGGACCGGCTACAGCCACCAGGACCGCTTCCTGATCACCGACCTGAAGGTGAAGCTGCCGCTCGCCAAGGAGCGCCACTTCCACTACGACCCGCCCTTCAACCCGGGCCGCCAGCTGGTCATGCACCCGCAGCCGAACGACATCTGGCGCATCGACTGGCAGCTCGCCCCGAACACCGACATCGAGGCCGAGCGCGCCGACGGCCGCTTCGACCAGCGCGTGCGCGCGGTGATCGGTGACGTGGACTACGAGGTCGACTGGCTGTCCACCTACCGCTTCCACCAACGCGTGGTGGAGAACTTCCGGATCGGCCGGATCTTCTTCGCGGGCGACTCCGCCCACTCCCTGCCGCCGTACGGCTCCCGCGGCATGAACAGCGGCATCCAGGACGCCGACAACCTCGCCTGGAAGCTCGCCCTCGTGCTGCGCGGCCAGGCCGACGACGCCCTGCTCGACACCTACCACGACGAGCGCTACGCCGCCGCGAAGGAGAACCTGGCCGTCACCGAGGCGACCATCAAGTTCATGGTGCCGCCGAACCTGCTGCGGCGCACCGTCCGCAAGGTGCTGCTGACCCTCTCCCAGCCCTTCCAGGGCGCCCGCGACAAGGTCAACAGCGGCAAGATGGCCGAGCCGCACACCTACGTCGACTCCCCCGTCGTCGAATCCGCGCTGCGCCACCCGCTGCTGGGCGCCTTCGCCCCGGACGCCCGGATCTCCGCACCCGGCGCCGCCCGCCTGCGCGAGCTGTACGGCGCCGGCTTCACCGGCCTGTACTTCGCCCCGGACCGGGAGACCGCCCGCGCCTTCGCCGAGCGCGCGCTCGCCGACACCCGCGGCCTGACCGCCGACCTGATCGTGGTCCTGCGCGAGGGCGAACTGGCCGTACCGGCCGTCGGCCCCGCCGACGACATGCCCGCGGGCGTGACCGTACTGCGCGACCGCGACAACGTGCTGCGCGCCGCCTACCTGGCCACCGAGGGCACCTGCCTGGTCGTCCGCCCCGACGGCCACCTGGGCGCGCTGGCCGACGCCGACCGTCCGGAGCGCTACGGCGACACGCTCGCCCGCTGCGCGCTGGCCACGGCCGGCGCCGCCGAGGACACCGCGGCCGACGTCCGGGTCCCGGTCGGCGTCTGACCCGGCCCCGCACCCCCCACCTCTCTTTCCTTCCCCCGCAGGAGCACCCCATGACCGTCCCCCGACTCCCCACCCACGGCTGGCTCAACGGCGCCGTCGTCGACTGGGAGAACTGCACCGTCCACGCCCGCTCGCAGGGCGCCTTCTGGGGCGCCAACGTCTTCGAGGGCCTGCGCGCCTACCGCCGCCCCGACCACTCGGGCCTCGCGGTCTTCCGCATCGACGAGCACCTCGCCCGACTGCGCCGCTCGATGAAGGCGCTGCGCATGGAGATCCCCTTCACCGACGAACAGCTCAAGCAGGGCGTGCTCGACGTGCTGAAGGCCAACGCCTTCGACGAGGACGCGCACATCTGCGTCGTCTCGTACTTCAACATGGGCCCGAACGGCGACCCGCTCAGCCACACCGACGACGCCGGCGCCCACATCACCACCACCCGCGCCCCCCGCGGCCGCGGCTTCGACGGCGGGCTCTCCGCGACCATCTCGTCCTGGCGCCGGATCAGCGACGACAGCATGCCGCCGCGCATCAAGGCCGGTGCGAACTACCACAACAGCCGGCTCGCCCACCACGAAGCCGTGCGCAACGGCTACGACACCACGCTCCTGC
Organism: Streptomyces sp. NPDC051555; assembly: GCF_044454405.1. NCBI lineage: Bacteria > Bacillati > Actinomycetota > Actinomycetes > Kitasatosporales > Streptomycetaceae > Streptomyces > Streptomyces sp. NPDC051555. The sequence goes on along the minus strand of NZ_JBITDP010000003.1, from coordinate 382,797 downwards.
TCAACCAGCGCGGCACCGTCTCCGAGGCGCCCGGTTCCTGCGTCGTGATGCTGCGCGACGGCAAGCTCATCACCCCGCCCGGGACCAGCGGCGTGCTCGAAGGCATCACCGTCGCCACCCTCGGCGAACTCGCCGCGAACGAGCTGGGCATCCCGATGGAGCGCCGCGAGATCGACCGCACCGAGCTGTACACCGCCGACGAGATCTTCGTCGCGGGCACCCTCGCCGAGGTCGCCCCGGTCACCACCATCGACCGGATCCCGGTCGGCGACGGCGCACCCGGCGTGACCACCCGCAAGCTCCAGGAGCTCTACGACGCAGTGGTGCGCGACCAGCACCCCGACTACCGGCACTGGAACACGATCGTCCACACGACGGAGACCTCCGCATGAGCACCGCCGCCGCCGGCATACCCACCACGGCCACCGCCCTCGCGCCGCTGCTGGGCGCCCTCCTCGACGGCTCCGTCGAGGTCGTCGACCTCACCTCGCCGCTGTCCGAGCAGACCCCGCTGATCCAGCTCCCGCCGGAGCGCGGCCAGCCCTGGCCGTTCGCGCGCGAGGTCATCAGCCACTACGACGAGGCCGGACCGACCGTCTACTGGAACAACATCCGCCTCTCGGAGCACACAGGGACCCACTTCGACGCGCCGGTCCACTGGCTCACGGGCCGCGACCTCGACGACGTCTCCCAGGTACCGCCGCAGCGGCTGGTCGGCCCCGCCGCCGTGCTCGACTTCTCCGCCGAAGCCGCGGCCGACCCCGACTTCCTGCTCCAGCGCCACCACGTGGAGACCTGGCAGCGGGAGCACGGCGACCTCCCGGCGGGCGGCTGGCTGCTCTACCGCACCGGCTGGGAGGCCCGCCAGGGCGACCAGGACACCTTCCTCAACGGGCGGCACACCCCCGGCATCGCCCCGGACTGCGCCCGCTGGCTCGCCGAGGAGACCGCGGTCATCGGCATCGGCGTGGAGACGGTCGGCACCGACGCCGGACTCGCCGGCGAGTTCGAGGACCAGCCCTACCCCTGCCACTGGTACTTCCACGGCGCCGACAAGTACGGCATCACCCAGCTGCGCAACCTGCACCGGCTGCCCGCCCAGGGCGCGGTGCTGATCGCCGCGCCGCTGCCCATCGTCGGCGGATCGGGCAGCCCCGCCCGCATCCTCGCCCTCGTGCCCGCCGCCACCGGCGCCTGACCGTCCCCCGTTCCCGCCGCCCCGGAAGGCACCCATGAGCCCGACGCCCGACGCCCTGGCCGCGCTCCGCCGCAGGTCGGTCAACCGCATCCTGGTCCTGCACGGCCTGTCGTCCTTCTGCTACGGCATGGTCTTCCCCTTCATCGGGATCCACCTGGCCGCCCAGCCGCGGATCGGGACGGCCGGGGTCGCCGTCTACTACGGCGCCTGCGGCCTGGCCAACCTCGCCGTGTCACTGCTGCTCACCGCCGCGGTCGTACGCGTCCCCCGGCACCTGCTCGGCGTCCTCGGCCTGCTCCTGTGGGTCGGCTCCTTCGGGGTGCTGAGCGGCGCCACGACCCTGCCCGAGGCGGGCGCGGCGGCCGTGCTCGGCGGCGCGGGCCAGGGCGCCTTCATGGCCGCGATCATCCCGATCGTGAACTCCCTGGTGCCGCCCGAGGAACGGCGCGCGGTCTTCGCCCGCCGCTACCAGATCCTCAACGCCACGCTGGCGGGCGGCTCCCTGGTGGCCGGCCTGTTCCTCGCCGCCTTCTCCCGGGAGGCCATCACCTGGCTGCTGCTGGTGAACGCCGCCGGATACCTGCCGGTGGCCCTCGTCCTGGTCCTGGCCCGCAAGGTCCCCGGGATCGCGGAATCCGCGGCGGCCGGCCCGACACCCGACGGCGCGACACCCGAAAAGGCCGCCCCCGCTGCCCCCGCCGCCTTCGGCACCGGCATGCTCGTCCGCGCCTCGCTGACCGCCGCCCTGTTCCAGTTCGGCGCGTACCTCTTCGGCTTCAGCCAGTTCGAGGCCACTGCCCCGCTCGTCGCCGACCAGCTCATGGACACCGGCATCGGCTGGATCTCGGTGATGCTCACCGTCAACGTCGTGGTGATCGTGGCCTGCCAACGCCCCCTCGGGAAGCTGCTGGAGAAGCACTCCGAGGAACGCGGACTGCGCCTCGCCGTGGCCCTGTGGGTGATCGGCTTCCTCTGCGCCGGCCTGAGCGCCTTCGGCCCCGGGCCCGTCCAGCTCACCGGGCTGATCCTCTACGCGGCCTTCTTCGGCCTCGGCGAGTGCGCCTACTCGTGCTCGTTCCACCCCTGGCTGATCTCCAAGGTGCCCGACCGCGAGCTGACCCGGGCCAGCGCCCTGTGCAACTCGATGATGGGCATCGGCATGTTCTTCGGCCCCTCCGCGGGCATCGCGCTCATCGGCCTCGGCGACCCGCTCTGGGTCTGGCTGCCGCTGGCCGCCCTGTGCGGGCTCGTCGCCCTCACCACCCTGCGCCGCAGGGCCCGTACCGCCCCCGCCGCCGCCGACCCCGGCGCCGCCGCGCTCGTACCGGCCGGCTGACCCCCCGTGACCACCACAACGGAGAACCCCATGCAGCCCGACGACATCGCCGTCCTCGACCAGCAGATCATCCACCTCGTCGGCCGGCGCGCCGAGGCCGCCCGCGCGCGCACCCGCGCCCGCGTCACCTCCGGCGGCGCCCGGACCTCGCTGACCGAGGAGAACGTGGTCATCGACCGCTACCAGGAGGAATTCGGCCGCCCCGGGGTCAACCTGGCCCTGCTGCTCCTCGGCCTCCCGGACCGGCTGCCCCGGCGGTGACCGCCGTCCGGTGCTACGTCTACGCCCGCACGCCCGCCCTGGAGACGGGCGCCCCGGCCGGCCCCTGGCGGGTGGGCGTCCTGCCCGGCGGGACGCTCGCCCTGCCCCACGCCCCGCTGGCCGCCGAGGCCGACCCGGCCGCGGCGGCGGCCGCCCTGGTACGGGAGCTGACCGGCCGGATCCCCCGGCTCGTCGCCCCGCCGGTGCCCCCGCTGGAGGGCGCCGGGGCCGCATGGTGGATCCGGTCGCCGCACGGGGGCCCGTACGCGCGCGAACACGAGTACGTGATGGTCCTGCCCGGCGCCCCACCGCCCGGCCTGGACTGGCTCGCCCCGACGCCCGCGCGGCCCCTGCTCCGGGACGAGAACCTCCGGCTCGCGGCCGCGCTCGGCTCCGTCCTGGAGGCACTGCTCGCCGGGCGGACCGACCCCGCGGTCATGCGGGCCATGACCTTCGGCCACAGCCGCCGGGACGTGGGACCGCCTAGGCCCCGGGCCCAGTGGTGACGGGGGCCGTACCCTCCCCGACCGCGCCCTCTCCGACCGCACCGCCCCCGGCGCCGCCCGCCCGGGACTCGCCGTCGAGCACCACGCCCGCCTCCTCCAGGCCGACCAGGTAGCCGATCTGGAAGCGGCTCTTCGCGTCGAGGGACCGCATGATCTCCGCGACGTGCCGCTGCACGGTCCGCACCGACATCCCGAGCCTGCGCGAGATGGCCTTGTCGTCCAGGCCCTCGGTCAGCAGCCGCACGATCGAGTGGCGCAGGTCCTCGGAGACCTGCTTCGCCCACTCGCGGTCGAAGCTCACGGGGAACGGGTCCGCCGCCCGCCACGCCGTCTCGAACGAGGTCACCATGAAGGCGACCAGGTTGGGCTCGTAGACGACCAGGGCGTGCGCCGAGTTCCCCTGCACGCTGACCACCGCCGCCCGGCGGTCGTAGATCAGCATCCGGTCCGGACCGTCGGCGAGGGTGCGCACCTCCGCGCCGCGCTCCATCATCCACTCGGCGAACTCCACCGTGTGCTGGCTGTAGCGGGCCGGGTGCTGGTAGATCGACCGGCTGCTCACCCCGCGTTCGAGCAGCCGCGCCATGCTGCCGCGCGCCTTCTTCAGCGCCTCCGGGTCGCGCGCGCCGCCCGGCTGCACGTGCAGCGCCTCGGTCTGGCAGCTGTCCGTCAGCCCGTCGATCAGCCGTCGTACGTCGTCCAGATCGGTCAGCAGTTCCACGGCCTTGCGCTGCTGGCGCTGCTGACCCAGCTGGTAACAGGGCCCCAGCGTGGCGAAGGAGGTGCGGATGCGCTCCACCGCTTCGGCCTGCCGGCGGATCCTGCGCTCCATCGGCCACAGCAGCTGACCGGCCGCGAACTGCGGGGAGACCACCGCCAGCCGGTTCTCGTTCTCCGCGTCCCGGCGCAGCAGCCGCAGCGCCTCCAGCTGCTCGACCGCCGCCTGTAGCTCCAGCTCACCGAGCCCCAGCGGACCCGCCACCTCCTCCGGGGCGAAGGAGGGCAGACCGGCCACGAACTCGTAGAGCCGCAACCCGTCGGGTGTCAGCTCCGCCGGCGGAACCTCAGCGGCTCCGTTTTCGCCGTACTCCATCGACTTCGCCACCCTTCGTGTTTGCGACAGACGTGAATACCGCAGGTCAAGGGGGGTCCCGTGCGGCTCCTGCGCGCGGCAAGCTACTCGAAGACAAGCCAGCCGGCCATCCGGAGAACGTCAAAAACTGGCTGATCAGCGCCGCATGTCGACCGGCAATCTGATGCTGTTCTGACCTATCAGCATGAAAAGGACCCACACAATGCAGTCGATCTCTGCCCGAATCGCCCTGCTCATCGCCGGTGTAGCCGCGGCGCTGGCCCTCATTATCGGCCAGTCTCCTATGGATTCCAGCACCGGGCAGAACGTCGCCGGCGACAACGGCTGGTCCGCCCCGGTGAAGACGGCCACCACCTTCGACAACGGCTGGTCGTAGCACGACCCCCGGGGCACGTCTTCCGGGGGAAACGCTGAGGGGCCCTTCCCCGTCGCTCTCGCGACGGGGAAGGGCCCCTCAGTGCATGGTGCTCCGCAGAGCTACCAGGTCGGATCAGGCCTGAAATCAGGCGTTGATCTTGGTGACCTGGCCGGCGCCGACGGTCCGGCCACCCTCACGGATGGCGAACTTCAGGCCCTCTTCCATGGCGACCGGCTGGATCAGCGCGACGGTCATCTCGGTGTTGTCACCGGGCATGACCATCTCGGTGCCCTCGGGGAGGGTCACGACGCCCGTTACGTCCGTGGTACGGAAGTAGAACTGCGGGCGGTAGTTGTTGAAGAACGGGGTGTGACGGCCACCCTCGTCCTTCGACAGGATGTAGGCCTGAGCCTCGAACTCCTTGTGCGGGGTGACCGAGCCGGGCTTGATGATGACCTGGCCGCGCTCGACGTCCTCGCGCTTGATGCCGCGGAGGAGCAGACCGACGTTCTCGCCCGCCTGGCCCTCGTCGAGGAGCTTGCGGAACATCTCGATACCGGTGACCGTGGTGGTGGTCTTGGTCTCCTTGATACCGATGATGTCGACGGTCTCGTTGACCTTCAGGACACCACGCTCGATACGACCGGTGACGACGGTGCCACGACCGGTGATCGTGAAGACGTCCTCGACGGGCATGAGGAACGGCATCTCGGTGTCACGCGGCGGGGTCGGGATCGCCTCGTCGACAGCGTCCATCAGGCCGAGGAGCTTCGCGCTCCACTCGGGGTCACCCTCGAGCGCCTTGAGCGCGGAGACCTGGACGACCGGAAGGTCGTCGCCCGGGAACTCGTAGTCGGAGAGGAGCTCACGGACCTCGAGCTCGACGAGCTCCAGGATCTCCTCGTCGTCCACCATGTCGGCCTTGTTCAGGGCGACGACGATGTACGGAACGCCGACCTGGCGGGCCAGGAGCACGTGCTCCTTGGTCTGCGGCATCGGGCCGTCGGTGGCGGCGACCACGAGGATCGCGCCGTCCATCTGCGCGGCACCGGTGATCATGTTCTTGATGTAGTCCGCGTGACCCGGGCAGTCGACGTGGGCGTAGTGACGCGCCTCGGTCTGGTACTCGACGTGCGCGATGGAGATGGTGATACCGCGCTGACGCTCTTCAGGAGCCTTGTCGATCTGATCGAAGGCCGAAGCCGCGTTCAGGTCCGGGTACTTGTCGTGCAGCACCTTGGTAATGGCGGCCGTGAGGGTCGTCTTACCGTGGTCAATGTGACCGATGGTGCCGATGTTGACGTGCGGCTTAGTCCGCTCGAACTTCGCCTTCGCCACGGGGTCCTCCTGGAGAGTGGTTCTGTACGCCTTACAGATTGGCGCCAGGTGATCTTTGCTGGAAAGCCGGTACCCCGGGGCAACCGGAGGGTTGCTCCTGTTGCCCCTGAGGCTCCGGTGACAAGCCTAAAGCGTGTACTCGGAAGAGTTACTCGCCCTTGGCCTTCGCGATGATCTCCTCAGCGACGTTCCGGGGAACCTCGGCGTAGGAGTCGAACTGCATCGAGTAGCTGGCGCGACCCGAGGTCTTGCTGCGGAGGTCTCCGACGTAGCCGAACATCTCCGAGAGGGGCACGAGGCCCTTCACGAGGCGAGCGCCGTGACGCTCCTCCATGGCCTGGATCTGGCCACGGCGGGAGTTGATGTCACCGATGACATCGCCCATGGACTCTTCGGGCGTGGTGACCTCAACGGACATCATCGGCTCGAGGAGCACGGGAGACGCCTTGCGCGCGGCCTCCTTGAAGGCCTGCGAACCGGCGATCTTGAAGGCGAGCTCCGAGGAGTCGACCTCGTGGTAGCCACCGTCGAGAAGAATGACGCGGACGCCAGTCATCTCGTAGCCCGCGAGGATGCCGAACTGCATGGCTTCCTGCGCACCCGCGTCGACCGAGGGGATGTACTCCCTCGGGATGCGGCCACCGGTGACCTTGTTCACGAACTCGTACGCCGGACCGTCGGCCTCGAGGATCGGCTCGATCGCGATCTGCACCTTGGCGAACTGACCGGTACCACCGGTCTGCTTCTTGTGGGTGTAGTCGTGACGCTCGACGGTCTTGCGGATCGTCTCGCGGTAAGCGACCTGCGGCTTGCCGACGTTGGCCTCGACCTTGAACTCGCGCTTCATACGGTCGACCAGCACCTCGAGGTGCAGCTCGCCCATACCACCGAGAATGGTCTGGCCGGTCTCCTCGTCCGAGTGGACGTGGAAGGAGGGGTCCTCCTCCGCCAGGGACTGGATGGCGACACCCAGCTTCTCCTGGTCGCCCTTGGACTTGGGCTCGATGGCGACCTGGATGACCGGAGCCGGGAAGTCCATGGACTCCAGGATCACGGGTGCCTTGTCGTCACACAGCGTCTCACCGGTCGTGGTCTGCTTCAGACCCATGACGGCGACGATGTCACCGGCGCCCACCGCGGCGATCTCTTCACGCTTGTTCGCGTGCATGCGGTAGATCTTGCCGATGCGCTCCTTCTTGCCCTTGACGGAGTTCAGCACCGCAGTGCCGGCCTCCAGGCGGCCCGAGTAAACCCGGACGAAGGTGAGCTTGCCGAGGTGCGGGTCGCGCATGATCTTGAACGCGAGCGCCGAGAGGGGCTCGTCGTCCGAGGGCTTGCGCTTCACGACGACCTCGGCGTCCCGGACGTCGTGGCCTTCGATGGCCTCGATGTCCAGGGGCGACGGGAGGTAGCGGATGACGGCGTCGAGCAGGGGCTGAACGCCCTTGTTCTTGAACGCCGTGCCACAGAACACCGCGGTGATCGTGGCGCCGGTGCCCTTGCCGGAACCGATGATGATGCGACGCACGGCGTCGTGCAGCTGCTCGGCCGTGGGCTCGATGCCCTCGAGGAACAGCTCCATGATCTGGTCGTCGTTCTCGGCGACCGTCTCCACCAACTTGGCGTGCCACTCAGCGGCGGCTTCCTTGTGGGTGTCCGGGATGTCGACGATGTCGTACATCTCGCCCTTGGTCGCCTCGGCGGACCAGACGAACGCCTTCATGGTGACCAGGTCGACAACGCCCTGGAAGTCCATCTCGGCGCCGATGGGGAGCTGCATGACGATCGGAACCGCACCGAGGCGGTCCTTGATCATGTCGACACAGCGGTGGAACTCGGCGCCGGTGCGGTCGAGCTTGTTGACGAAGCAGATACGCGGGACGCCGTAGCGGTCCGCCTGACGCCAAACGGTCTCGGACTGCGGCTCGACGCCGGCCACACCGTCGAACACGGTGACGGCGCCGTCGAGGACGCGGAGCGAACGCTCCACCTCGACGGTGAAGTCGACGTGACCCGGGGTGTCGATGATGTTGATGGTGTGGTCAACATCTTCGAGCGGCCAGTGACAGGTGGTGGCGGCAGACGTGATGGTGATACCACGCTCCTGCTCCTGCTCCATCCAGTCCATCGTGGCTGCGCCGTCGTGGACCTCACCGATCTTGTACGACACACCGGTGTAGAACAGGATGCGCTCGGTGGTGGTCGTCTTGCCCGCGTCGATGTGGGCCATGATGCCGATGTTGCGCACCTTGGCCAGGTCAAGCGAAGTGGTAGCCATATCGGCTCAGTCTTCTCTCGGTCTCGATGTGGGTTCGGACTACCAGCGGTAGTGCGCGAAGGCCTTGTTGGACTCGGCCATCTTGTGCGTGTCTTCACGCTTCTTGACGGCAGCACCGAGACCGTTGGACGCGTCCAGCAGCTCGTTCATGAGGCGCTCGGTCATCGTCTTCTCGCGGCGGGCGCGGGAGTAACCCACGAGCCAGCGCAGCGCGAGGGTCGACTGACGACCCGGCTTGACCTCGATCGGCACCTGGTAGGTGGCGCCACCGACACGGCGGGACTTGACCTCGAGGGACGGCTTGACGTTCTCGAGCGCGCGCTTCAGCGTGATGACCGGGTCGTTGCCGGTCTTCTCGCGGAGGCCTTCCATGGCGCCGTAAACGATGCGCTCAGCGGTGGAGCGCTTGCCGTTCATGAGGATCTTGTTGATGAGCGACGTCACCAGGGGAGAACCGTAGACCGGGTCGATGATGACCGGGCGCTTCGGGGCGGGGCCCTTACGAGGCATTTCTACTTCTCCTTCTTGGCGCCGTAGCGGCTGCGGGCCTGCTTGCGGTTCTTGACAGCCTGGGTGTCAAGCGCACCGCGGATGATCTTGTAGCGAACACCCGGCAGGTCCTTCACACGGCCACCACGCACGAGCACGATGGAGTGCTCCTGCAGGTTGTGTCCCTCACCCGGAATGTAGGCCGTGACCTCGATGCCGGAGGTCAGACGCACACGCGCGACCTTACGGAGCGCCGAGTTCGGCTTCTTCGGGGTGGTCGTGAACACGCGCGTGCAGACGCCGCGACGCTGGGGCGAAGCCTCAAGCGCGGGGGTCTTTGTCTTCTCGACCTTGTCCTGCCGGCCCTTACGGACCAGCTGCTGGATCGTAGGCACTACTTCTCCGGTTTCTGTGTGCCGTGTAGTGAAGCTAACCTGGAACATTTGCCGACCCACGCGGTCGGGTGTGTCGTACCCGCTCAGCCCCCGCTCAACGCGGAGACCCTACGGATAACGGTGGCCAGTGCGACTCGCGTGCGGTTGATGGACACGCACGGGAGCCCAGGCACACCCCAGGCACAAGGTCTGAGCGTACCTACCGCATTCACTCCGGTCAAAACAAATGCCCCCGCCGGGTCGCCCGCCCCCGGGGGCCCGGCCCACGGCCGCTTAAACTACCCGAAACCATCCATCATACCGATCATCGAACAGCGCGCGACCCGACGCCGGCCCCGGTGGGCCCCCGCGGACGCGCGGCGCACCGACGGCATCGGCGAGCATCAGGAGCAAGACATTGGGCACCGTGGCATCGGAGCGGTCGACGGTCGGCGATCCGCCCCCAGAGCCCGCACGGCCCGCCCGCCGCCGCCTGCGGCCGGTCCTGCGGCGGCTGTACGCGCCCCTGCTCGCCTTCCTCGTCACCTCGGCCGCGTTCTGCTCGGCCTGGGCGCTGCGCGGCAGCTACCCCTTCGGCAACACCGGGCGGGCCCTGAACGACCAGGCCAACCAGTACGTGCCCTTCCACCGCGCGCTCTGGGACCTGGTCCACGGGCAGGCCGCCGGCGACCTGCTCTTCACCTGGCGCGGCGGCTTCGGACAGCAGTTCCTGTCCGACTACTACACCTACCTCGGCAACCCGCTGTCCTGGCTGACCGTGCTGGTCCCGCGGGCCCGCGTCGACCTCGCGGTCTTCCTGGTCACCCCGCTCACCATGGGGCTCGCGGCGGCCCTGATGGCCGTCTACCTCGGCAAGCTGGTCCCCGGCCCGTGGTGGCAGCGCGGGGTACTGGGCGCCTGCTACGGCCTGTGCGGATGGGCGCTGAGCGACGCCTCGTACATCCCCATGTGGCTGTGGGGCCTGGTGGCGCTGCCCATGCTCGGGATCGCGGTCGAATGGTGCCTGGAGCAGCGGCGCTGGCCCTCGGTCGCCCTGCTCGTCGCGCTGGCCTGGTACGGCAACTTCTACACCGCGATGATGGCGACGATGGCGGCCTGCGTGCTGCTCGCCGTCCGTCTCATCACCCGGGACATGGAGTCCGGTGCGCGGCTGCGGGCCGTGTGGCGCGCGGCCACCGCGGCGGCGGTGGGCATCATGCTCACCCTCCCCCTCCTCCTTCCGTCCTTCCTTTCCAGCGGCGCGGCGCAGCCCACCGACGCCTCCTCCTTCCACCCGCAGCGCATCGAGGTCTTCCTCAGCGGGATGCTGCCCGCGACCCACCTGTGGGGCGGCCGGCCCCGGCTCTACATCGCCTCGCTCGGCCTGATCCTGGCCGGCTCCTTCCTCCTGAACACCGCCGTCGCCAAGCGCACCCGCCTGGTGTGGGGCGCCGCGATCGTGCTGGTGGCGGCCTCGTTCCAGTTCCCGCCGACCCAGTACCTGTGGCACGGCCTGGCCGTGCCGAACGGCAACCCGTACCGCGAGGCCTTCGTCTTCAGCGGGATGCTGGTGGTGCTGGCCTGGCTGGCCCTCGCCCACCGGCCGCGCCCGCTGCACCTGGCGCTCAGCGCGGCCCTGCTGGTCGTCGCCACCTTCGTCCTGCGCCACACCAATGACTTCGGCGGCGCCACCTGGGCCGCGGTCCTCGGCGGCGGGGGCGTCTCGCTGCTCGCGCTGCTGCTCCTCGTGACCAGCGGCAAGCGGCGTTACCTCGTGCCCGTCGCCGCCGTCCTCATGGTCGGCGTCGTCTTCGCGGAATCCACCCTGGCCGCGGTGAACGCCGACGAGCGCCGGGCCCGCGAACGCTGGGCCGCCCCCGCCGTGACCTCGAACCGGTCGATCTCCCAGCACTTCGACGCCGTCCGCGACGTGGACGGCTGGCCCGCATATCGGACCGACTCCGGCGCACCGCAGACCGCGTACAACGACGCCCTCGCCCTGCGGGCCGAGGGTCCGCAGTACTACAGCAGCTACCTCCCCGAGGCCACGTACAAGGCCCTCGAACCCCTCGGATTCGGCTACAAGAACGACGGCCGCACCTTCTTCGGCGCCGACAACCCGGTCCTCGACGCGATCTTCTCGATCGGCGCCCGGGTCCGCCCGGGCGACGCCCCGAACAGTTGGACGGCCGGCCGCTTCCCGGCCCCGCCCCTGGTGACCGTCCGCAGCGCCCCCTTCACCTCGCCGAACCCCGCCGACAGCGTGTACGCGCACCAGGAGGACGTGCTGGGCGCCGCCGTCTACGACGTCCCGAAGGTCACCCGCACGGGCCCGGACACCGCACAGACGTACACCGCCCGGTGCACGCCCGGCTCCGAGCTGTACTGGTACTCCCCCGCCCTCTACGGCACCGTCGTCAGCGACGGCACCCGGCGCCCGATCGAGGACAAGCTCTCCGGGGTCATGAAGCTCGGCGCGGTCCCGGCCTCCGGCGCGGTCGAGGTGACGGTGGAGACCCGCTCCCAGGGCGCCGCCCCCGAGCACCCCGTCGGCTGCCTGGACCGCGGCCGCCTCGACGCGGCCGTCACCCACCTGAAGGCCACCGGGGCCACGAAGGTCACCGCCGGCGGCCACGACATCGAGGCCACCCTCCCCCGCGGCGCCTCCGGCACCGCCGTCTTCGCGATGACCGACGTCCCCGGCTGGCAGTGCACCGCGGGCGGCGCCGCCACCACCCCGACCCCCTACCACGGCCTGGTCGCCCTCCCGGTGACCCCGGCCACCGGCACGGTGTCGTGCACCTTCACCCCCCGCGGCCTCACCCCGGGCCTGGCCGCGGGCGCCCTGGCCCTCCTGGCCCTCACCTCGGCAACGATCGCCTCCCTCCGCCGCCGCAGGACGGGCGCCGCGTAGGCAGGGACGCACCCACACGCGCCGAGGGGGGGGGCCCCCGCCCACCCCCGGCGCCCCCCCCCCCGGGGCGGGGGGCCCCCCCCCGCCCCACCCCCCCGCCAACCCCCCCGCCCGGGCCCCCCCCGCGGGGCGGCCCCCCCCCGGGGCGCCCCCCCCGCGGGGGGGGGGGGGGGGGGGGGGCGGGGGGGGCGCGGGGCCGCCGGGGGCGGGGGGGGGGGTGGGGGGGGGGGGGGGCCCCCCCCGCCGGTGTGGGGGTGCCTCCGGCGGCGCCTCAATCGCCGGCGGGGCTGGTTCTGGCCGGCTTGGTGCCGACGCCGCCTGGGCACATCCAGCCCGCCCGGCGATTGAGGGCCCCGCCGGAGGCGACCGGCCCGCGCCGGTGCGGGGGTGCCTCCGGCGGCGCTTCAATCGCCGGCGGGGCTGGATCCGGCCGCCTTGGTGCCGAGGCCGCCTGGGCGTATTCAGCCTGCCCGGCGTTTGAGGGCCCCGCCGGAGGCGAGGGAGGCCCGGCCGGTGTGGGGGTGCCTCCGGCGGCGCCTCAATCGCCGGCGGGGCTGGAGGGGGCGGCGCCCAGGTGTTGTCCGCGGGCCCGGGGTGGCACATCCAGCCTGCCCGGCGATTGAGGGCCCCGCCGGAGGCGAGAGCCGCCCGGGGGGTGAGGGCGAGTGGGGCGGGCCGGGTACGGGTGTGGCCCGGGCCTCCGGGGGGAGGGCCGGGCCACGGTGGGGCGGGGGGTTATGCCTTGCGGAGGCGGAAGGTCAGGGACAGGGGCTCGTCCTCGAACGGGTCGCCGTACGTGGCGTCCGCCTCGCCGGAGGCGTAGTCCGTCGACAGGACCTCGTCCGCGATGAGACCGGCGTGGTCCGTCAGGGCCGTCACGACCTCCGGGTCCGTGGAGGACCAGCGCAGGGCGATCCGGTCGGCCACGTCGAGGCCGGAGTTCTTCCGGGCCTCCTGGATCAGCCGGATCGCGTCACGGGCCAGGCCCGCCAACCGCAGCTCCGGCGTGATCTCCAGGTCCAGCGCGACCGTCGCGCCGGAGTCGGAGGCCACCGACCAGCCCTCGCGCGGGGTCTCCGTGATGATGACCTCCTCCGGGGTGAGCGCCACCGTCTCGCCGTTCACCTCGACCTCGGCCGTACCGGACCGCAGCGCCAGCGACAGCGCCGCCGCATCGGCCGCCGCCACCGCCTTCGCGACGTCCTGCACGCCCTTGCCGAAACGCTTGCCCAGCGCCCGGAAGTTCGCCTTCGCCGTCGTGTCCACCAGGGACCCGCCGACCTCCGACAGGGAGGCCAGCGAGGAGACGTTCAGCTCCTCCGTGATCTGGGAGTGCAGCTCCGGCGCGAGCGCGTCGAAGCCGACGACGCCGACCAGCGCGCGCGACAGCGGCTGGCGGGTCTTGACGCCCGACTCGGCGCGGGTCGCCCGGCCCAGCTCGACGAGCCGGCGCACCAGCAGCATCTGCTGCGAGAGCGAGGCGTCGACCTGCGCGGCGTCCGACTCCGGCCAGCTGGAGAGGTGCACCGACTGCGGGGCGTCCGGGGTCACCGGCACGATCATGTCCTGCCACACCCGCTCCGTGATGAAGGGGGTCAGCGGGGCCATCAGCCGGGTGACCGTCTCGATCACGTCGTGCAGGGTCCGCAGCGCGGCCGCGTCGCCCTGCCAGAAGCGGCGGCGCGAGCGCCGCACGTACCAGTTGGAGAGGTCGTCCACGAAGGAGGAGAGCAGCTTGCCCGCCCGCTGCGTGTCATACGCCTCCAGTGCCTCGGTGACCTCGCGGGTCAGCGTGTGCAGCTCGGAGAGCAGCCAGCGGTCCAGCACCGTGCGGTCGGCCGGGGCCGGGTCCGCGGCGCTGGGCGCCCAGTTCGACGTACGGGCGTACAGGGCCTGGAAGGCCACCGTGTTCCAGTACGTGAGGAGGGTCTTGCGCACGACCTCCTGGATCGTGCCGTGGCCGACGCGGCGCGCCGCCCACGGGGAGCCGCCCGCCGCCATGAACCAGCGCACGGCGTCGGCGCCGTGCTGGTCCATGAGCGGGATGGGCTGGAGGATGTTGCCCAGGTGCTTGGACATCTTGCGGCCGTCCTCGGCCAGGATGTGGCCCAGGCAGACGACGTTCTCGTACGAGGACTTGTCGAAGACCAGGGTGCCGACCGCCATCAGGGTGTAGAACCACCCGCGGGTCTGGTCGATCGCCTCCGAGATGAACTGCGCCGGGTAGCGCTTCTCGAAGATCTCCTTGTTCTTGTACGGGTAGCCCCACTGCGCGAACGGCATCGAACCCGAGTCGTACCAGGCGTCGATGACCTCGGGCACGCGGACCGCGGTGAGGGTGCAGCCCTCCGCCGTGCAGGGGAAGGTGACGTCGTCGATGTACGGGCGGTGCGGGTCCAGGTCGGAGAGGTCCGTGCCCGTCAGCTCGCTCAGCTCCGCACGGGAGCCGATGCAGGTGAGGTGGTCCTCCTCGCAGCGCCAGATCGGCAGCGGGGTGCCCCAGTAGCGGTTGCGGGACAGCGCCCAGTCGATGTTGTTGTTCAGCCAGTCGCCGAAGCGGCCCTGCTTGACCGAGTCCGGGTACCAGTTCGTCTTCTCGTTCTCCCGCAGCATCGCGTCCTTGACGGCGGTGGTGCGGACGTACCAGGACGGCTGCGCGTAGTAGAGGAGTGCGGTGTGGCAGCGCCAGCAGTGCGGGTAGCTGTGCTCGTAGGCGATGTGCTTGAAGAGCAGGCCGCGCGCGTCGAGGTCGGCGGTCAGCTTCTCGTCGGCCTTCTTGAAGAAGACGCCGCCGACCAGCGGGACGTCCTCCTCGAAGGTGCCGTCGGGACGGACCGGGTTCACGACCGGCAGGCCGTACGAGCGGCAGACCGCGAGGTCGTCGGCGCCGAAGGCGGGGGACTGGTGGACCAGACCGGTGCCGTCCTCGGTCGTGACGTACTCGGCGTTCACGACGTAGTGGGCGACGGGCCCGGGGCTTCCTCCATCGGTTCCCTCGCTGACGCTCGGGAACTCGACGAGGTCGAAGGGGCGCTGGTAGGTCCAGCGCTCCATCTCCTTGCCGGTGAAGGACTCGCCGGTGGTGACCCAGTCCTCGCCCAGCGCCTTCTCCAGCAGCGGTTCGGCGACGACGAGCCGCTCGTCGCCGTTGGAGGCGACGACGTAGGTGACCTCGGGGTGCGCGGCCACGGCGGTGTTCGACACCAGGGTCCACGGGGTGGTCGTCCACACCAGCAGGGCGGCCTGACCGGCGAGCGGGCCGCTGGTCAGCGGGAAGCGGACGAAGACGGAGGGGTCGACGACCGTCTCGTAGCCCTGGGCCAGCTCGTGGTCGGAGAGGCCGGTGCCGCAGCGGGGGCACCAGGGGGCGACCCGGTGGTCCTGGGTCAGCAGGCCCTTGTTGAAGATCTCCTTGAGCGACCACCACACGGACTCGATGTACTCGGGGTCCATGGTCACGTAGGCGTCGTCGAGGTCGACCCAGTAGCCCATGCGGGTCGTGAGCTCGGCGAAGGCGTCGGTGTGGCGGGTCACCGAGTCACGACACTTGTCGTTGAACTCGGCGATGCCGTAGGCCTCGATGTCCTTCTTGCCGTTGAAGCCCAGTTCCTTCTCGACGGCCAGTTCGACGGGCAGGCCGTGGCAGTCCCAGCCCGCCTTGCGCGCCACGTGGTAGCCGCGCATCGTGCGGAAGCGGGGGAAGACGTCCTTGAAGACGCGGGCCTCGATGTGGTGCGCGCCGGGCATGCCGTTGGCGGTGGGCGGGCCCTCGTAGAAGACCCATTCGGGGCGGCCCTCGGACTGTGCCAGGGTCTTGGCGAAGGTGTCGTTCTCGCGCCAGAAGTCCAGGACGGCGTGTTCCAGGGCGGGCAGGTCCACCTGAGCGGGCACCTGGCGGTATTGCGGCGGGGTGGTCATGAGGCGTCTTCCTCCGGCGGCGTGAGATCTCCGTCGGAGGGACGAGAGCAGCGCTCCCGCGGTACCACCCTCCTTGGCCCTCGGACGGATCCGACGACCCCCTCATTGGGGTGCGAGCCGGGTCTAGTCGCCCTGCCGGTGCCCGGGGGCACCTGCGGACTTTCTTCCGGCGGCTCCGGGGTGATCCTTCGCATCGCGCTCGCCCCCGGGCTCTCACCGTCCCCGGGTCGCTCCTGGCTGCGTCCGACGCTACTCGTCCCCATCCATGCCTTTCGCTGGGCCCAGTGTACGGGCCGGGGGGCCGCTCGGCAGACCGGTTTCCGGGGGGCGCGAGGGGGGCGTGGAATTGACCCGAACGGGCTGACGCGCCCGCCCGGGCTCCGGCGCGCCGGTAGGACCGGATTATCGGGCCCGGAGCTGGGCACAACGGATGCAGTCGGCCTCGGCCGACGCGTGCCCCGTTGCCGCGGAGCCGAAGTCGATTTATCGTCCCACCACGATTCGCGTGCAATATCACAGTATGTGAAGGGGTCGCGGCCATGGTGGCGAAGAAGACCGCCGCGAAGAAGACGGCGTCAGTGAACGAGGCGTCCGCGGAACCGGTGCAGCCGGTGAATTCGGTGCAGCCGGTGAAGAGGGCCGCGAAGAAGGTCGCGGCCGCCCAGAGCACGGCCGGAACGGGTACGAGCGGGACCAGCACCGCCAAGAAGAGCACCGCCAGGACCAGCACCGCCAGGACGTCCGCGAAGAAGGCCTCGGCCGCACCGGCCGCGGAAGAGACGGGAGCCGGGAAAGTGGTTGCCAAGAAGAGCACGGGCACGGCCAGGAAGACGGCCACGGCCGCGACGAGCGGCCTGCCCAAGACGCGCGCCGCGGCCACCGCGGCCGCGACCGAGCCGGGCGGCCTCGCCGTACGACCGGGCGAGGAACCGTGGACCCCGCAGGAGGCCGCGGAGGCCCGTACGGAGCTGACCTCGGAGGTGCTGCGGCTGCGCGGCGAGCTGGCCGCCTCCGAGCAGGCCATCTCGGGCCTGATGCGGGACTCCGGCGACGGCGCGGGCGACGATCAGGCCGACACGGGGACCAAGAACATCACCCGCGAGTCGGAGATGGCCCTCGCCGCCAACGCGCACGACATGCTGGAGCAGACCGAGCGGGCCCTGGAGCGCCTGGAGGCGGGCACCTACGGGCTCTGCGAGAACTGCGGGAAGGCCATCGGCAAGGCCAGGATGCAGGCGTTCCCGCGGGCCACGCTGTGCGTCGAGTGCAAGCAGAAGCAGGAGCGCCGCCATTAGCCCGCGGGCGGCCCTCGTGATCGGGGCGGCCTGGGGCGGCGCGGGAAGGGGTGCCTGACGTACCCTCTTGTTCTGTTCAGGGTCCCCGGGAGCCTGGCAGCTTCCTGGTCGAGCTAGTTCGAGGGACTCACGTGACAGAGGCGGAGCGCATCATCGGTACGCCCGAGGTCGGGGACGACACTCCCCAGCCGGAGTCCGAGCAGCCCAAGGGGCACCGCCGGATCGCGGCGCTGCTCATCGTGGCGGTGTTCGCGTACCTCCTCGACCTCGGCAGCAAGATGTTGGTGGTCGCGAAGCTGGAGCACCAGGCGCCGATCCGGCTGGTCGGCGACCTGCTCAAGCTCGACGCCATCCGCAACCCCGGCGCGGCCTTCGGCTTCGGCGAGGCCTTCACGATCATCTTCACCTGCATCGCGGCCGGTGTGATCGTCGTGATCGTGCGCCTGGCCCGCAAGCTGTACAGCCTGCCCTGGGCCATCGCCCTCGGCCTGCTGCTGGGCGGCGCGCTCGGCAACCTCACCGACCGGATCTTCCGGTCGCCGGGGGTCTTCCGGGGCGCCGTCGTCGACTTCATCGCGCCCGCGCACTTCGCCGTCTTCAACCTCGCCGACTCGGCGATCGTGTGCGGCGGGATCCTGATCGTGCTGCTGTCCTTCAAGGGTCTGGACCCGGACGGCACCGTCCACAAGGACTGACCGGGGGCCGACCGGGGCGTGGCGGGGGCCGCCCCGAGCATGATCGCGGAACGGGTGTGCGGTCTCGTCCGGCATACTCGACGGGTGAGTACGATTCCCGAGATCCGAACCCTGCCCGTGCCCGATGGCCTCGAAGGCGAGCGCATCGACGCCGCCATCGCCCGTATGTTCGGGTTCTCCCGGACGAAGGCGGCCGAGCTTGCCTCGGCCGGGAAGGTGTCGGTCGACGGCAGCGTCGTCGGGAAGTCGGAGCGGGTGCACGGCGGCGCCTGGCTCGAAGTCGAGATGCCCGCCCCGCCGCGCCCGATCGAGCTGGTGGCCGAGCCCGTCGAGGGCATGGAGATCGTCCACGACGACGACGACATCGTGGTCGTCATGAAGCCCGTGGGCGTCGCCGCCCATCCCAGCCCCGGCTGGACCGGCACCACCGTCATCGGCGGCCTCGCCGCGGCCGGGTACCGGATCTCCACCTCCGGCGCCTCCGAGCGCCAGGGCGTGGTGCACCGCCTCGACGTCGGCACCTCCGGCCTGATGGCCGTCGCCAAGTCCGAGCGCGCCTACACCTCCCTCAAGCAGCAGTTCCGCGAGCGCGTCGTGGACAAGCGCTACCACGCGCTGGTCCAGGGCCACCCGGACCCGATGAGCGGCACCATCGACGCCCCCATCGGCCGGCACCCGTCCTCGGACTGGAAGTGGGCCGTGACCCAGGAGGGCAAGCCCTCGGTCACCCACTACGACCTCATCGAGGCGTTTCGGGCGGCCTCGCTGCTGGACATCAAGCTGGAGACCGGCCGTACGCACCAGATCCGCGTGCACATGTCGGCGCACCGGCACCCCTGCGTGGGCGACCTCACCTACGGCGCCGACCCGACCCTCTCCAAGCGGCTGGGGCTGACCCGGCAGTGGCTGCACGCGGTGCGGCTCGGCTTCGAGCACCCGGCGGACGGCCAGTGGGTCGAGTTCGAGAGCACCTACCCGGCCGACCTGCAGCACGCGCTGGACGTGATCCGCGCCGAGAGCGAGTGAGCGTGCCGGGGGGCGGTTCCGTGGACGCGGGGTACGAGGTCCGGGTCGTGGCGTCGGAGGCCGATCGCGCGGCCTGCTTCGCGGTGCGGACCGAGGTCTTCGTGATCGAGCAGTCCGTGCCGGAGTCGCTGGAGTACGACGCCTACGACGCGGGTGCGGTGCACGTCCTGGCGGTGGGGCCGCAGGGTCCGCTGGGCACCGGGCGGCTGCTGCACGGCGCGGCCGCGGTCGGCAAGACCGGCTCCCCGGACGTGGGCTCGCTCGGCCGGCTGGCCGTGACGAAGGCCGCGCGCGGGCTGGGCGTCGGCGCGGCGCTGGTGCGGGCCATCGAGGCGGAGGCGCTGCGGATGGGGCTCGGCGCGGTGGATCTCGGGGCGCAGACCCATGCGCTCGGGTTCTACGAGCGGCTCGGGTACGTGGCGTACGGGCCGGAGTTCGACGATGCGGGGATGCCGCACAGGTCGATGCGGCGGGCGCTGCGCTAGCCGTTCCGGGTTATCGCCCTCAATCGCCGGGCGGGCTGATCTCGCCTAGGGCGGGGCCGATCCCGCCTCGGGCGGCGGACCTTGCCTCCGGCGGCGCCTCAAACGCCGGCGGGGCTTGATGGTGTCGGCGAGCCGGATCGGGCGGGCCCGGTGCCGGGTGCCCTCAATCGCCGGGCGGGCTGGAATTCAGCCTCGCCGGGCTGAAATCAGCCCCGCCGGCGTTTGAGGCGCCGCCGGAGGCGGAGTGAGTCGCGGGCGGCGGGCCGGGGGGTAACCGAGGCCACAGGTTTGGGTCCGCATGCCTGAGGGCGTCGCGGGGTGTGATGCGGCAGGGTGAGGGAGTGGACCAGCTCGCCCTTCTCTTCGTGCTCCTGCTCGGGGCCGTCGTCTCCGTGCCGCTCGGCGATCGGCTCGGGCTGCCCGCGCCGGTGCTGATGACCATCGGCGGGGTGGTGCTGGCGCTCGTGCCGGTCGTGCCGAACGTCGACATCCCGCCCGATTACATCCTGCCGCTCGTGCTGCCCCCGCTGCTCTACGCCTCGGTGCAGCGGACCTCCTGGCGGCAGTTCGCGGCCAACATCCGGCCCATCTTCCTGCTCGCGGTGGCGCTCGTCTTCGTGACCACCGCCGCCGTGGCCGCCGTCGCGCACGCCGTCGTGCCCGGGCTGCCGATCGCCGCCGCCGTCGCGCTCGGCGCGCTCGTGGCCCCGCCCGACCCGGTCGCGGCCACCGCCGTCGCGGGCGCGCTGGGGTTGCCCCGCCGAATGGTGTCGATCCTGGAGGGCGAGGGGCTCTTCAACGACGTGACCGCCATCGTGCTCTACCACGTGGCCATCGCCGCGGCCGTCGGCGGCAGCTTCTCCTGGCCGGCCGCGCTCGGCGAGTTCGTGCTGTCCGCGGTCGTCGCCGTCGCCGTCGGGCTGGCGCTCGGCTGGGCCGCCAACCGGCTCATGGGGCGGCTCGGCGACGCCACGCTGCAGATCGGCCTGACCCTGCTGGTGCCCTTCGTCGCCTACGTGGTCGCCGAGGAGCTCCAGGGCTCGGGCGTGCTGGCCGTCCTGACCACCGCGCTGTTCCTGGCCGAGTACGCCACGGACGCCGACGACGTGCTCGGCCGGCTCGCCGGGCACACCTTCTGGGAAGTCGTCGACATGCTGGTCACCGGCGTGGCCTTCGGGCTGATCGGCCTGGAGCTGCACCACGTCTTCGGTACGGCGTCGGGCCGCGAGTGGGCGATGGTCGGCTGGGCGGCGGCCGTCATCGCGGTCGTGGTCGGGGTCCGGCTGCTGTGGCTGATGCCCGCGTCCTGGCTGGCGCAGAAGCTGCACGACCGGCGTGACGTCGACGAGGAGATCCCGCTGACCTGGCGGGAGAGCGTGGTCATGTGGTGGGCCGGGATGCGCGGGGTGGCCTCGGTGGCGCTGGCCCTGGCCATCCCGTACAAGACCGACGACGGCAGCCCCTTCCCGGCCCGCGAGGAGATCGTCTTCATCGCCTTCGCCGTGATCATGGTGACGCTGGTGCTCCAGGGGCTGACCCTGCCGTGGCTGGTGCGCCGCCTGGGGGTGGAGGCGGACGTGGACGCGGAGCGGGACTACGAGCGCGCCCTCGCCATCCGCGCCGCGAAGGCCGCCAAGCAGCGGCTGAAGGAGATCGAGCAGATGGAGGAGCTGCCGGAGGAACTGCTCGAACAGCTGCACCGGCGGGCCTACGACGTCGGCGCCAGGATCAGCCCCGACATGGTCGACGAGGAACGGCGCGAGGCGTACGCGAAGCGGGTGGAGCGGATCCGGGACGTCCAGCGCATCCAGCGGGAGATGATGTCCGCCGCCCGCCACGAGGTCCTGGCGGCGCGCAGCGAACCCGGCGCCGATCCGGAGATCGTCGACCGGGTCCTGCGCCACCTGGACGTCCGCAGCCTGCGCAACCCGTGAGCCGTGGTCCCCGCCGGCCACGCGGGCCCTACACCTGGTAGCGGTCCGGGGCGAAGAGGTGCAGGTGGTCCGCGATCCAGTCCGAGGTCAGGGCCAGGCCCTCGGTGAGGGAGACCCGGGGCCGCCAGCCCGCCCACTCCTTCGCCCTGGAGTTGTCCGACAGCAGCCGCTGGACCTCGCTGCCCGACGGGCGCAGGCGCGCGGGGTCGACCACGACCTCCGCGTCCCGTCCCGAGGCCGTGATCAGCGCCGCGGCGAGTTCCCCGATGGAGATCTCCTGCCCGGAGCCGAGGTTGACCACCTCGCCCAGCGCCCGGTCGCACTCCGCGACCGCGAGGAACCCCTCGGCCGTGTCCGTCACGTACGTGAAGTCCCGGGTCGGGGTCAGCGAGCCGAGGCGGACCTCCCGGGCCCCGGAGTGCAGCTGCGCCAGGATCGCCGGGATCACGGCCCGCGCCGACTGCCGTGCGCCGTAGGTGTTGAAGGGGCGCACCACCGTCACGGGCAGTTCGAAGGCGTGGTGGAAGGAGAGCGCCATCATGTCGGCGCCGATCTTCGACGCGGAGTACGGCGACTGCGGCTGGAGCGGGTGGCCCTCGGAGATCGGCGCGGTCAGCGCGGTCCCGTACACCTCGCTGGTCGAGGTGTGCACCAGGCGGCGCACCGCGTGCCGGCGGCAGGCCTCGGCGACGTTCTCGGTGCCGGTCACGTTCGTCTGGACGTAGGCGCCCGGCGAGACGTAGCTGTACGGGATCCCGATCAGCGCGGCCAGGTGGAAGACGGTGTCGCACCCGGCCACCGCGTCGCTGACCCGTCCCGCGTCGCGGACGTCGCCCGCCCACATCTCCACCGGCCCGTCCGGATCGGCGAGGTAGCGCGCCAGGTGGCCCTTGTCGGCGTACGGCTTGTAGTGGACGAAGGCCCGCACCCGGGCGCCCCGCGCCACCAGCAGGTCCACCAGCGTGGAGCCGATGAAGCCCTCCGCTCCGGTGACCAGTACGGTCCGGCCGGTCCAGTTCGTGTCCTCGGTCGTCATGCGTGCTCCAGGTGGGAGGGGATGGAGGAGGGGGAGGGCAGGGGGAGGCCGCAGACGCGCAGGACCTCGGCGGCCAGGAGTTCGGCGGCCCGGGCGTGCGGACCGGGTGCGGCGGCGCCGGCCATGGCGCCCAGCCGGGCCGGATCGCCGAGCAGCGGCCCGACCAGTGAGGCCAGCCGGTCCGCCGTGGTGTCGGCGTCGGCCAGCAGCAGGCCCGCGCCCGCGTCCGACAGCACCCGGGCGTTGTGCGTCTGGTGGTCGCCGGGAGCGTGCGGGTAGGGCACGAGCACGGCCGGGACCCCGGTCGCGGCCAGTTCCGCGACGGTCGCCGAACCGGCCCGGCACACCACCAGGTCCGCCGCCGCGTAGACCAGGTCCATCCGGTCCAGGTACGGAACGGCCCGCGCGATCCGGTGCCCGCCGCTCGCCGCCAGCTCCGCGAGCGCCCCGGGCAGCGCCTTCGGCCCGGTCTTGACCAGCAGCTGCACGTCGTCCCGGTCCTGCCAGAGCCCGGCCAGTGCCGTCGCGGCCCCGGTCAGGCGTACGGCGCCCAGGCTGCCCCCGTTGAAGACCACGAGCCGGCGCCCGGCGGGCACCCGCAGCGCCCGCCGCGCCTCGAACCGCAGTGCGTCGCGCGCCGGGCGGTCCAGCCGCGCCAGGGCGGCCAGCGCCGCGGAGATCGGCATTCCGGTGGTCAGCGCCCGGGCGCCGCCCGACAGGTGGGCGCGGCTGCGGTCGAAGGCGACCGCGATGTGCGGGGTGAGCCGGGCCGCGAACTGGTTG
Organism: Streptomyces sp. NPDC051555; assembly: GCF_044454405.1. NCBI lineage: Bacteria > Bacillati > Actinomycetota > Actinomycetes > Kitasatosporales > Streptomycetaceae > Streptomyces > Streptomyces sp. NPDC051555. The sequence continues at coordinate 359,480 of NZ_JBITDP010000003.1, read as the reverse complement.
GCCCGGCCCGGCACCGCATTGGATTCGTGGATCACGGCGGGCAGCCCGGCCATCCTGGCCCCCAGCACGGCGGGCGCGCTCGGGTAGCCGCCCATCCCGACGACCACCTGCGCGCCCTGGGCGCGGATGACCGTACGGGCCTGGCCCGCCGAGCGCAGCAGGGCCGCGGGCAGCAGGTAGCGCTTCGCGCCCAGCGAGGGGTCGAAGGGGATCATGTCGACGGTGTGCAGCCGGTATCCCGCGCCGGGGATCAGCTCGGTCTCCAGACCGCGCTCGGTCCCGATGAACGAGATGACCGCCCCGGGGACGGCGGCGCGCAGCGCCTCGGCGAGCGCGAGCCCCGGATAGATGTGGCCGCCGGTGCCGCCCGCACCGATCACGACGGAGAGTGGTGTGGTCATGGCCGCACACTCCCGGTGCGCCCTAAGAACGTTCTAAGAGGTTCGCGTCGGCGTCTTTGGCACTCTTTGTCCTATGAGTGGTCAGACGGGTGGTCAGGTGGGCGGTCAGGCGGGTGGCGTGCAGCGGATCCTGGTGGTGGACGACGAGCCGGAGGTGCGGGCCGCCGTCGAGGACGGGCTCGCGGTCGAGGGGTACGAGGTGCGCGGGGCCGCCGACGGGCTGGCCGCGCTGACCGAGGTCGGGAGCTGGCAGCCCGACGCGCTCGTGCTGGACGTGATGATGCCGGTGCTCGACGGGCTCGGGGTGTGCCGTCAGCTGCGGGCCCTGGGCGACCGCACGCCCGTACTCGTACTGACCGCGCTCGGCTCGGTCAGCGAGCGGGTCGACGGGCTGGAGGCGGGAGCGGACGACTACCTGGTCAAGCCCTTCGCCCTGGACGAGCTGGTGGCCCGGGTCCGGGCGCTGCTGCGGCGGGCCGCGCCGGAGCCGGGCGGCGGGCCCGCCGAGCTCGGCTTCGCCGACCTCGTCCTCGACCCGGCGACCCGGACCGGGCGCCGGGGCGGGCGGAACCTGGAGTTCAGCCGGACCGAGGCGGCCCTGCTCGAACTGCTGCTGCGCCACCCCGGGCAGGTGCTGCCGCGCGAGCTGATCCTGGAGCTGGTGTGGGGGCGCGACTTCGGTCCCGACTCCAACTCCCTCGCCGTGTACGTCGGATACCTGCGCCGCAAGCTCGAAGCGGCGGGCGAACCCCGGCTGGTCCATACCGTGCACGGGGTCGGCTACCGGTTGGACACGGCGTGAGCGGGCAGCGGTCCGGGCCGGGGGCCGACCCCGGGCCCGGCCCCGGGCGCGGGCAGCGGTCCGCCGGGGGCGGCAGACGCGGGCGCGGCGCGCCCTGGCGGCGCCGCCGCCCGCTGCGCACCCGCCTCGCGCTCGCCGTCACCGCCGCCGTGGCGTTCGTCGCGCTCGGGGTCTGCGGGGCCGCCTTCGTCGTCGTGCGCGAGGCGCTCTACCACCAGCTCGACCTGACGCTGACCCAGTCGGCCACGCTCGTCCGGCAGGGCGGGCAGGGGGAGAAGCCGGGGAACGTCGCCGGGGAGTGCCGGTTCCTCGCGGCGCCCGCCTGCGCGCAGATCGTGCCGAAGGATCCGGGCCGGGACCCGGCGAAGGGCTACCTGCTGCCGGTCGACCCCGCCACCCGCAAGGTCGCCGCGGGCGCGCGGGCCGGGTACTACACGGACATCTACTTCGCCGGATACCCGATGCGCATGTTGACCACCCGGTTCTCGGACGGGCAGGCACTCCAAGTGGCCCTGCGCGCCGACACCGTGGAGCGGGGCATCACGGACGCCTCCCACCTGCTGCTCCTGACGGGCGCGGCCGGGGTGCTGCTCGCCGCCGGGCTCGGATACTGGGTCTCGCGCACCGGGCTGGCGCCGGTCAGCCGGCTGACCGCGACCGCGGAGCGGATCGCGGCGACCCGGGACGCGCGGCACCGGATCGAACTGCCGCCGCCCGGGCGGGAGGACGAGATCACCCGGCTCGCGCACAGCTTCAACACCATGCTGGGCGAGCTGGAGGAGTCCGTCAGCGCCCAGCGCAGGCTGGTCGCCGACGCCTCGCACGAGCTCCGCACCCCGCTCACCGCGCTGCGGACCAACGCCGAACTGCTGGCCCGAGCCGAGCGGCTCACCCCCGAGCAGCGGGCCCGGGCGAGCGGGGCGCTCGGGCGCCAGTTGCGGGAGGTGACCGGGCTGGTCAACGACCTGATCGAGCTGGCCCGGGACGAGGAGCCGCAGCCGCTGGTGGAACAGGTGCGGCTCGCCGCGCTGCTGGAACACGGGGTGGCGGCGGCCCGTACGCACTGGCCCGCCGTGCCCTTCGCCCTGCGGGTGGCCGAGGACCTCCGCACGGCCGGGGAGGAGGCCGGGGGCACGGTGCCCGGCGTCCCGGCCCGGCTCAGCAGGCTGCTGGCCAACCTGCTCGACAACGCGGCCAAGTTCAGCCCGGCGGGGCTGCCGGTGGAGGTCGAGCTGACCGCTCCCGGCGGGCGTCCGGAGCTGACCGTGCGCGACCACGGCCCGGGCATCGCGGACGAGGACCTCCCCTACGTCTTCGACCGCTTCTACCGCGCCAACGCCTCCCGCGCCCTCCCCGGCTCGGGCCTCGGCCTCGCCATGGCCCGCCAGATCGCGAGGGCGCACGGTGCGGAGCTCACGGCGGAGCGGGCGCCGGGGGGCGGGGCGCTGTTCCGGCTAGCCTTCGGTCCCGGTCCCGGTCCCGGCGGCGGTGGGGGCTTCGGTGGCCGGTGAGGTGGCGATGCGGGGGAGGGCGTAGGGGTGTTCCGCGGCCAGCCAGGTGATCAGCTCTTCCCGGACCGCGCAGCGCAGGGTCCAGATGTCGTCCGCGTTCTTCGCCGTGACCACGGCCCGGACCTGGATGGTGTGCGGGGTGGTGTCCGTGACCACCAGACCGCTGGAGCGGCCGTCCCACTCGGGGTGCTCCTTCAGGACGTCCTGGAGCTTCTCCCGCATCAGGGCGACCGGAGCCCGGTGGTCCAGGTGCAGGAAGACGGTCCCGGTCATCTCCGCACCGCCGCGCGACCAGTTCTCGTACGGCTTCCCGGTGAAGTACGACACCGGCATCGTGATCCGCCGCTCGTCCCAGGTCCGTACGACCAGGAACGTCAGGGTGATCTCCTCGACCTTCCCCCACTCCTTGTCCACGACGACGGTGTCCCCGATCCGGACGGTGTCACCGAAGGCGATCTGGAGTCCGGCGAAGAGGTTCCCGAGCGTGGACTGCGCGGCGATGCCCGCCACGATGCCGACGACGCCGGCCGAGGCCAGCATCGAGGCGCCGACCGCCTGCATCTTCGGGAAGGTCAGCAGCATCGCGGCCGCGGCCAGCACCACGACCATCGCCGCCACGGCCCGCTGGATGAGGGTGACCTGCGTACGGACCCGGCGGACCCGGGCCTCGTCGGTGGCCCCGGCGGCGTAGCGCGCGTACACCGTCTCCACGGCCGCGGTCGCGATCCGGACCAGCAGCCAGGCAGCCGCCCCGATCAGGACGAGGTCCAGGGCGCGGCCGATGGCCGGCCAGTAGACCCCCAGCACGCGGGCCTGCGGGAACGAGGCCCGCAGCAGGGCCGTGCACAGCAGCAGGAGGAACGGCGGACGGCAGCGCCGCAGCAGCCCCCACAGCGGGGTCTCGCGGTGCCGGGCGTCGGCCCGGCGCAGCAGGAGGTCGAGCAGCCACCCGGCGAGCAGGGTGAGCACGACCGAGCCGCCGACGACGATCAGCGGGCGCAGTACGGTCTCCATGTCCCGACCGTAGCCCAGGCACCGCGCCCGTCGTGGGCGGGAGCCCGCGGAGCTGGCACGATTGCCCCATGAACATCATGCTTTTCCACTCGACGTACGGACTGCGGCCCGCGGTGCACGCCGCCGCCGAGCGGCTGCGCGCCGCCGGGCACGAGGTGCAGGTCCCCGACCTCTTCGAGGGGCGTACGTTCGAGACGGTCGAGGAGGGCATGGCCCACCAGGAGGAGATCGGCCGCGACGAGCTGCTCAAGCGCGCGGTCCTGGCGGCGGCCCCCTTCTCGGACGGCGGTCTGGTGTACGCCGGATTCTCCTTCGGCGGCTCGGTCGCCCAGCACCTCGCCTTCGCCGACGACAAGGCGCGCGGCCTGCTCCTCCTGCACGGCACCTCGGACATCGCGGACGACGCGGCGGTCGACGAGCTGCCGGTGCAGCTGCACATCGCGGACCCGGACCCCTTCGAGCCGCACGACTGGCTGACCGCCTGGTACCTGCGGATGCAGCGCGCCGGCGCGGACGTCGAGGTCCACCGCTACGCGGGCGCGGGCCACCTCTTCACGGACGAGGACCTGCCGGACTACGACGCGGAGGCCGCCGAGCAGACCTGGCGGGTGGCCCTGGCCTTCCTCGACGACCTCTAGGCCGTCCCGGACACCCCCGGGACACTCTCCCGCGGTGACCGCAGCCGGGTGGCCAGTGCGGTGAGCCAGGCGCCGCGGGTGTAGGGCGCCGGGGGGTCCACCTCCATGCCGAGCGCGGTGACGGCGTGCACGAGCCCGTCCTCCTCCAGGGGGAGGGCGAGCAGGTCGTGCAGCTCGCCCGTCAGGCGGGCGACCAGGTCCGGCGCGGTGGTGTCGAGGTAGTCGGCCAGGGCCGAGGCGTGGTCGCCGAACTCGACCGGCATGTCCTGCGAGAACCACCCGCCGAGCAGCTGGGCGAGCTCCGGGAAGCGGGCGTGCCACTCCCAGCGGGTGGCCGGCGGGGCCGGAGGCGGTGCCTGGCCGCTCTCCAGGCTCTCCGCGAGCCGGTCGGCGAGCCCGACCAGCCAGTCGTGGAGCTCCTCGTCGGGCACCCCGAGGTCCGGCGCCGCGTAGAACTCGCCGAGCCGCACGCGCACGCGGCCCGGCGGATTCGCGGCGTACTCCCGCAGTTGTTGCTCCGCGACGGCGATCGCCCACGGGCGGGTGCGCCACGCGTGGCGGAGGTACCCGGTCAGCGCCTGCGGATCGCGCGGGCCGTGCCCGATGTGGGCGCGCAGGACCTGGTCGAGTTCGCCGTACTTCCGGTCGTGCTCGGCGGGCGTCAGGGACACGGGGGAGCCTCTAGAGGTAGATCGGGAAGGTGGCGTGGACGGTGAAGCCGTGTCGGGCCGCCGGGTCCCGCCGCAGTACGACGCGGGCGGCCCGGACGTCGAGGGGCTCCTGGCCGGCCAGCATCATGGCCTGGAGCAGGACCTGGCCGACGGGCAGCGGCCGGGACGGCCAGGCCGCCTCGATGGTCAGGCGCCGACGGGTGTCCTGGGCGAGCCAGCGGTGGATCAGCTGCTCGTTGCGCGTCACCACCTGCTGGGTGGCCCACTGCGCGGTCTCCCGGTCCGGGTAGCTCGCGGCCCGGTCGGCCCGGGCGGGGGCACTGGGGAGCGCGTTCGCGGCGCTCACCTCAGCCTCCCGTCCAGCCGCGGACCGAGGCCCGCTGCGCGGCGGAGTAGTTGGCGTGGCCGGTGCTCACGAGGGAGTGCAGCCACGCCTGGGCGGCCTGGAGGTCCTGCATCTGGCGGTCCCACGCGTCCAGTTCGTCGAGGAAGGCGCCCCGGGCCTCGCCCTTCCAGGCGAGGACGACCGGTTCGGTGCGGGCGTAGAGGACCTCCAGGCGCTCGTTGAGCTTGTGGAGGATGTCCTCCAGTTCACCCGCGATCTCGCGCAGCCCGCCGAGATCGACGGATATGGATCCGTCCTGCATGGTGTGGTTCCTCCTGGTCGGGTCACAGCGCTAGATGTCGAGGATCTTGCTCGTGGGCGTGGTGCTCGGGGGCCCCTCACCCGACAGCGCCCGCGCCTCGGCGGCGACGTCCACCGACGCCTGGGCCCTGCGCAGGCGTTGGAGCGTGTCCAGCTCCTGCCGGGTGAAGCCGTCGCGGCTCATCCGGACGGCCTCTTCGAGAACGACGAGGATCTCCCGGATCCGTACGGCGTCCTTGGCCACGTCGCGGTGCAGGGCGCGGTACGCGGTGGCGGCCTCGCTCTTCCACTGGGCCTCGGCCCGGTCGACGAGCGCGTCCATCCGTCGTACCTGGCCGTCCAGGTGCCGCTGCATCGCGTCGAGATCGCCCGCGAGCCGGTCGAGGTCCTCGTCGGACACGTCGAGGTCGGCGCTGGCCACCATGGTGGTCCCCCGTTCTGTCGGTGTGCTTCGGCTTCAGTGCGCTTCGGCGAAGTGCTCCAGGACCGCGTCCAGCAGTGCGCGCAGTCGCGGGTGCGTGACCTCGGGCATGACCTTCGCGAAGGCGGCGTCCAGGTCGTGCGGCCGGGGGAACATGAGGAGCGTGCGCTGGAGTTCCCCGGCCAGGGCCGCGATCCGGCCGTGGCAGTCTGAGGGGTGCTCGCTGGTGGCGGCTTCGCGGGCGGCTCCGGCCAGGTCGTCGTGGTCCCCCGATTCGAAGACGTGGGTGAATCCGTCGATCAGGCCGAAGCGGGCGAGGGCTTCCCACTGGGAGAGGGGGAGCGCGTCGAGGCCCGGGGACAGCTCCCGCTCCCGGTCCCTGAGGTGCGCGGCGAGGGAGCGCAGGAAGTCCGGGGCCGGTGCGTCCCCTGCGGCCCTGGCCAGCAGGTCCCGGTGGGCGGCGGGGCGCGTCCGGCCCGCGGGCGAGGCGGCGTCCTCGGCGAGCAGCTCCAGCAGGGCGGTGACCGCGGCCAGTGGCACGGCCCAGGCCAGGGTCCCACCGTCCCGCAGGGTCCGGCAGAACCGGTCCAGTTCGTCCTCCAACGGGGCGCCGCCCGGCAGGCGGGACGTCGCGGCCAGGTCGAGGAGCCTGGAGACCGCGCTGTTGGTGAAGAGTGCATCGGTGGGTTCGCTCACGGGGTGCATGCTAAGGCGAGGGGTAACAGGTCACGACGAAAACGCTCTTCGAGACGGGCGAATAGGCCAGGGTGATCTTCACGTTGTGCACCGGGGTCGCCGGGGCGCCGTACCCCAGTGCGTCGTAGTCGGTGCGGCTGACCGAGGTGCCGGTCACCACGTTCGGACCGAAGGGGACGGTGTACGCCTGGGTCGAGTTGGGGTTGAAGGTTCCGTTCGCGACGTCCTGCTCCATCCTCTTGATCCAGTTGTCGATCTCCTGCTGCTTCGGCGGGTAGTTGACCGCGTCCCGGGTGAACTGGTTGGCCGAGTAGAGGTTCTCGAAGGTCGAGGCGTCCCGCGGCATCGACTGGTCGCGGAGCCGCGAGGCCAGTTGCTCAGGGGTCAGGCCGATGTGCCGGTCGATCGTGTGGGCCGTCCTGCCGCGTGTATCGCCGGGCGTCCCCGTCTTGTTGTCGACGCCCTCCATTCCGGCGAGGTCGATGCCGAAGCGCTGGTTGGTGGTGATGGAGTCGAGGTCGGTCTGGACGGGGGAGCGGCTGAACTCGAAGAGGGAGCGGGCCGCGAAGGCCTCGGCGCGGGCCATTTCCGACTGGAAGGTGGGAACGGCGCGGAGCGCTTCCTCCAGCGGGGCGCGGAGCCCGGCCAGGGCCGCCTTCTGGTTGCGGAGCGTGGTCTCGTAGGCGTCGACGGCGGCGTTCACCTTGGCGACGTCGATGTTGGCGAGGATGTCGACGAGGACCTTCGCGCCGAGCGTGCCCAGCTTCATGCCGAGGCTCTTGACGTTGTCCCAGATGCTGCGGTCCGGGTCGATGAGCCGCAGGGCGTCCATGATGGCCTTGTGGAGGATGTTCCGCAGGGCCGTGCGGACCAGTTGGGCCGCCTCGGCGTAGAGCCGTAACGCCTCGGCGGTCTTCTCGGCCGTGGTGCTCAGGACGCCGAAGACGGGGTGGTTCATGCCGGGACTGGCCGCCGTGTCGTGGGACCACGTGTAGCCCTCTCGGCTCTGACCCCAGGCCTTCGTGCCCCAGAGCGAGCTGCAGAACCACAGCATGGCGTCGTACCAGGCGCCGTTCGAGCTGTCCGTGACGGAGTTGACGGTCTGGATCAGCTGTCCCTCCACGATGCCCGCGGCGGTGACGTAGTGGAGCCAGATCTGCGAGACCTCGTTCACGCGCAGGTAGTTCGGCAGCGGAAGGATCTCCAGCGCCCGCCCGGCCCGCAGGGCCTCCTCGACCGCCCAGCGCACGACGTCTCCGGCGATGTTGCCGTCCAGGACGTCGAGGAAGTCCTCGACCGGGTTCTCGTCGCTGCTGCCCGGAGCGGGCACCTGGCCGTACGTGGGCTCCGAGAACATGACCGCCGGCTGCGGACGACGGACGAACGGGGGCTTCGGCCCCGGATGAGTGGCGGATTCCGCCTCGCCGAAGTTGTTGCCGGTCTCATTGAAGCCGACGGCCGCGCCGCCGATGGCCACCACGGACCTGGCGTGCGTGAGCAGGAAGAGCCCGGCCACGATCAGGTACTCCGTGGAGAACTCCGCCGCGGCGCTCCCCTTCCCGCCCACCTTGGAGTACGGGGCGAGCGCGTCCAGCAGCTGCTGGGCCACGGTGTGGAAGGAGTGCTGCTCGAAGGTGAGGGCGTCGGTGACCTCGTAGAGGTGCGTCGGCGTGACGTCGATGACGCCGTTCTGCCCGATGGGGGAGACCTGGGGCGCGGGCCCGGGCAGCGTCTGCGCGGGATGGGCGGGCGCGGACGGCGGCCCGGTGGGGGAGGTCGGCGGCGCCTGGGAGACCGGCGAGGGGAGCGCGGGACCGCTGGGCGACTGGCCCTGGGACGGCAGCTGCGTGGCGCCCGGGTGGGGGGATCCGGACGGCTGCGGGGGCTGTGGCGTCGTGGTGGCGCCCGGGGTGGGGGTGCTCATCGGACGGCCACGGGTGACCCGGCCGGTTCGGCGTCCATCGGCATGTGCCCCGTCCCCCTGCTGTCCGCGCGGTCCGTGATCCGGAAGAACGTAGCAACTCGGGTACGAGACAAGACAGTTGTTCGAGAAGAAGTGGCCGGAAGCGGCCGATCGCGGTGTGGGGGGGGGGGGGGGGCGGCGGCGGCGGCCCCCCCCGCCCCCCCCCCCACCGCTGCGGGGACTAGCCGCGGTAGGCGGTCCACATGCTCTTCATGCGGGTCACCTGGCCCGCGGTGAACTGGTACATGCACGCGTCGTACGTGTAGTCCATGAAGTTGTGGATCGGGTCCACACCGCTCGCGGTGCAGGTGTCGCGCCCGGTCGGGCACTCGAACGCGGCGCTGGACTCGGCCGGGGTGTCGGAGACCGAGTCACCGCTGCCGGAACAACCGCCCTGGAAGGTGTGGTAGAGCCCGAGCCAGTGGCCGACCTCATGGGTGGCGGTGTCGCCCTGGTTGTAGTTGGTGGCGGAGCCGCCGGGGATGGAGCTGTTGAGGATGACCACGCCGTCCATCTTGGGCTGCGAGGCGTAGGAGCTGGGGAAGGTGGCCCAGCCGAGCAGCCCGCCGCCGAGGTTGGCGGTGTAGAGGTTCAGCGCGTTCTTGCCGCCCTTGCGCAGGGCGTTCTTCATGTTCTTCTCGGCCGTGGTGCCGTCGGAGACGGTGTACCAGGTGGCGTTGTTCGTGGTGTCGGTGCCGGCCAGCGAGAACTGGAAGCCGGAGTTGACGTTGCCGCTGCCCTGGCCCGCGTAGGCGGCGTTCAGGACGTCGATCTGGCCCTTGATCTGGGCGGCCGTCAGCTGACCGGCGCTCCCGTTGGTGATCACGTGGACGTAGACCGGGATGGTCGTCGTCGCCGCGGCGGCGGAAGGCGCGGCGCGCAGGCCGTCGAGCTGCTGGGCCTTGGCGGTGGCGGCGGCCAGGCCGAGCTTCGACTTCAGGTCGGCGTCCATGGCCTTGACCTGGGAGTCCGACACCTCGTTGGGGTCGGCCGCGTGCTGCGCCTGGGGGCGCGCAACACGGGCGTTGGCCGCGGCGCCGGATCCGGCGCCCTGGTCGGCGCAGGCCTCGGCGGGGGTCTTGGTGGCGGAGGCGGCGGCGACCGAGGTGGGGGCGGTCAGCGGCGCGAAGGCCAGGGTTCCGGCGAGGACGGCCGTGCCCATGAGGCGGCGGCGGAGAAGGGGGGATATGCGGGCAGCAGCGCGCACGTTGGCTCCTCGTAGCGTGGTGGGGGCGGAGGTATTTCCTCACGCTGGCGCGAAGCTTATGTGTCCATGTCATCTTCAAGTCAATGCTTGAAAGTAAAAGATTTGTTGCTTCAGGGGAGTGGGGGCCTCCGGAAAGTGGCCGAAAACCCCCACCCGCAGTAAATTTGACTGTGCGTCAGCGGACCGGTCGGTCGGCCCGCTCCACCTTCTGGGTGCCGCTCAAGGTCCGGTACGAGCGGTCCCACGCCGAGGTCGCGTTCTGCTTGGTCTTGTCCGAGATGATGTAGTAGTCCATCTGTGAACGCTCGGCCGTCACGTCCAGGACCCCGTACCCGTGAGCGTCCATGTCCAGCCACTTCACGTGTCGGTTGGCGGCCTTGATGGCGGTCTCGGCCACCAGCGAGGCCGTGTCGGCCGGCACGTGCAACAGGTCGTCGATGTTGTCCGAAGTCACCGAGGTGACCACGAACTCGACCGCGGCCGACTTGGAGAACGGGTACGTCGCCGCCGTCAGCGGCACGTCGTTGGCCCATGCCATGTGGATGTCACCGGTCAGGAACACCGTGTTCTTGATGTTCTGCCCGTTCAAGTGGCCCAGCAGCTCCGCCCGGTCGTCCGTGTAGCCGTCCCACTGGTCGACGTTGATCGGGATCCCGCCCTTGGGCAGCCCCAGGAGCTTGGTCAGCGGCTCCAGCAGGTGCGCCGGGAGCGCGCCGAAGGCCACCGGAGAGATCATCACCGAGGTGCCGACCAGCTTCCAGGCCGCCTGCGAGGAGGTCAGCCCCGACTTGAGCCAGTCCAGTTGGGTCCGGCCGGTGATGGAGCGCTCCGGGTCGTCGACCGTGCCGCTGCCGATGGTGGCCTGCTGGGAGCGGAAGCTGCGCAGGTCCAGCAGGAGCAGGTCGACGAGGTTGCCGAAGCGCAGCCGGCGGTAGACGGTGCCCGCGGTGGAGGGGCGGACCGGCATCCACTCGAAGTAGGCCTGCTTCGCGGCGGCGGCGCGGGCCGCCCAGTCGCCCTCGGCGCCCGGGGTGTGGTTCTCGGCCCCGCCCGACCAGGCGTCGTTGGCGAACTCGTGGTCGTCCCAGATCGCGATCATCGGGTGGACCGCGTGCAGGTTCTGCAGGTCCGCGTCGGTCTTGTACTTGCCGTGCCGGGTGCGGTAGTCGGCGAGGGTGAGGATCTCGTGCGTGGGCGCGTGCTGGCGCACCACGTACTTGGGCTCCGGGTAACCGCCCGTCTTGTACTCGTAGATGTAGTCGCCGAGGTGCAGCACCGCGTCCAGGTCGGTGCGGGCGGCGAGGTGGCGGTAGACCGAGAAGTACCCGGCCTCCCAGTTCGCGCAGGAGACCACGCCGAAGCGGACTCCCGGCACCTGGGCCCCGACCAGCGGCGCGGTGCGGGTGCGACCGGCCGGGGAGACGGTGGTCCCGGCGGTGAACCGGTACCAGTACGCCGTCTGCGGCCGCAGCCCCCGGACATCGGCCTTGACGGTGTGGTCGGCGGCCGCAGACGTGGTCAGCGAGCCGCTCGCGGTGATCCGGGTGAAGCCCTGGTCCTCGGCCACCTCCCAGTCCACGCGGGTGGCGGGGCCCAGGCCGGAGCCCGGTACGGCCTCGGCGGAGGGGGTCACGCGGGTCCACAGGAGGACGCCGTCGGGCAGCGGGTCGCCCGAGGCGACTCCGTGCAGGAAGGCGGGTGCGGTCTCGGCTGCGTAGGCGGCGCTTCCCAGGGCGGCCGTCGCGGCGAAGGGGGCGAGCGCGGCGACACCGGCGGCGGCCTTGACGACCGTACGGCGACGCGGCGCGGTGGCGGGAGAGGGGAGAAGACTGGTCACGGGCGGTCAGATTACTGGCCAGTAGGGCCGGAAAACAGTCTTGGGCAGGCAAAGGGCGGACGAACTCTGGGAGTCCGCCCGCCCTTTGCTCGTCCGGGCCCGCGAACGGGCCCGGATCCGCCGTCGTATCAGCCCTTCAGGGCCGCGTCGATCGCCGTGTTGTACGCCTCGACCGTCTGCGGGGTCTCGATCTTCTTGCCGTCCATCTTCAGTGTCGGGGTGCCCGTCACGCCGGACTTGTTGAAGGCCTTCGACATCTCCAGCGCCCACCGGTCGTAGGTGCCGTCCTCGACCGCCTTCTTGAAGGCCGCGTTGGCCTTCAGGGCCGGGACCTGGTCCGCGATCTTCAGCAGGGCCGCGTCCTTGGCGAAGGCGTCGTCGCGCTCGTCCGGGTGGTTGGTCGTCGAGTACAGCGCCGCCTTGTACTCCAAGAACGCCTCGGGGCTGACGTCCAGCGCCGCGCCCAGGGCGCTGAGCGCGTTCTTCGAGCCCACGCCGGCGGACATGTTGTCGATGAAGGTCGCGCCGAAGTACTGGAGCTTGTACTTGCCCGCGTCGACGTCCTTCTTCACCTGGGCGCCGGAGGCCTGCTCGAACTGGGCGCAGGCAGGGCAGCGCGAGTCCTCGTACAGCTCCAGGGTCTTCTTCGCGTCGGCCTTGCCGATGACCACGGTCGTGCCGTTCTCGCCGGTCGTGTTCTTCGGCTTGACCAGCGTGGCCGTCTCAGCGGCCTCCCAGGCGGTGGGCTTGGTGTTCTGGATGACCGCGTAGCCGATGCCGCCCGCCAGCGCGAGGGCCGCGACGACCGCGCCCGCCACGATGACCTGACGGCGGACCTTGTCCTTCTTCACCTGGCGCTCGCGCTCGGCGCGCAGCTTCTCGCGCGCGGCTGCCTTGTTGGCCTGGCTGTTGCGGGAACTCATGGGGTACTCCGTGGGGTGATGCGGTTCGGATGGGGACTGCGTGCGTCAGGCGCCGAAGAGCGGCGCCGGACGCGGCGGACCCCTGCGTCCCACGGAGTGCGCGGGGAACCGGGTACGGGCCCCCACGCCCGGGAGCACCGCCCGCAGCGCGGACCCCACCCGGGCCGGGACCGCGCCGACCGAGGCCACCGCCAGCAGCAGCGGCCGGAAGGCGCGCACCGCGATCACCCGCAGCAGCTGCCCCAGCGCCCGCTCCCCGCGGCGCAGCCACAGCGCGGCCAGCAGCCCCACCGAGACGTGCGCCCCGAGCAGCAGCCAGGGCGTCCACCAACCGGGGGAGTCGAGCAACAGCGCCGGCCCGGCGGCGGGCCCGGTGACCTCGGCCAGCGGCCCGCCCACCGGGGTGCCCCCGCAGAGCTCGGCCAGCCCCAGCGCGCGCAGCGGACCGTCGACCGGGCCGCCCGCGGGGCCGTAGCAGAAGTGCTGCGCGGCGGTGAAGACCGTGTCGGCCGCCAGCTCCAGCGGAACCAGCAGCCCGGCGATGCCGCCGAACCCGCGCTCGCGCCCGGCCAGGGCGAAGGACAGCCCGAAGACGGCCGTGAAGGCCCCGGCCAGCAGGGCGGGCGGCAGCGGAACCCGGGACATCAGGACGTGCGAGCCGGCCGAGAGCAGCACGACGAGCGCGCTGAACAGCGCCGCCCGCAGCCCTCGGAGCCCTGCCTCTGATATGTCCATTGCGGCCGAGTGTGCCATGGGTCCCTGTGAACGAGGGACCTTGGGCCCACTGATATAAGGCGACTTTTAGGCCGTAATCCGCCCATTGCGGAAGAGGTCCACGAAGATCTGGTGGTCGGCGCGCGCCCGGGCCCCGTAGACGTGCGCGAAATCGACCAGCAGCTCGGCGAAGCCCTCCTCGTCGGCCGCGATCGCCGCGTCGATGGCCCGCTCGGTGGAGAAGGGCACCAGGGACTGCCCGCTCTCGGCCGCGTCCGCCGCCGCGTGCATGGTCGCCGTCGCCCGCCCCAGGTCCGCGACCACCGCCGCGATCTCCCGCGGGTCGTCGATGTCCGACCAGTCCAGGTCCACCGCGTACGGGGAGACCTCCGCGACCAGCTGCCCGGCCCCGTCCAGCTCGGTCCAGCCCAGCCACGGATCGGCGTGCGCCTGGAGCGCCCGCTGGGAGATCACCGTGCGGTGGCCCTCGTGCAGGAAGTAGTCCCGCACCGCCCGGTCGGTCACGTGCCGGGACACGGCCGGGGTCTGCGCCTGCTTGAGGTAGATCACGACGTCGTTCTCCAGGGCGTCGCTGTGCCCCTCCAGCAGGATGTTGTAGGAGGGCAGGCCCGCCGAGCCGATGCCCACGCCGCGCCGGCCGACCACGTCCTTGACCCGGTAGGAATCCGGGCGGACCAGGGACTCCTCCGGCAGGGTCTCCAGGTACCCGTCGAAGGCGGCCAGCACCTTGTACCGGGTCGCCGCGTCCAGCTCGATCGCCCCGTCGCCCTCGGTGAAGCGGCGCTCGAAGTCACGGATCTCGGTCATCGAGTCCAGCAGCGAGAACCGGGTGCGGGCGCGGGCGGCGCGCAGCGCCCCCAGCAGCGGGCCGTCGGCCGAGTCCAGGGTGAAGGAGGGCACCTCGTCGTTCTTGGCGCCGGTGGCCAGCGCGTGGATCCGCTCCCGGTAGGCGCCGGCGTAGGTCCGCACCAGGTCGCCGATCTGCTCGTCGCTGAGCGCCTTGGTGTAGCCGATCAGGGCGACGGAGGCCGCGAAGCGCTTGAGGTCCCAGGTGAAGGGGCCGACGTACGCCTCGTCGAAGTCGTTGACGTTGAAGATCAGCCGGCCGTTGGAGTCCATGTAGGTGCCGAAGTTCTCGGCGTGCAGATCGCCGTGGATCCAGACCCGGCCGGTCTGGTCGTCCAGGTACGGGCCGCCGTGCCGCTCCCGCTCCAGGTCGGCGTAGAACAGGCAGGCCGTGCCCCGGTAGAAGGCGAAGGCGGAGGCCGCCATCTTGCGGAACTTGACCTGGAAGGCGGCGGGGTCGGCCGCGAGCAGCTCACCGAACGCGGTGTCGAACACGTCCAGTATCTGTTCGGCGCGCTGCTCGTTCGTCGTCTCGGTGACCGCCATGGCGGGTTCCTCCTGGTGGCACTGGCTCGGTCGCTTTCCGGCCCGGGGGCCGGATGTGGCTCTTGGTCCTGCAACGGATGACCGTACCCGTCGGTGCCCGGCGACCCGCACCCGGCCGCCGGCGCCGACGACCGCCCCCGCGCGCCCCGGCCGCCCGGGACGACCCGCGATCTTCGACCCACCCGACGTAGACTTCGAGGCTGCCCCCTCACTTCCCCCCGGAGGTCTGCCGTCGTGACCAAAACGCCGTTCACGCACCTGCACGTCCACACCCAGTACTCGCTGCTGGACGGTGCCGCGCGGCTCAAGGACATGTTCAACGCGTGCAATGAAATGGGCATGTCGCACATCGCGATGTCCGACCACGGCAACCTGCACGGGGCCTATGACTTCTTCCACACGGCGAAGAAGTCCGGGATCACGCCGATCATCGGGATCGAGGCCTACGTGGCCCCCGAATCCCGGCGCAACAAGCGCAGGATCCAGTGGGGCCAGCCGCACCAGAAGCGCGACGACGTCTCCGGTTCCGGCGGTTACACCCACAAGACGATCTGGGCGGCGAACGCCACCGGCCTGAACAACCTCTTCCGGTTGTCCTCCGACGCCTACGCCGAGGGCTGGCTCACCAAGTGGCCCCGCATGGACAAGGAGACCATCAGCCAGTGGTCCGAGGGGCTCATCGCCTCCACCGGCTGCCCCTCGGGCGAGCTCCAGACCCGGCTGCGCCTCGGCCAGTTCGACGAGGCCCTCAAGGCCGCCTCCGAATACCAGGACATCTTCGGCAAGGACCGCTACTTCCTGGAGCTGATGGACCACGGCATCGAGATCGAGCGCCGGGTCCGCGACGGGCTGCTGGAGGTCGGCAAGAAGCTCGGCATCCCGCCGCTGGTGACGAACGACTCCCACTACACGTACGCGAGCGAGTCCGTCGCCCACGACGCCCTGCTCTGCATCCAGACCGGCAAGAACCTCTCGGACCCGGACCGCTTCCGCTTCGACGGCACCGGCTACTACCTGAAGTCCACGGACGAGATGTACGCCATCGACTCCTCGGACGCCTGGCAGCAGGGCTGTGCCAACACGAAGCTGGTCGCCGACCAGATCGACACCGAGGGCATGTTCCAGTTCCGGAACCTGATGCCGAAGTTCGACATCCCGGCCGGCTACACCGAGGTCACCTGGTTCCGCGAGGAGACCATGCGCGGCATGGACCGCCGCTACCCGGGCGGGATCCCGGAGGACCGGCTCAAGCAGGCCGAGTACGAGATGGACACGATCATCTCGATGGGCTTCCCGGGCTACTTCCTCGTGGTCGCCGACTTCATCATGTGGGCCAAGAACCAGGGCATCGCGGTCGGCCCGGGCCGAGGCTCCGCGGCCGGTTCGATCGTGGCCTACGCCATGGGCATCACCGACCTCGACCCGATCACCCACGGCCTGATCTTCGAGCGGTTCCTGAACCCCGAGCGCGTCTCCATGCCCGATGTCGACATCGACTTCGACGAGCGCAGGCGCGTCGAGGTGATCCGGTACGTGACCGAGAAGTACGGCGCCGACAAGGTCGCCATGATCGGCACCTACGGCACCATCAAGGCCAAGAACGCGATCAAGGACTCCGCGCGCGTCCTGGGCTACCCCTACGCCATGGGCGACCGGCTCACCAAGGCCATGCCCGCCGACGTCCTCGGCAAGGGCATCCCGCTCTCCGGCATCCTCGACCCCAAGCACCCGCGCTACGGCGAGGCGGGCGAGATCCGCGGGATGTACGAGAACGAGCCCGACGTGAAGAAGGTCATCGACACCGCCATGGGCGTCGAGGGCCTGGTCCGCCAGATGGGCGTGCACGCGGCCGGCGTGATCATGTCCAGCGAGACGATCACCGACCACGTGCCCGTCTGGGTACGGCACACCGACGGCGTCACCATCACCCAGTGGGACTACCCGAGCTGCGAGTCGCTCGGCCTGCTGAAGATGGACTTCCTGGGCCTGCGCAACCTCACGATCATGGACGACGCCGTCAAGATGGTGAAGGCCAACAAGGGGATCGACATCGATCTCCTGGGCCTGCCGCTCGACGACCCCAAGACCTTCGAACTGCTCGGTCGCGGTGACACCCTCGGCGTCTTCCAGTTCGACGGCGGCCCCATGCGCTCGCTGCTGCGCCTGATGAAGCCCGACAACTTCGAGGACATCTCCGCCGTCTCGGCCCTGTACCGGCCGGGCCCGATGGGCATGAACTCGCACACGAACTACGCGCTGCGCAAGAACAAGCAGCAGGAGATCACCCCGATCCACCCGGAGCTGGAGGAGCCTCTCGAAGAGGTCCTCGCGGTCACCTACGGCCTGATCGTCTACCAGGAGCAGGTGCAGAAGGCCGCCCAGATCATCGCCGGGTACTCGCTCGGCGAGGCCGACATCCTGCGCCGCGTGATGGGCAAGAAGAAGCCCGAGGAGCTGGCGAAGAACTTCGTCATCTTCGAGGAGGGGGCCAAGAAGAAGGGCTTCAGCGACGCGGCGATCAAGGCGCTCTGGGACGTCCTGGTGCCCTTCGCCGGCTACGCCTTCAACAAGGCCCACTCGGCCGCGTACGGCCTGGTCTCCTACTGGACCGCCTACCTCAAGGCGAACTTCCCCGCCGAGTACATGGCGGGCCTGCTCACCTCGGTCAAGGACGACAAGGACAAGTCCGCGATCTACCTGAACGAGTGCCGGCGCATGGGCATCAAGGTGCTCCCGCCGAACGTGAACGAGTCCGAGCCGAACTTCGCGGCCCAGGGCGACGAGGTGATCCTCTTCGGGCTCACCGCCGTCCGCAACGTCGGCACCAACGTCGTCGACTCGATCATCAAGACGAGGAAGGCCAAGGGGAAGTACTCGACCTTCCCCGACTTCCTCGACAAGGTCGAGGCCGTGGTCTGCAACAAGCGGACCGTGGAATCCCTGATCAAGGCCGGGGCCTTCGACGAGATGGGCCACACCCGCAAGGGCCTGGTCGCCCACCACGAACCGATGATCGACAACGTGGTGGCGGTCAAGCGCAAGGAGGCCGAGGGACAGTTCGACCTGTTCGGCGGCATGGGGGACGAGGGCGCGAGCGACGAGCCCGGCTTCGGCCTCGACGTCGAGTTCTCCGACGTCGAGTGGGAGAAGTCCTACCTGCTCGCCCAGGAGCGCGAGATGCTCGGGCTCTACGTCTCCGACCACCCGCTCTTCGGCCTGGAGCACGTCCTGTCCGACAAGACGGACGCGGGCATCTCCCAGCTCACCGGCGGCGAGCACGGCGACGGCGCCGTCGTCACCATCGGCGGCATCATCTCCGGCCTCCAGCGCAAGATGACCAAGCAGGGCAACGCCTGGGCGATCGCCACCGTCGAGGACCTCGCCGGTTCCATCGAGTGCATGTTCTTCCCGGCGACCTACCAGCTCGTCTCCACCCAGCTGGTCGAGGACACCGTCGTCTTCGTCAAGGGCCGCCTCGACAAGCGCGAGGACGTTCCCCGCCTGGTCGCCATGGAGATGATGGTCCCCGACCTCTCCTCCGCGGGCACCAACGCACCGGTCGTCCTGACCATCCCCACCGTCAAGGTGACCCCTCCGATGGTCACCCGTCTCGGCGAGATCCTGCGCCACCACCAGGGCAACAGCGAGGTCCGGATCAAGCTCCAGGGGCCGCGCACCACCACCGTGCTGCGCCTCGACAAGCACCGGGTCAAGCCCGACCCGGCGCTCTTCGGCGACCTCAAGGTCCTGCTCGGTCCGTCCTGCCTGGCCGGATAACACCGCAGGGGCCGCGGGCCCCGACGGCCGCGGCACGGCGCCGTACGTCGCCGAACGTGAAGGAAGGGCGCGCCCGGGAAAACTCCCGGACGCGCCCTTTCACATGCCGCACACGGAGGCGTCAGTTGTGGCCGAAGCGCTTCTCCCGGCCCTTGCGGGCCATGTCGGCGGGACTCGCCTGCGAGATCCGCTGCTCGGCCTGATCCTGCGGCGACGAGGACTTGGCCTGATCGCCGCCGCGTTCCGGCGTCGTGGACTTCGTCTGCTCGCGGTTCTGCTTCTTGTTCTTGGCCATGGTGGAACCTCCGTGAGGGTCTAGGGGCCAGGACCGCCTTCACCCTCACATACGCTCCGAAGCACCGCATTTTGGATCATTACTGCGCGTAGTCGGCGCCGCTTTCCGGTGCTCCGTGAGATCCGCCACGCCGATGATCGAGTTCCGGCCGTCAACGCCCTTGCGTTCGGGCAGACTCGGGGAAAACCCAGACCGTCCCCCCGCTCGCCCGGGCGGGACCCGCAGGGAAGAGGGTGGAAGCGTGGACCGCTGCGTCGTCCTGGTGGACGCCGGCTATCTGCTGGGCGCCGCCGCGAGCCTTCTCGCAGGGGAGCCCTCGCGCTCCCGCATCACCGTCGACCACGCCGCCCTCATCCAGGGCCTGCGCGAGCGGGCCGAGGCCGACACGGAACAGCCCCTGCTGCGCATCTACTGGTTCGACGGCGCGCCCGACCGGGTGCCCCAGCCCGAGCACCGGCGGCTGCGCGTCATGCCCCGCGTCACCGTCCGCCTCGGCGCCCTGACCCGCAGCGACGGCCGCTGGGCGCAGAAGGGCGTCGACGCCGCCATGCACGCCGAGCTGACCGAACTCGCCCGCAACCGCGCCTGCTCGGACGTCGTCCTGGTGACCGGCGACGGCGACCTGCTCCCCGGTCTGATGTCCGCCAAGGAACACGGCGTCGCCGTCCACCTGTGGGCCGTCCAGGCCGCCGACGGGGACTACAACCAGTCCGAGGACCTCGTGGCCGAGGCCGACGAACGCCGGGTCCTCGACCGCGCCTGGATCACCCGGGCGGTACGGGCCCGGGACCTGGCCGGACTGTGCGCCCCGCCGCCCGCCCCGCGCCCCGAGATCGCCGCGATCCTCTCCGCCCCGCTCCCGGAGGCGGCCCTCGCGGAAGCCACCCGCAACGGCTCCGTCCCCGGCGTCCGGTCCCGGGTCGACGAGCGGGAGGTCCCGCGCGAGGACCCCGCCGAGGCCACCCAGCCGGTGGCGCCCGGCCGCGCCGTGCCCACGCCCAAGGACCTCGCCGTCCTGCGGGCACCGGGCCAGAGCGCCGTCCCCGCCCACGGCCCGGGCCCGGGCGGCCAGCAGGCCTCGCCCGGAGCCCAGGCGCCGAGCGCCCTGCGGTGGTCCTCCGACAAGGGCTGGATCGACCGCGCGGGTCCGCTCGGCGAACCGGCCGAGACGGCCTCGCTGCCCACCCTCGCCCAGCTCACCAGCGCCGAGCAGCGCTGGGCCGACCGCGAGGAGGACATCACCACCGTCGGTGGCGACCCCTTCGAGGTCGGCCAGGTCTTCGCCCGCCGCTGGATGGAACGCCTCCCCGAGACCGTCCACCTGCACAAGCTCTCGACCATGTACCCGCGCATCCCGCACCGCATCGACGGCGAGCTGCTGCGCTACGCCGCCCGCTTCGGACTGCTCGCGCACAAGGACGACCAGATCGACGAACACGACCGCTACGCCATCCGGGCCGGTTTCTGGCGCGAGATCGACGTCCGCGCCGCCGCCGAGCAGGCCAACGCCCCCGCTCCGGCCGCCACGCCCAGCGCCGCCGCGCTCTCCCCGGGCGGCGAGTGAGCCCCGCGGCCACCGGCGCGCCCCGGCCGCCGCGCCCCGGGCGCGGCGGCGGCGCGGGAACCCCGTAGGCTGCTCCCTCGTGAATACGGGCACAGCACAGGCAGGACCGACGCGTTCCGCGGCAGCAGGACCGGGGGATGTCGTCTGCGCCGTGCGTGACCTGGTCAAGACGTACGCCGCCGCCCGCGGCGGGCGCGGGACCCCGGCGCTGCCGGCCACCCGCGCGAACGACGGGATCAGCCTGGAGGTCCGCCGCGGCGAGATCTTCGGACTGCTCGGCCCCAACGGCGCCGGCAAGTCCACCCTCGTGCGCCAGCTGACCGGACTGCTGCGGCCCGACTCCGGCTCGGTCACCCTGCTCGGCCACGACCTCGTCCGCCACCCCGAGCGGGCCTCCCGGCTGCTGGCCTACCTGGGCCAGGAGTCGACCGCCCTCGACGAGCTGACCGTGTCCCTGGCCGCCGAGACCACCGGACGGCTGCGCGGGCTCGGCGCGCGCGAGGCCCGGGCCGAGCGGGACGCCGTACTCGACGAACTCGGGCTGACCCCGCTGGCCGCCCGGCCGCTGAAGAAGCTCTCCGGCGGTCAGCGGCGCCTCGCCTGCTTCGCCGCCGCGCTGGTGGGGGAGCGGCCCGTGCTGGTCCTCGACGAGCCCACCACCGGCATGGACCCGGTCGCCCGGCGGGCCGTCTGGAGCGCCGTCGACCGGCGGCGCGCCGAGCGCGGCGCCACGGTCCTCCTGGTCACCCACAACGTCATCGAGGCGGAGACGGTCCTGGACCGGGTCGCCGTCATCGACGAGGGCCGGGTCATCGCCTGCGACACCCCGGCCGGACTCAAGGCCGAGGTGTCCGACGAGGTCCGGCTCGACCTGGTGTGGCGCGAGAGCGCCCCGCTGCACGTCCCCGAGGTCGCGGCGCTGCGGGAGCGGGCCGAGGAATCGGGGCGCCGCTGGACCCTGCGCCTGGGCGCCGACGAGGCGCGGGCGGCGGTGGCCGCCGTCACCGGCGGGCCCGCCTTCGCCGCGCTCGACGACTTCACCCTGGCCACGCCCAGCCTGGAAGACGTCTACCTCGCCCTGGGCGGGCGTACGAAGGGCCTGGTGAAGGCGTGACCACCACCGCGCACGTTTCCGCGAGCACCGGGGCCGAGCCCCCCGACCCCACCGACCGCGCCGAGCCCGCCCTGCCCGAGCCGCTGGCCCCCCGGGCCCGGTTCTTCCCTTCCCTGGCCGCCGTCTACCGGGCGCAGCTCTCCCGGGCCCGGGTCGCCCGGATCCCGCTGCTGTTCGTCGCGACCTTCCAGTCCGTCGGCATCATGATCCTGATGCGGGGCGTGGTGGACGGGGGCGGCGGCAGCGAGGCACGGGCCGTGGTCGCCGGTTCGTCGGTCCTCGTGGTCGCCTTCGTCGCGCTGAACCTGTTGGCCCAGTACTTCGGCCAGCTGCGCGCGAGCGGCGGGCTCGACCACTACGCCACGCTGCCGGTGCCGCCCGCCTCGGTGGTGCTGGGCGCGGCCGCCGCGTACGCCTCCTTCACGCTGCCCGGGACCCTGGTCACCGCGGTCTTCGGGTGCGTGCTCTTCGGGCTGCCGATGGGCGGGCTGTGGATCCTCATCGCGGTGGTGCCGCTGGCCGGGGCCGCGCTGGCCGGGCTCGGCGCCGCGCTGGGGCTGCTGGCGCCGCGGCAGGAGCTGGCCACGCTGGCCGGGCAGCTCGGCATGTCGGCGGCGCTGCTGCTCGGGGTGCTGCCGCCCGAGCGGATGCCCGCGGTCATCGTGTGGGCGCGGGACCTGCTGCCGTCGACCTACGGCGTGGAGGCCTTCGCCCGTACCTTCGCCCCGCACCCGGACTGGGCCGCGGTCGGCCTCGACCTCGGGGTGTGCGCGGCGGTCGGCGTCCTCTCGCTGTTCGTCGCGACCAAGGCGTACCGGCGGGCGGCGGTCCGCTGACGCCGGGCCGGGTTCCACCTGGCACGATGTGGGGGTGACCGAAGCCGTGACCCCGCAGCCGCCCCGAGACCCCTTCGAGGCCCCCGTGCTCGACGAGCGCGTGCTCGACCAGCCCGCAGCCACCGGCGCCCCGGCGGTGACCGCCGCCGAGGTCCGCGACGGCGCCGCCGTCGCCCTCCTCGTCGGAGTGGCCGGGGTGCTCCTCGGCCTGCTGTGGATGTGGCTCTCGCCCCGGCTCCAGTACGTCTCCAACGGGCAGGCGGTCTACCTCAAGAACACCGAGAGCGAGGCGCGGATCGGCTCGGACGGCACGTTCCTGCTGCTGTCCGCGGGCCTGGGCGCGCTGAGCGCGGTCGCCACCTTCCTGTGGCGGCGCGCGGGGAGCGTGCCCCTGGCCGTCGGGCTGGGCCTGGGCTCCGTCTTCGCCTCGCTCGTGGGCTGGCGGCTGGGGCTGTGGCTCGGGCCCTCCAGCGACCTGGTCGCCCGGGCGAAGGCGGCGGGCGAGGGCGTGCCCTTCGACGCGCCGCTCCAGCTGCTGGCCTACGGGGTGCTGCTGGCGTGGCCGATGGCGGCCGTCGCGGTGCACCTGGGCCTGACGGCCCTGTTCACCCCCCGGGACCCGGTCGCCGCCGCGCCCTGGGTCGACACCTACCCCCCGGCGCACGTCCACGCCCCGGCCGCCCCCGAGGACCAAGCTCCGAAGGCCGACCCGCGCCCCTGAGCCCGTAGTGCGGTTTGGGTGGCGGTCAGCGCGGGCGGAGGCCGTCGAACACCACCTGGAAGATCCGCTCCCTGGGCTCCGGATCCGGTCCGAGCTGCTCCAGCGCCCTGCTGGTGCCGGCCAGCAGGGCGAGGAACTCCGCCAGCTCCAGGTCCGGGCGGACCGCGCCGGAGCGCTGGGCCCCGGCCAGTAGTCCGGCCAGCCGGGTCTGGATCTGCTCCGTCGGGCCGCGCAGGGACGCGTGGACGTCGACCCCGGCCGCGGCGAGCGCCTGCGCGAACTCGTTCTTGCCCACGGACTGCTCCACGACCAGGCGGAAGCAGGCGGCGAAGGCCTCGCCCGGCGCGGAACCCGCGGCGAGCCGCTCGGTCCGGGCGGCGATGTCCTCCAGCCGGCGCACCATCACGGCCTCCAGCAGCGCTTCCTTGGTCGGGAAGTGGCGGAAGAGCGTGCCGACGCCGACGCCGGCGCTTCGGGCGATCTCCTCGGTCGGCACGCCGACACCGCGGGTGGTGAACACCTGCGTGGCGACGTCCAGCAGCCTGGCCCGGTTGCGGGCGGCGTCCGCCCGCAACGGGCGCTCGGACGTGTCGCTCATCCCTCTGCCACCCTCTGCCACCCCTTGCACCTTTTCCGTTCGCCGGTGGGCACGCCGAACGCCCTGGACAACCGGACTCGCCAGTCCGTATCGTTGAAACGGAGTTGCCAGTCCGATTGTGGTCGTGGATTCCACCGGAGGTCGATCATGTCCGAAACACCCGAACCCCGTGAAGTCTTCCAGAAGCTGATCGAGGGCATCGGCGCCGGGCGGTACGCGGAGCTGGCCCGGCTGTACGCCGAGGACGCCGTGGTGGAGAGCGTCTTCGCGCCGGTCGGCCCGCGCCGCCTGGAGGGGCGGGCCGCGATCGGCGAGAGGTTCGCGCAGGTCGCGGAGCACACCCCGCTGGAACTGACCCCGCGCAACGTGGTCGTCCGGGGGACGGACGACCCCGAGGTGGTCGTGGCCGAGTACGACTACGCGGTGCACCACCGGCCGACCGGCAAGACCTTCGAGGTCTCCAACATCCAGGTCCTGCGGATCCGCGACGGCCTGATCGTCAGCAGCCGGGACTACCACGACCACCTGGCCCTCGTCGTGGCCGACGGCCAACTGCCGCAGCTGGTGGCGGCGCTGGCGGGCGGGAGCGCGTAACCCGCCCGCCCCGGAGAGCCCCTAGCCTCTGGCGATCGGGGCGAGGGTGGCGGACGTCAGGGTCGCGAGGGCGGTCGGGGGCAGTTCGACCTCCAGGCCGCGGCGGCCCGCCGACACGCAGATCGTGGCGTGCGCCGAGGCCGAGGCGTCCAGGACCGTGCGCAGGCGCTTGCGCTGCCCCAGCGGGGAGATGCCGCCGCGGACGTAGCCCGTGGTGCGCTCGGCCAGCACCGGGTCCGCCATCGCGGCCCGCTTGCCGCCGACGGCCGCCGCCAGGGCCTTGAGGTCCAGGCTCCCGGCCACCGGGACCACCGCCACCGTCAGCTCTCCGTCCACGTCCGCCACCAGCGTCTTGAAGACCCGGTCCGGGGAGACACCCAGCGCCTGGGCCGCCTCCTCGCCGTACGACGCGTGCGCCGGGTCGTGCGCGTAGGCGTGCGTACGGAACTCCACGCCCGCCGCGGTCAGTGCCACCACGGCCGGGGTGGCGGAACCGGAGCCGCCCTGCTTCGTCTTCTTCGCCATGTCGCCGTGCCGCTCCGCCGTCGCTCGCCGTGCCGTCGTCAGTTCAGGTTCGTGGGGGTGCGGGTCAGGTCGATCATCGGCAGGGACGGGAGGTGGCGGATGACCGCCGTCTCCGACCTCAGCAGGGTCAGCTCCTCCGCGAGCCGCGTCGCGGTGTCCGGGGCCTGGAGCAGCCGCTGCTTGGACGGGATGTCCAGCACGGCGGCCGCCGCCACCAGGTACGACACCACCGAGGGGTCGTCCGGCAGCTCGGCACCGGTCAGGGACCGTTCGCGGGCTCCGGCGAGCCGCTTCTGGTACGAGCGGAACGCCCGCAGCACCCCTTCCGCCAGCGCTCCCGCGCTGTCGCCCGCGTCCTCGGGGAGCTCCTCCAGCTCGGCCACCAGGAAGGGGCCGCTCGCGTCCACGGACAGCAGCCGGACCCGGGAGGTCCCGGTGGCCAGCACTTCGAAGCTGCCGTCCTCGCGCTCGCGGATCGTCGCCGCGTCCGCGATGCAGCCCACCCGGTGGAAGGCCTGGATCGGGTCCGTGCCGAAGCCCGCGGCCGGGCCGCGTTCCGGCAGGGCCGTCTGGTCGGGCAGGCCGGGCGCGGTGGGCGCCACCTCGCGCCCGTCGCGGATCGCCACGACGGCGAAGCGGCGCGGTTCCTCCTCGCCCGTCTTCAGCAGCTCGCGCATCATGGCGCGATAACGCTCCTCGAAGATGTTCAGCGGGAGGACGAGTCCCGGGAACAGCACCGTATTGAGCGGGAAGAGGGGCAGGCGAACGGTGGTCACGAGGCTCAGGGTAATGGCCGGGCGGCCACCCCCGTCACCTTGTCCGCCCACCGCGTAGCACCGGGTTCCCGCCGGGCGTGCGCCGGGATCCCGCCGTGCCGCCCGCCGGCGCCGTGCCGTTCTACCCGCGCCGCAGCAGCCGGGACGCTCCGGTCGCCACCGTGGTCGCCAGCACCCACCCCAGCAGCACCAGCGCGGACGCGCCCCACTGCCAGCCGCCCCTGAGCAGCCACTGTCCCTGCTGTCCGAGGTCGATGACCGGGAGCAACAGGTCCAGGGCGAACAGCGCGGCGCTCCACTGCGGGTGTTCGTCCGCCTTGATCGGCTCCGGATCGTGCATCGAGAACAGCACCGCGCCCGCCGCCCACAGCACCGCCATCCACAGCGCGGCCCGCCCGGGCCGGTACCCGTAGGCCATCGTCCAGTCCTGCAGGTACCCCCACGCCTTCGCCGCGGGCGGCAGCGTCGCCCGGCGCCGGCGCATCTTGGCGAGCAGCACCTCCCGCGCGTCCGCGTCCTCACCGCTGGCCCGCAGCACGGCCGCCAGGCGCTCGTACGGCTCGGGGGAGTACTCGGCGGTGGACGCCTCCGCCCACGCCAGGCGGCGGGCGAGCGGGAAGTGGCCGCGGGGCGCGAGGTTCTCGTAGACGAACCCCTCCATCGACACCGCGCCCGGTGCGGCGGGCCAGCTGGTGGACTGGTCGACCAGCTTGACCACCTTCGCCCCCGACACCACCACCCGCCCCCGCTCCGGCTGCTCGCCCACGAACCGCAGCTCGGGGGTCTGGATCCGGCGCAGCGATATCTCCTGTTCCTGCGTGAGCAGGAAGCGGGCGCCGTAGAAGTCCACCGCGTCCCCGAAGCGCCCGTCGTCCAGCCGCAGCCCGCCCCGGCACTCGAAGCGCCGGGCGCGGCCGCCGCGCGTGGGCGTCTGGCCCCAGCCGTACGGGGGAGTGGCGCCCGGGTCGCCGTTCCCGCTCGACAGGGCGATCGAGGTCAGGTAGAGGGTCCGCTCGACGGTCAGGGTGGGCGCGTTCAGCGCGAGGCGCCCGTACGGATTGCTGAGCCTGGCCCCGCGCAGGCTCATCGACACCCCGATCTTGGCCCCGCGCAGGCTGACCTCCCCGTACGTCTTGATCAGGTCGGCCTGGAAGTCCTGCGCCACCGACATGCCGTCGGCGGCGATCGCCCGCCCGCGGTTGTCCCGCTGCACGACCAGCTCGCTGATCAGCAGGTCGGTGCCGATCTGCGCGTCGGTCAGCCGGATCCCGCGGGCCACCCGGCAGCGCAGCAGGTGCAGGTCCCCCGTGGTGTGCAGGCGGGCCGCGTCGAGGCGGGGCACCGCGCAGTCGACCAGGCGCAGCGTGCCCAGCCGGGTCTCGGACAGCTGGACCTCGCTGTCGAAGCGGCAGGACTGGATCTCGACGTACGGGTCCACCGTGCCGCCGGACAGATCGAGCCGCCCGACGATCCGCGCCCCCCGCAGCTTCAGCGACGACACCCGGCCCGGCACCGGCGGCGGCCCGTGGAGCAGCAGCAGCGCCACCACCCGCGCGCGCACGCTGCGCGCGGGCCCCCAGACGTGGTCCCCGTGCGGATCGTCCTCGCCGGCGACCCGTGCGCTCAGGTCGCAGACGTTCCCGGTGCGGAAGGCGCTCCACATCCGTCGTTCCGGCTCCGTCAGGTCCTGCGGCTCCTCGCCCGGACGCGGCTCCGCCACGGCGGCCCCCCTTCAGCTGTCTTCCCCCGTCACCCCGTGTATCCGAAACGCTAGGGGACACCGGTGACGACCGGGGCGCGTATCAGCCAGTGATACGGACGAACGGTGGCGAGATGCCGTCTGAGAGAATTGGGAGGTGATCTCTCGTATCGACCTGCGCGGCGACTCCCTCCCCGAGGGGGGCGCCCTGCGCGATCTGCTGCCCCGTGCCGAGTTCGACGTAGCGGCCGCCCTGGACAAGGTGCGGCCCATCTGCGAGGACGTCCATCATCGTGGCACGGCGGCGCTGATCGAGTACGCGCAGAAGTTCGACGGGGTCGTGCTGGAGCGGATCCGGGTTCCCGAGGAGGCCATCAAGGCCGCCCTGGAGGGGCTGGATCCGGCCGTCCGCGCGGCCCTGGAGGAGTCGATCCGGCGCGCCCGGATCGTGCACGCACAGCAGCGCCGCACCGAGCACACCACCCAGGTCGTCCCCGGCGGCACCGTCACCGAGAAGTGGGTCCCGGTCGAGCGCGTGGGCCTCTACGCGCCCGGCGGCCGCTCGGTGTACCCGTCCTCCGTGGTCATGAACGTCGTCCCGGCGCAGGAGGCGGGCGTCGCGTCGATCGCGCTCGCGTCCCCGCCGCAGGCCGACTTCGACGGCCTGCCGCACCCGACGATCCTGGCCGCCTGCGCGCTGCTCGGCGTCGACGAGGTGTACGCGGCCGGCGGCGCCCAGGCCGTGGCGATGTTCGCGTACGGCACCTCGGGCCCGGACGGGTGCGCCCCGGCGAACATGGTGACCGGCCCCGGCAACATCTGGGTGGCCGCCGCCAAGCGTTACTTCACCGGCAAGATCGGCATCGACACCGAGGCCGGCCCCACCGAGATCGCGGTCCTCGCGGACTCCACGGCCGACCCCGTGCACGTCGCCGCCGACCTGATCAGCCAGGCCGAGCACGACCCGCTGGCCGCCGCCGTCCTCGTCACGGACTCCGTCGAGCTCGCCGAGGCCGTCGAGCGCGAGCTGGCCCCGCAGGTCGCGGCGTCCAAGCACGTCGAGGACCGGATCAAGCCCGCCCTGGCGGGCCGCCAGTCCGCGATCGTCCTGGTCGACAGCCTGGAGGACGGCCTGAAGGTGGTCGACGCGTACGGCGCCGAGCACCTGGAGGTCCAGACCGCCGACGCGGCCGCCTGGGCCGCCCGGGTCCGCAACGCGGGCGCGATCTTCGTCGGCCCGTGGTCCCCGGTCTCCCTCGGCGACTACTGCGCCGGCTCCAACCACGTCCTGCCCACCGGCGGCTGCGCCTGCCACTCCTCGGGCCTGTCCGTGCAGTCCTTCCTGCGCGGCATCCACATCGTGGACTACAGCCGCGACGCCCTCGCCGAGGTCGCCCACCACGTGGTCACCCTCGCCGAGGCCGAGGACCTGCCCGCGCACGGCGCGGCGCTCAAGGCGAGGTTCGGATGGAAGGTACCCACGCAGTGACCGGCCCCCTGGGAATCGACGACCTCCCCATCCGCGACGAGCTCCGCGGCAAGACCCCCTACGGCGCGCCGCAGCTCGACGTACCCGTCCAGCTCAACACCAACGAGAACCCGTACCCCCTGCCCGAGGAGCTCGTCGCCCGCATCGCGGAGCGCGTCGCCGAGGCCGCCCGCACCCTCAACCGCTACCCCGACCGGGACGCGATCGAGCTGCGCACCGAGCTGGCCGCCTACCTCACCCGCACCGGCAAGCACCCGGTCGCGCGGGAGAACGTATGGGCCGCCAACGGCTCCAACGAGGTCCTCCAGCAGCTGCTCCAGACCTTCGGCGGACCCGGCCGCACCGCGATCGGCTTCGAGCCCTCGTACTCGATGCACGCCCTGATCGCCCGCGGCACCGGCACCGACTGGATCTCCGGTCCGCGCCGGGACGACTTCACCATCGACGTGGACGCGGCCGCCCGGGCGATCGCGGAGCACGCCCCGCACGTCGTCTTCATCACCTCGCCCAACAACCCGACGGGCACGGCGGTCGAGGCCGAGACGGTCCTGGCCCTCTACGAGGCCGCCCAGGCCGCCCGCCCGTCGCTGGTGATCCTGGACGAGGCGTACGTCGAGTTCAGCCACCGGGACTCGCTCCTGCCGCTGCTCGAAGGCCGCCCGAACCTGGTGGTCTCCCGGACCATGTCCAAGGCCTTCGGCGCCGCCGGACTGCGCCTGGGCTACCTCGCGGCGCACCCCGCCGTCGTGGACGCCGTACAGCTGGTGCGCCTGCCGTACCACCTCTCCGCCGTCACCCAGGCGACCGCGCTGGCCGCCCTGGAACACACCGACACCCTGCTCGGCTACGTCGAGCAGCTCAAGGCCGAACGCGACCGGCTGGTCACCGAACTGCTTGCCATGGGCTACGAGGTCACCGCGTCCGACGCGAACTTCGTACAGTTCGGGACGTTCGCGGACTCCCCCACCGCATGGCGGCAGATCCTCGACCAGGGCGTCCTGGTCAGGGACAACGGCGTACCAGGATGGCTGCGGGTCACCGCGGGCACCCCGGCCGAGAACGACGCGTTCCTGGAAGCGGTTCGCGCACTGAAGAAGGAGCAGCAGGCATGAGCCGCATCGGAAGAGTCGAACGGACCACCAAGGAGACCTCGGTCCTCGTCGAGATAGACCTCGACGGCACCGGCAAGGTCGACGTGTCCACCGGTGTGGGCTTCTACGACCACATGCTCGACCAGCTCGGCCGCCACGGACTCTTCGACCTCACCGTCAAGACCGAGGGCGACCTGCACATCGACAGCCACCACACCATCGAGGACAGCGCGCTGGCGCTGGGCGCCGCCTTCAAGCAGGCCCTCGGCGACAAGGTCGGCATCTACCGCTTCGGCAACTGCACGGTCCCGCTGGACGAGTCCCTCGCCCAGGTCACCGTCGACCTGTCGGGCCGCCCCTACCTGGTGCACACCGAGCCCGAGAACATGGCGCCGATGATCGGGTCCTACGACACGACCATGACCCGGCACATCTTCGAGTCGTTCGTCGCGCAGGCGCAGATCGCCCTGCACATCCACGTCCCGTACGGGCGCAACGCCCACCACATCGTGGAGTGCCAGTTCAAGGCCCTCGCCCGGGCCCTGCGCTACGCCGCCGAGTTCGACCCGCGCGCCGCGGGCATCCTTCCCTCCACGAAGGGCGCCCTCTAACCGTGAACGGCCTCAACACCATCCTGATCGTCCTCGGCCTCTTCCTGGCCGGCGGCGTCTACTCCTTCCAGAAGCAGAAGATGCCCAAGTCGGTCGTCATCCTGCTCGCCATCGGCTCCGCGATGTGTCTGGCCGCCGGAGTCCTGCGGATCCAAGGGATTTGGGAATGAGCGACGACACCCCCACCGGCACCGCCCGGACCACCCGACCCACTCGTCCCACCAAGAAGGTCGTCGTCCTCGACTACGGCTTCGGCAACGTCCGCTCCGCCGAGCGGGCGCTCGCGCGCGTCGGCGCCGAGGTGGAGATCACCCGCGACTACGACAAGGCCATGGACGCCGACGGCCTGCTGGTGCCCGGCGTCGGCGCCTTCGAGGCCTGCATGCGCGGGCTCAAGGGGGTCCGGGGCGACTGGATCATCGGTCGCAGGCTCTCCGGCGGACGCCCGGTCATGGGCATCTGCGTCGGCATGCAGATCCTCTTCGAACGCGGCATCGAGCACGGCGTGGAGACCGAGGGCCTCGACGAATGGCCCGGCACGGTCGAGCCGCTCAAGGCCCCGATCGTCCCCCACATGGGGTGGAACACCGTCGACGCGGCCGCCGACAGCCAGGCCTTCGCCGGTCTGGACGACGACGCGCGCTTCTACTTCGTGCACTCCTACGCGGTGCGCGAGTGGAGCCTCGAAGTCACCAATCCGCTGATCCGTGCCCCCAAGGTCAGCTGGGCCACGCACGGCGAGCCCTTCGTCGCGGCGGTGGAGAACGGCGCCCTGTGGGCCACCCAGTTCCACCCCGAGAAGTCCGGCGACGCCGGTGCCCAGCTCCTCACCAACTGGATCGAGACTCTCTGATGGCGAAGATGGCGAAGCCGGTGCACCCCGCGGGCACGCTCGAACTGCTCCCCGCGGTCGACGTCCGCGACGGCCAGGCGGTCCGCCTGGTGCACGGCGAGTCCGGCAGCGAGACCTCCTACGGCTCGCCGCTCCAGGCCGCCCTCTCCTGGCAGGCCTCCGGCGCCGAATGGCTGCACCTGGTCGACCTCGACGCCGCCTTCGGCACGGGCGACAACCGCGCCCTGGTCGCCGAGATCACCGGCGCCATGGACATCAAGGTCGAGCTCTCCGGCGGCATCCGCGACGACGCCACGCTCGCCGCGGCCCTCGCCACCGGCTGCACCCGGGTCAACCTCGGCACCGCCGCCCTGGAGACCCCGGACTGGGTCGCCAAGGTCATCGCCGAGCACGGCGACAAGATCGCGGTCGGGCTCGACGTACGCGGCACGACCCTCAAGGGCCGCGGCTGGACCAGCGAGGGCGGCGACCTCTACGAGGCCCTCGCCCGCCTGGACTCCGAAGGCTGCGCCCGCTACGTCGTCACCGACATCGGCAAGGACGGCACCCTGACCGGCCCCAACCTGGAGCTGCTGGGGAACGTCTGCGCCGCCACCGACCGGCCCGTCGTCGCCTCCGGCGGCATCTCCTCGCTGGACGACCTGCGGGCGCTGGCCGCGCTGGTCCCGCAGGGCGTCGAGGGCGCGATCGTCGGCAAGGCCCTGTACGCGAAGGCGTTCACCCTCGAAGAGGCGCTGAAGGCGGTGGCCCTGTGAGCGAGGTGCGCAAGATCTCCTCCGGCGGTCCCTGGGAGGAGGCCGTCGGCTACTCCCGCGCCGTCGCCCTCCCCAACGGCCTGGTCCTGGTCTCCGGCTGCACCTCCGTGGTGGGCGGCCAGATCACCGCGGGCGGCCCGTACGAGCAGGCCATGAACTCCTTCAAGGTCGCGCTCGACGCGCTCGCCCAGGTGGGCCTGGGCGCCGAGCACGTCGTGCGCACCCGCATGTACCTCACGCACGCGCGGGACGTGGACGAGGTGGGCCGCGCCCACAAGGAGCTGTTCGACGCCGTCCGTCCCGCCGCATCCCTGCTCATCGTGTCCGGCTTCATCGACCCCAGCCTGGTCGTCGAGGTCGAGGTCGAGGCCTACCGAGGAGACACCGCATGACCCTGGCCGTACGGGTGATCCCCTGCCTGGACGTGGACAACGGCCGGGTCGTCAAGGGCGTCAACTTCCAGAACCTGCGCGACGCCGGCGACCCCGTCGAGATGGCCAAGCTGTACGACGCCGAAGGCGCCGACGAGCTGACCTTCCTCGACATCACCGCCTCCTCCGGCAACCGCGAGACCACCTACGACGTGGTGCGCCGCACCGCCGAGCAGGTCTTCATCCCGCTCACCGTCGGCGGCGGCGTGCGCACCGCGGACGACGTGGACAAGCTGCTGCGCGCGGGCGCGGACAAGGTCGGCGTCAACACCGCCGCCATCGCCCGCCCCGAGCTGATCCAGGAGATCGCCGAGCGCTTCGGCCGCCAGGTCCTCGTCCTGTCCGTCGACGCACGGCGCACCGCGGCCGGCACCTTCGAGGTCACCACCCACGGCGGCCGCCGGGGCACCGGCATCGACGCCGTCGAATGGGCCCACCGCGCCGCCGAACTCGGCGCCGGGGAAATCCTGTTGAACTCGATGGACGCCGACGGTACGAAGGACGGCTACGACACCGAGATGATCGCGGCCGTGCGTCGGCACGTCAGCGTCCCGGTGATCGCCTCGGGCGGCGCGGGCAAACTGTCCGACTTCGCCCCGGCGGTCGCGGCGGGCGCCGACGCGGTGCTCGCGGCCTCGGTGTTCCACTTCGGGGACCTGCGCATCGGCCAGGTCAAGGACGCGCTGCGGGGGGCCGGACACCCGGTCCGCTGAGACGTCCGTCCGGCGACGCGTCGGGGTCTGGGGGGACTCGCATGAACCGGAACGTCTGGCGCTGGCTCACGGCCTACGCCGCCTCGCTCGTCGGCGACGGGATCTACTTCCTCGCCCTCGGCTGGGCGGCGGCACAGACCGCCGGGCCCGCGCAGGTCGGCCTGGTCATGGCCGCCGGGGCGGTGCCGCGCGCCCTGCTGATGCTGGGCGGGGGCGTGGTGGCCGACCGCTTCGGCCCCCGCCTGGTCGTCATCTCCTCCGACGCGGTGCGCTGCGCGGTGGTGCTCGCCCTGGCCGCGGTGGTCGCCCTCACCTCGCCCGGACTGTGGGTGCTGGTCGCCGTCGCCCTGCTGTTCGGCGCCGTCGACGCGCTCTTCATGCCGGCCGTGGGGGCGCTGCCGCCGCGGATCGCCGGACCCGGGCGCCTCGTCCGGGTCCAAGGGCTGCGCAGCCTGGTCGAGCGCGTGGGCAACACCGCGGGACCGCCGGTGGCCGGTCTGGCCATGGGGCTGGGCGGCCCCGCGGCCGCCTTCGCGGTGGCCGCGGCCCTGTTCGGGCTCTCCCTGGCCCTCCTGGTGGCGGTCCGCCTCGGCCCGCTGCCGACGGCGTCCGAAGCGCCGGGGCAGGGGCGCCCGGAATCCCCCTGGCAGCAGCTGCGCTCGGGCCTGGCCTACATACGCCACCACGGTCTGATCGGCCCGCTGATCCTCTCCGGCACCCTCAGCCAGCTCGGTACGTCCGCCCCGCTCACCGTCGGCCTGCTGCTCCTGGCCGAGGAGCGCGGCTGGGGCGCGTCGGGGGTCGGCTGGGTCGTCGGGGCCTTCGGGGCCGGGGCGGCCTCCAGCGCCCTGCTGCTGACCCTGGTCCGCGGGGTGCCGCGGGCGGGGGCGGTGCAGAACCTCACCCTGATCGTCGGATCGGCCGCCATCGGAGCCCTGGCCCTGGCGCCGAGCCTGCCGATCGCGGTGGGGCTCGCGGTGGCCGGGGGCCTGGTGTGCGGGATCTGCGGAGGGCTGGCCATCGCCCTCATCCAGACGGCCACGGACCCCTCGTACCTCGGTCGGGTCAGCTCGGTGATGGCCTTCACCGCCGTCGGCCTGGCCCCGCTGGCCTATCCCGCCTTCGGCGTGGCCGTCGAGCTGTGGGGCATCCTCCCGGTGTTCCTCGCGGGCGGCGCGCTGAGCATGGCGGGCGCCGTCGTCGGCACCGCCGCACCCCTGGTCCGCCGGGCGGAACTCACCTTCGCCTGAGGGGCATCTAGGACAGGATCCGTCCGCCCCGCCCTTTAGCGTGGCGCCATGACTGCGACCCGGCCGAGAATCAGCGACGAGCACCGCCGCGCCCTGCTCGTGACGCGCCACCTGCTGACGCCCGCGACCCGCGCCGCCACCCCCGAGCAGGTCGTCGACGCCGTGCTCGCGCTGCACGCCACCGATCCCGCCAGCGTGTACCTGAGCGCGACCGCCCGCATGGCCACCCCCTCGGTGGCGGAGCTGGAGCGGGCCCTGTACGCCGACCGGAGCCTGGCGCGGATGCTGTGCATGCGCCGCACCATGTTCGTCGTGCCCCGCGCCCTGGCCCCGGTCGTCGACGCCTCCACGGCCCGCGCCGTGGCCGCCCGCGAGCGCACCGGGCTCCTGAAGGTCCTGGCCGAGCAACTCGGGCACGACGCCGGCTGGCTGGCCCGGACCGAAGCCGCCGTGCTCGCCGCCCTCGCCGAGCGCGGCGAAGCGTCCGCGACCCAACTCGCCGACGCGGTGCCCCGGTTGAAGGAGGTGATCGTGATGGCGCCGGGCAAGCCGTACGAGGCCAGGCCCCGCATCACCAGCCGGGTCCTGTCCGTGCTCGCCGCCGAGGGCCGCATCCGCCGCGGCCATCCGCTCGGCAGCTGGGCCTCCTCGCAGTTCCGCTGGATGCCCGCCGAGCCCCACCCCGAACTCCCCGTCGACCTGGCCAGGGCCGAACTGGCCGCCGCCTACCTCGCCGCCTTCGGCCCCGCCACCACCGCGGACCTCAAGTGGTGGACCGGCTGGACGCTCACCGACACCCGCAAGGCGCTGGCCCGGATCGACACCGTGGACGTCGACCTGAGCTGCGGTCCGGGCCACGCCCTGCCCGCCCAGCTGGATGCTCCCGCCGCCCCCGAACCGGCCGCCGCCCTGCTGCCCTCGCTCGACCCCACCGCCATGGGCTGGATCCAGCGCGACTGGTACCTGGACCCGGCCCACGTCCCCGAGCTCTTCGACAACAACGGCAACATCGGGCCCACCCTGTGGTGGGACGGCCGGATCGTCGGCGGCTGGACGCAGCGACCCGACGGCGAGATCGTCACCGAGCTCCTGACCGGATCCGACCCCGGTCGCGGCGCCCGCAGTGCCATCGCGGCGGAGAGCGCACGCCTGGCCGCCTTCTTCGGCGACCTGCGTGTCCGCCCCAGCATGCGCACCCCACTGGAGCGGCGGCTCTCGGCGGGCCCGGCCCCGGGCGCCTGATCGCCGGGGCTACAGGCCCAGCTTCGCCCTCGTCAGTTTCGCCACCGCGTCCTTCTCGCCGTCCAGTTCGATCCGCGACGCGTCCTGGCGGCCGAAGCAGAACAGGGTCAGCTCGCCGGGATCGCCGGTCACCGTGACCACCGGCGTGCCCTTGTGGGCCACCGCCGTCTGGCCGTTCGGACGGCGCAGCACCAGGCCCACCGGAGAGCGGCGACCCGTCAGGCGGGCCAGCTTCTCCAGGCGCGACCACAGCGAGTCCGAGAACACCGGGTCCAGCTCGCGGGGCGACCAGTCCGGCTGGGCCCGGCGCACGTCCTCCGCGTGGACGTAGAACTCCACCGCGTTCGCGGCCTCGTCGATCTGCTTCAGCGAGTACACCGACATCTTCGGCGGGCCGGTCCTGATCAGCTGGATGAGTTCCTCGTACGGCTTGGCCGCGTACTCGGCCATCGCCTTGTCCAGCCGCGCCTTCAGCACGTTCAGCAGGATCCCGCCCGCCGCGTCCGGCCGACGCTCCCGCACCACCACGTGCGCCGCCAGTTCCCGGGTCCGCCAGCCGTCGCACAGCGTCGGCGCCTCGGGCCCCGCCGACTCCAACAGGTCCGCCAGCAGCAGTCGTTCACGCTTCGCATGGGTAGACATGCGGGCCAGCCTACGGCCGGAACCGGCCCCGCGCCTGCTCATCAGGCGGACAGTCCTCCGTACCCGCCCGCCCCGCGCGGCACAATGGTCCCCATGAGTACGTCCTCCCTCGACCCCGCGATCGCCGCGCGCCTCAAGCGCTCCGCGGACGG
Source organism: Streptomyces sp. NPDC051555 (assembly GCF_044454405.1). Taxonomy (NCBI): domain Bacteria; kingdom Bacillati; phylum Actinomycetota; class Actinomycetes; order Kitasatosporales; family Streptomycetaceae; genus Streptomyces; species Streptomyces sp. NPDC051555. The sequence continues at coordinate 322,895 of NZ_JBITDP010000003.1, read as the reverse complement.
TCTGCTGCCCGCCATCGCCCAGCAGTACGACACCGGTGAGGTGCTCATGCTCGGCTGGATGGACGACGAGGCCCTGCATCGCACCCTGACCACCGGCCGTTGCACGTACTGGTCCCGCAGCCGCCAGGAGTACTGGGTCAAGGGAGACACTTCCGGCCACTTCCAGCACGTGAAGTCCGTCGCCCTCGACTGCGACGCCGACACCGTGCTCGTCCGGGTCGACCAGGTCGGCGCGGCCTGCCACGCCGGCACCCGCACCTGCTTCGACACCGACGTCCTCCTCCGCCCCGCCGATGCCGAATAGGTAAGGTCGCACGCCATGGATCTTGAAACGTTCCGCAAGCTCGCGGCCGACCGCCGGGTCATCCCCGTCAGCCGCCGCCTCCTCGCCGACGGGGACACCCCGGTCGGCCTCTACCGCAAGCTGGCCGCCGAGCGCCCGGGCACGTTCCTGCTGGAGTCGGCCGAGAACGGCCGCTCCTGGTCGCGGTACTCCTTCGTCGGCGTCCGCAGCGACGCGACCCTGACGGTCCGGGACGGCCAGGCGCACTGGATCGGCACCCCGCCCGTCGGCGTGCCCACCACCGGCGACCCCCTCGACGCGCTGCGCGCCACCGTCGAGGCCCTGCACACCCCGCGCGACCTCTCGGGCGGCCTGCCGCCCTTCACCGGCGGCATGGTCGGCTACCTCGGCTACGACATCGTGCGCCGGCTGGAGCGGATCGGCGAGCACACCCACGACGACCTCGAACTCCCCGAGCTGACGATGCTGCTCACCTCGGACATCGCGGTCCTCGACCACTGGGACGGCACGGTCCTCCTGATCGCCAACGCGATCAACCACAACGACCTCGACACGGGCGTCGACGAGGCGTACGCCGACGCCGTCGCCCGGCTCGACGCGATGGAGGCCGACCTCTCCCGCCCGGCGCCGTACACGCCCGCACCGCTGCCGGCCTCCGAACTGCCCGCGTACTCGGCCCTGTGGGGCGGCGAGAAGTACCAGGCGGCCGTCGAGGACGTCAAGGAGCGCATCCGCGCGGGCGAGGCCTTCCAGGTCGTGCCCTCGCAGCGGTTCGAGACCCCCTGCACCGCCTCGGCCCTCGACGTCTACCGGGTGCTGCGCGCCACCAACCCGTCCCCGTACATGTACCTCTTCCGCTTCGAGAACGGCTTCGACGTCGTCGGCTCCAGCCCCGAGGCGCTGGTCAAGGTCGAGGACGGGCGGGCCATGGTCCACCCCATCGCCGGCACCCGGCACCGCGGGGCCACCCCGCAGGAGGACCACGACCTCGCCGAGGAGCTGCTGGCCGACCCCAAGGAGCGCGCCGAGCACCTCATGCTCGTGGATCTCGGCCGCAACGACCTCGGTCGGGTCTGCGAACCCGGCAGCGTCGAGGTCGTCGACTTCATGAGCATCGAGAAGTACTCGCACGTCATGCACATCGTCTCGACCGTCACCGGCCGCGTCGCCGAGAACCGGACCGCCTTCGACGTGCTGACCGCCTGCTTCCCGGCCGGCACCCTGTCCGGGGCGCCCAAGCCGCGCGCCATGCAGATCATCGAGGAGCTGGAGCCCTCCCGCCGCGGGCTCTACGGCGGCTGCGTCGGCTACCTCGACTTCGCCGGGGACGCCGACACGGCCATCGCCATCCGGACCGCCCTGCTGCGCGACGGCACGGCGTACGTGCAGGCCGGAGCCGGGGTCGTGGCCGATTCCGTGCCCGAGCTGGAGGACGCGGAGTGCCGCAACAAGGCCGCCGCGGTGCTCCGCGCGGTCGGAGCGGCGAACCGCCTCCACTCCGCCTGAAGCGGTAGGGGATAGTGGGGTACGTGAGCGCCGTACCCCCACCCCGAACCGATCCCGCCGCCGACCCGGAAGCCGACGCTGCCGCCGCGCGCGGCGGCAGCAGCCGCCGCAGCGTCGCCGCCGCCCTGCTGCTCGGTGCGCTCGGCGCCACCGTCGTCCTGCTGGCCTCGGGCCGGACCTGGGCGCGCGGCACCGCCGCCGCGGCCGGGGGCGGCGCGCTGCCGCTGTCGGCCGACGGGCGGGCGGTCACCGGGGTCCCCGCGGCCCTGGCCATCGTGGCCCTCGCGGCCCTGGTCGCCGTGTTCGCCGTACGTGGCCGCAGCCGCCTGCTGGTCTCCGGGCTGCTCGCGCTGAGCGGCCTCGGCGCGGTCCTCGCCGCGCTGGCGGGGGCGGGCGACCGGGCGGCGCTGGACGACGCGGCGGCCCGTACGACCGCGGACACCGCCGCCCACGCGGCCGCGCTCAGCCACACGGCGTGGCCGTACGTGACGGCGGCGGGCGCGTTCCTGATCCTGCTGGCCGGGCTGCTGGCCCTGCGCTTCGGCCGGAGCTGGCCCGCCATGGGCGGTCGCTACGAGCGCGACGGCACGCCCCGGCCGCGCAAGTCACCGGTGGTGGACCCGGACCGGCCGGAGGACCTGTGGAAGGCGCTGGACCGGGGCGAGGATCCCACGAGCGGGCGCTGAGAGCCTGGTCACCCCCGGGCGCGAGGGGCGTCCCGGGTGCGGGACAATGCATACGAGGACAACGATGGCCGGGCGGTCGCACAGACGCGTTCGACAGAGCAACACAGAGCAACACAGAGCAACGCAGAGCAACACAGACCAACGAGGAGCAACTCATGTCGGGCACTGACCACGGACACACCCCGGCCGCCTGGACCGGTGTCATCATCGCTTTCGTCGGTTTCTGCGTCTCCGGCGCGTTCATGGTGCTGGCGAACCTGACGGGCTTCATCGCCGGCCTGGTGATCGTGGCGCTCGGCGGCGTCGTCGGCATGGCGATGAAGGCGGCGGGCATGGGCGCGCCGAAGGCCGAGCACAAGGACCTCGCGACGGTCATCGCCGCCATGAAGGCCGCGAAGACCGCGAAGGTCTGATGTTCCGGAGCGGAATCGAAAGGCGCGGCCCCGTCGGGCTGCGCCTTTTGTCATGACCGACGAGAATCAGCGCGTGGATGCCTCACACACCCCCCTGGCGACGCCCGGGCCGCCCGGCGCCGCGCCCGCCGCCCCCGGCCGGGCCCGCCGCCTCGCCGCCCCGGTGCTCACGCTGGCCGTGGCCGCCTCGGCCCTCGGCTACGTCGCCGCCGTGGACCCGTACGAACCGGGCCACTACCCGGTCTGCCCGCTGTTCCGGCTGACCGGGATCCTGTGCCCCGGTTGCGGCGGTCTGCGCAGCGCCCACGCGTTCGCCCACGGCGATCTGATCACCGCTCTCGGCGCGAATGCCCTGGCGGTCATCGGCTACTTCGTCTTCGCCGGCTTCATGATCGTGTGGCTGATTCGCGCCTATCGTGGCGGGCCGACCCCGCGGCTGGCCCTCGCACCGCTGTACTGGTGGGGAATCGGCGCCGTGGCGCTGATTTTCGCCGTTGTCCGAAACCTGCCCTTCGGGTCGGCGCTGGCCCCGTGAGGCCGTACGCAGCCCGGATTGAAGAGCAGATTCCGATTGTCCAGTCAATGGGACGCCGTCAATCGTGTGCAGAGGCGAGTGCCTCCTGCGGATACCATTTGATTGCTGACCTTGAACCAGTCGACCGACCCGGAAGGGGGCCGCTCGCGTGAGTGTGCTCGACGAGATCATCGAAGGGGTCCGCGCCGACCTTGCCGAAAGGCAGTCGCGCGTCAGCCTCGACGAGCTCAAGGAGCGTGCCGCCAAGGCGCCCCAGGCCAAGGACGGCGTCGCCGCCCTTCGTGGCGAAGGCGTCAAGGTGATCTGTGAGGTGAAGCGCTCCAGCCCGTCCAAGGGCGCGCTCGCCGCGATCGCAGACCCGGCAGGCCTGGCCGCCGATTACGAGGCGGGCGGCGCTGCCGTCATCTCCGTCCTGACCGAGGAACGCCGCTTCGGCGGTTCCCTCGCGGACCTGGAAGCCGTACGAGCACGGGTGGACGTTCCCATCCTGCGCAAGGACTTCATCGTCACGGCGTACCAGCTGTGGGAGGCCCGCGCCTATGGCGCCGACCTCGTGCTGCTGATCGTCGCGGCCCTGGAGCAGGAGGCCCTCGTCTCCCTCATCGAGCGGGCCGAGTCCATCGGCCTCACCCCGCTCGTCGAGGTCCACGACGAGGAGGAGGCCGAGCGCGCGGTCGCCGCCGGCGCCAAGATCATCGGCGTCAACGCGCGCAACCTCAAGGACCTCAAGGTGGACCGCTCGACCTTCGAGCGGGTCGTCCCCGAGATCCCGGCCCACATCGTGAAGGTCGCCGAGTCCGGCATCCGCGGACCGCACGACCTCATCGCCTACGCGAACGAGGGCGCCGACGCCGTCCTCGTGGGCGAATCCCTGGTCACCGGCCGAGACCCGAAGGCCGCCGTGGCCGACCTGGTCGCCGCCGGTGCCCACCCCGCCCTGCGCCACGGGCGGAGCTGACCCAGACCGTGATGCCGTCCGCCCGCGCCGTCCGCACCCGACCCGGCCTCCCCGGCCTGGTCGACGTGCCGTCGACCCACGCGCCCCTGGCGCGCGGCTGCCGCCCCCGCGGCTGCCGCGCCCCGGCCCGGCGCGTGCGCGGGCGCCGGGTCCGGTACGTGATCGGGTCGGAGCCCGGCCAGGTCAACGGCATGCGATGGCGTGGCGGAGCCGCGTCGTAGCCGTCCCGTGCCCTGATCCGCGCTCTGCTGCCGCTTTGGCCGTGGTGGAGCCGGACACGTTCGGGACCCTCGGCGCAATACGGTGAATCCCACCCGATTGCTTCCGTAGGAGTACTGGCATGCCGTCCAGTGAGTTCTTCATTCCGGACCCCGAGGGTTCCGTCCCCAACGCCGAGGGCTATTTCGGTGATTTCGGTGGCAAGTTCATTCCGGAGGCGTTGGTCGCCGCGGTGGATGAGGTTGCGGCGGAGTATGAGAAGGCGAAGGTCGATCCGGCGTTCGCGGCTGAGTTGAATGATCTGTTGGTGAATTACACGGGTCGTCCGAGTGCGTTGACCGAGGTGCCGCGGTTCGCGGAGCACGCGGGCGGGGCGACGGTGTATCTGAAGCGTGAGGATCTGAACCACACGGGTTCGCACAAGATCAACAATGTGTTGGGTCAGGCGTTGTTGACCAAGCGCATGGGTAAGACGCGGGTGATCGCGGAGACCGGTGCGGGTCAGCACGGTGTGGCGACGGCGACGGCGTGTGCGTTGTTCGGTCTTGAGTGCACGATCTACATGGGTGAGATCGACACCGAGCGTCAGGCGCTGAACGTCGCCCGCATGCGGATGTTGGGTGCCGAGGTCATTGCGGTGACGTCGGGTTCGCGGACGCTCAAGGACGCGATCAACGAGGCGTTCCGTGACTGGGTCGCGAATGTGGACCGCACGCATTATTTGTTCGGTACGGTCGCGGGTCCGCATCCGTTCCCGGCGATGGTGCGTGACTTCCACCGGGTGATCGGTGTGGAGGCGCGCCGCCAGATCCTGGAGCGCGAGGGCAGGTTGCCGGACGCGGTCGCGGCGTGTGTCGGTGGCGGTTCGAACGCGATCGGTCTCTTCCATGCGTTCATTCCGGACGCGGGGGTGCGGTTGGTGGGCTTCGAGCCGGCGGGGCACGGGATCGAGACGGGTGAGCACGCGGCGACGTTGTCGGCGGGTGAGCCGGGGATCCTGCACGGTTCGCGTTCCTACGTGTTGCAGGACGAGGAGGGTCAGATCACCGAGCCGTATTCGATCTCGGCGGGTCTGGACTATCCGGGGATCGGTCCGGAGCACGCGTATTTGAAGGACGCGGGCCGGGGCGAGTACCGGGCGGTGACCGATGACCAGGCGATGCAGGCGCTGCGTCTCCTGTCCCGCACGGAGGGCATCATTCCGGCGATCGAGTCGGCGCACGCGCTGGCCGGGGCTCTGGAGTTGGGCAAGGAGCTGGGCAAGGACGGGTTGATCATCGTGAACCTGTCCGGTCGTGGTGACAAGGACATGGACACGGCGGCCCGCTACTTCGGCCTCTACGACGGCACCGAAGGAGCCACCAAGTGAGCGCGCACACGGGCAACGTCCAGCTGCTGAGCGACACCCTGGCGAAGGCCAAGTCGCAAAACCGTGCGGCCCTGGTCGCCTACCTCCCGGCGGGTTTCCCGACGGTGGACGGTGGGATCGCGGCGATCAAGGCGATCATCGCGGGTGGCGCGGATGTGGTCGAGGTCGGGCTGCCGCACAGCGACCCGGTCCTGGACGGTCCGGTGATCCAGACCGCGGACGACATCGCACTGCGCGGCGGCGTGAAGATCGCCGACGTCCTGCGCACGGTCCGTGAGGCGTATGAGGCGACGGGCGCTCCCGTGCTCGTCATGACCTACTGGAATCCGATCGACCGGTATGGCGTGGAGCGGTTCGCGGCGGAGTTGGCGGCGGCGGGTGGGGCGGGGTGCATCCTGCCGGATCTGCCGGTCCAGGAGTCCGCGTTGTGGCGCGAGCACGCGGACAAGCACGGTCTGGCGACGGTGTTCGTCGTGGCGCCGTCCAGCAAGGACGCACGGCTGGCGACGATCACGGCTGCGGGGTCGGGTTTCGTGTACGCGGCGTCGCTGATGGGCGTGACGGGGACCCGGGTCTCGGTCGGTGAGCAGGCGCAGGACCTGGTGGCCCGCACCCGCAAGACCACGGACCTCCCGGTCTGCGTGGGGCTGGGTGTCTCGAACGCCGTGCAGGCGAAGGAGGTCGCGGTCTTCGCGGACGGTGTGATCGTCGGCTCGGCCTTCGTCAAGCTCCTCCTGGACGCCCCGGACCTCCCGGCCGGCCTCGCCGCCGTCCAGGCCCTGGCGGGCGAGCTTGCGGAAGGCGTACGCAGGAACTAGGTGCGGCTGATCGCGAACGGGGTTCTGTAGCCCGTTCGGGTGGATGTGGGAGCGGGGAGGCACGAGAGTGCCTCCCCGCTTCGTTTGGCGGGGCGTGAGTGACAAGAACGACGGTGCGAACCGCGATGCGAAGAGAACGGCCCGCGAGCGACTCCTGGTGGAGCGCGAGCGGCAGAAGAGCAAGGACAAGCGCCGCCGGACGCTGGTGGTGTCCGCCGCGGTCGTCGGCGTACTGGCCCTCGCGGGCGTAGTCGGTCTGCTCGCGGCCAATGCGGGCAAGAGCGGCGCGGACAAGGACAAGGCCGGTCCGGTCGTGGCCCCCTCGGGCGCGTCGGGGAAGGACGCCCTCGCGATCCAGAACGGCAAGGACTCCGCGAAGTCGACCCTGACGGTCTGGGAGGACTTCCGCTGCCCGGCCTGCAAGTCCTTCGAGGACGCCTACCGCGCCACCGTCCACGACCTGGTCGCGAAGGGGCAGCTCAAGGTCGAGTACCACCTGGTGACGCTGATCGACGGCAACATGAGCGGCAGCGGCTCCCAGAAGGCGGCCAATGCCGCTGCCTGCGCGCAGGACGTCGGGAAGTTCCCGGCGTACCACGACGTCCTCTTCGAGAACCAGCCGAAGGAGGTCGACGACGCCTACGGCAAGAACGCCCGGCTGATCGAGCTGGCCGGCAAGGTGGACGGCCTGGACACCCCCGCCTTCCGCCAGTGCGTCGAGGGCGGGACCCACGACAGCTGGGTCGCCAAGTCGTACGACGCCTTCAAGGCGCAGAAGTTCCGCGGCACGCCCACGATCCTGCTCGACGGCAAGGACATCTTCGCGGACCAGGCCAATCCGCTCACCCCGGAGAAGCTGAAGGCGAAGGTCACGGCGGCGGCCGGCGCCGGAGCGCCCGCGCAGTCGTCGCCCGAGGGGTCGCCGCAGGCGTCGGCGCGACCGTCCGCGTCGGCATCGGCATCGTCGTCCTCGTCCTCGGGGCGGCCCTCGGTCCGCAGTTCGGCGGGCAGCTCCGCCCGTGGCTCCTCGGGTACCTCGGCCGGTACGTCCTCGGGCAGTGCGTCGGGCACTTCGTCGGGCAATGCGGCGGTCGACGGGGACTGATCCGGCGGCCTCGGGTCCGTGCCCGCCGGATGATCGGCAGGTGTCGATTTGACGCCAGCTTGCCGGGCGGGTTGCGGTGCCCACCGCCCGGCAAGGTAGCGTCTGGGTTGCCATGGAACTTGCTTACATTCCCAGCCCGTCGACCGGTGTGGTCCATCTCGGACCGATCCCGCTGCGCGGCTACGCGTTCTGCATCATCATCGGCGTCTTCGTCGCCGTCTGGCTCGGCAACAAGCGCTGGGTCGCGCGCGGTGGCCAGCCGGGCACGGTGGCGGACATCGCCGTGTGGGCGGTTCCGTTCGGCCTGGTCGGCGGACGCCTCTACCACGTGATCACCGACTACCAGCTCTACTTCGGCGAGGGCCGCAACTGGGTCGACGCCTTCAAGATCTGGGAAGGCGGCCTCGGCATCTGGGGTGCGATCGCGCTGGGCGCGGTCGGTGCGTGGATCGGTTGTCGCCTGCGCGGCATCCCGCTGCCCGCCTGGGCGGACGCGCTGGCTCCGGGCATCGCCGTGGCCCAGGCCTTCGGCCGCTGGGGCAACTGGTTCAACCAGGAGCTGTACGGCCGCGCCACCGACGTGCCGTGGGCGCTGGAGATCAGTGACGGCCCGAACCGGGTCGCGGGCACCTACCACCCGACCTTCCTGTACGAGTCGCTGTGGTGCCTCGGCGTCGCGGCCCTGGTGATCTGGGCCGACCGCCGCTTCAAGCTGGGCCACGGCCGGGCGTTCGCGCTCTACGTCGCCGCTTACTGCGTCGGGCGCAGCTGGATCGAGTACATGCGGGTCGACGAGGCGCACCATGTGCTGGGCCTGCGGCTCAACGTGTGGACGGCCATCGTGGTCTTCGTGGCAGCCGTGGCCTACCTGATCCTGTCGGCGCGGCTGCGGCCGGGCCGCGAGGAGATCGTCGAGCCGGTCCGCAGCGCCCCGGAGGGCAAGGACGCCCCGGCGGACAAGGAAGCGGCCGGTGCCGTCACCGACCAGAAGTCCCTGGACTCCGAGAAGTCCGAGAAGCCCGAGGGGCCCGTGCAGCTGGAGAAGGCCGACACGGTCGACACGGCTGACACGGTCGACACGGCTGTCGAGGACGAGAAGCCCGGGGCCAAGAAGCTCTGACCCGCACCGGGTCACCGCACCACCGCGTCACACCGTGCTCCGCCGGATCCGATCCGGCGGAGCACGCGTGCGTCACGACAGCACCCGGGGCTCCCGTCGGGAGAGCGCCATGACCTGCTCCGCGCCCGCCAGGACCGCCGGATCCACGAACCGGCCGTCCGGCAGCGCCTGGGCGCCCGGAGTGCGGCGCGCCGCCGCGACGACCTGCTCGGCCGCGGCGATCTCCGCGGGCCCCGGCAGGTAGGACCGCTCGATCACGGGCAGCTGCCGCGGGTGGATCGCGGCCCGGCCCAGGAACCCGAGCGCGCGGCCCCGGACGCAGGACCCGGCCAGGGCTTCCAGGTCGCGGATGTCCGGGAAGACGGACTGCGGCGGGGGCGCGAGACCGGCCGCCCGGGCCGCCACGACCACCCGTGAGCGCGGCCAGTCGAGCCCCGCGTCCGCGCTCACGCCGAGGTCCGCCCGCAGGTCCGACTCGCCGAGGGAGAGCCCGCGCAGCGCCGGGTGGGCGCGGGCGATCTCGTACGCGCGCTCCACGCCCAGCGCCGACTCCAGCAGCGCGTACAGGGCCACCCCGCCGGTCCGGTCCGCGACCGTGCGGATCTGTTCCGGCGCCGTGATCTTGGGCAGCCGCAGCCCCGAGAGGCCGTGCAGCCCGGACAGCGCGGCCAGGTCCGCCAGCGCCCAGGGCGTGTCCAGGGCGTTCACCCGGACGTACACCGGAGTCGGGGGCCGGTGCCGGAGCAACTCCGCCGTGGCCGCGCGGGCGTACTCCTTGCGGGAGACCGGTACCGCGTCCTCCAGGTCCACGATCACCGCGTCCGCGCCGCAGCCGAGCGCCTTCGCGACGACCTCCGGCCGGTCCCCGGGTACGTACAGCCAGGTCAGGATCACAGCGCTCCCTCGGTCCGCAGGACGTCGATCTCCGCTCCGGACAATCCCAGTTCGGCCAGCACCGCCTCGGTGTCCGCGCCGTGCGCGCGGCCCGCCCAGCGGATCGCCCCCGGTGTCTCGGAGAGCCGGAAGAGGACGTTCTGCATCCGCAGCGGGCCGAGGTCCGGGTCGTCGACCTCGGTGACCGTGTCCAAGGCCGCGTACTGCGGATCGGCGAGCACGTCGCGCACGTCGTAGACCGGTGCGACCGCCGCCTGCGCCTCCTCGAAGGCCGCGACCACCTCGTCCGCCTTGTGCCGGGCGATCCATCCGCCGACCGCCTCGTCCAGGACGGTCGCGTGCGCGGCCCGCCCCGAGCCGGTCGTGAACCACGGCTCGTCGATCAGCTCCGGCCGCCCGACCAGCCGCATCACCCGCTCCGCGATCGACTGGGCCGAGGTGGAGACGGCCAGCCAGCGGCCGTCCGCGCTGCGGTAGGTGTTGCGCGGGGCGTTGTTCGTGGACCGGTTGCCGGTGCGGGGCTGCACGTAGCCGAGCTGGTCGTACCAGAGCGGGTGCGGGCCGAGGACGGTCAGGATCGGCTCGATGATGGCCAGGTCCACGACCTGCCCCGCCCCGCTGCGGTCGCGGCCCGCGAGCGCGGCCATGACGGCGTACGCGGTGGCCAGCGCGGCGATCGAGTCCGCCAGCCCGAAGGGGGGCAGGGTCGGCGGCCCGTCGGGCTCCCCGGTCATCGCGGCGAACCCGCTCATGGCCTCGGCGAGGGTGCCGAAGCCCGGGCGGTGGGCGTACGGGCCGAACTGGCCGAAGCCGGTCACCCGGGTCAGGACCAGCCGGGGGTTGACGGCGGACAGCTCCGCCCAGCCCAGCCCCCACTTCTCCAGGGTGCCGGGACGGAAGTTCTCGATGATCACGTCGGACCCGGCGGCGAGCCGCAGCAGTACCTCCCGGCCGCCGGGCGTGGACAGGTCGAGGGTCATGGTCCGCTTGTTGCGGCCCAGCAGCTTCCACCACAGGCCGATGCCGTCCTTGGCCGGACCGTGGCCGCGCGACGGGTCGGGGCGCCGGGGATGCTCCACCTTGAGCACGTCGGCGCCGAAGTCGCCGAGCATGGTCGCGGCCAGCGGTCCGGCGAAGAGGGTGGCCAGGTCGAGGACGCGCAGCCCGGCGAGCGGGCCGGGGGCGGCGGCGGTGGCCGCCGCGGGGACGGGGGTGGGGGAGGGGGCGGTCACGGCCGGGGTCCGGTGCCCGCGAAGGCGTCCGTCTCGGCGCGCGAGGGCATCGAGTCCTGGGCCCCGGCCCGCTGCACCGACAGCGCCGCCGCCGCCGAGGCCCAGGCCAGGGCCGCACGCATGGTGCGTCCCTCGCCGAGTGCCACGGCGAGCGCGCCGACGAAGGTGTCCCCGGCCGCGGTGGTGTCCACGGGCCGGACCCGGGGCGCGGGCACGGTGTACGGAGCCTGCCCGCGCGCCGCGTGCAGGGCCCCGACCGCGCCGAGGGTGATGACCACCTCCGGTACGTCGTGCAGCAGGGCGTCCGCCGCCAGCCGCGGGTCGGTCAGCCCAGTGAGCGCTGCCGCCTCGTGCTCGTTGGGCACCAACAGGTCGATGGCGGCGAGGAGTTCGGCGGGCAGCGGCTGGGCGGGGGCGGGCGTCAGGACCGTACGCACGCCGTGTGCGCGGGCGGCGCGGGCGCCCGCCAGGACGGCGGTCAGCGGCAGTTCGAGCTGGAGCAGGAGGGAGCCGCAGGCGGCGATCCGGGACTCGTCGCCGGCCTCCAGGCCGGTGACGCCGGCGTTGGCGCCCGGGATCACGATGATCGAGTTGCCGCCCTCGTCGTCCACGGTGATGTGCGCGGTGCCGCTGGCGCCCTCGACGGTGCGCAGCGCCGCCGTCTCCACCCCGGCGGCCGAGAGCGCGGAGCGCAGCCGGACGCCGAAGGGGTCCGCGCCGACCGCCCCGATCATCGTCACCTGCCCGCCGCTGCGGGCGGCGGCGACGGCCTGGTTGGCGCCCTTTCCGCCGGGGACGGTGCGGAACTCGCGGCCGGTGACGGTCTCCCCGAGGCGGGGGGCCTTGGGGACGTAGGCGACGAGGTCCATGTTGGTGCTGCCGAGCACGGCGATGGCCGTCATGAGCGTGCTGCCTCCTGTGCGGTGAGGTGGGCGAGGGCGTCGAAGCCGATGCCGTCGAAGCCGGGGACGCTGGTCGCGAGCCGGTTCTTCAGCGGGGCGGTCCAGCGGTGCGGGAGGCGGTCCGGTGAGCCGGCGAGCAGCCCGGCGAGCGCGCCCGCGGCCGCGCCGTTGGAGTCGGTGTCCCAACCGCCGGACACGGCCCGGCAGATGGAGCCGGTGAAGTCGCCGTCGGCGTGGGTGAGGGCGGCCGCGATCAGCGCGGTGTTGGGGACGGCGTGCACCCAGTGGTAGTGGCCGTAGCGCTCGTGCAGCCGGTCGACCACGTCGTCGAAGCGGGGGTGCTCGTGCGCGGCGCGGAGGGCGAACCGGACCGCCTCGGCGAGCCGGGAGCGCGGGGGTACGACGGCCAGTCCGGCGGCGAGCGCGCCGTGCGCGTCGGCCCCGGGGGAGGCCGCGGCGGCGGTGGCGGCGGCGACGAACAGGGCGGCGTAGACGCCGTTGCCCGTGTGGGTGAGGACCGCGTCCCGGTGGGCCTGGGCCGCGGCGGCCACCGGATCGCCGGGGTGGGTCCAGCCGTGCACGTCGGCGCGGATGAGGGCGCCGATCCACTCGCGGAACGGGTTGTGGCGGATGGCGGTGGCGGGCGGCTCCAGGCCGAGGAGGAGGTTGCGGTACGCGACCCGCTCGGCGGTGAAGGTGCGCCCGGCCGGCAGCTCGTCGAGCCAGAGCCGGGCGACGTCCGCGGTGGTGAAGCCCTTGCCGTGGCGCTGGAGCAGGAGCAGGTTCAGCAGCGGGTAGTTGAGGTCGTCGTCCTCGGGGGCCCCGTCGATGTTCTCGGCGAGGGAGGTCGGCGCGGAGCGGCGGTTCCACGGGTACGCGGCGAGCAGCTCCGCGGGGACCCCGCGGGCGGTGAACCAGTCGTCCAGCGGCCAGTTCCCGGCGGCCCGGGCCAGTGCGCGGATCCCGACGAGCGGCAGCTTCTCGACGGGCTTCCCGAGCACGCACCCCACGGCCCGCCCGAGCCAGGCGGCCTCCAGCCGGTCCGCCTCCGGCGAGGTGGCGGGGTCCGCGGGCCGGGGTCGGGGGTGTGGGGGCCAGGAGGTGGTGATGGCGGGCCAGGGGGTCGGTTCGTCCGTCGGCGAAGGGTGGGGGAGGGCGGCCAGTTCGTCCAGGAGGCGGTGGGCGAGGGCGCGCAGGTGCGGGGCCGCGGGGGTGGTCGAGGCGCCGGCCCGGGCGGGGGCCGGGTGGCCGCCCGCCGCCAGCCAGGCCCGCCGCAACGGCTCCGCGGCCGGGCCCCGCCCGTCCTCCTCGGCCTGGCGCAGCTCGTGCCCCACCAGGTCCTCGGGCTGCGCCCAGGTCAGCCGGACGCCCCCCGGCCCGGGGGCCACCACGGCGGGCCGGCTCATCGGGGGTCGGCGATCGCGGCGAAGGCGTGCTCGTGGGCCCGGCGGCGGGTGCGGTCGAGGTCGAAGACCTCGCGGGCCACCCGGGCCAGGGCCGCCGCGGGGGCGTGCAGGTCGAGCCGGCTCGCCTCCGCGACCTCCTTCGCCCACCCCTCGGGCACCGCCGCCGCGCCGCCCATGGCCCCGGCCAGCGCTCCCGCCATCGTGGCGATCGAATCGCAGTCCCGCCCGTAGTTGACGCCGCCGAGCACGGCCTCCTCGTACCGGCCGTCCGCGACCAGCAACATCCCGAGCGCGACCGGGAGTTCCTCGATCGCGTGCAGCCGGGACGGCCGGCGGGCGCCGAGCGAAGGGGCGCGGTAGTCCGGGCCGACCGAGTCGTAGGGGGCCACCGCCGCCCGCAACGGCGCGATCGCCGACGCGAAGTCCCGGTGCAGGGACGCGGTTTCGGCGACCGCCTCGATCGCGGCCCGGGTGCCGTCCTTGGCCAGGGCGAGCGTCGCCTCGACCACCGAGGTGGCGCTCGCCCCCGGCAGGCAGGCCGCCGCCACCGCGGCGGCGAACACCCCGGCGGCCTCCCGCCCGTAGGACGACTGATGGGCGCCGGCGATGTCCAGCGCCTCCGCGTACGCGCCCGCGGGGTTGCCCGCGTTCACGATGCCGACCGGCGCCGCGTACATCGCGGCCCCGCAGTTGACGATGTTTCCGCTGCCCGCCTCGCGCGGGTCCACGTGCCCGTAGTGCAGCCGGGCCACGATCCACTTCTCGGCGAGGAAGATCCGCTGCAACGGCAGCGCCTCCGCCTCCAGTTCCGGGATCCAGCGCGGCCGTGACATCAGGTCGGGGACGAGGTGGTCGGCGACCGCGTAGGCGTCCAGGTGGTCGCGCACCGCCTCGTAGACGCGTACCAGCGCGTGCGTCATCAAGGTGTCGTCGGTGACGTGGCCGTCGCCCTTGTGGTACGGCGCGATGGGGCGCGCGGTGCGCCAGTCCTCGTACCAGGGGCCGACGACGCCCCGTACCGGACCGCCGTGGCGTTCCACGATCTGGTCCGGTGACCAGCCCTCCACCGGGCCGCCGAGCGCGTCCCCGACGGCCGCGCCGACCAGGCAGCCCGCGGCCCGGTCCTCGAGTGTGAGCGTCATGTCCGAATCATCCCCTGGGGCTTGAGTTCCTTGGGCGAGGTGAGTTCCGTCCGCGCGAGGAGGGCGGCGAGTTCCACGAGGTCGGTCCCGGCGAGGCGGGGCAGCGCGCAGCCGGACAGGGTGCGGCAGGCGTCGCGCCAGGCGGAGGTGATCGAGTCGCCGCCGCCGAGCGCGCCGGTCAGCGCCCCGGCGAGGGCGGGTGCCGAATCCGCGACGCGGGACAGGCAGGCGGCCGCCGGTACCGCTTCGGCGACCCGGCCGCGGGCGGCCGTCGCCAGGGCGAGGGCGACCGGGACGGTCTCGGCGGCGGCGATGCCGTAGCTGTAGACGTGGTCCACGATCTGGTGCTCCAGCAGCGGCACGATGGCGAAGGCGCCGCCGTGAGTGTGCCCGTCCGTGTGCGCGGCCCCATGGGCGCGGGCGAGTGCGACGGCGTGGCGGGCGTTGCGGCCGATCTCCGTGGTGGCGGGCAGTTGGTCGAGCGCGGCGTCCACGGCGGCGTCCGTGCCGGCGCCCGCCAGGGCGGTGGCGACGGCGGCGGCCATCGCGCGGGCACCGTGCACGCCGTCGCCGTCCTGGGTGTAGCGGGCGTCGAACTCGGCGAGGTCGGCGGCCGCCGCCGGGTCCCCGGGGTGGACGACCGCGAGGACGCAGGCGCGGATGCAGGCGGCGTCGTCGAAGTAGTGCGGATTGTCGTGGCCGGTGGCGGGCGGGCGCAGGCCGGCCGCGAGGTTGCCGAGGCCGGCCCGTACGGAGATCCGCGCGCGCAGCGGCAGGACCGCCGACTCGACCTCGGGAGCCCGCTCGGCGGCCGCCGCGACCTCGCTGGCCAGGGCGTTCCAGGCCAGGTCGATCGCGGCCCGCATGCGCCGGGACCGGCTCAGGTCGCTGAGCAGGGCCCCGGCGGCGGTGAGTACGGACTCGGCGGCGAAGGCGGCCCACTCGGCGTCGTCGCTCGGGCCGAGGCGCAGGGGTTCGGGGGGCTGGTTGAGGGCGATGGGGACGGGGAGGGTGGTGGTGGCGTTCTGCTCGGCGAAGGTGTCCAGTTCGCGGGTGAGGCGGCGGGTCCATTCGGGCATCCGGCTGGCCCGGTGCCGTGCGGCGGGCCACCCGGCCGCGTCCCCCGCGGCCAGCCCGAGCAGCAACCCCTCGATCCGCCGCAGGTCCCCGCCCGCCCGGGTCCCTGCCGCGGCGCCGGGCGTGGGTGCGGGTTCGGCCACAGGGGTGGGCGTGTGGGCGTCGGGGCGGGTGGGGGTCGTGTGGGGGAGCGGGGGTGCGGTCATCGGGAGGGCTCGGCTTCCGGGGTGAGGAGGTCCGCGATGTCCAGGACGTGGTAGCCCCGCATCGAGGGCAGGCAGCTGCCCCGTACCGGGCCGATCGCCGAGGACCACGCGGCGGGGATGGCGGCGGCTCCCGACAGCGCGCCGGCCAGGGCGCCCGCGACGGCCGCCGTGGTGTCGGCGTCGCGGCCCATGTTGACGGCGGTCAGGACGGACTCCGCGAAGTCCCCGCCGCACGCGGCGAACGCGCCGAACGCCAGGCCCACCGCCTCCGGCGCCAGGTCCGTCCACGGGTAGCCGCCGATGACCACCGCCGAGCGCACCGCTCGTTCGCCGCGCGGGGCGGCCGTCACGGCCCGGCGCAGCGAACGGGCCGTCCAGGAGTCCGAGGGGATGACGGACAGGGCCGCCGAGACCACCGAGGCCGCGGATCCGCCCGCCATGGCCGCCGCCACGCCCGCCGCGACGGCCTGGCCGCCGTAGATGCCCTCGCCGTCGTGGCTGACGGTGCCGTCGATCGCGACGAGCCGGGCCGCTTCGGCCGGGCGCCCGGCCGCGAAGACCCCGAAGGGCGCGGCCCGCATGGCCAGGCCGTCCGACCACGCGTGCCGGTGCTGCGCGGAGATGGGCGCGGCGAGCCCGCGCCGCAGGTTCTCCAGCGTGCCGCGCTCCGAGAAGCCCGCACCGCGGAAGGGGCCCTCGTCCAGGTCCGCGATCCAGTGGTGCCAGGCCCGTTCGACGTGCGCGACGGTGAGCGCCGACCCGTGGCGGGCCAGCAGCAGGCCCGAGAAGATCGCGTACTCGGTGTCGTCCGTCCCGGCCGGGTCGTCCGAGACGAAGCCTTCGATCCGGCCCCACTTGGCCCGGATCTGCGAGGGCTTCATGTTCTCCGCCGGTGCGCCCAACGCGTCACCCACCGCGAGGCCCAACAGAGCGCCCCGGGCCCGGTCCAGCACGACCCGCGGACCGTCCTGCGGACCGTCTTGCGGACGGGCCTGCGGATGCGACTGCGGATCGGATGCGATCAGCTCCATGGGCGCGCCTCTCCACTTGGTGGAACTCATCATGAGCCCATGGGGGATTTGTGCCATGGCATCGGGTTTGTCGGTTGCCGCGAAACACCCCTGGAACCTCCTCGTCACCCGGTCGCCGAGGGGCGAAAGCCCTGGTAAGTACGGCCTACCTTGCTGGCGGCGGTCAGAAATCGTGCGTAGTTTCGAGGTGTTCAGGGGGAGTGGGTGCCTGCACAGGACCCGGGCATACCCGTGTCGTGCTCGCGCGCACCCATTTCGCATTAAAAGGGGAGTAGAACCGCATGTCCATCATCGACATCGAAGCACCGCTGCACGAGGCCCACCGCGACAACCACACCCACCGTGACGTCAACGGTGGCTGGCTGCGCCCGGCCGTCTTCGGTGCCATGGACGGACTGGTCTCCAACCTCGCCCTGATGACCGGTGTGGCGGGCGGTGCGGTCGCGACGCAGACCATCGTCATCACCGGGCTCGCGGGTCTGGCCGCGGGCGCCTTCTCGATGGCGGCCGGTGAGTACACCTCGGTCGCCTCCCAGCGCGAGCTGGTCCTCGCCGAGCTCGACATCGAGCGGCAGCAGCTGAAGAAGCACCCCATCGACGAGATGGAGGAGCTGGCCGAGCTCTACGTCTCGCGCGGGGTCGAACCCGCCCTCGCCCGCGAGGTCGCGATGCAGCTGTCCCGTGACCCGGAGCAGGCGCTGGAGATCCACGCCCGCGAGGAGCTGGGCATCGACCCGGACGACCTGCCGTCGCCGCTGGTCGCCGCGGTGTCGTCGTTCGGCGCCTTCGCGCTCGGCGCGCTGCTGCCCGTACTGCCGTTCCTGCTCGGCGCGACCGCGCTGTGGCCCGCGGTGCTGCTGGCCCTGGTCGGCCTGTTCCTGTGCGGCGCCGTGGTCTCCCGGGTCACCGCCCGGTCCTGGTGGTACAGCGGCATGCGCCAGCTGGTCCTGGGTGGCGCGGCCGCGGGTGTGACGTACATCCTGGGCACGTGGATCGGTGGCGTCGTAGGCTGACCGCTCGAAGGATGAGACACTATGCAGAGAGCCGCATAAGTAGTTCATTACTCGCCGGTTTCGATCGGTTTCGATCGTGTGACCGGCGGGCAATAGTTCTAGGGCGGCCGGGCAATGATGCCCAGCCCACCCGGGACTTCCGCCCCGCGCATCCGCCCGCGCAGGTCCCCTCTTTCCGATTCGCGCAGTGTCCGCATGCTGGAACGAGATATCCGGTTCCCGGGATTGCCGCCATCATGTAACCTGCACGAAATTTCGCAGAGGGCCAACGTCGTCCCTCGGCTATGCATATGCCACGACGACGACGGGAGTCCCGATGCGTTCCGCATCCACGCACTCCGCGACCGGCCCCAGC
The DNA here is from genome assembly GCF_044454405.1 of Streptomyces sp. NPDC051555. Classification (NCBI taxonomy): domain Bacteria; kingdom Bacillati; phylum Actinomycetota; class Actinomycetes; order Kitasatosporales; family Streptomycetaceae; genus Streptomyces; species Streptomyces sp. NPDC051555. The sequence continues at coordinate 304,604 of NZ_JBITDP010000003.1, read as the reverse complement.
ACCACCGCCTGGTCGCCCATGGACGGTCGCCCCGCCCAGCAGGGCATGTACGACCCGCGCAACGAGCACGACGCCTGTGGCGTCGGTTTCGTGGCCAACCTCACCGGCGAGGCCAGCCACACGCTGGTCGAGCAGGCGCTGACCGTACTGCGGAACCTCGAACACCGCGGGGCCACCGGCTCCGAGCCCGACTCGGGCGACGGCGCGGGCATCCTCAGCCAGGTCCCCGACGCGTTCCTGCGCGCGGTCACCGACTTCGAGCTGCCCGAGGCCGGCGCCTACGCCGTCGGCATCGCCTTCCTCCCCGCCGACGACTCCACGCAGGCCGTCGCGCAGATCGAGGCCATCGCCGCCGAGGAGCACCTCACCGTGCTCGGCTGGCGCGAGGTGCCGGTCGCTCCCGACCTGCTCGGCAACGGCGCCCGCGCCACCATGCCGGCCTTCGCCCAGTTGTTCGTGAGCAATGGCAGCACCGGCATCGAGCTGGACCGCAAGGCGTTCGTGCTGCGCAAGCGCGCCGAGCGCGAAGCGGGCGTGTACTTCCCCTCGCTGTCCGCCCGCACCATCGTCTACAAGGGCATGCTGACCACCGGCCAGCTGGAGCCCTTCTTCCCGGACCTCTCCGACCGTCGCTTCGCCTCGACGCTCGCCCTGGTCCACTCGCGGTTCTCGACGAACACCTTCCCGTCCTGGCCGCTCGCCCACCCGTACCGCTTCGTCGCGCACAACGGCGAGATCAACACGGTCAAGGGCAACCGCAACTGGATGAAGGCCCGCGAGTCCCAGCTGGCCTCCGGCGTCTTCGGCGAGGGCGCGCTGGAGCGGATCTTCCCGATCTGTACGCCCGACGCCTCCGACTCGGCGTCCTTCGACGAGGTCCTGGAGCTGATCCACCTCGGTGGCCGTTCGCTCCCGCACAGCGTGCTGATGATGATCCCCGAGGCGTGGGAGAACCACACCTCGATGGACCCCGACCGCCGTGCGTTCTACCAGTACCACTCCACCCTGATGGAGCCCTGGGACGGACCGGCCTGCGTCACCTTCACCGACGGCACCCAGGTCGGCGCGGTCCTCGACCGCAACGGTCTGCGCCCCGGCCGCTACTGGGTCACCGACGACGGCCTCGTCGTCCTCGGCTCCGAGGTCGGCGTCCTCGACATCGACCCGGCCAAGGTCGTCCGCAAGGGCCGCCTGCAGCCCGGCAAGATGTTCCTCGTCGACACCGCCCAGAAGCGGATCATCGAGGACGACGAGATCAAGGCCGAGCTCGCGGGCGCGGCGCCGTACGCCGAGTGGCTCGAAGCCGGTGAGATCGAGCTGGAGGACCTCCCCGAGCGCGAGCACATCGTGCACACCCACGCCTCGGTCACGCGCCGCCAGCAGACCTTCGGGTACACCGAGGAAGAGCTGAAGATCATCCTGGCGCCGATGGCCCGTACCGGCGGCGAGCCGCTCGGTTCCATGGGCACGGACTCCCCGATCGCGGCCCTGTCCGAGCGCCCCCGGCTGCTCTTCGACTACTTCACCCAGCTCTTCGCGCAGGTCACCAACCCGCCGCTGGACGCCATCCGCGAGGAGCTCGTCACCTCGCTGCTGTCCTCCCTGGGCCCCGAGGGCAACCTGCTGGAGGCGACCTCCGCGTCGTGCCGCAGCGTCACCCTGCCCTTCCCGGTGATCGACAACGACGAGCTGGCCAAGCTCGTCCACATCAACGCCGACGGCAACATGTCCGGCATGAAGGCCGCCACCCTCTCGGGCCTCTACCGGGTCTCGGGCGGTGGCGAGGCGCTCGCCGCGCGGATCGAGGAGATCCGCGCCGAGGCCGACGCCGCCATAGAGAACGGCGCCCGCCTGATCGTCCTGTCGGACCGGCACTCCGACGCCGAGCACGCGCCGATCCCCTCGCTGCTGCTCACCGCCGCGGTGCACCACCACCTCATCGCCACCAAGCAGCGCACCCAGGTGGGTCTGCTGATCGAGGCCGGCGACGTCCGCGAGGTCCACCACGTCGCCCTGCTCATCGGCTACGGCGCGGCCGCGGTCAACCCGTACCTGGCCATGGAGTCCGTCGAGGACCTGCTGCGCGCGGGCACCTTCCTGTCGGACCTGGAGCCCGAGCAGGCCATCCGGAACCTGATCTACGCGCTCGGCAAGGGCGTCCTGAAGGTCATGTCCAAGATGGGCATCTCCACGGTCGCCTCCTACCGCGGCGCCCAGGTCTTCGAGGCCATCGGCCTCAACGACGACTTCGTCGGTACGTACTTCAGCGGCACCGCCACCAAGATCGGCGGCGCCGGTCTGGACGTCATCGCCAAGGAGGTGGCCGCGCGCCACGCCAAGGCGTACCCCGTCTCCGGCATCGCCCCGGCGCACCGCGCGCTGGAGATCGGCGGCGAGTACCAGTGGCGCCGCGAGGGCGAGCCGCACCTGTTCGACCCGGACACGGTCTTCCGCCTCCAGCACGCCACCCGCAACCGCCGGTACGACATCTTCAAGCAGTACACGGACCGGGTGAACGAGCAGTCCGAGCGGCTGATGACGCTCCGCGGCCTGTTCGGCTTCAAGACGAGCGCGAGCGAGGGCCCCGGCGCCCGCCCCGCGATCTCCATCGACGAGGTCGAGTCCGTCGCCGACATCGTCAAGCGCTTCTCCACGGGCGCCATGTCGTACGGCTCCATCTCGATGGAGGCGCACGAGACGCTCGCCATCGCGATGAACCAGCTGGGCGGCAAGTCCAACACCGGTGAGGGCGGCGAGGACCCGGACCGCCTGTACGACCCGGCGCGCCGCTCGGCGATCAAGCAGGTCGCCTCCGGCCGCTTCGGCGTCACCAGCGAGTACCTGGTCAATGCGGACGACATCCAGATCAAGATGGCGCAGGGCGCCAAGCCCGGCGAGGGCGGCCAGCTGCCCGGCCACAAGGTCTACCCGTGGGTCGCCAAGACCCGGCACTCCACCCCGGGCGTCGGTCTGATCTCCCCGCCGCCGCACCACGACATCTACTCCATCGAGGACCTGGCTCAGCTGATCCACGACCTCAAGAACGCCAACCCGGTCGCCCGCATCCACGTGAAGCTGGTCTCCGAGGTCGGCGTCGGGACCGTCGCCGCCGGCGTGTCCAAGGCGCACGCGGACGTCGTCCTCATCTCCGGCCACGACGGCGGTACGGGCGCGTCTCCTTTGACCTCCCTGAAGCACGCGGGCGGTCCCTGGGAGCTCGGCCTCGCCGAGACCCAGCAGACGCTGCTGCTCAACGGCCTGCGCGACCGCATCGTCGTCCAGACCGACGGTCAGCTCAAGACCGGCCGCGACGTCATCATCGCCGCGCTGCTGGGCGCCGAGGAGTTCGGTTTCGCGACCGCGCCGCTCGTCGTCTCCGGCTGCGTCATGATGCGCGTCTGCCACCTCGACACCTGCCCCGTCGGCATCGCCACGCAGAACCCGGTGCTGCGGGACCGCTTCTCCGGCAAGCCCGAATTCGTCGTGAACTTCTTCGAGTTCATCGCGGAGGAGGTGCGCGAGCTGCTCGCCGAGCTGGGCTTCCGCACCATCGAGGAGGCCGTCGGTCACGCCGAACTCCTCGACACCACCAAGGCCGTCGCGCACTGGAAGGCCCAGGGCCTCGACCTGGACCCGCTCTTCCACGTGCCCGAGCTGCCCGAGGGCGCGGTCCGCCACGCCGTCATCGAGCAGGACCACGGTCTGGCCAAGGCCCTCGACAACGAGCTGATCCGGCTGGCCGCCGACGCGCTGAACGCCCCGAACGCCGAGGCCGCCCACCCGGTCCGCGCGCAGGTCGCGATCCGCAACATCAACCGGACCGTCGGCACCATGCTCGGCCACGAGGTCACCAAGCGGTTCGGCGGCGCGGGCCTGCCCGACGACACCATCGACCTCACCTTCACGGGTTCGGCCGGTCAGTCCTTCGGCGCCTTCCTGCCGCGCGGCATCACGCTGCGCCTGGAGGGCGACGCCAACGACTACGTCGGCAAGGGTCTCTCCGGCGGCCGCGTCGTGGTCCGCCCGGACCGCGGCGCCGACCACCTGGCCGAGTACTCGACCATCGCGGGCAACACCATCGGCTACGGCGCGACCGGCGGCGAGATGTTCCTGCGCGGCCGCACCGGCGAGCGCTTCTGCGTCCGCAACTCCGGCGCCCTGGTCGTCTCGGAGGGCGTGGGCGACCACGGCTGCGAGTACATGACGGGTGGCCAGGCCGTGGTCCTGGGCGAGACCGGGCGCAACTTCGCGGCCGGCATGTCGGGCGGCGTCGCGTACGTCATCGACCTCGACCCCTGCAACGTCAACGTCGGCAACGCGGGCGCGGTCGAGACCGACCTGTCCGACACCGACAAGCAGTGGCTGCACGATGTGGTGCGCCGCCACGAGGAGGAGACCGGCTCGACCGTGGCCGCCAAGCTCCTCGCTGACTGGTCCGTCTCGGTGGACCGCTTCAGCAAGATCATCCCCACCACGTACAAGGCAGTGCTCGCCGCCAAGGACGCCGCTGAGCGGGCCGGACTCTCCGAGTCCGAGACCACCGAGAAGATGATGGAGGCGGCGACCCATGGCTGACCCGAAGGGCTTCCTCACCACCCCCCGCGAGACCGCCTGTTCCCGTCCCGTCGCCGAGCGGCTCAAGGACTGGAACGAGGTCTACGTCCCGGGTTCGCTGCTGCCGATCATCAGCAAGCAGGCCGGTCGCTGCATGGACTGCGGCATCCCGTTCTGCCACAACGGCTGCCCGCTCGGGAACCTGATCCCCGAGTGGAACGACTTCGCCTACCGCGAGGACTGGACCGCCGCGTCCGAGCGCCTGCACGCCACGAACAACTTCCCGGAGTTCACCGGCCGCCTGTGCCCGGCTCCCTGCGAGTCGGCGTGCGTGCTCGGCATCAACCAGCCGGCCGTCACCATCAAGAACGTCGAAGTCTCGATCATCGACAAGGCGTGGGACAACGGCGACGTCACCCCGCAGCCGCCGGACCGGCTGTCCGGCAAGACCGTCGCCGTCATCGGCTCGGGCCCGGCGGGACTCGCCGCCGCCCAGCAGCTGACGCGGGCCGGTCACACGGTCGCGGTGTTCGAGCGCGCGGACCGCATCGGCGGCCTGCTGCGGTACGGCATCCCCGAGTTCAAGATGGAGAAGGTGCACATCAACCGCCGCATCGAGCAGATGCGCGCGGAGGGCACCAAGTTCCGTACGGGCGTCGAGATCGGCCGGGACATCCCGGCCGACGGGCTGCGCCGCCGCTACGACGCGGTCGTCATCGCGGCCGGTGCCACGGTCTCCCGCGACCTCCCGGTCCCGGGCCGCGACCTGAACGGCATCCACTTCGCGATGGAGTACCTGCCGCTCGCGAACAAGGTGCAGGAGGGCGACTTCGTGGCGCCCCCCATCACCGCCGCGGGCAAGCACGTCGTCGTCATCGGCGGCGGTGACACCGGCGCGGACTGCGTGGGCACCGCCCACCGCCAGGGCGCGGCCTCGGTCACCCAGCTGGAGATCATGCCGCGTCCCTCCGAGGACCGGCCGACCGGCCAGCCGTGGCCGACCTTCCCCATGCTGTACAAGGTCACCTCGGCCCACGAGGAGGGCGGCGAGCGGATCTACTCCGTCTCCACGACCCACTTCGAGGGCGACGAGGACGGCAACGTCCAGTCCCTGCACCTGGTCGAGGTCGCCTTCGAGGACGGCAAGCTCGTCCAGAAGGAGGGCACCGAGCGGGCCATCCCGGCGCAGCTGGTCACCCTCGCGATGGGCTTCACCGGCACCGACCAGGCCAACGGCCTGGTGGAGCAGTTCGGCCTGGAGCTGGACGCGCGCGGCAACGTCGCGCGGGACGGCTCGTACGCGACCAACGTGGACGGCGTCTTCGTCGCCGGCGACGCGGGCCGCGGCCAGTCCCTGATCGTGTGGGCCATCGCCGAGGGCCGCTCCGCGGCCCGCGGCGTGGACCGCTTCCTGACGGGCGCGAGCACCCTCCCGTACCCGGTCAAGCCGACGGACCGCTCGTTGATGGTGTAGTCCCGGCCCCCTTCCCCCTGCGGGGGAGGGGCGGCAGTTACCCCTCCCTTCGCGGGGAGGCCCTCATACGGTCCGTACAACGGCGTACGGCACTCTGACACGGCGCCCGCCAGTCTCCGACCAGGGAAGGCGGGCGCTGTGGCATGCCCGGGGTCAGTCCGGGGCGAACTCGTAGCGGAGCTCGTACAGGTGGCCTGCCTTCACCATGACGGTGGCCTCCACCGGTCGCCGGTCGTCGCTGAACACCGTCCGCAGGGTGCGCAACACCGGAAGGTCGCTGTTCAGGCCCAGCGAGCGGTGTTCCTCCTGAGTGGGGATGCGGGCCGAGACCCGGTCGACGCTCAGCCGGGGAGGGAAGCCGAGTCCGGCCAGCAGGGTGGGGGTGCCGCCCTTGATCCTGCGCGCCTCGGCGAGTGCGGTGCCGCGGGCGATGTCCAAGGGGTAGTAGGACCGGACGAGTTCTGCCGGTTCACCGTCGATCCGTAGCAACTGGTGGCGCAGCAAGGCCCGGTCGTCGGGCTCGAGGCACATGGCGAGGGCGACGTCGGCGGGTGGCACTGTCTCACGGACCTCTAGGAGCCTACTGACCGCGTGGGCCCCGTGTCCGGCTGCGTCAGTGAGCCACGGGTAGGGCGCGTCCGCCGACGCCCCCGCGGAGAGCGAGTCCGCAGGACGGATGGTGCGTTGTCGGTGCTCCCGCACGATCACGGCTGAGCCCGCTCGCCCGATGACGAGCCGTTCGTCCTTGAGGAGTCCCAAGGCCTTCTGCACGGTGGCGCTCGACGCGTCGAACCGGGCCTTCAGGTGGGTGGTGGAGGGAAGTTTGGCCCCGGGGCCCAGCTCCCCGTTCAGGATGTCATCGCGCAGGTCGGCGGCGATGCGGACGTGCAGGGGACGTTGGTCGAGCGGCTGTTCCTCGGGGCTGGGCAACGTCATCCGATCCTGGTCTCGTAACGCAATTGCGCACGCTCGGCGGGCATGACCATCACATCGGCCTGGATGGCCCGGTCAGCCGAATCGAGCGTGACCCTCGAGACGACCAGGACCGGTTCGCCGGGCTGGACGCACAGTGGCCCGCACTCCTCCGTCGTCGACAGACGCGCCGTGACGTGCTCCACGACGCGTACCCCCGTGTGCCCCAGCCGGGCCAGCAAGGTGACTGCGCCGCCGCGGATCTTGGCGGTGCCCGCGAGAGGGGTGCCGAGTGCGATCGCGGCGGGGTAGAAGGTGTCCGTCAACTCGCACGGAACTCCGTCCAGTTCGATGAGGCGACGGCGCCGTACGACGCTCTCTCCCGCCGGCACGCGCAACATCCGGGCGACCTCCTCCGACGCGGGCTGCTCTCCCGCGTGCAGGATGCGCTGCCCACCCACGCGCCCGCGAGCCGCGCTCTCCGCGGTCCACGCGTCCGACTCCGACTCCGCGCGCGGAGTCAGGTACGGCATCGACGCACTCGTCCACTGGCCTTCGCCCATGTTGCCCTCCGCGACCCCGTCCGGTTCTGCAGATCCCACGGTATGTGACGAGCGGGTGTGGTCCTAGGTGAAAACCTTGCTGGAATTCGCGAATAGCGATACGTTCTGTGTGGCAGTGGTGGCTTAGCGTCAAATGTGTGGGGTGGGTGTGTCCTTCTCTCGGCAGCAGACGTTTCCCGGGACTCGCGATTCGGTGCGGGCGGCCCGCAATTCCATCGGTGACTCGCTCGGGGGGGGGGGTGGGGTGTCGCCGATCGGCGCGACGACATGCGCCTCTGCGTCTCCGAACTCGCGACCAATGCGGTGATCCACGGAGTGCCCGAGGGGCGTCGATTCGCCGTGCGTGTCGAATGGGCGCGCGATCAGGTGCGCATCGACGTGCGTGACAGCGGGCCGGGTGCACCGGTGGTGCGGCGTGCGTCTCCGGACGCCCTGTCCGGGCGTGGCCTGTGGCTCGTCTCCCAGCTCGCCGATGACCTCACCGTGGAGGACGGGTCGGTCGGCAAGACGGTGTGCGCGGTCTTCCGAGTGAGGACAGGTGGGCTACCCGCGAGTATTGACTAATAGTCAAAGTGGGATCAGTCTCGGTGGCGAGCCGTTGTCGTGGTGTCGCCGTCGTGGGAGGTCGTCCCGTGGGTGCAGAGGAACTCGCCAGGCTGGGTGCGGAGTTGAAGGGGGCGCCGGTGCCCGGGTCGTTCGCCGGGCTGGCGGACGGGGAGCTCGGGCGGCTCGCCGACGCGCTGCGCGCGGAGCGGGAGCGGCAGGCCGCCGGGCTCGGCGACGCCGCCGAGGAAGCGCTGAAGCTCGTCCCCGCGCTCGCGCGCGGCGCCGTGCGCAAGGTGCTCTTCCGGTGAGCCGCGCCGAGGTCGAGAAGGTGGCCCGGTTGCTGGGGGAGGGCGACGCGGGGGCGCTGCGGTTCATGGAGGCGCTGCCCGCCGAGGACCTGCGCCGCTTCCGCGAGCAGGTCACCGCGGTCCTGTACGACGGGGCGCCCGAGATGCTCGACCGGATCGCCGCCGCGACCAAGCTGGTGCCGGCCGCGGTGGCCGCCGCCATCTCGCAGAAGGCGCTCGGCCCCCGCCTCGCAGCGGCGGTCGCGGGCCGCCTCGACCCCGGGCGGGCCGCCGACATCATCGAGAAGCTCCCGGTGCCCTTCACCGTCGAGTCCTGTGCCCACCTCGACCCCCGGCGGATCGCGGGCGTGGTCGACCGGCTCGACGAGGGGCTGCTCGTCCGCATCGCCGTCGCGCTCGCCGAGTCGGCCGATTTCCTCACCATGGGGCGCTTCGTCGGCCACATCCGCGACCGGGCGCTCACCCGGATCCTCGAACAGGTCGACGACGAGGCCGTCCTGCGCACCGGCTTCTACGTCGACCAGCCCGAGCGGCTGCCGCACATCCTGCGGCTGATGGGCGACGAGCGGCTCGCGGGCGTGGTGCGCGCGGCCGCCGCGGGCGGGCTGTGGGAGGAGGCCCTCGCCGTCGCCGGGTCGGTCGACGGCGAACAGCGCGAACGGATCGCCCAGCTGACGGCCCGGCTGGAGGGCAGCGCCCTCGACTCACTGGTACGGGCCACCCACGAGCGCGGTCTGTGGGAGGCGCTGCTCCCGTTGGTCGCGCTGCTGGGGGAGGAGGACCGTACGGCCGTCGCCCGCTTGGCGGCGCTCCGCGAGCCCGAGGTGCTGCGCGGGGTGGTCCGCGCCGTCGTCGGGACCGGTCTGTGGGGGGAGTTCCTGCCGCTGGTCGGCGTGCTCCCCGAGGACGGGCGCAAGGTGGTCGCCGACACCGCGGCCCTGCTGGGCGACGGGGAACTGGACGCGCTCGTCCACGAGGTCGACAAGCGGGACCTGTGGGAACTGGTCCTGCCCCTGGTGGAGCTGATGGACGACGCGGGCAAGCAGCGCGTCTTCGAGCTGCCCGCCTTCCAGGACCAGGCGGGTAGTTAGCCGGGCCGCCGCGGCCTCGCCGGATCTCCGGGAGGCCGCGGCACCTGTATACACAGCGTCATGTCGCGAGCCATGTCGAAGGTCATGTCGAGTGTCGAGTGTCGTATCGAGTGTGGTGGTGAGGGTCGTGGTGAGGGCCGTGGCGAGTCCGCCGCCGCCAGGGGGCGGGGGCTGAGGCGGCTGCTCGCCTCGGCCTGCGGGGTCGTGCTCGCGCTGAGCGGGCTCACCGCGCTGGGGCCCGTCGCCGCCGCCGACGGGCGGGACCCGGGGCCCGGCCCGGGGCCCGGCCAGTACGACTACCGGGGGCTGCGCTTCACGCTCCCCGCGAACTGGCGGGTCGTCGACCTCGACCGCGCGCCCGACGCCTGCCTGCGCCTCGACGTGCCCACGCTGTACGTCGGCCACGCCGGGACGCAGGGCGAGTGCGCGGGCCGGGCGGTCGCCGAGCGCGCCGACACCCTGCACCTGGAGCCCGTACGGGACGCCCCGCCGCGCGCGGACGTGCCGACCGTCGACGTACCGGTGGGCACCGCGCTGCCCGCCACCGGGCCCCGCACGCCCAGCAACGAGCTGCGCTACGCCCTCGCCCAGTCGGGGGTGATGGCCACCGCCTCCTACGGCGATACGCCCACCGCGGTCCGGGCCGTGATCGAGGGCGCCCGCCCGGTCGGCGGCCCCGGGGGCCACGCCGGCCCCCCGGCCACCGTGCCGGGCCGGCCCGCGTCCCCCGGTTCCGTCCTGCGGCCCGTCCCCGCGCCGGCGGCCTCGGTCACGCCGGGCGCCTACACCGGCCTCGGCTTCGACGCGTGCACCGCCCCGGGCCAGGCCACCATGGACGGCTGGGCGCAGGATTCCCCCTTCGGCGCCGTCGGCATCTACATCGGCGGCGGCGCCCGCGCCTGCGCGCAGCCGCGGTTGACCGCCGACTGGGTCAAGCGGCAGAGCGCCGCGGGCTGGCACCTGATGCCGATCTGGGTGGGCCGCCAGCCCTGGCGCAGTGCCACCACCGGGCTGTCCACCGACCCGGACACCGCGGCCGCGCAGGGCCGGACGGCCGCCGACGGCGCGGCCTCGGCGGCCCGCTCGCTGGGCCTGGGGGAGGGCACCGTCCTCTACAACGACCTGGAGAACTACACCGACCGGGCCACCTGGGACCGGCCGGTGGTCGCGTACGTCGCCGCCTGGACCCAGCGGCTGCACGCCCTCGGCTACCGGGCCGCCGCCTACCTCGCCGCCGGTTCGGGCGTGAAGGCGCTCAGTGCCGAGTACGCGCGCACCGGGCGCGCCGTCCCCGACGTCGTCTGGGCCGCGGCCTGGAACGGGCGCGCCTCGGTCACGGACGCGGACCTGGGTGTGCCCGCGGGCAGCGGGCAGTGGGGCGGGCGCCGGCGCGCCCACCAGTACCAGGGCGACCACGACGAGACCTACGACGGCGTGACGATCAACATCGACCGCAACCAGGTCGACGTGAACCCGGCCGCGATCGCCCTCCCCGGGACCGGGCCCGCCCCCGAGCCGGTCCCGGCCCCGGCTCCGGCCCCGGCCCCGGTGCCGGTCGTCCCCGCCCCCTTCGAGGACGAGGACGAGGACGGGTACGAGGACGGGTACGAGGACTCCGAGGTCGACCGCGCCTCACTCCTCCCGGGCGGGGTCGTCGTCGTTCCCCCGGCGGATCGTGCGCAGGCCGGCGGCCGGGGTCCACGCGCGGACCACCAGGTCGTCCCCGTCGATCCCGGTCAGGACCACCTCGGTCAGCTCCACCCGGAACAGGTGGGACGGGTGCGGCGGCTCACCTGATTCCTCGGCGAAGCGGTGCAGCTCGGGCGGGTCCAGGATCTCCACGGCCCGCCCGGAGATGCGTACGTCCCCGTCGGGCATCGACTCGTCCGCACCCGGATTGGTGTGCAGCGCGAACCGGGGATCGCGCCGCAGGTCCAGGGCCTTCATCGACCCCGGCATCATCCCGAGCCACAGCTCGCCGCCCCGGAAGGTGGCGTTCAGTCCGCAGACCCGCGGCGAGCCGTCCTTGCGCAGGGTCGCCAGGACGTGGTGCGCGTACTGCCCGAAGCGGGCCCGGACCGCCTCGGCGAGTTCCGGCTCGGCCGCGGCGAAATGCGCCCAGTTGTTCGTCGTCATACCGCTATGAAAGCGCCTGGTCCGGGCGCCGACCGCTCAGGCGCGCACGATGCCGACCGCTCAGGCGCGCACGATGCCCGCCGTCCGCGCAGCGGCCAGCCACGAGGGGAACTCCGAGACGAGCCGGTCGTACAACTGCGCGTCAGGCACCGCGCGCGGGTCCTCCCCGGCGTGGAAGTAGCCCGCGTTGTCGACGACGCGCGCCCGGGGCACCGGTAGCTCGTCCAGCTTGCGCAGGAAGTCGAACTGGGTGCTGCGGGTGTTGCCGAAGCCGACGAACTGCCAGAAGAGCGGCAGCCGGGCCGCCTTGCACAGGTGGCGCTCCGCCGCGGCCTTGTTCAGGGGGCCGCCGTCCGTCTGGAAGACCACGAGGGCGGGATCCGTCGCCCCGCTGTCCAGGTAGTGGTCGATGACCGCGTCCATCGCCGCGTCGTAGGACGTCTTGCCCATGTGGCCGAGGCCCGCCACGATGCGGCCCACCGCGCCCGCGTGCCGCTCCAGCGAGATCTCCTCCACGGCGTCGACCTCCGTGGAGAAGAAGACCGCCGGGACCCGACCGTCGTCGTCCAGGTGCGCCGACAGCCCGAGCACCCGGTCCGCGAAGGCCTGCACGGTGCCGTCGGCGTAGTACGGGCGCATCGAGCCGGAGTAGTCCAGCACCAGGTAGACCGCTGCCCGTTGACCGTCCAGGCCGTGCTTGCGCAGGGAGACCCCGGCGCTCTTGTACAGGCTGACGAGCGCCGGAGCGGTTTCTTCCATCTTGCGCAGGTTTATCGCACTACCGGTCATGGCCCCGAGGGTACGTCAACGGGCCCCGGTCGGACCCAGCCGTGCGGCCAGCCGTTCGCGGTGCGCGGCCGGGCCGCCGAACAGCCGCGCCGCGCCGTGGGCGCGCTTGAAGAACCGGTGCGCCTCGTGCTCCCAGGTGATCCCGATCCCGCCGTGCAGCTGGATCATCTCCCCGGCCACCCAGGAGTACGCCTCCCCGCACGCCGAACCGGCAGCCGCCGCAGGGTCGGGCGCGGCGTCCGCCGCCGCGGCTGCCAGGGCGAGGCCGCGGGCGTTCTCCACGGCGGCGTACATGTCGGCGAGCCGGTGCTTGACCGCCTGGAAGGAGCCGATCGGGCGGCCGAACTGGACCCGTTGCTTCGCGTACCCCACCGTCACCTCCAGGGCCCGCGCGGCCGCCCCGACCTGTTCCGCGGCCAGTGCGGTGACGCCCAGGTCCCGCACCCGGGCCAGGATCCGCTCCCCGTCGCCCTCGGCGCCGACCAGGGCGGCCGGGGTCCGGTCCAGGGCCAGCTCCGCGAGCGGGCGGCTCGGATCCATGGTCGAGCGGATCCGCCAGGCGGCGGGCGGCCCGGCCAGCCGGAACAGCGAGAGCGCCCCGCCGACCCCGGGGCCCGCGCCCGCCCCGCCGTCCCCGGGGCCCGCGCCCGCACCGCTCCGCGCGAAGACGAGCACGACCTCGGGGACCCCGGGGCCGGAGCCCGGCAGGACGTACTCCTTGGCGCCGGTCAGGAGCCACCCCCGCGCCGGATCCCGGACGGCCCGGGTCCGCAGCGCCGAGGGCTCCCAACTCCCGCGCTCCGCCCAGGCCAGCGCCCCGGCCGCCGTCCCCTCGGCCAGATCCGGCAGCAGCAGCGCGCAGGCCCGCGCGTCCCCCGCCGCCACCAGCGCCCCCACGGTGAGCACCGCGGAGCCCAGGTACGGTACGGGGCTCAGCGCACCCCCCAGCGCGTCCATGACCACGCCCACCTCGGCGCTCCCGCAGCCCAGCCCGCCGTACTCCTCGGGCACCGCCAGCGCCGCCGCGCCCACCCGGCCGGTCAGCGGGGCCCAGGCCGCCGCGCCCGGGTGCCGGGCGAGCACCGACCGTACGGCCGCGCCCAGTTCCCGCTGCTCCGGGGTCCGCTCAAGGCTTCGCTCAAGGGTTCGCTCCGGGGTCCTCACGACCGCTCCTCCCGCTCCTCGCGCGCGGCCCGCCGCAGCGGGGCCTTCTGGAGCTTGCCGCCGGCGTTGCGCGGCAGCTCGGCCACCGTGGTGAAGCGCCGGGGGACCTTGAAGTTGGCCAACCGCTCCCGGGTCCAAGCGGTCAGGTGCGCCGCCGTGACGGGTTCGGTGGTGACCACGAAGGCCACCCCGACCTCGCCGAGCCGCTCGTCGGGGGCGCCCACCACCGCCGCGTCGGTGATCGCGGGATGGGTCAGCAGTACGTTCTCCACCTCCGCCGGGTAGGCGTTGAACCCGCCCACCACGTACATGTCCTTGAGCCGGTCGGTGATGGCGAGGTAGCCGCGCGCGTCCAGCACGCCGATGTCCCCGGTGCGCAGCCAGCCGTCCGCGAGCACCGCCTCGGCGGTCGAGGCCGGGTCGTCGAGGTAGCCGGTGGTCACGTGGTAGCCGCGCACCTGCACCTCGCCGGGCTCCCCGGCCGGCAGCACCCGGCCCAGCGGATCCGTGATCCGCACCTCGGTGTCGGGCAGCGGCAGCCCGACCGTGTGGGCGAGGGTCGGGGCGTCCGCGTCGGTCGGGCAGACGGAGACGACGCCGCCGGACTCGGTCAGTCCGTACGCCGTGAACACGTCCGGGGCGCCCAGTTCGCCGCGGATCCGCTCGACCAGCGCGGTCGGCACGGCGGCCGCGCCGGTGCCCGCCAGGCGCAGCGCGGACAGGTCGTGCGTCGCCCGGCCGGGGTGTTCGAGCAACCCGTGGAAGACGGTCGGCGGGCCCATCAGACAGCTGACCCGCTCCGCGGCCATCCGGTGCAGGATGCGGTCGGTGTCGTAGACCGCCTCGGGGAGCATGGTGACCCCGCGCAGCAGGCAGGCGAGCACCCCGGCCTTGTAGCCGAAGGTGTGGAAGAACGGGTTGACCAGCAGGTACCGGTCGCCGGGGCGCAGGGTGACCAGCCGCGACCAGGAGTCGTAGAGGCGCACGCTCTGGCCGTGGGTGGTCATCACGCCCTTGGAACGGCCGGTGGTGCCGGAGGTGTAGAGGATGTCGCTGAGGTCCGTGGGGCGTACGGCGGCCAGCCGGGCCAGCCGCTCCCGCTCCGGGACCCGCTCCCCGGCGCGCAGGTACGCCTCCCAGGAGTGCACCGAGGATTGTGCTGAGGAGTGCCCGGAGGAGTGCACCGGCACACCGTCCGGCGGGGTCCCCGCACCCGCGTCGCGCAGCACCACCGTGGCGGCGAGGGCGCCCAGGTCCTCGCCGGATCCGTGCAGGGCTTCGACGTAGTCGGTGCCGAGGAAGCCGCGTTCGGTGAAGAGGACGCGGGCGCCGCTGCGCCGGATGACGTCGGCCGCCTCGGCGGGCTTGTAGCGGGTGTTGACGGGGACGAGGACCGCGCCCACGCCGACCGCACCGAGCGCGGCGGTGATCCACTGGCGGCTGTTGGGGGCCCAGAGCGCGACCCGGTCACCGGGCCGGACGCCGAGGGCGACGGCGGCGCGGGCGGCCGCGGCGATCTCGACGTCGAGCCGGGCGAAGGTCCAGCGGACCTCGCCGTCGGCGAGCGCTTCGAGGTCCCCGTACGCGGCGGCGGCGAAGGCGGGCAGACGGGCCAGGGTGGCGGGCGGTGCGGGGTGCTGCGGAGTCTGGCGGGGGCTGGACACGGACCCTCCCTACTTGACGAGCGAGCGTGGGCGGTATCCAATCACAGCTGTTTCGGTTAGGCATATACCTAGTAGGAATATCTCTGGAGGTCGCCGTGGTGGTTCCCGTGGTTCCCGTGGTTCCTGTGGTTCCCGTGGTCCCTGTGGGCATGAAGTCCGCGCTCTCCAGCTTCGCCACCGGCGTCGCCGTCATCACGGCGTGCGAAGGCGACGGCCGTCCCGTCGGGATGGCCGTGCAGTCCTTCTCCTCGGTGTCCCTCGACCCGCCGCTGGTCTGCTTCTGTCCGGCGCGCACCTCGTCCAGCTGGCCCCGGATCCGCGCGGCCGGCCGCTTCGCCGTCAACATCCTGGCGGCCGACCAGCAGGAGTTGTGCCGTCGCTTCGCGGTGACCGGGGGCGACAAGTTCGCCGGCGTGCCGTGGCGTTCGGGCGGCAACGGCGCACCCCTGCTCGACGGCGTCCTCGCGACGGTCGAGTGCGTGCTGGAGGACGTCCTGGACGGGGGCGACCACGTGATCGCGCTCGGCCGGGTCACCGCCCTGGCCGCGCACCGGGAGGTCGCCCCGCTGCTCTACTTCCGGCGCACCTACGGGGTGTTGCCCTCAGGGGCGGCCGATTCCTGGTCCGATTCCCGGTCCGATCCCCGGCCCGATTCCCGGTCCGACGCCCGGTCCGACCCCCGGGTCGCCGCGCGCTCCGCCTCCAGCGCCTCGATGTCCTCCAGCATGGCGGCGGCGAGGTCGCGTTCGGAGGCGTAGTACCGCTCGGCCCACTTGAGGGTGAGCGTGGGGTAGGCCCACGCCGCCTCGTCCTTGGCGCCCTCGACGTCCGCGACCGCCCGCAGGCGCATCTTCTCCGCGAACTCCTGGTGCTGCGCGAGTACTTCGCGCATCTGCTCCGGCTCCAGCAGGTGCCCCAGCCACAATCGCAGCATCGGCCCGTGCTTGAGGACGGGCGGGTCGACGGGTGCCCGGCGGGCCCAGTCGCGCACGGCGTCCATGCCCTCGTCGGTGATCCGGTAGACCCGCTTGTCGCGGGTTCCGGTCTCCTGGGCGACCAGGCGCGAGGAGGCGTAGCCGGCCTTCTCCAGGCGTTTGAGTTCGCTGTAGATCTGGCTGAAGGAGGGGCTCCAGTAGAAGAACTTGAGCGACCAGTCCGACCACTTCTTCAGGTCGTAGCCGGACAGCTCCTCCCCGAAGGAGAGCAGCCCGAGCACCGCCCAGCTCGTTGCGGGGAGCGCGCGCCTGTTCGTCTCTTCTGCCACGGACCGCAGTCTACGACCGGTCCCGGCGGCGCCCTTCCCCCTGCGAGGTATGCCTGCTAGAAGTATGCCTATTAGGAATACTCGTGATGGAGGGACCTCACCGTGAAGTTCTCGATGATCTTCGAGGCGCAGCTCGTCGACCCCACCCCCGAACGCGAACGCCAGGTCATCCACGACTGCGTCGAACAGGCCGTCCACGCCGAGCGGATGGGCTTCGACCGGATCTGGGCGGTGGAGCACCACTCCCTCACCCAGTACGCCCACATGAGCGCCTCCGAGATCTTCCTGACCTGGGTCGCCGCCCGGACCGAGCGGATCCGCATCGGCCACGGCGTGGTCACCATGCCCTTCGGCTACCAGCACCCGGTGCGCGTCGCCGAACGCGCCGCGATGCTCGACGTGCTCTCCGGTGGCCGCGTGGACATCGGCGCCGGGCGCGGCGCCACCCGCCAGGAGATGTCCATGTACGGGGTGCGCCCCGAGGACACCTACCCGCAGATGGAGGAGGCCCTGCGGATCTTCTCCTCGGCGTGGAAGGAGGAGCGGTTCGAGTGGCACGGCTCGATCGACATCGGACCCGGGGCGGTCCTGCCCCGCCCGGTCCAGGACCCGCACCCGCCGCTCTTCATGGCGTGTTCCAAGCACGACACCCTCAAGCTGGCCGCCGAACTCGGCATCGGCGCCCTGGTGATGGGCTTCGCGGGCGCCGACGACGTCCGCGCGATGCGCAAGGTCTACGACGAGGCCATCGCCACCCGCAGCGGCGAGCGGTTCGTGTCGGACGTCGTCAACGACCACCTCTCCGCCCTCTGCCCGACCATCGTCCTCGACGACGCCGAGCGCGCCCTGCGCCTGGGCACCCGCGGCCAGCGCTTCTTCGCCGAGTCCATCGCGCACTGGTACGGCAACGGCCCCGAGCCCACCGGTTACGCCAAGGACGAGAGCGCCGAGCAGCACGCCGCCGCCCTGCACAAGGGCCGCGAGGAACTCGTCGCCCGGCTCCACGAGGCGAACATCCCCGCCCGCCCCGTCGACACCGGCACCTACAACGCCGAACACGCCTACGGCAGCGCCGAGACCGCGATCGCTTACGTCGAGCAGCTCCGCGAGATCGGTGTGGACGAGGTGATGTGCCTGATCCAGATGGGCACCGTCCCGCAGGAGGTCTGCATGGAGACGATCCGCCAGTGGGGCGAGAAGGTCATCCCCCACTTCCGCGCGCTGGAGGGCTGACCCGTGGGAGTGGGAGCGGCGGTCCCGCTGGACGGGAAGGTCGTCGTCATCACCGGCGCCGGCCGCGGTCAGGGCGCGGCGGAGGCCCGGCTGTGCGCGGAGGCCGGCGCCCGGGTCGTCGTCACCGACATCCGCGAGGAGGAGGGGCGCGAGGTCGCCGCGGCCCTCGGCGACCAGGGCCTGTACGTACGGCACGACGTGGCGGACGCGGAGAGCTGGGCGGGGGTGGTGCGGGCCGCGGTGGCCGCGTACGGAGGGGTCTCGGCCCTGGTCAACAACGCGGCCGTGTGGCGCACCGCCCACGTGGAGCGGCAGAGCGTCGAGGATTTCGAAGCGCTGCTCCGGGTCAACCTGCTGGGCCCCTTCCTCGGCATCCAGGCGGTGGCCCCGCTCATGCGGGCGGCCGGGGGCGGCTCGGTCGTGAACATCTCCTCCACCGCCGGCCTGGTCGGGATACCGGGCCACGCGGCCTACGGCTCCACGAAGTTCGCCTTGCGCGGGCTGACCCGGTCGGCGGCCCTGGACCTGGCCGGGGACGGGATCCGGGTCAACTCCGTGCACCCGGGGGCGATCGACACGCCGATGGTCGCCGGAGCGGTGGCGGGCCGGGACTGGTCGCACCTGCCGCTGGGGCGGATGGGGCGCCCGGAGGAGGTCGGCGAGCTGGTGCGGTTCCTCTGTTCGGACGCCTCCTCCTACATCACGGGCGCGGAGTTCACCGTCGACGGCGGGATGACGACCCGATGACGACGCATCGGCGCGCCCGTCCCGAGGCGCTGTCGCCGCGGGCGCGGGAGGTGTGCGCCGCGATGTCGGCGCACTTCCCGCCGCCGGGGGACACCGGCGCGCTGCGGGCCGCGGCCGCCGCGGGCGCCGCCGCGGCCGCCGCGGGCGCCGCCGCGGCCCGGCCGGGGCCGGTGGTGGCCGCCGTACGCGACTCGGTGGCCGACGGGGTGCCGGTGCGGGTCTACGATCCGGCGCCGGGGACGACGCCGGGGGCGGGGGCTGGGGCGGGGGCGGACGGGCGCCCGCTGGTCGTGTACTTCCACGGCGGCGGCTGGGTGATGTGCGGCCCGGACACGCACGACGCGACGTGCCGGACGCTGGCCGCGCGGTCGGGGGCGGTCGTGGTCTCGGCGGACTACCGGCTCGCCCCCGAACACCCCTGGCCCGCGGCGCCCGACGACGCCCTGACCGTGCTGCTGTGGGCCCGTGCCCGGGCCGGCGCGCTCGGCTGCGACCCCGCCGCGGTGGTGGTCGCGGGGGACTCCAGCGGGGCCAACCTGGCCGCCGTCACCGCGCTGCGCGCGCCCGGGCTCGTGGCGGCGCAGCTGTTGATGTACCCGCCGCTGGACGCCTCGATGGCCTCCGCGTCGGTGGAGACGTACGCCCGCGACCACTTCCACACAGCCGCGCACATGAGCTGGTACTGGGAGAGCTACCTCGGCCCGGACGCGGATCCGGCGCACCCGTACGTCTCTCCGCTGGCCGCCGCGGACCTGGCCGGGCTGCCACCGGCGCTGGTGCTGCTGGCCGACTGCGACGTGCTGCGGGACGAGGGGCTGGCGTACGCGCGGCGGCTCGCGGCGGCGGGGGTGGAGTGCGAGGTCCGGCTCTTCCCGGGCGTCTTCCACGGCTTCCTGGGCACCCCGCTCCCTGCGGCGGCCGCGGCGCTGGCGGGGGCGGCCGAGTGGGTGGCGCGCAGAGGCACTTAGGGTCGGGAGATGACGACTACGACGACCTTGTGGCGGCCCACCGGGCCCGTCGAGCTGGAGCTGGTGGCGGCGGCCGACTGGCGGGCCTGGCCGCCGCGGCTGCCCGAACAGCCGATCTTCTACCCGGTCATGAACGAGGACTACGCGATCCGCATCGCCCGCGACTGGAACGTCGAGCGCGACGGGGCGGGCTTCGTGACCCGCTTCGAGGTGGACACGGAGTTCCTCGCCCGGTACCCGGTCCAGCAGGCGGGCGGGGAGACGATCCTGGAGCTGTGGGTGCCGGCGGAGGAGCTGGCGGAGTTCAACGCGCACATCGTCGGGCGGATCGAGGTCGTGCACGAGTTCCGCGGTGCGCGGGATCCGGGGCCGGACCTCGAGCCGGACCATGTCCGTGACCGGGCGCGGTCCTTCGACGGCGCCGCCGCGCTGTACGGGGCCAACCGGCCCGGGTACCCGCCGGAGTTGTTCGACGCCGTCGAGGAGTTGACCGGGCGGTCGCTGGAGGGGGCGCGGGTCGCGGACGTGGGGGCCGGGACCGGGATCGCCAGTGCGGTGCTGCGGGCGCAGGGGGCCCGGGTCGTCGCCGTCGAGCCGGGGGACGGCATGGCGGCCGAGCTGCGGCGGGGGCATCCGGGGATACCGCTGGTGCGGGGGGACGGGGACCGGCTGCCGCTGGCCGACGGGGCCTTCGACCTGATCACCTACGCGCAGGCGTGGCACTGGACCGATCCGGTCCGCTCGGTGCCCGAGGTGCGGAGGGTGTTGCGGGAGGGCGGGGCGCTGGCCCTGTGGTGGAACGACCTGGACCTGTCCGTGCCGTGGATCGCCGAGCAGGACGGGCGGGTGGCGGCCTTCCTGTCGGCGCGGCCGGGGGTTCCGGCGCGGGGGTTGCCCGAGGGGCTCGGCTTCGTGACGCGCGAGGTGCGGTGGGGGCGGCGGATCCCGGTCGACGTGCATCTGGCGAACCTGGCCAGTCACTCGGCCTTCCTGGTCCTGGGGGCGGGGCCCACCGCGGACTTCTGTGCGGCCGAGCGGGCCCGGCTGCTGTCCCTCTTCCCCGACGGCCAGATCGACGAACCGTACGTCGTCACCCTGTCCGTCGCCCGCCCGTGACCCCGGGCCGCTCGTAGCCCGTCCGGGGGGTCGGCCCTCGGGCTCCGCCCGGACCCGCGCCTCAAACGCCGGCGAGGCTGAATCGGTCGGCTCCGGCTGTCCGGCGAGGCTGGGTCGGTCATACCCAGCCCGTCCGGCGTTTGAGGACGCGCCTTGGCCGGAGCCCGGGGGGTCGGCCCTCGGGTTCCGGGTGCGACCCGTCGTCCCGGGCTCCGCCCGGACCCGCGCCTCAAACGCCGGCGAGGCTGGATCGGCCGGCTCCGACTGTCCGGCGAGGCTGGATCGGTCGGCTCCGGCTGTCCGGTGAGGCTGGATCGGTCATACCCAGCCCGTCCGGCGTTTGAGGACGTTCCCCGGGCGGAGCCTGGGGTTCCGGGTCAGACCCAGCCCGTCCGGCGTTTGAGGACGATCAGCCGGGCAGGATCTCCGCTCGGCAGGTCGACGGGGTGCCCCAGGCGTCGCGGAGGGGGCGGGCCTTGCGGAGCCAGAGGGAGAGGTCGAGTTCGTCCGTGTAGCCCACCGCACCGTGGACCTGGAGCGCGGTCATGGCCGCCCGGTGGGCCGCCTCCCCGGCGCGGACCTTGGCCGCCGCGATCTCCCGCGGGTCCAGGCCGAGCGCCGCCGCCCACACCAGCGGCCGCGCGAACTCCAGCCCGATCAGCGTGTCCGCCAGCCGGTGCTTGACCGCCTGGAAGGACCCGATGGCCACCCCGAACTGCGTGCGCTGCTTCGCGTACTCCACGGTCCGCGCCAGCAGCGCCTCGCCCACCCCCAGGCACTGCGCCGCCGTCAGCAGCCGCGCCCAGCGCAGCGCGGTCGCGGCCGCCGCCGTCACGTGGGGCCCGGCGGCCAGGAGCTCGCCGCCGGGGGAGGGCCGCGAGAGGCGCCGGGCCGGGTCCAGGGAGGCCAGCTCCGCCCCCGGCCCGGCGGCGAGGCGCAGCTCCCCCGCCGGGGAGACGGCGAAGACGTGGTCGGCCGCCGCGGCGTCCACGGCGTACGGACCCCCGCCCGGCAGGACGAGCGTCGCCACCGCCCCGCCCGAGACCAGGCCCGGTACGAACCGCTTCGCCAACGCCGCGTCCCCCAGATCCGACAGCAGCGCCACCGTGGCGGCCGTCTCCACCAGCGGCCCCGGCATCGCCGCGCGCCCCAGCTCCACGAAGCCCAGGGCCAGCTCGACGGGGAGCGGGCCCAGCCCCTCGTACTCCTGCGGCGCCGCCAGCGCGAGCAGCCCGGTGTCCGCGAGCCGGGACCACAGGGCCCGCCCCGGCCCGTACGTCCCGGCGGACCAGGACCGTACGACGACCGGCACGTCCGCGGCGCCCAGCAGCGCGCGCAGGGTGCGGGCGAAGTCCGACTGCTCGTCGGTCGGCAGGAAGCGCATCAGCGGCGGCCCTTCGGGAGGCCGAGCAACCGCTCGGCGATGATGTCGCGCTGGATCTCGTTGGTGCCGGCGTAGATCGGCCCGGCCAGCGAGAAGAGCCACGGCTCCGCCCACGGCCCGTCCGCCAGCTCCGCGTCCGGGCCCAGCAGGTCCAGCGCGCTCTCGTGCAGGGCGATGTCGTACTCGCTCCAGAACACCTTGTTCAGGCTCGACTCCGCGCCGATCGTCTCGCCCGCCGCGAACCGCGAGGCGTTGGCCCAGGTGAACAGCTCGTAGGCGCGCGCCCCGATCACCGCGTCCGCGACCCGGTCCCGCAGCGCGCTGTCCGTACCGCCGTCGGCATCCACCCGCTCCCGCCACAGCGCGGTCAGCCGGTCCGCCGCCGCCAGGAACCGGCCGGGGGAGCGCAGGGTCAGCCCGCGCTCGTTGCCCGTGGTGGACATCGCGATCCGCCACCCCTGGCCCGGCTCGCCGATCACGTCCTCGTCCGGCACGAACACCCCGTCCAGGAACAGCTCCGCGAAGGCGGGCTTCCCGTCCAGGCGCCCGATGGGCCGCACGCTCACCCCCGGCGCCCGCAGGTCGAACATCAGGTAGGTGAGCCCCTGGTGGGGCTTGGGGGTGTGCTGCTCCGTGCGGAAGATGCCGAAGGCGCGGTCCGCGAAGGCCGCCCGTGAGGACCAGGTCTTCTGCCCCGAGAGCAGCCAGCCGCCCTCGGTGCGCTCCGCGCGCGAGGTCAGGGAGGCGAGGTCGGAGCCGGACTCCGGCTCCGACCAGGCCTGCGCCCAGATCACCTCGCCGCTCGCCATCGACGGCAGGACGCGGGCCCGCTGGGCAGCGGTCGCGTGGTCGAAGAGGGTGGGGGCGAGGAGGTTGATGCCGTTCTGCGAGACCCGGCCCGGCGCACCGGCGGCGAAGTACTCCTCCTCGAAGACCAGCCACTTCACGATGTCCGCGCCCCGGCCGCCGTACTCCTCGGGCCAGGACACCACCGACCAGCGGTCCGCCGCGAGGCGGCCCTCCCACTCCCGGTGCGCGGCGAAGCCCTCGGCCGTCTCCAGCGAGGGCAGCGGCCGCGCGGGCACGTGCGCGCGCAGCCAGTCCCGGGCCTCGCCCCGGAACGCGGTCACTTCCGCCGTGTGGGTCAGGTCCATCAGCCGGTCGCCTCCTTCATCGCCGCGATGTTCATTCCGCCGAGCGAGTCGGCCGCCGTCTCCGCGTTGTGCGCGTGCGCCAGGTGGTGCAGGCCGAAGACGGAGTCCATGCCGCTGTGCAGGCCCTGGAGGTCCTCGGCCTGGTTGACGGCCCGCTTGGTCAGGGCCAGGCCGAAGGCGGGCATCTCGGCGATCCGCCGGGCCAGGCGGTCGGTCTCGGCCGCCAGCTCCGCCCGGGCCACCACCCGGTTGACCATGCCGACCTCGTACGCCCGCCCCGCGGGCATCCGGTCGCCGGTGTAGAGGAACTCCTTGGCGATCCGCGGGGGCATCGCCCACGGGTGCGCGAAGTACTCGACCCCGGGGATCCCCATGCGCACGACCGGGTCCGCGAAGAAGGCGTCCTCGCTCGCCACGATCAGGTCGCACACCCAGGCCAGCATCAGCCCGCCCGCCACGCACGCGCCCTGTACGGAGGCGATCACCGGCTTCGGCAGTTCCCGCCAGCGGCGGCACATGCCCAGGTAGACCTCGGACTCGCGGGCGAAGCGCGACTCGGCGCCGGCGCGGCCGGTGTGGTCCCACCACAGGCCGGCCCGCCGCTCGAAGGGGAGGTGGGCGTCGCGCCCGGGGGTGCCGATGTCGTGGCCCGCCGAGAAGTGCTCGCCCGCGCCGGCGAGGACGACGGCCTTGACCTCCGGGTCGTCGGCGGCTCGGTAGAAGGCGGCGTCCAGGGCGTAGGTCATCGCGCTGTTCTGCGCGTTGCGGTAGCGGGGGCGGTTCATCGTCACGTGGGCGACCGGGCCGCGGCGCTCGTAGAGCACCGGCGACGCGGCGCCTTCGGGATCGGCGCTGTCGCCGAGGGGCTGGGCGGGCATGCGACTTCCATCCTTCACGAGCGAGCTTCCCTAACAAGTGTTTGGTAGGTTAACGTACGGCCATGAGCAGCGTCGAGGAGTTCCGCACCGAGGTTCGGGAGTGGCTACGGATCCACCTCACCGGCGGGTTCGCGGCGCTCAAGGGGCGCGGCGGGCCCGGCCGGGAGCACGAGGTCTTCGCCGAACGCCTCGCCTGGGAACGGCACATGGCCGCCCACGGCTGGACCTGCGTCGGCTGGCCCGTCGAGCACGGCGGCCGCGGCGCGAGCACCGAGCAGCAGATCGCCTTCCACGAGGAGTACGCGCTCGCCGACGCCCCCGCCCGGGTCGGCCACATCGGCGAACAGCTCCTCGGCCCCACCCTCATCGCCCACGGCACCGAGGAACAGCGGCGGCGGTTCCTGCCCCCGATCCGGGCCGCCCGGGAGCTGTGGTGCCAGGGCTACAGCGAGCCGGGCGCCGGCTCCGACCTCGCGGCCGTCCGCACCCGCGCCACCCTCCGGGGCGGCGCATGGAGCATCGACGGCCAGAAGACCTGGACCTCACTGGCGCGCGATGCCCAGTGGTGCTTCGTCCTCGCCCGCACCACCCCCGGCTCCCGCCGCCACGCGGGCCTGTCCTACCTACTGGTCCCGCTGGACCAGCCCGGCGTGGAGGTCCGCCCGATCGTCCAGCTCACCGGCACCAGCGAGTTCAACGAGGTCTTCTTCGACGGCGCCCGCGCCGACGCCGCCCACGTCGTCGGCGTGCCGGGCGAGGGCTGGGCCGTCGCCATGGCCACCCTCGGCTTCGAACGCGGGGTCTCCACCCTCGGCCAACAGGTCGGCTTCCGCCGCGAGTTCGACGCCCTCGTCGAGGCGGCCCGCGAGTGCGGCGCGCTGGCCGACCCGCTGCTGCGCGACCGCCTGGTCCGGGCCCGGATCGGCCTGGACGCCCTGCACGCCGCCGCCCTGCGCCCCGACACCGCGCCCCCGCTGGCCAAGCTCTCCTGGGCGCGCTGGCACCGGGACCTGGGCGAACTCGCCATGGACGTGCGCGGAGCCGCCTCCCTCCTCGCCGCCGGGGACGCGGGGGACCCGTACGACCTCGACGACTGGCAGCGGCTCTTCCTCTTCTCCCGCGCCGACACGATCTACGCCGGCTCCGACGAGATCCAGCGCACCCTCATCGCCGAGCGGATCCTCGGCCTTCCCAAGGAGGTTCGGGCATGAACGCCACCGCTCCCCGGTACGTCGCCGGGCACGGCCTGCTCAAGGACCGTGCGGCCGTGATCACCGCGGCGGCCGGCGCCGGGATCGGCGGCGCCACCGCCCGCCGCTTCCTGGAGGAGGGGGCCCGCGTGGTCATCAGCGACGCGCACGCCCGCCGCCTCAAGGAGACCGAGCAGGCGCTGGCCGCCGACTTCGGGGCCGACCGGATCACCTCCCTGCCCTGCGACGTCACCGACGAGGAACAGGTCCGGGCCCTGTTCGCGCTCGCCGAGGCCACCCACGGCGGCCTGGACGTCGTCGTCAACAACGCCGGCCTGGGCGGCACCGCGGCCCTCGTCGACATGACCGACGAGCAGTGGACCAAGGTCCTCGACGTCACCTTGAACGGCACCTTCCGCTGCACCCGCGCCGCCCTGCGCTCACTGCGGGCCGCCGGCACCGGCGGGGTCGTCGTCAACAACGCCTCCGTCATCGGCTGGCGGGCCCAGGCCGGCCAGGCCCACTACGCCGCCGCCAAGGCCGGGGTGATGGCGCTGACCCGCTGCGCGGCCCTGGAAGCCGCCGAGTTCGGCGTACGGGTCAACGCGGTCGCCCCCAGCCTGGCCATGCACCCGCACCTGGTGAAGGTCACCAGCGAGGAGCTCCTGGACGAACTGACGGCCCGGGAGGCCTACGGGCGCTACGCCGAGCCGTGGGAGGTCGCCAACGTCATCGTGTTCCTGGCCAGCGGCTACTCGTCGTACATGACGGGCGAGACCGTATCGGTCAGCAGCCAGCACGCGTAGGGCGGCTCAGGACGGCGTAGGACCACGAGGACCACTGGGACCACAATGGGCGCGTGCCAACGAACCAGAAGAAGCAGCAGGTGACGGCCTCGCCGGAGCGTCGACGGGAGCTCCTCGACACCGCCGCGGAGGTCTTCGCCGCCCAGGGCTACAACGCCACCACCGTCCGCAAGATCGCCGATGCCGCCGGGATGCTCGCCGGCAGCCTCTACTACCACTTCGATTCCAAGGAATCGATGCTCGACGAGATCCTCTCGACCTTCCTGAACGAGCTGTGGCAGGGCTACGACACCGTGCTCGACGCCGGGCTCGGCCCCAGGGAGACCATCGAGGCCCTCGTCACCGAGTCCTTCCGGGAGATCGACCGGCACCGCGCCGCCGTCGCGATCTACCAGAAGGAGTCCCGGCACCTGTCCGCGCAGCCCCGCTTCCACTACCTCTCGGACTCGCAGGTCAAGTTCGAGAAGGCGTGGCTGGGGACGCTGGAGCGGGGGGTCGCCGCCGAGGTCTTCCGGGCCGACCTGGACATCCGCCTCACCTACCGCTTCGTGCGCGACACGGTGTGGGTGGCGGCGTCCTGGTACCGGCCGGGCGGCCAGCACAGCCCCGAGGAGATCGCCCGCCAGTACCTCTCGATGGTGCTGGACGGGATCGCGCTCCGTACCTGAACCCTCACCTAGGAGTCCCGATGCCCGAGGCCTACATAGTCGACGCGGTACGCACCCCCGTGGGCCGGCGCGGGGGAGGGCTGTCCGGGGTCCACCCGGCCGACCTCGGCGCCCACGTCCTGCGCGCCCTCGTGGAGCGCTCCGGGGTGGACCCGGCCGCCGTCGAGGACGTGGTCTTCGGCTGCCTCGACACCGTGGGCCCGCAGGCCGGCGACATCGCCCGGACCGCCTGGCTGGCCGCCGGGCTCCCCGAGGAGGTCCCCGGCGTCACGATCGACCGCCAGTGCGGCTCCTCGCAGCAGGCCGTCCACTTCGCCGCGCAGGGCGTCCTGTCCGGCACCCAGGACCTGGTGGTCGCGGGCGGCACCCAGAACATGTCGATGATCCCGATCGCCTTCGCCTCCCGGCAGGCCGCCGAACCGCTCGGCCTCACCGAAGGCCCCTACGCCGGCTCGGCGGGCTGGCGCGCCCGCTACGGCGACGCCCCCGTCAACCAGTTCCACGGGGCCCAGCTCATCGCCGCGAAGTGGGGCGTCTCCCGCCTCGACATGGAGGAGTTCGCGCTGCGCTCGCACCAGCGGGCCCTGCGCGCCATCGACGAGGGCCGCTTCGACCGCGAGATCGTCGCCTACGGGGACGTCCGCACGGACGAGGGCCCGCGCCGGGACACCACCCTGGAGAAGATGGCGGGGCTGAGGCCCGTCGTGGAGGGCGGCACCATCACCGCGGCCGTCTCCTCCCAGGTCTCCGACGGCGCGGCCGCGATGCTCATCGCCTCCGAGCGGGCCGTCGCCGAACACGGCCTGACCCCGCGGGCCCGCATCCACCACCTCTCGGTCCGCGGCGAGGATCCCATCCGCATGCTGTCCGCACCCATTCCCGCGACGGCGTACGCATTGAAGAAGACCGGGATGTCCCTGGACGACATCGACCTGGTGGAGATCAACGAGGCCTTCGCGCCGGTCGTCCTCGCCTGGCTGAAGGAAACGGGAGCCGATCCCGAACGGGTGAATGTGAACGGCGGAGCGATCGCGCTGGGGCACCCGCTGGGGGCCACCGGGGTCAAGCTGATGACGACCCTGCTGCACGAGCTGGAGCGCACGGGGGGCCGCTACGGGCTCCAGACGATGTGCGAAGGCGGAGGTCAGGCCAATGTGACCATCATCGAGCGGCTCTGACCGACGGCGCTCCCCGGAGGTCCGCCGGGGAGCGCCGCGGGCGCCGCGGGCGACGTGCGTCACACACTCGGATCAGGGCTTCACGGTCTTCCTGTGGTACGTTGGAGACGTTGCAGTTGTGGTACCCATGAACTTTATGTGCGCCTGACGGGATTGCTCCTCAGGCGCTTATTTTGTTTCCGGCATCTTCCGGATGGGGCCCTTGCCACCTATTCAGGAGATTTAAAAATGGCACTTGGCACCGTGAAGTGGTTCAACTCGGAAAAGGGCTTCGGCTTCATCGAGCAGGACGGCGGCGGCCCGGACGTCTTCGCGCACTACTCGAACATCGCCACCCAGGGCTTCCGTGAGCTCCAGGAGGGCCAGCGCGTGTCCTTCGAGGTCACCCAGGGTCAGAAGGGCCCGCAGGCCGAGAACATCCTGCCTGCCTGACGCTCTTCGCACGGCCGGGGTCCGCACCGTGAGGTGCGGGCCCCGGCTTGTGTGTTGTTCCGTCCAAAAGTTTTCTGCCGGTTCCAGGAGGGCTTTCCCGCATGACCAGCTCCAGCTCCGCACGTCCCAGCCGCCGTCCCGTCAGGGGTCGGGGTGCTGCCCAGGGACGTCCGAAGGCTGGCGGCGGCCGGCCCAAGGGCGGTTCCGCCCAGCCTGCCCGGCCGCAGGAATTCACCATGCCGGACCCGATCACTCCGGCCCTCCCGCCGGTGGCCGCCTTCGCGGACCTCGACATGCCCGCCGCGCTGCTGAAGACCCTCGCAGCCCAGGGTGTCACCGAGCCGTTCCCGATCCAGGCCTCCACCCTCCCGAACTCCCTCGCGGGCCGCGACCTCCTCGGCCGCGGGCGCACCGGATCCGGTAAGACCCTCGCCTTCGGCCTGGCCCTGCTGGCCCGTACGGCCGGCCGCCGCGCCCAGCCGAAGGCGCCGCTCGCGCTGGTCCTCGTACCGACCCGTGAGCTGGCACAGCAGGTGACGGACGCGCTGACGCCGTACGCCACCGCCGTGAACCTGCGCATCACCACCGTCGTCGGCGGCATGTCGATCAACCGGCAGTCCGGCGCCCTGCGCCGCGGCGCCGAGGTGCTCGTCGCCACCCCCGGCCGCCTGAAGGACCTCATCGAGCGCGGCGACGCGACCCTCGACCAGGTCTCCATCACGGTCCTCGACGAGGCCGACCAGATGACCGACATGGGCTTCATGCCGCAGGTCACCGCGCTGCTCAAGCAGGTCGAGCCCGGCGGTCAGCGGATGCTGTTCTCCGCGACCCTGGACAAGAACGTCGACAAGCTCGTCAAGATGTTCCTGGACGACCCGGTCTCGCACTCCGTCGACCCGTCGGCCGGCGCCGTCACCACGATGGAGCACCACGTCCTGTACGTCATGGACGAGACCGACAAGAAGGCCGTGGCCACGCGCATAGCTGCTCGTGACGGCCGGGTGATCATGTTCGTCGACACCAAGCGCGGGGTCGACCGCATGGTCAAGAAGCTCCTCGCGGACGGCGTCCGCGCCTCCGGCCTGCACGGCGGCCGCTCCCAGCCGCAGCGCAACCGCACCCTCGACTGGTTCAAGACGGGCGAGGTCACCGCGCTGGTCGCCACCAACGTCGCGGCCCGCGGCATCCACATCGACGACCTCGACCTGGTCGTCAACGTGGACCCGCCCACCGACCACAAGGACTACCTGCACCGCGGCGGCCGCACCGCCCGCGCCGGCGAGTCCGGCAGCGTGGTCACCCTGGTCCTGCCCGAGCAGAAGCGCGAGATGACCCGACTGATGTCGGACGCGGGCATCAACCCCCGCACCGCGCAGATCCGCTCCTCGGACGAGGAACTGGTCCGCCTCACCGGCGCCCGCGTGCCCTCCGGCATCCCCGTGGTGCTCGAAGTGCCGCAGCCCACCCCCGCCAAGCCGCGCACCGCCGCCAAGAGCGGCGGCCAGGGTGGCGGTCGTCGTCGCTCCGGCGCCCCGCAGGGCGGCGGCGCGGGCTCGGGTTCGGCCTCGGGCGAGCGTCCGCGCCGCGCCCGCGGCACGGCCTCGGTCTCCGCGACCTCCGGTTCCGGCGCGGGCGGCCAGGGCCGCCGCAGCGGCGGCTCCGGTGCCGGTGGCGGCGCGTCGACCCGTACCCGCAGCGGGGGCGGCGCCCAGGGCGCGAGCCAGGGCTTCGGCCAGGGCCGCCGCCGCGCGACCGGCGGCGGCGCCGGTTCGGGCCGTCCCAGCGCCTGATCGACCGCGTACGACAAGGACGCCGGGCAGCGCACGTACTGTGCGCTGCCCGGCGTTTTCGCGTGTGTACCGCGTGCGTGCTACGAGCGGACGAGCTTGACCTGGAGCTTCGCCAGGGTCCGCAGGTCCAGCCCGAGGCCGTCCGTCAGGTAGCCGTAGAAGCTGCCGTAGTCGGCCTCCAGCTGCGCCGTCGCCGTGTCCAGGTAGTCCTGGCGGACCTCCTGGAGCGGTATCAGCAGGTCCGGGTCCTGCATCCGGCCGGACTGCTTGAGCCCCGCCCGGACCTGGGCGTCGTACGCCGCCCGGAAGGTGTTCGAGGCCAGGTAGTCCTGCTCGGCCGTGGCCGTCGGCACGGCCAGCGCCCGCAGCAGGACGTAGCTGAGCCAGCCCGTCCGGTCCTTGCCCGACGTGCAGTGGTAGAGCAGCGGCCCCTGCTTGCCGTCCGCGATGTCCCGCAGCGTCGCCGCGAACTGGGCCCGGCTGTCCGGGTTCGTGACGAAGGTGCGGTAGACCTCGCGCATGTAGGCCTCGGCGCGGCCACCACCGAGCATCTGCTCCTGCTTGACCGGGTCGCCGGTGGCGATCGCGCCCACCAGGAACCCGTACAGGCCCCGGTCGCTGACCTGGCGCGAGGTGGAGGTCAGTCCCGCCGGGAGCCGGTCGGCCCCGTCGTACTGCACCTCCATCGGAATGCGGAAGTCGACGACCTTCGTGAGGCCGAGACCGGAGACCGTGGTGAGGTCCGCGTCGGTCAGTTTGCCCAGCGCGTCGCCGCGGTAGACGAGCCCCTGGCGGACCTGGCCGCCGAGGAGGGTGCGGTACCCGCCGATGTCACGGACGTTGACCGCGCCCTGGAGCGGGATCCGGCGGATCGTGTCCGCCTGCTGCTGGGGGTAATGGGGGTGCCGGGCCGTGGTGGGGGCGGTGGCCGGCGTCGGCGCGGCGTACGCGGCGGCCGGGAGGGTGCCGACGGCGAGTGCGGAGAGAAGCACTCCGGTCGCCGCCAGGCGGATTCGGGCACGGCTCATCGGTGCGACTCCTGAAGGGGAGAAGGGGGATCACCCTGCCGGAGGCAGGGCGCGGAGCACTGCGTGTGCCTCGGCCATGACGCGGCTGACGAGTTCCGCACAGGACGGAAGGTCCTCGATCACGCCCGCGACCTGGCCGGATGCCATGACGCCGAGGTCCGTACGGCCCTCGACCATGGACGCCTTGAGGAGCATGGGGGTGTTGGCGGCGAGCAGGACCTGGCTCCAGGACAGGTCCTTGCCGTGCTTCATCGCGAGCCCGTCACGGACCATCTGCGGCCAGCTCAGGCCCGAGATCCGGCGGAAGGACGCCGCGTGCCGGACCGCCTTGGCCAGCGCCCGGGTACGGCCCGCCCGCTCCAGCGCGACGACCAGCTCGCTGCGCAGCATCCGGTGCGGCAGCCCGTCCACGGCGGTCGTCACCGTGACGTCCTTGACCCCGGCCGCGAGGTAGCGGGCCTTGACCGGGTCCGGGACGGTCGAATCGGAGGTCAGCAGGAAGCGGGTGCCCATCGCGATGCCCGCCGCCCCGAAGGCGAGGGCCGCGACCAGGCCGCGCCCGTCGTGGAAGCCGCCCGCCGCGATCACCGGGATGTCCACCGCGTCCACCACCTGCGGCAGCAGCACGGTCGTCGCCACGTCCCCGGTGTGCCCGCCGCCCTCCCCGCCCTGCACGATCACCGCGTCCGCGCCCCAGGCCGCGACCTTCTCCGCATGGCGCCGGGCCCCGATGGACGGGATCACCACCACGCCCGCGTCCTTGAGCCGCGCGATCAGCTCCTTGGAGGGCGCCAGCGCGAAGGACGCGACCCGGACCCCCTCGTCGATGATCAACTGGGCCCGCTCGGCCGCGTCCCCGGCGTCGGCCCGCAGGTTGACCCCGAAGGGCGCCCGCGTACGGGACTTGACCTCCCGCACCGCGCTGCGCAGTTGGTCGACGGTCATCGTCGCGGAGGCCAGGATGCCGAGCGCGCCCGCATCGGCGGTGGCGGACACCAGGCGCGGGCCCGCGACCCAGCCCATGCCCGTCTGGACGATCGGGTGCTCGATGCCGACGAGCTTGGTGAGGGCGGTCTCCATCACGCCGGCACCTCGCGCAGCCGGGTGGCGCGGGGGTCGAGCTCCTCGCGGATGAGGCGCAGTTCGGCGGCGCTGGGCTCGCGGGTGTACGTGGGCGGATCGGTGGCCCCGATGAGGTCGAAGCCGGTGGCGGCGCGGACCTCCTCGACGCTCACCCCCGGGTGCAGGGAGGCGATCCGCATCGACCGGTCCGGGGTCTCGAAGTCGAAGACCCCGAGGTTGGTCACCACGCGGGGGATGCGGTGGAAGCGGGTCGCGGAGGGGCCCGCCGCGGCGGCGCGGTCGTAGCCCACGCCCGAGACCATGTCCACCTGCTCCACGAACACCCGCGAGGAGTGCTTGGGGATCCAGTAACTGACCGGGTTGTTGAGTGTGTTGACGGGTGCGCCGCGCACGCCGAGCAGCTGGCGGGCGGGCTGCTCCCAGTCTCCGATGCAGGAGATGTTCTGGTTGCCGAAGCGGTCGATCTGGCTGGCGCCCATCATCACGTGCCGTTTGCCGCCGGTGACCATGGCCAGGTGCTGGCGGTAGGGCAGCCAGCCCTCGGTGGAGCCGTCCGGGCCGACCAGGAACGCCTCGCCGTTGGTCAGCAGCAGGTCGGGGGAGAAGGTGCGGCGGGCCAGGCGGGCGCCGATCGAGGGGATCAGGCCCATGGGGCTGGCGAGTACCTCGCCGTTGTCCCGCCAGGCCTCGGCGCAGGCGATGACGCAGTAGTCGGCGCGGGTGGGTGTCTGGGTGGCGGACGCCTCGGGGGTGGTCGCTGTCGTCACTTCGACTGCTCCTCGTGCCAGGCCTGGACGGCGGACTGGTAGGCCTTCTCGTTGCCGGACAGGAAGCGGGCGGTGAACTCCGCCCAGGCGGCCGGGTCGGCGGCCGCGGCGGCGTACGCCTTCTGGAAGGGCTCGTCGCGCTCGTAGTCGGGGGCGCAGGTGGTGAAGTGCGCGCCGTGCGGGGTCTCGACGACTCCGGTGACCGAGTGCCGCTTGAGGAGCAGGGTCTGCGGTGCCGCCCCACGGGTCAGCTCCGCCGTCTCGACGAGCCGCTCGCAGGAGACGTAAGCGCTGTCCGCAGCCTCGCAGAAGAGGTCGTCGAAGTAGGGGTCGGGGCCCAGGTACTGGCCGTTGCCGGTGCGGTCGGCGCGGTTCACGTGGACCAGGGCCGCGTCCATGCGCAGGGCGGGTACGGCGACGAACTCCTCGCCGTCGGCGTAGGGCGAGGTCACCGTGCGCAGTTCGGGATTGACCCGCATGACGTCGGAGCCGAGGCCCGCCCGGACGGGCAGGAAGGGCAGCCGGTTCGCGGCGGCGGTCAGCCCCCACATGAACATGGCCTCGTCGATCTCGGTGAGGGCGAAGGCGCCGCGCTCGCGGGCGGCCCGGAAATGGGGCTCCAGGGGGATGGAGTCCAAGGTGGTGAAGGCGGCCACCAGCTTGCGGATCTTCCCGGCGGCGGCCAGCAGGCCGACGTCGGGGCCGCCGTAGGAGATGACGGTGAGATCGGTGATCTCGGACCGGAGCAACGCCCTGACCAGGGCCATCGGCTTGCGCCGCGAGCCCCAGCCGCCGATGCCGATGGTCATTCCGCTGCGCAGCCGTGCGACCACCTCGTCGGGGGTCATGGTCTTGTCGGTCATGAGCGTTCCTCGCCTCCGAAGGTGTCGCGGACCCGGTCGGCGACCCCGCTGAGATTGGCCTCGAAGGTGAAGCCCTGCTCGAAGCGGTAGCTGCGCCGGACGTCCACGGGGTCGATGCCGTTGATGGCCGCCTTCGCCAGGCGGATGAGGTAGCCGTCCTTGAGCGCGATCTCGGCGGCGAGCTCCAGGGCCGCCGCGCGCAGCCCCTCGCGCGGGACCACCTTCCAGACCGAGCCGTGCGCGTGCAGCTCGGCGGCCGTGGCGGTGTGCGAGGTGTAGTACAGGGCGCGCATCAGGTGCTGGGGCACCAGCCGCGAGAGGTGGGTGGCCGCGCCGAGCGCGCCCCGGTCCAGCTCCGGCAGCCCGAAGGTGGCGTCGTCGCTGGCCACGATCGCGTCGGCGTTGCCGACGAGGCCGATGCCACCGCCCAGGCAGAAGCCGTGCACCGCGGCGACCACCGGGACCTCGCACTCGTATACGGCGGCGAAGGCCTCGTAGCAGCCGCGGTTGGCCCCGATGAGCGCGCCGTGCCCGCCTCGCTCGGTATCGCGCTGCATCTCCTTGATGTCGACGCCCGCGTTGAAACCGCGCCCCTCGGCGGCGAGCACCACGCAGCGGACCTCGGGGTCGCGGCCCGCGGCGCGCAGGGCGTCGGCGAGGTCGTACCAGCCCTGCACGGGAAGGGCGTTGACCGGTGGGAAGTCGACTGTGACGAGTGCGATGCCCTTGTCGGGGCTTGCGGTGGAGACACCCATGAGCGGATCAGCTACCTTTCCACCAAACGTTTGTTAGGGGAGGAAGGTAGCAGCCTATGGAGCTGGACGGGAGGGTCGTCGTCGTCACCGGCGGCACCCGGGGCGTCGGCGCCGGCATCGC
This sequence comes from Streptomyces sp. NPDC051555, assembly GCF_044454405.1. Lineage (NCBI taxonomy): Bacteria > Bacillati > Actinomycetota > Actinomycetes > Kitasatosporales > Streptomycetaceae > Streptomyces > Streptomyces sp. NPDC051555. The sequence goes on along the minus strand of NZ_JBITDP010000003.1, from coordinate 269,978 downwards.
CCGGTCGTTCCTCGCGGCGGGCGCGCGGGTCGTCGTATGCGCGCGGCGTCCGCCGGAGGAAGCGGTGCGGGTGGATGGCCGAGAGGCCCACTTCACCCCCGTCGACCTGCGGGACCCGGTGGCGGTGGGGGAGTTCTTCGGAGTCGTCGCCGAGCGGTACGGGCGGCTGGACTGCCTGGTCAACAATGCGGGCGGGACCCCGTACCGGCTGCTCGGCGAGGGGGAGAGTGAGGCTGAGCAGCACGCGCGGGTGATCGCCCTCAACCTGACCGCCCCGCTGACCGCCTCGCTCGCCGCGTACCCGTGGCTGCGGGAGGCGCGCGGCTCGGTGGTCATGATCGGCAGCGTCAGTGGCACCCGCCCCTCACCCGGCACCGCCGCCTACGGGGCCGCCAAGGCGGGGCTGGAGAACCTGGCCCGCTCGATGGCCGTCGAGTGGGCGCCCGACGTACGGGTCAACACCCTCGTGCTGGGCATGGTCCGCACCGAACTGTCCCACCTGCACTACGGGGACGAGGACGGGATCGCCGCCGTCGGCGCGACCGTCCCGCTCGGTCGGCTGGCCGAACCCGCCGACGTGGGCGCGGCGGCCGTCTTCCTCGCCTCCGACCGGGCCGCGTACGTGAGCGGCGCGAGCCTGCTGCTGCACGGCGGCGGCGAACGCCCCGCCTTCCTGGACGCCGCAACCGCCAACAAGGAGACGTGACATGGGACTTGCCGAAGACCGGGTAGTGATCGTGACGGGTGCGGGGCGCGGGTTGGGCCGGGCCCACGCGCTGGCCTTCGCGGCGGAGGGCGCGCGGGTCGTCGTCAACGACCTCGGGGTGGGCCTCGACGGGCGGCCCGGGCCTGACGCCCCGGCGGCGCTGGTGGTGGCGGAGATCCGGGCGCTGGGCGGCGAGGCGGTGGCCCACGGCGGCGACATCGCCACGACGGAGGGTGCGTCCTCGCTGGTCGAGTGCGCCCTGGACGCCTTCGGGCGGCTCGACACCCTGGTCAACAACGCGGGGTTCCTGCGGGACCGGATGCTCGTGAACCTGGACGAGGACGACTGGGACGCGGTGATGCGGGTCCACCTCAAGGGGCACTTCCTGCCGCTGAAGCACGCGGCCGCGCACTGGCGGGCCGAGGCGAAGGCGGGGCGGCCCGTCGCCGCCCGGGTCGTCAACACCTCATCCGGAGCCGGGCTGTTGGGCTCGGTCGGGCAGGGCAACTACAGCGCCGCGAAGGCGGGGATCCTGGGCATGACTCTGGTCGCGGCGGCGGAGATGGGCCGCTACGGGGTCCAGGTCAACGCGATCGCCCCGGCGGCGCGGACCCGGATGACGGAGCAGACCTTCGCGCAGACCATGGCCGCCCCCGCCGCCGGAGCCTTCGACACGATGGCCCCGGAGAACGTCTCCCCGCTGGTCGTCTGGCTCGGCTCCGACGCCTCGGCCGGAGTCACGGGCCGCGTCTTCGAAGCGGAAGGCGGCCGCATCACGGTCATGGAGGGATGGCGCCCGGGCCCCACCGCGTCCCGCGCCTCCCGCTGGACCCCGACGGAAGCGGGCGAGGCAGCGGCCAAACTCCTGACGGCGGCGGAGGCCCCGCAGGCGGTGTACGGGGCCCAGTAGCCCGGTTCGGGTCGGCGGGGCACAGCCTCCGGCGGGCCTTGCTGCCCTCAATCGCCGGGCGGGCTGGGTTTGGCTGGTGCCGGTCCGGTGTGAGCTGGCCCGTCGGCAGGGCCAAACCCAGCCTCGCCGGCGTTTGAGGCGCCCCCGGAGGGAGAGCCGGGCTGGCGATTGAGGCCTTGGCGTCGTGGGCGGCTGACGCTGCCTCCGACGGGCCCTCAATCGCCGGGCGGGCTGGATTTGGCTCCGCCAGCGATAGAGGCGATTCAGCGCGCGGATACGGCGATGCGCCCGCCGGAGGGCCGCTCCGGGCAGGCGCATCGCATCGTGGTGTGGCTATCCGATGGCGGGGAAGGTGTTCCAGCCGTCCTCGCCGACGTTGCCGCCGGTGCCGACGGCGGGTCCGCCGAGGGCTGCGGTGCCGCCTTTGTAGAGGTAGAGGTAGCCGTTGGCGTTGGTGAGGTAGAGGTCGGGGATGCCGTCGCCGGTGAGGTCGGGGACGCCGCGGACGAGGGGCCAGGTGGCGCGGTTCCAGCCGCTGGCGCCGTAGGTGATGTCCTTGGCTCCGTTGGACGCGGCCTCCGAGGCGAGGGAGGCGAGGTCGACTCCGCCGCTCGCGCCCGGCTTGCCCTTGCGCAGGGCGAGGCCGCGGTTGGCCATGGACTCGTCGCGGAAGATCAGGTCGGCGACGCCGTCGCCGGAGATGTCCCGCACCCCGACGATGTCGCGCTGCTTCCAGCCGGCGCCGCCGATCTGCTTGACGGAGCCGAAGCTGGCGCCCGTATAGCCGGTGAAGGCCCAGAAGGTGTCGCCGTCGTCGCCGAGGGCGAAGAAGTCGGGCATGCCGTCACCGGTGACGTCCTCGCCCCCGATGATCTGGGTGAGGGTGGCGATGTTCGGGGATCCGGCGGGCAGCAGGATCTCCAGGCGGCGGCTGATGTCGACGTGGCCGAGGCCGTCGCCGGGGTAGACGTAGAGCTTGCCGTCGGGCATCCGGGCGATGAGGTCGGTGAGGCCGTCGCCGGGGAACAGGTCGGTGGAGTGCGTGATCAGCGCGCTCTTGCCAGTGGCCGGTTCCTTCCAGTACCCGGCGGGTACGGGCTTGCCGGCGTCGGTGGCGCCGGGCAGCCAGGCGTCGATGTCACCGGTCTTGTCGCCGGCGTAGGTGCGCAGGTTGCCCGCGGGGTCGATGGCGAAGGTGTCGGTGTAGCCGTCGCCGGTGACGTCACCCGGCTTGTCCTGGCCGGCGCCCGGGCGGACGTAGAAGAGGTGGGTGATGGTCGTGGAGACGTTCCCGGCCTGGTTGACGGTGCGGACGTAGAGGATGTTCGGGCCGGTGTTGTCGGGGGTGATGTCGAGGGTGACGGCGTCCTGGCCGGCAGCGGGGACGGCCTTCGAGTTCATGCCGGAGCGGTTCAGGCTCCACTGGTACTCACGGATGTCAGCTGCCGCGGTGCCGCCGCCGGTGACGGTGATCTTGCCGGGGCCGAAGGGGTTCTTGCTCCACTCGGCGCCATCGGGGCCGGGCGCGGGGAAGTCGTCGGAGCGGACGGCCGGGGGGTTGGGCGCGGTGTGGTCGACGGTGAAGGTGCACCATCCGCCGCCGCCGGAGTCGTTGGGGCCGCTGCCCGACCACCAGCCGTCGGCGTCGATGGCCTGGGCGAGCCAGTAGTACGTCTTGCCGGGGGTGAACTTGTCCCACGGGAGCTGGACGGTCGCGACGCCGTCGCTGTTGGTGTCCTTCGTCTCGGCGGGGATGGACTGGGTGCCGTCGGCGGACCAGAAGCGGAACTGGATCTGCTTGAGGTTGCCGTCGCCGTCGGTGGCCTTGGTCTGGAAGGTCACGTTGGACTTGCCGACCTTGGTGAACGGCGCACGGGTGGTGCAGGGACCGCCGGGGAAGGTGCTCATGTTCGCCTGGACCGGGGTGTCCGGGGGCTTGTTGTACTCGACCTCGATGAACGGAGCGCTCTCACCGTTGGCCTGGAACTTCTTCCAGAGGTAGGGGTCGGACTCGTTCGGCGAGCGGAGCGCGATGCCCACGGCGGGCCACTTGTTGGTGGCCGCCCGTTCGGCGACGCTCTTGATGTCGACGCCGACCCAGTTGTCCGGGCATTCGCTCTTGTAACCGAACGCTGCGCTGCCGGTGGCGATCCGACTGCTCCAGAAGTTGGGGTCGTTACTGGTGTTGTTCCACGTGCTGGAGCTGTTGATGAGGGGGGTGAGGTATACGTCGAACGGCTTCGGTTCGCAGGACCACGAATACGTTTCCAGGGCCCGAAGGTAGGCCGACTTGATGACAGCGCCGTTCAAAGCGGTGTTGAATTCGAAATTGAATACCGAGCGGGACGTGCCGCCGGAAGATGATTCGTAACCGACGCGGGCTTCGCTGGCGCCGCCCGCGTTGTAGTTCTGTCCGTTGTAGAAGCTGGAGGACCCTTCCGTCTTGTAGAGCAGGGTCCAGGCCTGCTTGTGCCCCTTGAAGGAGGGGTCGACGAAGACGGGGTAGCGGGTGTCGGCGTCGTCGAAGAGACCGCGGTCCGGGGTGATGCTGAGCAAGCTCGCGTTGTCGGCGGCGGTGAGCCCCGCCTTGGCCACGGCGGTGTGCGCGCCCTCGGCGCCGCGGATGCCGGGCAGGCCGAGCGAGGGGTGGTCCTTGGCGGCCGGGCCCGGGGTGGGCTTGGCCTCGCCCTCGGTGACGGCGACCTTGCCGGCGGAGTCCCACATGTAGGGGGTGGGGGCGCCGGCGATCTCCGTGTTCTCGGCGTTACGGGCGCTGACCGCTCCTGATGGCTCGTCGAGGGCGAAGGTGAGGTCGGGGGAGGACAGGCGGTAGTTCAACTCGCCGAGCAGCGGGTCGGCGGCGGCCTGCTTGTCCTTGACGATGACCAGGTGGGAGTACCCACCGTCCTGGGCCGTCATCAGCAGGTCGATGCCCGGGCGGATGTTCTCGTACAGCGCGCGCGGACCGTCGATGACCGGCTCGGGCAGCGCTCCGGGCCAGCTCACGGCGATGTCGTGGCCGTCGGCGGTGAGGCGGACGAGCTCGGTCCAGGCGGTGCCGGGAGCGGGCGCGGCGACCGCGGCCGGCGACACGGTGGTCGTCGCGGTAGCGGCGAACGATGCCTGCGAGAGGCTGCCGCGAGAGAGGGAACGCGAGGCCCGCTGACCGTCGGAACCTGCCACCGGAGCGGGCTTGCTCCCCGCGCTGAAGAGGACCCGGCCGTTGACCGCCTTCGGCGCGTACCCGCCCTCAACGCGCTGCAGGTTCGTGTCGATGGGCTTCCAGTCGTCACCGACCTTGGCTCGAATCGCACTGTTGAACACCCGCGCCTTGAACGTCCCACCAGGCTGCGCCCAGGTCGTGGTGTTCGCGGTCCGGTCGGCCGTGACCTCGACCTCCTTGCCGGACTCCTTCGCCCGCTGCCGCGCTTGCGCCGCCGTGACCGGCGCACCCCCATCGGCCTGCGGCTTCGCGTCGCTCCTGGGCGCACTCTTCGTCAGTTGGAATCCGACGGGCACGGCGATGGCCACGGCCAGCAGCGCGGCCAGCGCGCCCACGGCCTTGCGGCGCTTGCGCGGGCCGGTGGCCGGTGGCGCAACTCCCTTATCAGATTCCAGATTTGGCGGATTCTCGTCCGTCGACTCACTGATGGCCACGATGTTCTTCTCCCCCCTCGGGCGCGCGGATGTGCAGCCCTCGGAACTAGCGATAGTTCAGCCATTACGGCTGGAAATGAAGGGTCCGCTCCCCACTCGCCCCTCGCGCGTAAATGTGCGAGGTGAGCATGAACCATGAGGCCCATTTCGTCACCCCTGTTACGTGTTAATCGAGGGTCAATATGAACTGATACATACCATTTTGTGTGCATATTTATTGGCAATAAAGTGATCATGGCCACATTGGTGATCTGCCTATGGATTTATTGCCGCCCGCACACGCAGAATCAACTGCAAATTTGTCAGTTTCCTGTCATCCGTATGCCCGTAGGCGCGGCTGGCAGAGCGTGGGGGGGTCCACATGTCGCCGTTCTCGGCGAACAACTTCCGCCTGCCCAGAAATGGGAAGGCGAGTGCCGTGCGCGGTCGCATGGCAAGACGCACCGGGGTCGTCCTCTCGGTGCTCCTCGTCGCCGGGCTCTTGCCCAGTGCGGCCTGGGCCGCACCACCGGGTGATCGCGGGGGCATCGAACTGCCGGGTCTCCAGAAGGAGATGAAGGCCAAGCTCGACAAGGTCGCCGCAGCGAAACTGGAAGGCTGGGACGGCGCGCCCGTGCAGTCTCCGGCCGAGTACGAGCCCACCAAGGTGGCCACGCCTGCGGTGGACTGGGCCAATGTGCCGTTGAACCCGACGGACGGCACCAAGTTGATGCCGGCCGGAGCTCTGCCGGTGAGCATCGGCAAGGCCTCGCCCACCGAGGCGAACCCCAACCCGGCGGCCCCGTCCGGGACGTGGAAGGTCTCGATCGAGGCCCGCCCCGCCAACGAATCCGCCGCCGTCGTCGACGACGGCGCGATCATCAAGGTCACGCCCCCGGACTCCGGTTCGACGCCCGTCGACGTCCAGCTGGACTACAAGAAGTTCGAAGACCTCTTCGGCACCGAATGGTCCTCCCGCCTGGAGCTGAAGCAGCTCCCGGAGTGCTTCCTGCGCACCCCCGACGTCCCCGAGTGCACCACCGCGAAGGACGTCCCCAGCACGAACGACCCGAGCACCGGCACCGTCCGCGCCACCGTCGACCCCGCCACCGCGCCGGGCCAGGGCATGCGCACTATGGCGGTCGGCGGCGGAGGCCCGATGGTCCTCGCAGCCTCCGACTCGGGCTCCGGCGCGGGCGGCACGTACAAGGCGACCTCGCTCGCCGCATCGGGCAGTTGGTCCGCGGGCGGAAGTGGCGGCGGGTTCTCCTGGAGCTACCCGCTGACCGTGCCCGCGCCCCCCGCCGGCCCCGCGCCGAAGGTCGGCTTCTCGTACTCCTCGCAGGCCGTGGACGGCAAGACGTCGGTCGCCAACGGCCAGGCCTCCTGGGTCGGTGACGGGTGGGGCTACGAACCCGGATACATCGAACGACGCTACCGTTCCTGCTCCGACGACCTGAAGGCGACGTCGGGCAAGCCGAACAACGACAACACGACGGACAAGAAGAAGGGCGACCTGTGCTGGGCCGGTGACAACGTGGTGATGTCGCTCGGCGGCAGCACCACCGAGCTGGTCCACGATGCCACCACCGGTCAGTGGATCCCGTCCTCCGACGACGGCTCGAAGATCGAGCGCAAGACGGACGCCTCCATCCCCAACGGCGCGAAGGACGGCGAGTACTGGGTCGTCACCACGCGCGAGGGCACCCGCTACTACTTCGGCCGCCACGACGTGGACGGCGCGGGCAGCCGCCCGGTCACGAACTCCGTCCTGAGCGTTCCCGTCTTCGGCAACCACCCCGGCGAGCCCTGCTACCAGGCCGCCTACGCCGACTCCTCCTGCACCCAGGCCTGGCGCTGGAACCTCGACTACGTCGAGGACGTCCACGGCAACGCGATGATCATCGACTGGGCCAAGGAAACCAACAGCTACGCCAAGAACCAGAAGACCAAGGCGAAGGTCGCCTACGACCGCGCCGGCTACCCCACCCAGATCACCTACGGCCTGCGCTCCGACAACCTCTCCGGCGCCCCGGCCGGCAAGGTCGAGTTCAAGGTCGACGAGCGGTGCATCAAGGAGGGCAAGACCACCTGCTCGGACACCGAGTTCGAATCCAAGAACTACGAGGACAAGCAGCCCTGGTGGGACACCCCCTCCACCCTCTACTGCAAGGCCGCCGACAAGGACTGCTACAACTCCTCGCCGACCTTCTGGACCCGTAAGCGGCTGACCGCCGTCACCACCTACGCCCAGCGCACCGAGGGCTCCACCGAGCTCTCGCTCGTCGACCGGTGGAACCTCACCCAGTCCTTCCCCAGGCAGCGCACGGACACCCACCCGCCGCTCTGGTTGGAGTCCATCACCCGCACGGGCTACGGCACCGGCAAGGACGAGAACGGCAACCAGCGCAGCACCACGCTGCCGCCGGTCTCCTTCCTCGCCAACGTCAAGGACATGCCCAACCGGGTCGCGACCAGCGCGAGCGACGCCACCCCCGACTTCGACCGCCTTCGCGTGGAGACCATCCGCACCGAGACGGGCGGTGAGGTCCGCGCCGACTACTCCGCCCCGTGCCCGGTCGGTGGAACCCACCCCAAGCCGGAGGAGAACACCACCCGCTGCTACCCGGTCCACTGGTCACCCGACTCGGAACTGGAAACGCCGCCGCTGCAGTGGTTCAACAAGTACGTCGTCGAGCGGGTCACCGAGAAGGACCGCGTCGCTCGCCAGGACGAGACCGTCACCAACTACACCTACGAAGGTGACGCGGCCTGGGGCAAGGACACCGACGAGTTCTCCAAGCCCGAGCGGCGTACGTACAGCCAGTGGCGCGGCTACGCGAGCGTCGTGGTCAAGAAGGGCGTCACCGCGAACACCGGCGGCGCGGAGGCCACCGAGGAGTCCCAGACCCGGACCCGCTACTTCCGCGGCATGTCCGCCGACGCGGGACGCCCGAAGATCACCGTCAAGGACTCCACGGGCACGGAGGACCTCGGCGAGGACCTCCTTCCCTACCAAGGCCGGGCCTTCGAGGACATCACCTACACCAAGGCGGGCGGCAGCATCGTCGCACGCACGCTGACCTGGACGGAGAACCAGAAGACCGGCTCCCGTCCGCGCGACGGCACCACCCCGCTCGACGCCTACCGGGTCAGCACCCCTCGTACCGACAAGATCCAGACGATCAGCGGCGGCGCGACCCGGATCAGCCGCACGAAGACCACCGTCGAACCGGTCTACGGCCTCGCCGTGACCGCACAGAGTGAGGCGCTCACCCCGAACGGGACGGGTGGCTGGACGACCTTCGACCAGAAGTGCGCCACCACCACCTACATCCACAACCCCGCCAAGAACCTGATCGGGCTTCCGCAGCGGATCCGCACCACGGCCGGCGACTGCGCACAGTCCGGCACCGCTGCGATGCTGTCCGACAGCCGCACCTCCTACGACGCGGTGAACGCCTTCGGGACCGCTCCGGTCAAGGGGCTGGCCTACCAGGTCGACACCAACGACGCGGCCGGGACCGGCTGGATCACGGCGGCGCGCAACGAGTACGACGCCCTCGGGCGGACCGTCAAGACGTACGACGCGTCGGGCAAGGCCACGTCCACGACGTTCAGCCCGGCCACCGGCCCGGTCTTCGGCGTGACGACGACCAACGTCGCCGGCCACGTGTCGGTGGCCAAGGGCGACCCGGGCCGCGGCGGCATTCTGGAATCCACCGATGTCAACGGTCGTAAGGTCACCACGTCCTACGACAACCTCGGTCGCAGTACCGCGGTCTGGACCCCGTCGCAGAACCCGTCCAAGGACAAGGCGGCGTACACCTTCGCCTACCAGATCGCTGAGCACGAGCCGCCGGTCGTCACCAGCAGCACGCTCCAGGACGACGGCAGCTACACCAACTCGATCGTCATCTACGACGGTCTGCTGCGCCCGCGCCAGTCCCAGGGCGAAGCCCTCGGCGGCGGCCGTCTGATCACGGACACCTTCTACAGCGCGGACGGCACCGTCCGTCAGACCAACAACGGGTACTACGCGGACGGCGACCCGGACAAGCACATCTTCGTCCCCGAGTCCGTCTTCAAGGTCCCCAACTCGACCAAGACCGCCTACGACGGCCTCGGCCGCGCGGTCCGCACGACGACGCTCTTCGCGGACGTCCCGCAGTCCTCCAACACCATGCGCTACGAGGGCGACTACACGCTCGCCCGCACGACGATGTCGGTCGACGGCCAGACCCCGCTCAGCGGCAGCCGCGCCACCAAGACCACGACCGACCCCCTCGGCCGCACCGCGCTGGTCCAGTACGCCACGTCCACCGACCTGACCACCTGGAACACCACCAGCTACGCCTACGACACCCGCAACAAGCTCGCGAAGGTCACCGACCCCGCCGGCAACAACTGGACCTACACCTACGACGCCCGCGGCCGCATGACCTCGTCCAACGACCCGGACATGGGCCAGGCCGAGTTCGGCTACAACAACCTCGACCAGCAGATCTGGGCCAAGGACTCCGCCGGCCGCGCCCAGTACACGACGTACGACGTCCTCGGCCGCAAGACCGAGACCCGTGACGACGCCGCCGACGGACCCCTCGTCGCCTCCTGGTCCTTCGACTCCCTCCCGGGCGCCAAGGGCCAGCCCGTCGCCTCGACCCGCTACTACGACGGCAAGCCGTTCACCAGCGAGGTCACCGGCTACGACACCGAGTACCGCCCCACCGGCTCCAAGATCACCATCCCGGACGTCCCGGCCGCCAAGGGCCTGTCCGGCACCTACGCCTACGGCACGACGTACACGCCCACCGGCAAGATCCAGTCGACCACCCTGCCCGCCACACCCGGTGGCCTGGCCGCCGAGAAGCTGATCACCCGCTACAACGGCGACGGCGCGCCGATCACGATGTCCGGCCTGTCCTGGTACACCGCCGACACCGTCTACAGCCCCTTCGGCGAGGTCCTGCGCACTGCCTCGGGGAGCGCCCCGCAGCGGGTGTGGACCACCAACAACTACAACGCGAACACCGGCCGCATCACCAACTCGATCACGGACCGGGAGACCGCCAACCCCAACCGGATCAGCGACGTCTCCTACCAGTACGACCCTGCCGGCAACATCACCTCCATCACGGACAGCCAGCCCGGCGCCCGCACCGACCGCCAGTGCTACGCCTACGACCCGATGGGCCAGCTCACCCAGGCCTGGACCGGGAAGACCGAGAACTGCACCGGCCCCTCCCTGAACGACGTCACCCCCGGCCCGGACGGTGACGGCTTCTGGCAGTCGTACTCCTTCGACGCCATCGGCAACCGCACCAAGCTCGTCGACCACGACCTGACCAACGGGGCCCTGGACGACGAGTACAACTACACCTACGGCGTCACGGTCACTGGCAACGGCACCCAGCCCACCACCACGACCCAGCCGCACGCCCTGTCCAAGGTCGACTCGGTCACCCGCAAGCCCGGATCGACGATCAACTCCCAGTCGACCTACGGCTACGACACCTCGGGCAACACCACCCGCCGCACCATCGGCGGGGACACCCAGACCCTGAACTGGGACCGCCGCAACAAGGTCACCTCCGCCACCAGCCCCGGGGTCGGCGCCGTCGCCATCTCGGGCCTGTCCGGCAAGTGCCTGGACGTCGACCACGGGATCGACACCGACGGCACCCCGATCCAGCTGTGGACCTGCAACGAGACCAAGGCACAGCAGTGGCGCCTGACCGGAGACACCGTCCGGGCACTCGGCAAGTGCCTCACGAACAACGCCGGGAACCTGGTCCTGTCGACCTGTGACGGCAGCGACAAGCAGAAGTTCGTCTACCACCCCAGTGACAAGACGCTCCAGAACCCGGCGACGGGCCAGTGCGTGGACGTGCCGCAGGCAGTCGACACGGACGGCACGGACCTCAAACTGTGGGCCTGCAACAACGGAACCAACCAGCAGTGGGGCTACAGCGACACCACGACCTACCTCTACGACGCCTCAGGTAACCGCCTGATCGAGGACAACGGCAGCAGCCGCACCCTCTACCTCGGCGAATCCGAGATCACCGTCAACAAGGCCGGCCAGGCCATCGACGCCGTCCGCTACTACGCCGGCGCCGGCGCCACCACCGTCCGCCGCACGCAGGGCAAGGACACCGGCCACCAACTCTCGGTCCAGCTGTCCGACCACCACGGCACCGCCACCACCTCGGTCGCCCAGTCCACGGGCCAAACGGTCACCCGCCGCAAGTCCGACCCCTACGGCAACCCGCGGGGCGCCCAAGCCGCCAACTGGCCCGGCAGCCGCACCTTCCTCGGCACCGGAAACGACGACAACACCACCGCCCTCACCCACATCGGCGCCCGCGAATACGACTCCACGACGGGCCGCTTCATCTCCGTCGACCCGGTCATCGACATCACCAACCCGACGCAGATGAACGGCTACTCGTACGCGAGCGGCAACCCGATCGGCAAGTCGGACCCGTCGGGTCTCAAAGAGATCATCACGTTCGACGGCAATGACTCGGCCTACATGCGCGAGAACAACATCGGCTGGACGAACAACGGCAGCGGGTTCCAGCTGGAGGACCGAAACTACAGCCGCCCGTCCCCGGGAGTCGGGAATGGGTCAGGAAAGGGTGGCTCAAGTTCCGCTAAGGCGCCCAGCCCGAAGAAGCCAAAGGGCTGTGGCTGGTCCATCTCGTGCAACGCTAAAAAGGTCTGGAACGAGCACAAGGTATTCATCGTCTCGTTCACGGCCGAGATAGTGGTCGGAGCCGCGTGCGTGGCGGCAGCCGGGGTGGCTGGAATAGCCACCGGAGGCGCTGGTTTCGCTCTGGCTGTGGGATGTGGTGCCGTCGCCGGAGCAGCAGGCGCAGCGGTCACCAATCTCATGGACCCAAACGCTGATCACAGCGTCATGGGGATGTTGAAGGATATGGGGGAAGGGGCAGCGATAGGCGGCCTCTCGACCGCTGCCTCTGCTGGCCTAGGAAAGCTAGCCGCAAAAGCCGGCGGAAGACTGCTCGCCACGGCTGGCGGCCAACGCCTCGCCGCGGCCGGCAAGAAGCTCGTCGACAAGATCAAGTGCATGACCGGCAACAGCTTCATCCCCGGAAGCGTGGTCCTCATGGCCAACGGGGATTCGAAGGCGATAGAAGATCTGGAGCCGGGTGACAAGGTCATCGCAACAGACCCCGAAACAGGCCAGAGTGCTGAAAAAGAAGTAACGGCCACGATTCTGGGTGAAGGATCCAAGAACCTCGTCGAGATCTCCGTCAACACCGATGGAGAGGCCGGCTCAAGCACTGACAAGATCACGGCTACTGACAAGCACCCCTTCTGGGTCGATGACCTGAAGAAGTGGGTGAACGCCACCGACCTCCAGCCGGGCCAGTGGCTCAAGACCAGCACCGGCACGCGCGTCCAGGTTACGGCAATCAAACGCTGGACAGCCCAGCACGCAGCAGTCCGAAACCTGACGGTCGCCGACTTCCACACGTACTATGTGCTGGCGGGGGTCACAGCAGTTCTCGTCCATAACTGCGGCAATGGAGCGGTTTCCAATAGCAAGCCGGACGATCTGCCGTTCGAGCAGATGGCGGCCGATTTCGAGGGGGTGTCCGCAATGGCGGCTGGCTCTCCCGAGTTCTCGCAGGCAGTCGCAGGCGGCGGCAGGTATCTCTGGACGGTTGGCGAGCGAGGTAGCCTGAACATGGTTCGCGACTTGCCTGGCATTCACCACACGATAGCCAGTGGTGGATCTCCGGTTATCGGTGCTGGGCAGATAACAATCGGAAGTGGCGGTAGAGTCACATCGTTCGATAACTTCACGGGTCACTACACGCCGCCCTGCGCCCAGTGTGCCGCTTCGTTCATCAATCAAGGGGTGGATGCCTTCGGCCAAGCTGGCCTCAGGATTCCGCTCGCAGTTATTCGAGACTTCGGCGGGAGGGCGCCGTAAATGAGGGTAGATTCCGATCTTCATGAAATGCGAGGCGTCCTTGAAGGGCAGCTTGCGGACTGGGTATCTCGCCGCTTCCCTGACGGTACCTCGCCGCAGTGGTGGCTATCGATCTTCGAGTCCTTGGAGGTCAGCGCCACTCCCTTCCGAGACGTGACCTCGGACCGACGCACAGAGGATCTCAACCTTGCCGCAGAGGTCATCCTGCTGGCTGTCAAACTTGGGGGCGTTAGGGCTGCGATCGGCGCCTACTGGATGCTCAGAATCGCAGCGCTTACCCTGCGATTCGATCCTCCGGTTTCCGGCATTCCACAAATCCTTACACCGGACGGTTCTGCCGAGTGGGCACTGCATCAAATTCCCCTCACGCGTGAACGTGCGATCGCGGAATCGGAGACTCGGAGGGTCGAGCACCTTAACGCCGGCGAGGATTTCTATGCGCCTGTTGGCGGTGAAGTTACCCTGATGGGTGAGGTAGCGTTTTCGGGGCTGCAAGATGTTGAACTGATCCTGTCGGCTCTCCCGTGGGTCTCTTCGCACATCAAAGACAAAGAGATTGAAAGCGAGGTTCGTTCCTGGCTGGAAATCCAGGGTGACCTGTAAGGGGTAAGGCGACTTTCGAAATAAACGCCTATTCCTCCCGGCTGGGGAAAAACCTTCCGCGCATACGGGGAACCGCCGCTGGCCACACGCCAGCGGCGGTTTCTCTGTTTGACGGCAACGGTGACGGCAACGTCAGCGGACGACGGCTGAGGCGGGTGGGTCTTCCGGTTCATCGTCGATCGGGCCGAGGGCGTTGCCGAGGGTATCGATGGCTTGGCGTTGGAGGCGGAGCCTTACGTGGGCGTAGACGCCGGCGGTGACGCCGATGTGTGCGTGGCCCAACAGCTCCTTGATCACGATGAGGTCGACGCCTTGTTCCAGGAGCAGGGTCGCGGTGGAGTGCCGGAGGTCGTGGAAGCGGATGTGGCGGAGTCCGGCTCGGCTGAGGAAGCTGCGGAAGCGGCGGGTGAGGTTGGCGGGGTCGAGGGGGGTGCCGGTCGGGGTGGTGAAGACGAGGTCGCTGTCCTTCCAACCCGCTCCGGCCTCTCCCCGCTCCCTGCCCTGCCGTTCCTCGTGTTCTTTGAGGGAGCGGATGCATTCGGCGGGGAGGGCGATGCGGCGTTCAGAGGCGCGGGTCTTGGTCGGGAGTCGGGTGAGCCCGCCGGTGCGGGTGCGCTGGAGGGAGCGGCGGATGGTGGCGGTGCCTGCGTTGAGGTCGAGGTCTTCCCAGTGGAGGCCGAGGAGTTCGCCTTTGCGGAGGCCGGTGCGCAGGGCGAGTTCGTACAGCGCGTGGAGCCGGTCGGCCCGGGCCGCTTGCAGGAGCTGGCGTGCCTCGGCGGCAGTGAGCGGCCGGAAGCGCCTCGGGCGTGGTGCGGTGCTTTGGACGTTGCGGGCGACGTTTCGGGGCAGTTCGTCTTCGCGGACTGCGTGTTCCAGCGCCGACTTGAGCACCGAGTGCACGTACGTCACGGTCAAGAGCGACAGCCGCTTCTGGCAGCACTCGCCGAGCGCGCAGCACCTCCTCCGTTCCGTATCCAGCCCCTGGGCGCAGCATTGGCAGGTGGTACGGAGGCGGTCGAGGAAGGTGCGGACGTCCTTGGGGGTGAGCCGCGCGACCTTCTTGGTGCCGAGGCCCGGGATGAGGTGAAGGCGGACGCAGGTGGCGTAGCGGGTGTGGGTGTTCTCGCGGAGCCGGTGGACGGCGACGCCGTTCAGCCAGTAGGTCAGGTAGTCGCCCACGGTGCTGTCGGCGCTGGCGACGGGGAGACCGCGGTTGCTGTCGGCGATCTTCTCGGTGAGTTTGTCGGCCGCTTCCCTGCGGGTGGTGCCGTAGACGCGGACGCGTTTGCGGCTACCGTCGGCGGCGAGGACGTAGCCGGCGGCTTCCCAGCGGCCGTCCTTGCGCTGGTAGATGGTGCCTTCGCCGTTGGCGCGGGCTTTCCTGTACTTGGACGCGGTCATCGGGCGGCCTCTTCCAGATGGTGCTGGACGTAGTCCTTCAGGGCGTGGGTGGGGATGCGGCGGGCGCGGCCGATGGTCAGGGAGGCGAGGCGGCGGGTGCGCAGGAGGTCGTAGAGGGCGGAGCGGCCGATCTTGAGGCGGGCCATGGCCTCGGGGACGGTGAGGAGTTCGTCGTCACCCACGAGTCGCTGCCTCCTGTTTGCCCGTCGGGCTACCTCCGATGAGTGCGGCGAGGCGTTCGAGGTCGGGAGTGAGGCCGGTGCCGTCGTAGGCCCAGTGGGCGAGGACGAGGGTGGTCGGTGAGGGCGGAGGGGTGTGGCGGCGACGCCAGGCGGCTCGGGCGGCCCGGAGCGCGCCGAGGGTGGTGGAGTAGGCGCGGGTCTTGGTGGAGAAGTGGCCGCGGAAGCCGAGCATGTGGGCCCACTTGCGCAGGTTCAGGTGCTTGAGGTTGTCGCGGGCGCCGAGGGCCCAGGCGGTGCGCATCATGCGGGCAGCGTGCTCGGGTACGGCCTCGAACCAGAGGTCGGTGATCTTCTTCAGGCGGTGATCGAGGGTGCCGGTGGCGGCTTCGGTGCCCTTGGTGGCGTACTTGGCGACGTACCCGGCGACCTTGCCCTCGGTGATCGTGGTGCCGCCCTGGAAGGCCGTGGACCGGATGGTCCTTGTGTCGACCTGCTCGCCGAAGGTGAAGGAGCGGGCACGACCGTTGACCTGCGGCCCGGCGACGTAGGCGTGGGTAGCCGCGATCCGGATGGCGTCGGTCAAGAGTTCGGGGCTGGCCCACGGGGGTGGCGGGGTGTAGCTGCCTGCGGGGCCGTCGAGGCGGATTACGGCGTGGAAGTGGATCAGTCCGCGCTGCTGGTACTCGGCGACCTTGGCGTACGAGACGCGGACAAACCTGTGCAGCAGACGCTGCGGGACGCCGGCCACGGCGGCGATGGTCCGGCGCAGATGGAGCATGAAGCGGGCCCATAGGGCGGGAGCGTGTGCGTTCCACAGCACGGCGCCGGTGTAGTCGTACCGCTCGGGGTCGAGCGGTGTGCCGAGGGCCGGGTCGCCTTTGGTGTGGGTGCGTCCGCAGCGGCAGCGGGCGGAGCTGCCGGTGCGTCGTCCGTGGACGGGGCCGTACGAGGGTGCGGTGAGCGTGGCGAACACGCGAGGGTGGGTGGCGACCTGGTCGGGGATGTTCTTGCCGCCGCGCAGGCCGGCGGCGATGAGCTGGTAGGTGTCCTGACGGTAGAGCTCGGCGCAGGAGGGGCAGCGGGTGGTACGGCGGTTGCCGCAGCGGACCAGGAGGTGCCCGGCGGGCAGGTCCTTGGACTTCAGTTCGCGCAGGATCTCGCCGGTGAAGGCATCGATCTCGGTGCGCTGGCCTTCGAGCCGGATCGGCTGGGCGCAGCCACCCAGGGAGGACAGCTGCCGGACCAGGCTGAGAAGGTCGCGGTACCCGGTGAACACGGGCAGCGCGGCCGTGGCGCGTTCGGGGCGGGGGATTGTGGTGGTCGGGTCGTGCGGTGGCATGCTGACGGGACCTCTCTGCACTGCGGCACACGCGTGTGCCGTGGACGGGTAAGGGAGGGAGGCCCCGGCAAGGGCGAGGGTTTGGCGACTACACGCCCTTGCCGGGGATCACTGCGAAGCGGGACCAGGAGGCGGCGGTCACGCGGCCTTGTCCAGGTCGATAGAGGCGGGCAGGTCGCGGACCTTGAGCCCTTCGGCGCACATCAGGTCGTTGATCTGCCAGCAGGCTTCGGTGGGCAGGTAGACCGAGCGCAGCCGGACCGGGGTGCGCATGTCGCCGACGGAGGCGATGGACACGCCCTGGGGCATGGTGCGGTCGGCGGCGGTGATGTCCAGTTCCCGGCCGTCGGGGAAGAGGTGCAGGAAGTCCTCGATCGTGTCGACGCGGTGGCAGATTCGGGCGGACAGGTTGGTACGCACGGCAGTGGTGAGCACGTCGGCGGAGGGCTTCTGGGTGAGCAGCCACAGCCGGATGCCGAACTTGGCGCCCTGGCTGGCGATGGCCAGCAGCTCGGCCTCGAAGCGTTCGCGGGCCTTGCGGTCCGGGTGCCGGGTGTAGTTCGCCACCTCGTCGATCATCACGAGCAGCAGCGGCAGCTCGGGGCTGAATTCGGTGATGCGGTCGGTACGGCCTGACCAGAACAGCCGCTCCCGGCGCTGCATCTCCTCGCGCACCCACCGCAGGATCTCGGTCGGCTCGTCGGGGTGTATGGCGTCGGAGACCTTGTAGGCAGTACGCCACCAGGGTGCGACCGCGCCGAGGTTGGGGTCGATCACGATTAGCCGCACGTCCCGCATGAGGGATGCGTAGGCGAGCAGGGTGTTGACGGTGATCGACTTTCCGGAGCGGGTGAGGCCGGCGACGAGGGCGTGTGCGGAGTGGGCGAGGTTCAGCACGATGGGGGTGCCGTCTTCGTCCCAGCCCAGCAGCACGTCGTCCGTGGAGGCGAACTGTCCCGGACGGCAGATCGGGGACCCGTCGGGGCCGAGCAGCGGTGAGCGGATCACGGCCTCCAGTGGTTCGCGCCGGAATCCGCGTGCCACGATTACTCCGGGCTTGGGCTGGGAGATCCGGATGCGCCGCATCCCCCACGCGTCGCACAAGCCCTCGTTCGCGTCCTGCCAGGCGCTCAACCCCACCTGCGGGAGGGCATCCGCGGTGACGGTGACGCCGAACGGGTCGGCTTGGGTGTGTAGGCGCGGCGCCAGCACCCTCGGCTTCGCTGGCAGGTCCTGCGGGCTGAGCTGCTGGAGCACGGTGGGCGTGGCGTCTTTGACCGCCAGGTCCAGCATCGGGGCCAGGCGCTTCCAGCCCCATCGGATCCGCCGCGCCTGACGGAGGCTGATACGGGTCTCGCCGTCGGCTCGGTACCAGCGGGCGAAGCGGAACCCGGCCCAGGCGAGCATGCCCAGCACGCCGAGACATGCGACCAGTAGCGACCCCGTACTGAGGGCGTTCGCCGGCATCAGGCGGCCGTCCTCACGGTGATGGCGTCCGCGCGGAGCGAGATGCCGTGCCGGTCCTTGCCGTTGATCTCGTTCTCCCAGGCCGAGGCGACCAGGCCGGTGAAGATGACCGGCATGCCGACCTTGAGGCCCTTGCCGAGACCGGGCTCGGGAACTTTGACGGTGATCACTTCGGCGCGGCCGTTGAACGCGAACATCACGTCCACCTCGTGCAGCTGGGCACCGGTGCCCCGGTCGATCGCGGCCTCTCGGCCTTCGCGGTCCTTGAACTTGGGACGGGGCTCGGAGGCGAGGATCTCCAGCGCCTGGGACTGGTCGATGGGCATGGTCTTCACGGCAAACCTCCAGGTGAGAGGGGGCGAATCACCCGTGTGGGTGATCGCATGCCGTAACCATACATTCGTTCCATCCGAAGTCCATCCCTATTGAATTCCATCTGTTCATCAGGAGGTCCATCCATCGGGCGGCTACCCTGACATCGTGGGCGGCTGAGCTGGTGGAACACAGAGGTGACGGCCCGCCTGCGGCCTGTGAGACTCGAAACCGGACCAGGGATGGACATGCCTCCTGCTGACGACGCGCGCTTGACGTTCGAGCGCATCGCGGACGACCTGCGGCAGCAGATCCGGGAGGAGAAGCTGCGACCGGGCCAGCTACTACCGACTCAGAGCCAGCTCATGCAGGAGTACAAGGCATCAAGCCTGACCGTGCAGAAGGCCGTCCGGCTCCTGCGCAATGAAGGCTGGGTCATCGCCCGCCAGGGGCGCGGTACGTTCGTGACGCGGTCGGCCGACTTCGAGGAAGCCTTCGAGCGCGTCGCCAGCGATCTCACGCAGCAGATCTACTCCGGCACGCTGGCGCCGGGAGCCAGACTCCCAGCCCGCGAGGTCCTGGCGGAGCACTACTCGGTGCCGCTCAACGTGGTCACCAATGCAATCGCCCTGCTGGCCGGCAACTTCTTCCTGCGCTACCCCGGCGAGGTGCCTGGGGACGAGGTCTACGTACGGGACTGGGACGACCACGGCTTCGCCACACAGGTCATCCACGGCCGGTTGGTCGGCAAGATCAGAGACGGTTCACTGGCCAAGGGGGCCACCGTGACCGTGGACGAGGTGGTCGACATGCTCGGCGGCGACGCCGAAGCCGCGGACCAGGCGCTGACCTTCCTTGCGCTGGAGGGCAGGATCAAGAAGTACGTAAAGAGGAACGGGTCACGCCAGGAGTTCGAGTACGTCATCATCGGCGGCGAGTTCGGCACCGAACTGCCGGTGAGAGTGGAACCGGCAGGCGACGCGCCCGAGGCGCCAGCTGTTCCGGACCGGGAGTTCCCCGCGTCGGCCGGGCTCGCGGACCTGGCCTACAAGCTTGAACGTGCTCTGGAGCAGATCGAAGAGCTGCAAGAGCGCGTCGAGCGTCTGGAGCGGGGCGACACCGGCTGAGATCGGCGCGCAAACAGTGAGTGTCCCCGGAGGCCGGGTGCTTCCGGGGACGCTTCGAGTTCGTCGGTCAGGGCTGGTACTCGTAGCCGATGGTGAACCGGGGCGGCAGGCACCATTCCCCGTACTCGATGATCCCTTCTGAGTCCGACCACCGGTGGGCACCGGCCAGGATCGGTGAGCCAACGGCCAGCCCCAGCGCACTCGCCTCGCGCGCGTCGGCGGGGCGGGCATGCATGTCGTCACGGGCGTGAGTGATCGTGCGCCCGGTGGCTTCGAGCACGCGCGCGGACAGTCCGTGATTGCGACCCGGAGCGGTGTTCAGTAGATCGGGGACCAAGGCGGCGAACGGCGCCGGATACCAGGTCACCGCGAACACGGTCCGAGTCTTGCCACGGCCGGCGAGCCACTCGCGGCGGACAACCTGGTCTCCGGTCTCCAGGTCGAAGATCTCCGCCACGTACAGCGGCGGGGTGATCAGCTCAGCGGCCGTCACTCGGCTGGTCTCTCCCTCCGCCAGGAACGACTTCACCCGCTGGACCCTGGCCAGACGATCACGCGCCGACAGGGTCCACCTTGGGTCATCGGCGACGAAGGTACCCCTGGGGGTGGTGCGGATGAAGTTCTCGACCTGGAGGGCTTGCAGAGCACGGGAGACGGTGGCGGCTGCGGCCTGCCACTGTCCGGCGATCTCCCGGTTGGTCGGAAGCTTGGCTCCCGGCGAGAGTTCGCCCGACAGGATGCGCTCCCGGAAGTGATCAGCGATCTTCGTGAACGTCTTGGGACTGGGCATAAGGCGTGCCCCTCCATTGAGTTGACGTGCTGTCAGTGAGGGCACACTAGTGCACCGCGAACCGTAGCGGGAGTGCTTCGGCCACTCGAATACTGAACTAGAGCACCGACCTGTCAATAGGTCAGCCATGTGACGTTCGAAGGGTGGCGACGCATCATGAGTGAGCCGACCAGGTATACGACTGCGCCTGTTGAACTACCGCTGCGACTTGATGCGGACCCGGCACCCGTCGAGGGCTGTGCAGGCTGTACCGAACTGGCCAACGTACGCGACCGCGCACGCGTGGTCGGTGACGTGACGACCGTGACCGACTGCAACGTCTACATGCGACGTCACCCCGAGGGCCACCAGTGACCGCCCGCTCCGTGTACCGGCACGTACCCCACACCATCCGGCACGTCCCCGAGGGCGGCATCACCTACGAAGCGTTCTGCGTCACCGCAGGCTGCAACGCCGAATCAGGCCCGCACGATGAGCAAGAGGCCGCACAAGACTGGGCCCTTCGCCACACCGGACGCACCGGCCACGACCTCTTCAGACGCCTCGTGACCGACCACGCCCAGGTGACCCGAGCCGAGTAGACGCAGCTACGGCAGTCCACCCGAAGTCACGCCAGCCAAGCCGACGCCAGAGGCGGCATCCCCAGCGCGAGCCTCCACCGATGGCCACGGCGTACTGCCGAAGAGGGATGCGTCCAAACTTTCTATACGTCTTCAAGGCGACCCGCTGGCGCGGGTCGCGCGCGGCACGGCCGCCCACCCGGCCCGCTCTCGGCTCCGCCACCGCGGGCCGGCCAGCGACCGGGCCGCGCAGAAACAGCGCAGCGGATGACCAGAGGCGTAAAGGAAGCCGGACGCGTCCGCACGACGAGCATCAGGCCGACGGCGAGGCAGCAGCTGGTAGTCGGCTGGTGCGCAGCTCGCAGGTGGGGTCGGTCGGCTCCGTGGGCTTTACCCACCTGTTCGGCTCGGGGCCCGCGTCGGGCAAGGCCAGGGGGCCACTCGTTCAAATTCCGGGCAGGTCCAAAGCCTGCCCGAGTTGCCGACCAGCGTACGGCCCCCTGACCATGCCCGACCCCAACCCGAACAGGACACCGGCCAAAGCCCACTCCGCCGCCCTCACGCGCGTAGCCGTCTGACGGCAACGCCGACGGCAACAGGGGCGCACAACAAGGTACTTCCACGCACACCCACGGACTGGCCAAATTCCGCTGACCTGCAAAGACGCAGCTGACAGCACCTCAGCATGCACACGTACTATGTGCTCGCAGGCCCCACCCCGGTCCTTGTGCATAACTGTGGTGGCACTGCCACCGTTTCGTATGACCCCGATATGGGCCCTACCGGACACGCCATAATTCGAATCGATATGGCCGACGGTCGATCGCAGATTACCGAACAGGTAATTAATGCAATTCCCGCCAGGCCGGGCCAGTACAACGGGCTGCCGACCACAGGTGCGCAGGCGTTCCCCGAAGACCTCGGCCCTAATACGAGGAGTCTTACCTTCGACTTGCCGAACGCAGAAGCCGCGTACGGGGCTCAAGGGAGGACCATCGATGCGGACCTCGGAGCATACGACGGAATGGACAATAGCTGCGTGACCTATTGTGTTGACATCCTGCGGTCTGGTGGCGTCAACCTACCGGAAGGGCGTCGAGGGATGGCCGTGCTACGAGGAAGGATGAACAGAGGGTGAGTCAAGCAGGTGGCCCGTCCGAGTACATCAAGGTCTTGGCGGAGGTTATCGCCAGTCCGAGAGTCGGCGGATTGCATCTTCGTCGAGTGGGTGAACTTCTCGTCGCGCGCGAGGAATTGAATGAGCGGTTCCTGGATGCCGAAAGGCGTAAATTCTCCGATGCCGAATTCGATGACATTGTGATCAAGTCGTCAGAGCTTGATGACGAATATGTTCGAGTTTGGCGAGCCTGTGAAGAGGCAACTCGGGAATGGCGCCACTCTGAAGGTCTGCCGGCATTGGCCCTCGCGCTGAAGCAAGCCGCCGATTACTATCGTGGTGTTGCATCCGCCGCCTGATGCTGAACAGGAACGGAAATTGATCGGCCCCACCAGGTTCATTCTGGTGGGGCCGCTCGCGTGCGCTGGGGGTGCCTGACGGCAGTAGTTGACGGCAACGTCAGCGGACGGGTGCTGCACAGAGCGGCGGTTCGCCGCGGTCGTCGGGCTATCTGGTGGCGTCGTCGGAGCGCTGGAGGGCGCGGCCAAGGAGGCCGATGGCGTCGCGCTGGAGGCGGAGTCGGACGTGGGCGTAGACGGTGGCGGTGACGCCGATGTGGGCGTGGCCGAGGAGTTCCTTGATCACGACGAGTTCGACGCCTTGCTCCAGGAGCAGGGTGGCGGTGGAGTGCCGTAGGTCGTGGAAGCGAATCCGGCGGAGCCCTGCCTGACCGAGGAGGGCGCGGAAGCTGCGATTGAGGTTCGCGGGATCGATCGGCCCTCCTGCCGGCGTGCTGAAGACGAGGCCGTTGTCCCTCCAGTCCTCCGCTGCCGCCTCTCGTTCTCCTTCTTGTACCTCACGGTGTCCCTTGAATGAGTGGACGCACTCGCTGGGGAGGGCGATGCGCCGTTCGGACGCGCGGGTCTTGGTGGGCAGGGCGGTCAGCCCGCCGGTCTGGGTGCGCTGGAGGGTGCGGCGAATGCTGGCAGTGCCATTTTGAAGGTCGAGGTCTTCCCACTGGAGGCCGAGGAGTTCGCCCTTGCGGAGTCCGGTGCGGAGGGCGACGTCGTACAGCGCGAATAGGCGGTCATCGCGGGCGGCAGCGAGGAACTGGCGGGCTTCGTCGGCCGTGAGCGGTTCGAACCGACGAGGACGCGGTGTACCGATGCGGACGTTGCGGGCCACGTTTCGTGTGATCTCCTCTTCGCGGACGGCGTGCTCCAAGGCGGACTTGAGGACGGAGTGGATGTACGCCAGCGTCAGCGGGGAGAGCCGCTTGGAGCAGCACGCTCCGGCGGCGCAGCAACGGGGCTGATCGCGGCGGGCGTCGATGCTGCGGGCGCAGCACTGGCAGGTGGTGCGGAGCTGGTTGAGCCAGGTGCGGATGTCCTTGGCTGTGAGCTTGGCGAGCTTCTTCTTGCCCAGGCCGGGGATGAGGTGCTGGTGGACGCAGGTGGTGTAGCGGGTGTGGGTGTTCTCGCGGAGCTGGTGGATGGCGACGGCCTCCAGCCAGTACGTCAGGTATGCACTGACGCTGCCCTGCGCGGATGGAACGGGGACGCCGCGGTTGCTGGCAGAGATCTTCTCGGTGAGCTTGGCCAGGGCTTCCGCGCGCGTGGTGCCGTAGACACGGACGCGCTTGCGGGTGTTGCCCGGGGCGAGGACGTAGCCCGCGGCTTCCCAGCGTCCGTCTTTGCGCTGGTAGACCGTCCCGTCGCCATTGGCACGGACGCGGCGGGAGGGAGCGGCATCGCGGGGCGTGGTCATCAGGCGGCTTCCTGGTCGAGTCGGGCGCGGATGAAGTCGGTGAGGGCGTGAGTGGGGATACGGCGGGCGCGGCCAAGGGTGATCGAGGCAAGCTGCTGGGTCCGGAGCAGGTCGTAGACGGCTGAGCGGCCGAGCTGGAGGCGGGCCATGACCTGGGGCACCGTCAGCAGTTCCTGAGGCGCACTCGGCGCCTGGTGGGGTGCGGTGGGCTGGTACGAGGTCATCAGCAGCTCCCTTCCGCTACGAACTGCCTTTCCAGTTCCCTGCGGTGCCAGACGGCGGCTGCGAGGAGTCCGGCGCCGGGGCTGTAGCCCGAGCCGTGGTAGGCCCAGTGACCGACGACGAGGGTTGTCGTCGGGTCAGGCTCGGACAGGCCGGCCTGTGCACGGGCCTGCTCCGTGCGCCAGACGCGGCGGGCGTCGCGCAGCGCGCCGAGGGTGAGCGAGTAGCAGCGGGACTTGGTCGAGAAGTGGCCCCGGAAGCCGAGCATGTGTGCCCACTTCCAGAGCTTGAGGTCAGCGAACTCCGGCAGCTTGCCCAACTCCCAGCAGGTGCGGATCATCTGCCGCACGTGACGGGCGACCGCGAGCCGGGTCAGGGGCCGGGCCTGTCCGGTGCCGTCGCAGGCGGTGCACTGGAGCGGGGTTCCGTGGGGCAGCAGAGTGGCGCCGCGTCCCTGGCAGGGGCGGCAGTACAAGGCACGGTCGAGGGTGCCGGAGGCGTCTGCGGACTTGGTGGCGTACTTGGCCACGTAGGCGGCGACGGCCTGGTCGGTCAGTTCGTCGTCGGTGCCGAAGGCGGCGATCTCGCGGACGTCGAGCTGTTCGCCCCAGGCGAGTGCGCGTTCCCCGATTGCGTCCGACACGACGGTTACACGTACATGGGTGGCAGCAGCCCGGATGGCATCGGCGAGCAGGGTGACGGTGGCAGATGGCGGTGGAGGCTGGGTGCTGCCGTTGGGGCCGTCGAGCCGGATGACGGCGTGGAAGTGGACCAGGCCGCGCTTCTGGTACTCGGCGACCTTGGCGAAGGAGACCCGCAGGACGGAACCGGCGGCCTTCTGGGTGAGGCCGAGCCGGGCAGCGATCTCGCGGCGCAGGTAGATCGTGAAGCGGGCCCACAATGCTGAGGCGTGGGCGTTGAACAGGACCGCGCCCGCGTAGTCGTAGGTCGTGGGGTTCAACGGGGTGCCGAGCAGGGTGTCCGTGGGTTCGTGGAGTTTGCGGCAGCGGCAGGACCGGGTGCCGCCGTCCGTGTTGGTGGGTCGGTTGTGGACGGGGCCGAAGGAGGGGGCGGTGAGGGTGGCGAAGACGCGGGGGTGGGTGCGGACGGTGTCGGGCACGGTCTTGCCGCCGGTCAGGCCGGCACGGATGAGGTGGTAGGTGTCGGCTGCATAGACGCGGGAGCAGGCCGGGCAGCGCGAAGAGCGCCGGTTGCCGCACGCAGTGAGCAGGTTGCCCGTGGATTCGTCGGACGTGGCGTAGGAGCGCAGCACCTCACCGGTCGTGGTGTCGACGGTGGTGGTGTGGCCGGTCAGGCGCACGGGCTCGGTGCAGCCGCCGAGGCGTTCGATCTGCTGCTGGTCGCGGTCGAAGTCGGGGCGGTAGACCAGGTGGAGCAGGTCCCGCACGGCGGGGCTTGCCACGTGGCGCAGGTCCAGGGTGACCATGTCGGGGCGTGTCCCTTCTGTCGGGGTGGGTGGCCCCGAGCAGCACCCAGCCAGCGAGGGGGTGTGCTGGTGCTGCTCGGGGCATGACGGACCGGGCCCATCGGTGGGCGTTGGGTTCAGGTGGGTGATCCGGCCGGCGGCCGGGAGGCTCAGAGCTGAGCGAGCGCGGC
This sequence comes from Streptomyces sp. NPDC051555, assembly GCF_044454405.1. Lineage (NCBI taxonomy): Bacteria > Bacillati > Actinomycetota > Actinomycetes > Kitasatosporales > Streptomycetaceae > Streptomyces > Streptomyces sp. NPDC051555. Next base: position 244,256 of record NZ_JBITDP010000003.1, on the reverse strand, counting down.
GGTGGCCACCGGCAGGGCGACGCCCATGCGCGTTGCCAGCTGAGCGACAGTGATCGGCGCTCCGTGTTCCGTGTCGTGGGTGTCCGCGATGCGCCTGGCTGCGTCGAGCAGTGCTGGGGGCAGCGACGGACGGGAGCCGGTGACGGCCGTCTTGATGGCAGCCGGGGCGGGTGCTGGTGCGTCGATCACGGAGGGCAGGACGGCCGGGGCAGAAACGGCCGGGGCGACGGGGAACGGCTCAGGGTCCGGGGTGGCGGTCTCCAGAGCAGGGGCCGCGTCGGGCTCCGGCTCAGTGCCGGGGGCAGGGGCGGGGATGGACGCGGTGGTGGCCTCCAGGTGCGGGGTGGGGTGGGTTGTGGTGTGGAACTGAGCCAGGAAGGCGGGTCCGACGCGGCCCCAGCCGAGGAGCAGGAGTGGGGCGACGGTGTCCAGGCAGGCCCGGCCGTAGTGGCCGGTCAGCAGCGGTTCGGCGGTGTTCAGGGCGAGGGTGAGTAGCCCGCACAGGTGCAGCAGGCGGGTGCCAGCTTTCAACTCGTGTGCGGGGACGCCGCGCAGGGCCAGGAACCGCAGCGCGACCAGGAGCCCGACGACGGACAGGTCCACCATCGGGGCGATCAGCGGCGCAATCGGACGGGGGACGCTGAGCCGGAGAGCGAGGGCCCAGACGTTGCCGAAGGAGAAGACGAAGGCCAGGGCCGCGATGACTGCCATGACCACGGTCACGGTGTGGCGGGTGAAACGTTCCTCCGCCATGTGCGAAGCCTCCTCTCAGACGCGGGATTTCAAGGGCGCTCAGAGCTTGGACAGAGGAACAGGGCCGTCCGACTCGTCGTCGCCGGAGGCGGACCGGCCGATCGAGTCGAGGAGCGAGTCCAGGCACAGGGCGGGGTTGGCGGTCAGGTGGGAGGTGGCTTCCGCGATGCGGGCCGCGTCGGCGTCGGAGACGTACGGGGTGCGGATGCGGGTGTAGCCGGGGCGGCCCTGCATCGCCATGACGGCGACGCCGACGTAGGCGGGGTCCTGCAAGGTGACCGGGCTGGCGTCGGGCCAGTTGCGGATGTCGTCGCCCAGCGCGGCCACCGCGGCTTCCACGGTCTTTTGCGCGAAGGACAGTCCGATGGGGCACACGTCACGGATGAAGGTCGGGATGGCGTCGCCGGTGGTCTTCTGACTGATCAGGATCACCAGCATCCCGACGCTGCGGCCCTTCTTGACCAGGTCTTCCACCAGGCGAGCGTTCTCTGCCGTCAGCGCGGCCAGCCGCTTGGTCTCCGAGTCGTTGCCCTTGTAGTCGCGGAAGAACGTGTGCGCCTCATCGATGAGCACCACCGTGAGCGGCCACAGCCGGGAGGGGCCGACGTGCCACATGTTCTTCACGCCCAGCACGTCACGGATCACCGACGACCGCCGTCGGCGCAACTGGACCAGGCGCTTGAACAGCGCGTTGGCCTCATCCAGGTCGTCGCCGCAGAACGCGAACATCCGCTTGACCAAGTCGGCGTAGTCGCCCTCAGAGGCCCGTGACACCTTCCCGTCGAAGCCCACGATCTGCACCGCCGCAGACGGCGCGAGGTCACAGACGAACTTGTTGACGGTCGAGGTCTTGCCCGCGCCCGGGGTGCCGGCCACGGTCACCCCCGGCACGTTCGCCAGGGACACGCACACCTGCGCGGCATACTCGTCCACCCCCAGCTCCCAGCGCGCCACGTCCGTGAGCGGGCTGCCGGTGGGCCGGTGCTCGGTCGGCGTGGTCAGAGGGTCGGAGCGCACGCCTCGGATCACCACCCGGCCGGGGCCGTCCGGCAGGACGGAGACTCGTGTGCACCGCCAGGCATCCGCCAGGAATCGGGCCGACTTCTGGTACTCCTCCAGCCCGACCTTCGGCAGGGTCTTGGCCCGCACGATCACCCCGAACTGATCCGGCTTCACCTTGATCCGGGGAGTCAGCACGCGCGGAGCGGGGGCAGCACCGTCCTTCTGCGCGGTGATCTGCGCGAACAGGCTCGGCGTCTTGTCGGTGACCGTCAGACCCGCCATCCGCGCCAACCGCACCCAGCTCCAGCGGACCCGGACAGCCTGCCGCATGCTGACCCGCGTGCCCTTATCGGCCCGCGCGTACCTCATCACGACCAGCAGCAGCCACACTCCCAGCAGCGCCGCTGCGGCCATCAGCACCTCCGGCGCGTGATCGCCGACGAGGCCGGTCACTGGGCAGCCTCCACCGCGACCAGCTCCAGACGGGCGGCGCGGTAGGCGACGCCGTCGGAGAGCTGCCCGTTGAAGATCCGCGCCCACGGGGTCGCGAACAGGTCCACCGGCCGCACCATCGCCCCCGGCTTGAGCCCGGCCGCCAGGCCCGACTGCGGGACCGTGATCTTCATGATCTCGGCCCGGCCGTCCTCCATGAGCATCACGGTCACCGTGTAGAGCGACTCGCCTGTCTCCCGGTCGGTGGCGACCTCGCCGGTCTGCTGGTCCTTGATCTTCAGCACCGGCTCGGTGCCCGCGACGCACACCGCCGTCTTCAGCATGCCAACACGAATACGGACAGCCATGCCATCACATCCCTTTTCGATGGAGCCGCTTGATCAACTCGGCATCACCTTAGCGCTACGGCGATACGGACGCAACGCTCGATTAGGTGGCACGGGCGATATGGTCGGTCGCGCGGCCGTGTGCCGTAGGCGCTACGGACGGTACGGTTGGCCCATGACACTGCCCCTGGACGAGGACTCACGGCCCCCATACCTTCAGGCCGCCGAAGTGCTACGGGCCGCGATCGTCAGCGGCGAGCTCAAGCCGGGCGAGCAACTGCCCTCCGCGCGCCGGCTACAAGAGCGCTTCGGTGTCGCCAGCTCCACGGTCCAGAACGCGCTGCGTGTCCTCAGGCAGGAGGGGCTGGTCTTCTCCGTGCTCGGCAGGGGCAGCTATGTCTGCCTGCCCCTGGAAGAAGCGGGCGCTGACGGGCGGGGAGTCGAGGGGCGAGCGGACGAGAACTCCGTCGGCCCCGGGTGGCGCTCAGCCAGGGCAGAGGACAGCCGCCCCCCGTTCGTGCGGACCGCGGACGCCCTGCGGGAGGAGATCAAGGAAGGGATCTTTCCTCCGGGCAGCCAGCTCCCCTCGGCGCGAGAGTTGCAAGAGCGGTTCGGTATCGCCAACTCCACCGCCCAGAACGCTCTGCGCCTGCTGAAGAGTGAGGGGCTGATCTACGCGGTCAAGGGCCGCGGGGTTTTCGTCCGCACCGCCCCGACTCCCGGCAAGAGCTACGAGCCGAGGGTTGTCCAGTCCCTCCTGCGGGAGGAGGTCGAACGGCAGGCTCGGAGCACTGCCAGCGAGTTCGCGCACCTTTCCGACTCTGAACTCAAGACGCTTGCGGATGAGCATCGCGGCGAGCTCGACCGAGCACGCGAGGCGTACCAGGAAGCAGTCAGCAAGGGCCGGAAGATCACCAGGGAACTAGCCCGCCGTGGCCAGCTTGGACCCCCTCTCCACGATGACCCGGCATCCGCTCGCAAGGAGCTGGAGACGAAGCTCTCCCAGGCGAAGAAGCGCGGCTGACCCGACAGCGGACCCCAGGATGCTTACGGGCTCATTCGTCAACGTTGGGTGAGCTGTTCAGAGTTTCTTTACTTGATCAAGGCGGCCCGCTGACGCGGGCCGCGGGGGGGGCCGGCCCCCCCCGGGGGGGGCGGGCCGGCCGCGCCGCCCCGGCTGCGGGGGGGCCGCCCCGGCCCCGGGCGGGCACCACCCCACACGCCCAGTTTTGGTGGGGGGAGGCC